>ONIG01000030.1 GCA_900317855.1 uncultured Eubacteriales bacterium | reverse complement strand
CATATTTTCTTGGCATAGCAATACCCCCTATGTAGTTCTTTTATTTTCCTACATAGGGGGTGTTTTGTCTATTGTCCGTTTTTACTGGTTCGGTTCAAAGCAGAGCGGGTTTTTGCGATTCCATGTGAAACTTACTTGCCCTCAATGGCGTCGGCGAGGCTGCTGAGCCAGTCGCCCTGCACGTCCTCGATCCGGCCTGCGTCGCACGCCGCCGCGATGGCGGGGTCGATGGGCAGCTTGGCCGTGTTGGGGATGCCGTGCTTGGCAGCAATGGCCTCAATGTGGCTCTCGCCGAAGATGGCGTGCTGCTTGCCGCAGTCCGGGCAGGTGTAGTAGGCCATGTTCTCGACGATGCCGAGCACGGGCACGTGCATCATGTCGGCCATGTTGACGGCCTTATCGACGATCATGCCGACGAGCTCCTGCGGGGACGTGACGACGACCACGCCCGCCACAGGCAGGGACTGGAACACCGTCAGCGGCACGTCGCCCGTTCCGGGAGGCATGTCGACGAACATATAGTTCACGTTGTCCCACTGCACGTCGGTCCAGAACTGGGTCACGGCGCCGGCGATGACCGGGCCGCGCCAGACGACGGGGTCGGTCTCGTTCGGGAGCAGGAGGTTGATGGACATGATCTCGATGCCGGTGCGGGTGCGGTTGGCATACAGGAAGTCCTCGCCGCCCATGGCGCCGCCGTGGACGCCGAAGGCCTGCGGGATGGACGGGCCGGTGATGTCGGCATCGAGCACGGCCGCCTGATGGCCGCGGCGCTGCATCTCGCAGGCGAGCAGGCTCGTCACGAGGCTCTTGCCGACGCCGCCCTTGCCGGACACGACCGCGATGACCTTGTCAACGCGGGAACCGGGGCGCAGCGGCTGCTGCAGGGATTCCGGCTCGTGCTGGGCACAGGCCTCGCCGCAGGTCGAACAGTCGTGCGTGCAGTTTTCGGGTGTTTCCGTGTGGGTGTGATTGTCACTCATTGTGGTGGATTCCTCCATTTCAACAGTATGTTGACCCTATTATACCCCGAAAGCGCAGGAAGTCAACCGCCGCTCTTGAGCAGGAAGTCATTGAGTTCGCACAGCACGACGCACGCCTCGGCGCGTGAGGCATTGGCCAGCGGGGCAAAACCCGTGTCGCGCCCGGACAGCAGACCCTTTTCATAGCAGAAGCAGACACTGTCCAGCGCCCAGGCGGAAATGTCGGCGCGGTCGGGAATGTTGTAGGTCGAGGGATCGGCGGTCGGGTGCGTGTCCACGCCCTTCCAGGCAAGGTAGCTCGCCATGATCTGCGCCATCTCCTGGCGCGTGATGTTCCGGTTCGGCTCGAAGCGCCCGTCGCCCGTGCCGGAGACGATGCCCTCCGATGCGGCCCAGGCCACGCTGGGCGCGTACCACTGCCCCACCGAAACGTCTGAGAACGTGCTGCCGGGATAGTCCGCCTCGTCCACGCCCGAGAGGCCCGCGAGCATGGTCACGAACATGGCGCGCGTGAGCGTGCCGTTCGGCTGGAACAGCCCGTCGCCCGTGCCGTTGACCCAGCCGGCGTCCGCCGCGCGGTTGATGTAGTCCTTCGCCCAGTGGCTGCGGCAGTCGCGGAACAGCGGCTCGACATCGACCTCGCCGGGGTCCTTCTTCACGAGGCCGTAATAGGCCGCGATGCCGCGCGCGTCCGCCTGCGCGATGGCCTGCAGCTTGGCGTCACTCGACAGGAAGTTCTGGCAGTCGCTGTTGCTGCTCAGGAAGCAGTGCTCGACGATCATGGACGGGACGTTGTTCTCCACGCCGTAGCGGACGATGCCGTAATAGTCGGCGAGCTTGCCGTTGGGATAGCGCGTGCCGTCGTGCGAGCTCTCCTTGGTCAGATCGCGGTTTTGAATACCGAGCTTTTCGAGCTGCACGAGAATGTTCCCGGCAACGCCGTCGAGCACCTTGGCGATCTCCGGCCGGTAGTTGCCGTTGCTGACGAGCACGGTGGCACCCTGCGCGGAGCTGCTGGCCGAGGAATTCAGGTGCAGGCTCACGAGCAGGTCGGAGCCCTTACCGGCCGCGTAGAGCACGCGGTTTTCCACCTTGCTCAGGGGCGCGGTGGCGCTCGTGCCGTAGCGGTCCGAGCGCGTCATGTCCACGTGGACATTGCGGTAGGTCTCGAGCTCCTCTTTTAAGTACAGGCCGATCTTGAGCACAAGATCCGCCTCCTGATAGCCATAGGTGCCGCTGATGGCGCCGGGGTCGTTTCCGCCCGCGCCGTCGCCGCCGTGGCCGGGGTCAAGCGTAATGTAAAGCCAGTCGCTGTCTTTGCCGGCGGTCTCATTCGCCGCCGCGGCCGCCGGGCTCAGCAGCGCCGCCGTCAGCACCAGCGTCAGAAATAAGGATAAGATCCGCTTCATCGTTCCTCCGGGTGCGCCGCGTGCGCGCCCGTCCTCCTTCTTGGGAATTATGACAACTTTTGTCGAAGCCGATTGTACCCCACCCTTCCCGCTTTTGCAAGGGCATAGAATGTCAGCGGCAGAAATTTAAGGCAATCTGCAAAGTTTGACATTTCCCGCCGGGTTGTGCTATGCTGTGTAATACTCTATGACAAAATGAGGTTGCATACATGGATATGACTCTGGTAGTGATGGCGGCCGGGCTCGGCTCGCGCTATGGCGGCGTCAAGCAGATCGAGCGTCTCGGCCCCGACGGCGAGATCCTCATGGAATACGCGATCTACGACGCCCTGTGCGCCGGGTTTGACCGCATCGTGCTCATCATCAAGCCGCAGATGCTGCAGGATGTGCGCGCCCTCTTCGGCGACCGCATCGAGCAGCGCACCAGCGTCCGCATCGACTACGCGTTCCAGACGCCGGACCGCTTCACCGCGGCGCGGCCGGAGCTGACGCAGCGCAGCAAGCCGCTCGGCACCGTGCACGCCGTGCTGTGTGCGCGCGATGTGATCGAAACGCCGTTCGCCGTCATCAACGCCGATGATTTTTACGGCCGCGGCGCCATCGACGCCATTGCCGCCGCGCTGCCGGAACTCCGCGGCGCGCAGGACGCCGCCATGGTCGGCTACCGGCTGAAAAACACCGTGAGCCCCTTCGGCACCGTCACGCGCGGCGTGTGCGCGACGGAGGACGGCCTGCTGCGCAAGGTGCATGAGACCTATAAGATCCAGCTCTGCCCGGACGGCACGATCCGCGACACGTCCGGTGAGGGCGAGGGCATCGTGCTCGACCCTGATGTGCTCGTGAGCATGAACATGTGGGGCTATCACCCGGCGATGCTGGACGTGATGGCGCAGTATTTTGACGACTTTGTGCGCGGTCTCGCCCCCGGCGACGAAAAGCGCGAGTGCCTGCTGCCCGTGATGATGGACGCGCTCACGGCGCAGGATCGCGTGCGCACGCGCGTGCTGCAGACGGACGAGCGCTGGTTCGGCCTGACATATCAGGACGACAAGCCCGGCGTCGTCGCGGCGCTCCATGCCCTGCACGCCGACGGAACGTATCCCCCGGCGCTGTGGAAGTGACACACAAACTGCCAATCGCGGCGATCTGTCCGATCGCCGCGATTTCTTTACAAATTTCTAATAATTCTTTAAGTGTCTCCCGGTATGATGAAGCAACCAAAGTTTCAGGAGGCACCCGCGATGGAAGAGACGCTGCGCATCGCCGTGTTCGGCGACTCGCTGATGAAGGGCACGCTGCCGGACGAGCAGCTGCGGTATCATTTTCACACCGACCTGTTCGAAGCCCCGCTCGCCGGGCTGCACGCCGAGGTGACGAACAAATCCGTCTTCGGCGCGACCTCGCGCAAGGGCGTCACGCTCGTGCAGCGCGACCTGGCCCGCGGCCATCGCTATGACTGGGCGCTCGTGGAATACGGCGGCAACGACTGCAACTACGACTGGCCCGATGTGGCCGCGCACCCGGAACAGGATCACGACCCCGTGGTGCCGGCAGACGAATTCCGCGCGAACATGGCGGCCATCGTGCAGATGCTGCGCGAGGCCGGCATCCGCCCCATCTTCACGACCCTGCCGCCCATCGACGAGGTGAAGTACCTCGCCTGCATCGACCACAACGGCGCGAGCGCCGCGGGCGTGATGCAGTGGCTGGGCGACGTGCGGCGCATCTACCGCATGCAGGAGCGCTACTCCGGGCTCGTGCGCGCCATCGCCGACGAGCTGGACGTGCCGTGCGTGGACCCGCGCGAGCGCTTTCTCGACGGGGGCGATCCGCGCGCGCTCAGCGCGGACGACGGCATCCACCTGTCGGAGACGGGGTACCGGCTGTTTTACGGCACGCTCATCGAGCAGGTGCGTGCGATCGTCTGAACTGCATAGAAAAGGAGCGGACACCGCGATCGGTGTCCGCTCCTTTTTTGCTCATATGCGGCAGGCAGCCTGGGTGCACGCGAGCAGGCGCGCGGCCGTCTGCGCGTCCGCCTGACCGGGCAGCAGCCGCCAGACCCAGTTGCCGGAGGCCGTGCCGGGTGTGTTCATGCGGCTCTCGGCGCCGAGGCCGAGCACGTCCTGCATCTGCGCGATGAACAGCTCCGCGCGCGAACCCATGCCGGCGCGCAGCAGCGCCTCCGGCAGGCGCGCAACGTCGTACACGCCGAGGCAGCGCATGGCATAGTCGGCGTCCGCGCCGCCGAGCGCCGCCCAGGCGGCGGCGGGCGCGTTGTCGTGCGTGCCGACGTAGCAGACGCTGTGCGCGCGCACGCGGTCGGGCCGGTGCTCGGACGTGCCGCTGGGGTCAAAGCCGAAGAGCAGCACACGCATGCCCGGGCAGCCGGAGCGAGCAACAAGGCGGCGCACATCGTCGTCGATCGTGCCGAGGTCCTCGGCAATCAATTCCAGCTCGGGCGCTGCCGTGTGCAGCGCCTGCAGCAGCGCCGGGCCGGGGCCGGGCGCCCAGTGGCCGCCGCGGGCGGTCCGTTCGCCGCGCGGCACCACCCAGTAGCTCGAAATGGCACGAAAATGGTCGATACGCACCACATCGTAGCGCTTTGCAGCGCCGCGGATGCGGTCCTTCCACCACCGGAAGCCGTCCGCACGCATGGCATCCCAATCATAGAGCGGGTTGCCCCAGAGCTGGCCGTCGGCGCTGAAATAGTCCGGCGGGACACCGGCGGCAGCGCTCGGCTGCCCGTCCGGGTCGAGGCAGAACTGCTCCGGCTGCGCCCAGACGTCCGCGCTGTCGGGCGCGACGTACATGGGCAGGTCGCCGATGATGCGCACACCGTGCGCGTGGGCATAGGCGCGCACCGCGTCCCACTGGCGGGTAAACTCCGTCTGGAGGTAGGCGTGCAGGAGCACGCGGTCGTCGAGCCGCTCAGCCGCCTCCGCGAGCGCGGCAGCGTCCCGGTCGCGCAGGGGCTGCGGCCAGGCATACCACGGCGCGCCGCCCTGCGCTTCCTTCAGAGCCATGTACAGGCAGTAGCCGCGCAGCCACGGCTCGGCCGCGAGCGCGGCGCGCAGCGCGGGCACAACAGATGCCTTTTCGCGCGCGAACGCCGCGTCCCAGAGCGCGGTCCTGCCCACGTGCACGCGGTCATAGTCCACGCGCATGGGGTCCTCGCCCCAGTCGACGGCGCGCACCTCATCGAGCGTGAGCGCACCGCGCGCAACGAACGGCTCCGGGGACAGCAGGTCGGTGCTGCCGGCAAACGTCGAGGCCGACAGGTACGGCGAGTGCGCGCCGTCCGGCGGGTTGAGGGGCAGGATCTGCCAATAGTGCTGCCCGGCGGCAGCGAGAAAGTCAATGAAATCCCGGGCGGCTTTGCCCAGGTCGCCGATGCCGCACGGCCCCGGCAGGGCCGACACCGGCAGCAGGATACCGCTGGAACGGTCCATGCTCCGTCACTCCTTTTGATAGCTGCGGATGATCTCGCGGAACTTGGGATTGCGCGGCAGCAGGCGCATGAGCGGCAGGCCCAGCACGCCGAGCACAATGACCTCGCCGAGCGCGACCTGGCCGCCGAAGACCCAGAACGATGCATTCAGGTGCGGGAACACGGCGTCCGTGAGCGACCACGTGAGCACCGCGCCGACCAACACGAAATTGAACACGACCGGCATGAGCGCGGCCAGGATGCACCGCACCCACGACTGCGCGCCGCGGCCGCGGCCGAGCCACGCCGTGCACAGCGCGGCCAGCAGCGTTGCGAGCGAGCCGAAGACCACGTCAAAAATGCCCGCCGCGCTCAGCAGATTCGCGATCGCGCAGCCGGCGAACAGGCCCCACGCCGTGCAGGGGATGAAAAACGGCAAAATGCACAGCACCTCCGAGACCCGGCACTGGATCGCTCCGTAACTGATCGGCGCCAGAAGCATCGTCAGGGCTGCATAGGCCGCGCCTGTGACCGCCGCGGCGGCCAGCTTTCTCGTGGTGATGTGCATAATTCAATTCCTCCCATTTTTTTCGTTGCACACGTTGTGCGCGCAGGGGTATGGCACCTGCGCATGATAAATTGTGACGGCGGTTATTCTACTCCCCCGCCGCCGCGTTGTCAACCGGTTTGCTGTACAGACAGCCGCAGTATTCCTGCCGGTAGAGGCCGTACTGCTTCGAGAGCTCAATGCTGCGCTTATAGCCCTCGCGCTTTTTGAAGTCTGACGGCAGCCAGCGCACGCCGTACTGCTGTGCCAGCTCCGCGCCGATGGCATTGAGCCGCTGCGCGTCCTTGTGCGGCGAGACGGTGAGTGTCGTGCCGAAAAAGTCGAACCCGTGCGCGCGCGCCTGCCGCGCCGTCTCCTCCAGGCGCAGGCGGAAGCACACCGTGCAGCGCGCGCCGCCCTCCGGCTCGCGTTCGAGGCCGCGGACAGCGTCGAGATAGCGCTGCCCGTCATAGTCGCACGCGAGCAGCTCCACCGGCTCCGGCGTCGGGAGCTGACGAATCAGCTCCCGCTGCCAGTAGAGGCGGCGGTCATACTCATCCCGCGGCTGGATGTTCGGGTTATAATACAGCACGGTCACGCGAAAATACCGCGTGAGGTACTCGAGCACGTAGCTGCTGCACGGGCCGCAGCAGCTCTGCAGCAGCAGGCACGGCTTGCCCTCCGGCGGGAGGGCGGCGAGCAGCGCGTCGAGCTGTTTTTGATAGTTTTCTTTCATAAGCGTCACCTGCCGGACAGTATAGCACACCCGCGCGCAGAATACCAGTGCGGGCCTTGACGCGGCGTGGCTTTTCCGATATGATATAAAATAGGAAATTGTACGAAGGAGGCGCGTCCGTCATGGACCAGCGCATGAGCAAGGACAAATATTATCTCAACATCGCCGACGCGGTGCTCGACCGCTCGACCTGCCTGCGGCGCAAATACGGCGCGATCATCGTCAAGAACGACGAGATCCTCTCCACGGGCTACAACGGCGCGCCGCGCGGGCGCGTCAACTGCTCCGAGCTTGGCTACTGCAACCGCGAGCAGCTCAACATCCCCAGCGGCCAGCGGTACGAGCTGTGCCGCAGCGTGCACGCCGAGGCCAACGCCATCATCTCCGCCGCCCGGCGCGACATGATCGGCGGCACGCTCTACCTCGTCGGGCGCGACGCCGCCACCGGCGCGCTTCTGCACGACACGACCTCGTGCGCCATGTGCCGCCGCATGATCATCAACTCCGGCATCACGCGCGTCGTCAACCGCATCGGCGACGACGGCATCGAGATCATCGACGTACAAAACTGGATCGTCAACGACGAGTCCATCCAGCCGAAGGCGGAGGCCGAATGAGCGCGGTTTTGCTTTACAAGCGCGGTATTTTTGATTATAATAAGTAAGTTAGACTGAAAAAAGGCAGGATTCAACGTATGGCATCCATTGCATTTGAGGAATACAAGAACAAACTCAACAACATCCGCCCGGCGCTGGACGATCTGGGCGGCGCGCTGCATCTCGATGAGGCGCGCAACGAGGTCGAAAAGCTCGAGGAGGAGAGCGCGCAGGACGGTTTCTGGAACGACACCGAAAACAGCCAGCGCGTGCAAAAGCGCATCAAGACGCTCAAGCACAAGCTCGAGCGCTATGAAAAGCTCTCCGGCGCGTGGGAGGACATGCTGACCAGAACAACGCCATCCTCACCTTCCACGCCGGCGCGGGCGGCACCGAGGCGCAGGACTGGACGAGCATGCTCTACCGCATGTACAACATGTGGGCCGAGCGCCACGGCTACACCGTCAAGCTCATGGACTATCTCGACGGCGACGAGGCCGGCATCAAGAGCGCGACGATCATGATCGAGGGCGAGAACGCCTACGGCTTCCTCAAGAGTGAAAACGGCATCCACCGGCTCGTGCGCATCAGCCCGTTTGACGCCTCCGGCCGCCGCCACACGTCGTTCGCCGCCGTGGAGGTCATGCCCGAGATCACCGAGGACAGCGAGATCGAGCTGCGCGACGAGGACATCAAGATGGACGTGTACCGCTCGTCCGGCGCGGGCGGCCAGAAGGTCAACAAGACCTCGTCCGCCGTGCGTCTGACACACATCCCGACCGGCATCGTCGTGTCCAGCCAGGTCGAGCGCAGCCACTTCCAGAACCTCGAAAACTGCAAGAACATGCTCCGCGCGCGCCTGGCCGAGATCAAGGAGCGCGAGCACCTTGAGAAGATCTCCGACATCAAGGGCGTGCAGCTCAAGATCGAGTGGGGCAGCCAGATCCGCTCGTACGTGTTCATGCCGTACACGCTGGCCAAGGACCACCGCACCGGCTATGAAAACGGCAACATTCAGGCCGTCATGGACGGCGACATCGACGGCTTCATCAACGCCTACCTGAGCATGAACGCCGACAAGGAAAACAAATAACAATGCAGCGCAAAGCGCCGCAGCCCGTTTGGCTGCGGCGCTGTTTTTTTACCCTATCGCGTTGGAATCAGGCGGATGATCTGCTGGTCATCCACGCACTGATAGCCCGACGAGGACGCATAGCTGCCGAGCGCGCGGTAGACGTCCCAGAGCCGGTCGCGGTCGAAGAGCAGGGCGCGCATGCCGGCGTAGACCTCCGGCGTCTCGCAGCGAAACTCCAGCACGGCGCGCCCGTCGTCCCACTGGCTGCGCACGGCGGCTGCCGCCGCGGCGACGGAGGCCTCCGCCGCCGTGTAGCCGTTGCGGACGTAGTAATTATCAGCGTTGGCGCGGCTGTCCGGCCAGAGGGCGGGATCCTCGGCCGTGTGGCGCACGGCCATGCGCTCGGCCGTGAGGGCGAACCACGTGTGGCTGAGATAGCCCGGCAGCGCCGCCTCGCGCTCGTCGTCCTGCAGGTCCCAGGTGGGGTCAAAGTAATAAACCGCGCCGTCGAGCTCCGCCGCGACCCAGGCGTGGCCGTCGGCCGTGCCGTCGGCGGACTGGGACGTACCCGTGACGACGCGCGCCGGAATGCCGCCGCGCTCGAGCAGGTAGACGTAGGCATCGGCGATGCCGCCGCAGACGGCCTCCCCCTCGCAGACGGCGGAATAGGCCGTCTGGTCATACGTCTCGCGCGAGACGTAGCGCACGTGCGTCAGCAGCCAGTCGTAGAGATACAGCGCGCGGGGATAGTCCCCCGCCGGGGCGGCGGCGAGCAGGCCATCCGCCGTCCGGGCGAGCTCCTCGCGGCGCGCCGGGCCGTCGTCGGGATAGACCCAGTCGAACGTGACGGTGATGTGCGCGTTCAGCCCGCTGTGGACCGTGTACCGGTAAGAGCGCACCCAGAGCTCCGGGTCGTCGAGCAGCTCGGCCAAGCAGGCCTCGAGCGTTTCGGCGTCGCAGTCATAGACCGTGGCGTCCGTCTGGTCGCGCATCGCCGCGTGCAGCGCGGCGGCCACGCGCGGATTGGCCGCGCAGTTCGGCGCCGTGTCCGGCAGGACGGACGACTCCATCTGGATCTGCACGGTGGGCACCGGCGTGAGCAGTGCCTGCACGCGCGGATAAAACAGCACGCACGCCAGAACAAGGATAAGCACCAGCAGACTCAGGCCACAGCCGTGGCCGCGCCGGCGCGGCGGAGGCGGCGGAGACTGTGCTGCGCCCAGCCATTGCGCGTCAATGTGATCGTTATCGGACATAAGGTCTCCTCCCACGTAGATTGTAGAAATGTTGTCAGCTTTTTTCTGCCGTGAACGGTGGAAATCGCAAAAAGTTTCTGCTATAATGCTGGCCATTCACGTTATGTATCAGCAAAGGAGTTTTTCATCATGATCGAAGTGACGTTCCGGATTGAAAGTCTGGATTATACCGACAAGCTGGATTCCCAGCTCCCGCTCGTGCTCGAGGCGCTGAGCCAGAGCGGCAATATCAACCCCGTGCTCAAGCTCGCCTGCAACACGCCCGAGGCCTCGTCGCGCATCGTCAAGGGCATCCTGCGCACCATGTCGCAGGATCAGAAGCAGCGCCTGGCCACAAAGATCGTCAACGCCAACCGCGAGAAGCTCATGCGCAAGCTCAATGAGTACGCCTCCGGCAAGGGCATCGACGTGCACATCTGCGACTGCGCCGCCACGTTCCGTTAAAGCGAAAACTGAATCACGCCGCCCGAAAGGGCGGCGTTTTGCTGCCTGTGCCCGGATAGATCCGCGCACAGGCAGCAATCAGATTGCATTCGAGGCGGGCCCTTCGCCCCCTCGAGCGCCCCCGCTGCTCTGTCATCCTGCCCGGAATCGTATTCTTTCAGCAAGACGCATGCCGCTCTTTCGGGCGGCATTTTCATTTGCCGCAGCTTTATTTTACCATCCCGCACATGTACAAGTCTACCGCTTTTTGTCTGCGCATAGGCTGTGCTATCCGAAAAAAGGAGGCACGGCCATGATCCTCGCGCTCGCAGGCAACCCAAACTGCGGCAAAACGACGCTTTTCAACGCCCTCACGGGGGCAAACGCGCGCACGGGCAACTTCCCGGGCGTGACCGTCACGCGCAGCGAGAGCGTGTGCCGCGCGCGGCCGGAGATCACGCTCGTGGACCTGCCGGGCGTGTACGCCCTGCGGCCGTACTCGGACGAGGAGCGCGTCACGCGCGGCTATCTGCTCGGCGGCGCGGCGGACGCGGTCATCAGCATCGCAGACGCGACGTGCCCGGCGCGCAGCCTGTACCTGACGCTGCAGCTGCTGGAGCTGGGCGTGCCGGTCGTGCTGGCGCTGAACGTGATGGACGCGCTGCGCGCAGGCGGCGGATCGGTGGACACGGCAGGACTGGCGCGGGCGCTTGGCATCCCGGTCGTACCGGTGAGCGCGGCGCTGGGCGAGGGGCTCGACGCGCTGCTGGACGCGGCCGCACAGGCGGCGCACGGCCCACCGCCCGACCCGTGGCGCGCGCTGGCGCCGGGGCCGGTGCAGACCTGCGTGCGGACACTGGCGCGGCTGCTCGCCCCGGCGGCACACACGGCGGGGCTGCCGCCGGTGTTCGCGGCGACGCAGTGGCTCGACGACGGCAGCACCCTGTGCGCACCGGCAGCGGCCGAACAGGCGGCGGCGCGCATGGTGCGCGAGAGCGGCATGCCCCGCGACGAGGCGCTGCCCACGGCGCGCTTTGCGCAGGTGGACAGGCTGGCGCGGTTTTTCACCCTGCCGCGGACGCTGCCGGGCAGCCGCCGCAGCGCGCGCATCGACCGCGTGCTCACGGGGCGGTACACGGCCTACCCTGCGATGGCGGGGCTGCTCGGCGGCGTGTTTTACCTGACGTTTCATATCATCGGCCCATGTCTGAGCCACCTGCTCGCGCGCGGCATCGCCTGGCTCGCGGACGCGGCCGACGGCGCGCTCACGGCGCTGGACGCGGGGCCGCTGCTGCACGGTCTGGTGCGCGAGGGCGTGTTTGCGGGCGTGGGGAGCGTGGCGGCTTTTCTGCCGGTGATTCTGGCGCTGTTTTTCTTCCTCTCCCTGCTCGAGGACACGGGCTATCTCGCGCGCGTGGCCTTCGTGATGGACCGGCCGCTGCGGCGGCTGGGGCTGAGCGGGCAGAGCGCCGTGCCGCTGCTGCTGGGCTTCGGGTGCAGCGTGCCGGGGGTGCTGGCCGCGCGCACGCTGCCCACGCGGCGCGACCGGGCGCTGACGATCGTGCTCACGCCGTGCATGAGCTGCAGCGCGAAGGCGCCGGTGTATGCCGCCTTTGCCGCCGCGTTCTTCCCGGGGCGGAGCGCTCTAGTGTTTCTGGCGCTGTACGCGTTCGGCATCTTGGCGGCCGCCGGGGCGGCCAGGCTGCTCGGCCGGACGGTGCTGCGCGGGGAGGCGGCGTCCTTTGTGCTGGAGCTGCCGGACTACCGCTGGCCGGACGCGCGCAGCGTGCTGCGGCGGATGTGGGTGCGGACACGCGAATTTCTCACGCGGGCGTTCACGGTCATTCTCGCGGCGAGCGTGGGCGTGTGGGTGCTGCGGACGTTCACGCCCGCGTGGCGCGTGGCGGCCAGCGCCGGGGAGAGCCTGCTGGCCGTGGTGGGACAGGCGCTCGCGCCGGTGTTCGCGCCGCTGGGCTTCGGCGACTGGCGCGCCGCGACCGCGCTCGTGACCGGGCTGCTGGCCAAGGAGACGGTGCTGTCCACGCTCGGCGTGCTGCTCGGCGGTGACCTGACGGCGGCGCTGCCGGGCGTGTTCTCCCCCGCCGCTGCCGCGAGCTTTCTCGTGTTCACGGCGCTGTACGCGCCGTGCGTGGCAGCGCAGGCAGCCATGCGGCAGGAGCTCGGCAGCCGGCTCGGCACGCTGGCCGCAGCCATTGGCTCATGCGCGGCCGCATGGTGTGCAGCGGCAGTTGTCTACCACATTGCTGTCCTGCTATGAAAAAACAGCAGGCTTCCAAAACCGGAAGTCTGCTGTTTTCGCCGTTTTTGACCCGTCTCAGCCGTGGACGAGCACGCCTAGGTCGGGATTGTTCGTGCCGGGGTATTCGACCGTGGCCTTGCCGGCGCGCAGGGCGGCCGCCGCGCTCTCGCGCAGGCCGAGCCCCTGCAGATACGCCCAGACGAGCGCCGCCATGACCGCGTCGCCCCCACCGGTCGTGTTGACCATACAGGTGGGCAGGCACGGCAGGTGCACCAGCTCGCCGCGCGTTCCGGCGAGGATGCCGTCGGCCCCCATGCTGAGAAACACGCGCTGCACGCCCTGTGCCAGCAGCGCCGCGACGATGCCCTCGGGCGTGGACTCGCCCGTGAGGTTCTGCCCCTCGGTGAGGTTGGGCTTGAACGTGTGCAGCGCGCCGAGTGCCGCGCGCATCCGCTCCGCCTTTGTGACGGAGACGGGGTCGGCAAAGAGCGGGACGCTGCAGTGCGCGCCGAGCCAGGTGATGGTCTCGGCCGTCAGGTTGCCGTCGAGCACGACGGCGGCCGCGCCGTCGAGCACGTCAAGGTGGCGCTGCAGATAGTCGGGCGTGATGGCGGCGGAGATGTCCGTATCGCACAGGCCGAGCTGCATCTCGCCGCGCTCGTCCGTGATGTACAGGTACGTCGATGTGCGCCCGCCGGGCACGTCGAGCGCGCAGCTGAGGTCCATGCCGAGCTCCACGCAGTCATTGCGCAGGAGCTGGGCGTGCGAATCGCCGCCGAAGGCGGTGAGGAACCTGACCTCCACGCCGAGCAGGCGCAGGTCGTGCGCGATGTTGCGCCCGACGCCGCCGGGCGTGAGCGTGACGGCGCCGGGGTTGGAGTCGCGGAAGATGAGCTTCTTTTCCGGGCGGCCGCAAATGTCGAGATTCACGGCGCCGACGACGCAGACATAAGCACTCATGCGTGCACCTCCCAGATGCGCTCGGCGTATTCGCGCACGGCGCGGTCGGCGGCGAAAATGCCGCTGCGGGCAATGTTGACAAGCGACAGGCGCGCGCGCTCGGCGGGGTCGGCGATCGTGGCATACAGCCGCTCGTGCGTGGCGGCATAGTCGTCAAAGTCGGCGAGGAGCAGGTACGGGTCGCCGCCGTAGAGCAGGCTGCTGACAAGGTCGGCATAGCTCTCGCCGTCGGCGTAGCCGCAGCTCATGCGCTCGAGCACGCGGCCCAGCCACGGGCTGCGGCGGACATACGCCTGCGGGTCGTAGCCCGCGGCGCGCAGGGCCTCGGCCTCGTCGGCGTGCAGGCCGAAGAGGAACATGTTGTCCGCGCCGAGCTGCTCGAACATCTCGACGTTTGCGCCGTCGAGCGTGCCGATCGTGACGGCGCCGTTCATCATGAGCTTCATGTTGCCGGTGCCGCTGGCCTCCTTGCCGGCGGTCGAGATCTGCTCGGACACCTGCGCGGCGGGCATGAGCATCTCGGCGGCCGAGACGCGGTAGTTCGGCAGGAAGTACACCTGCAGCCTGCCGCGGCAGACGGGGTCGGCATTCACATCGGCCGCGAGCGAGCACAGCAGCTGGATGATGCGCTTGGCCGTGGCATAGCCGGGCGCGGCCTTGGCCGCAAAGAGGAACGTGCGCGGCTGGAAGGGCTGGTCCGGGTCGTCGTGCAGCATGAGCTGCAGCTGCGTGATGCGCATGGCGCACAGAAGCTGGCGCTTATACTCGTGCAGGCGCTTGACCTGCACGTCGAGGATCGCGTCGCTGTTGAGCGAGAAGCCGTCGGTGCGGAACACCCACGCGGCCAGCCGCTGCTTGTTGAGCGCCTTGATCTCCTCGAGGCGTGCGAGCACGGCGGGGTCATTCGCCGCGCGCTCCAGACCCGCAAGCTCCTCGGGGTGCAGGAGATAGCGATCGCTGCCGAGCACGTCGCACACCAGCTTGTGCAGGCCGGGGTTGCACTGGGCGAGCCAGCGGCGGTGGTCGATGCCGTTGGTGACATAGGTGAAGCGGCTGGGGTCGAGCGCGCAGACGTCGCGGAAGAGGTCGCGGCGCAGGATCTCCCCGTGCAGGGCGGAGACACCGTTGATGGTCTTACACGCGGCAAGGCAGAGGTTTGCCATGTGCACGCTGCCGTCGGCAATGATGAGGTTGCGCCCCACGCGCGCATCGTCGCCGAAGCGGGCGCGCAGCTCGTCGCACCAGCGGCGGTTGATCTCGCAGATGATCTCCCACACGCGCGGCAGCTGGCTCTGGATGAGCCCCTGCGGCCAGGTCTCGAGTGCCTCGGACATGACGGTGTGGTTCGTATAGTTGACGCAGGCGGTGACGATGGCCCATGCCTCGTCCCAGCCGAGACCGTCGTCATCGAGCAGCAGGCGCATGAGCTCGGGGATGATGAGCGTCGGGTGCGTGTCGTTGATCTGGATGACATGGTGCTCGGCAAAGTTGCGCACCGTGCCGTAGCGCGCGCGGTGGGCGCGCAGGATGCTCTGCGCCGTCGCGGAGACGAAGAAATACTGCTGGCGGATGCGCAGGGTCTTGCCCTCGATGTGGTCGTCCGCCGGGTAGAGCACCTTCGTGATGACCTCAGCCATTGTGCGCTGCTCGAGACTCTGGACATAGCTGCCGGCGGCGAAGAGATACATGTCGAGGTCGTTCGGGCTGTGCGCCTCCCAGAGGCGGAGGGTGTTGACGCGCCCGTTGCCATACGGGGCGATGAGCATATCGCGCGGCACGGCCAGCACGCTCTCATAGCCGCGCAGCTCGCCGTGGTAGTGGCCGTAGGCATCCCAGTGCTGCTCGACGCGGCCGCCGAAGCGCACCTCGACCGTGTCCTCATGGCGCGGCACGAGCCAGCTCGCCGCGGCCGTGCGCCAGTTGTCCGCGACCTCGGTCTGGCGGCCGCCGACGATGCGCTGCCGGAAAATGCCCAGCTCATAGCACAGCGAATAGCCCGTGGCGGGGATGCCCTCGGTGGCGAGGCTGTCCATATAGCACGCGGCGAGGCGGCCGAGACCGCCGTTGCCGAGGCCGGCGTCCGGCTCGGTCTCAAAGATGTCGGCAGCGCTGCGGCCGAGGTCCTCGAGCGCGCCGGTGAGCGCGTCGCCGATGCCGAGGTTGAACGCGTCCTTCATCAGGGAGCGCCCCATGAGAAACTCCATCGACAGGTAGTGCACCTCGCGCTCGGGCGCGGTGCGGCTGTCGAACGTGTGCAGGCGCGAGAGGATCTCGCGGATGACGATGGCTGCGGCCTGAAAGACCTGCTCGTCGGTCGCGGTCTCGGCCGTGACGCCGAAGTGTGCGCTGAGCTTGTCGGCAATGGCGCCGCGCAGCTCATCGCGGGAAATCTGATTGGTCATTGGCATAAAACAGAATCTTCCTTTACTGGATTCGCCCGGGTCAGAGCTCGCTGCCCTTGGGGATCACGATCGGCAGGGCCTCGCAGCCGGTGAGCGTGACGGCCGGGCCGATGCGGACGTTTTTGTCCGCGATAACGTACTGCAAAATGGCGTCCGCCGCGATGCAGGTGTCCTGCATGACGATGCAGCGGCTCAGGTGCGCCCCGCGCGCGACGCGCACGCCGCGAAACAGGATGCAGTCCGTGACCGTGCCCTCGATGAAGCAGCCGTCGGCCACGAGGCAGTTTTCCACGTGCGCGTGCTCGCCGTAATACGTGCTCACGTCCGCGCGCTCTTTCGTGCGCACCGGGCGGTCGGCCGGGAAGAGCGATGCACGCGCCGCCGGTTCCAGCATATCCATGCTGGCGGCAAAATAGTCCGCGACCGCGTCCACGCGCACGGCGTAGCCCGTGTGCAGGAACACATCCATCGTGCCGCCGCGGCCGAGATATTGAAATAGCCCGTCTCGGTGGAAGTGGAAGCGGTTTTCCTGTGCGCAGAAATCGAGGATGTCCAGCAGGACGTCCTTGTTGACGATGTAGATCTCCATCGAGGCGACGCCCGTGCCGGCCGCCGCGCTCGTGATGAGCTTCGTGACGCGGCCGTGCGCGTCCGTGAGGTAGCGGTGGTGCTCCCCGGTGACGGCGCCGCCGCGGCAGATGGCCGTGATGCCGCAGCCGGAGGCGTCATGCTGCGCGATGGCGGCAGCGAGGTCGAGGTTGCAGACGATGTCCGCCGGCATGAGCACGATCTCGGACTCCGGAATGCTGCGCACGTAGGAGATGACCGCATTGAGCGCCTCGGCCGTGCCGGTATAGTCGCCGCGCGTATTGACGCCGAACGGCGGCAGCAGGTGCAGCCCGCCGCTGCGGCGCGACAGGTCCCACGCCTTGCCGCTGCCGAGGTGGTCGAGCAGGGACTGATAGTCCCGCTGCATGATGATGCCGACGCTGTGCACGCCCGCGTTCGAGAGCGACGAGAGCGCAAAGTCGATCAGCCGGTAGCGCCCGCAAAACGGCAGCGATGCGTTCGTGCGGTAGCGCGTCAGGTCCCCGAGCCGCGGGGAGCTGTGATATGCGTAAACGATGCCGTGTACTTTGCTCATGCGTGCACCTCCGCTCCGTCATAGATCATGGCCCCGGCCGGGACCGTCGCCCCGGCGGGCACCGCCACATCCGGGCCGACCGTGGCGACGCACCAGTCGTCCGTCCCGTCCGGCTGCGCACCGACGTGCGCGCCCGCGCCGACGACCGTGCCCTCACCGAGAATGGCGTATTCCACCACGGCGCCCGGCTCCACGACGACGCCGGGGTGCAGGATGCTGTAGAGCACACGCGCGCCCGCGCCCACGGTGACGGAGTTGGAGAGCACGGAGTTTTCCACATGGCCCTCGATCGTGCAGCCCTCGGTGATGATCGAGTGCACGACCTCCGCCTGCCGGCCGATGCTGTGCGGCGGGCGGATGGGGCTCTTGGCGCGGATGGGCCACTTCGGGTCATAGAGATTGATGAGCGTGGGCGAGAGCATATCCATGTTCGCGTCCCAGAGGCTGACGATGGTGCCGACGTCGCGCCAGTAGCCCTCGAACCGGTACGGCAGGAGCTTTTCCCCGGCGGCGAGCATCTTGGGGATGATGTTCTTGCCGAAGTCCTTGTCGGAGTTGGGGTCTGCCTCGTCCTCGATCAGATACCTGCGCAGCACCTTCCAGTCGAAGATGTAGATGCCCATGCTCGCAAGGTCGCTCTTCGGGTGGGCGGGCTTTTCCTCGAATTCGTTGATAAAACCGTCCGGCCCGACGTTCATGATGCCGAAGCGCTTCGCCTCGTCCATCGACACCTGGATGACCGAGATCGTGCAGGCCGCGCCGGCCTGCTCGTGTGCGCGGAGCATTTTGTCATAGTCCATTTTGTACACATGGTCGCCCGAGAGGATGAGCACGCAGTCGGGGTCATACATCTCGATGAAGTCCATGTTCTGATAGATGGCGTTGGCCGTGCCGGAAAACCACGACCCGCGCTCCCCCGCGCTCTGGTACGGGGGCAGGATGTACACGCCGCCGTCGATGCTGTCGAGGTCCCAGGCCTGGCCGCTGCCGATGTAGCGGTTGAGCAGCAAGGGCTGGTACTGCGTGAGCACGCCGACGGTGTCAATGCCGGAGTTGGCGCAGTTGGACAGCGGAAAGTCGATGATGCGGTACTTGCCACCGAACGGGAGACTGGGCTTGGCGACCTTCGCCGTGAGGGCGTACAGCCGCGAGCCCTGCCCGCCCGCGAGCAGCATGGCGATACAGTGTTTTTTCAAGGGATGCGCTCCTCCTTTTCTCCAGTTGCGAATAGATCAGGGGCCTCCTGCGGCTCGACCGGTTTCGCGTGCCCGCGTGCGGCGCTTGGCCCCACGGTCGGCTGCGGCGGTTCCGGTGGACGTGGGAAACCCCTGACAGGTGTTCAGTTAAAGCGGCTCATGGCGCGGTCCGCCCCGTCGCGGATATAGACCGCGCAGGCCTCGGCCGCGCGCACGGCCGCGTCGTCCATGGCGGTCTTGTCCTCGCCGCGGAACGTGCCGAGCACCCAGTCGGGCATGTCATAGTCCGGGTGCGGGGGCGCGCCGACACCGATGCGGATGCGGGGAAAGGCGTCCGTGCCGAGGCAGGCGATGATGCTCTTGAGCCCGTTGTGCCCGCCGGCCGAGCCCTTCGTGCGGATGCGCAGACGGCCCGGCTGCAGGTGGATCTCGTCCGATACGACCAGAATATGCTCCGGCGGCACCTTATAAAACTTCGCCGCCGGCGCCACGGCCTCGCCGGAGTTGTTCATATACGTCTGCGGCTTCATGAGCAGAACCTTCTGCCCGCCGAGCTCCGTCTGCGCCGTGAGCGCGTGAAAGCGCAGCCGGTCGATGTGCACGCCGCAGTCCTTTTCCACGACGTCCGCCGTGAGAAAGCCCGCGTTGTGCCGGGTGTTCTGATACTTCAGCCCCGGGTTGCCGAGAAACACGACCAACCACTGCACGCCGCCGTGATCGGAAAAAAACATCACTCGAACAGCGAGGAGATGCTCATTTCCTCATAGATGCGGTTGATGGCCTCGGCGAACATCGGCGCGACGGGCAGATAGTGGATCTTGTCGCAGACCGGCTTGTCCTTCGGATACGGAATGGAATCGAGCAGGAGCAGCTCGTCGATGACGCTGTCGTTGATGCGGTCGATAGCCGGGCCGGAGAGCACGCCGTGGGACGCGCAGGCATACACTTCCTTCGCGCCGCCGACCTCAACGATGGCCTTGGCCGCGCCGCACAGGCTGCCGGCCGTGTCGACCATGTCGTCGAGCAGCAGGCAGGTCTTGCCCTCGACATTGCCGATGATGTTCATGACCTCGGAGCAGTTGGCCTTTTCGCGGCGCTTATCCACGATGGCGAGGCCGAGACCCATCTTCATGGCGAAAGAGCGCGCGCGCGCCACGCTGCCGACGTCCGGCGAGACGACGACCATGTCCTCGCGGCCGTAGCCGAAGCGGCGCAGGTAGTGCGTGGCAAACAGCGGCGCACCGTAAAGGTTGTCCACCGGGATATCAAAGAAGCCCTGGATCTGCGCGGCGTGCAGGTCCATGGTCAGCACACGGTCGGCCCCGGCGACGGTGAGCAGGTTCGCCACGAGCTTGGCCGAGATCGGGTCGCGGGCCTTGGCCTTGCGGTCCTGCCGGGCGTAGCCGAAGTACGGGATGACGGCGGTGATGCGGCCGGCGGAGGCGCGCTTCATCGCGTCGATCATGACCAGCAGCTCCATGAGGCTGTCGTTGACCGGCTTGCAGGTGCTCTGCACGATGAACACGTCCACGCCGCGGACGGGCTCGTTGATGGAGATGGAGCACTCGCCGTCGGCAAACGCCGTGACCGTGCTCTTGCCCAGGGAGATGCCGAGGTTCTTGCAGATCATGTCCGCCAGGTCGGGGTTGGACGAGCCGGTGAACACCTTGATCTCTTTGCCGTGTGGAATCATATCGTAACTTCCTCTCTTTTTGAAAATTTCCGCGTCCTGCGCACAGGCGCAGAAACCCAAGTTTTCATACAAAATCATTATAACAACATTTTTGCCGCTTGCAAAGAGAAACCGGTGCTCTGCGGCAAGAAAATTTTTTGCGCCCCGCGGCAATGTTTGTGCAATCTGCCGCGGTGAATCGGCGCTTTGCATTTGGCGCGGGGTGTGTTATAATAGCGGCAAAGAAAACCAAGGGGCGCCCAGGGCCCCGGGAAGGAAGCATATGAGTAATTTTAACGATCTGTACGACCACGTCGCCGCCGACCGCTCGCGCGCCATGCAGCTGCTCGGCATTCAGGACATCCGCCGCAAGGCCATCAGCGAGCTGCTGGCCGCCGGTGCCTACACGGAGCCGGACAACATTGAGGACATGACCGACGCCGAGCGCGAGCAGCACAAGGCCGAGGCCGCCTACGCCCTCGGCCGCCCGCACATTCTCGAGGCGGCGAAAATGCCCGCGCAGGACGGCGACGAGACCTACGCCATCGCCGTGACCGCCACGAGCGAGACGCCCAACTGCATTGCCCTGTGCGTGCAGACGAAGCTCGAGGAGCTCTACGCCTCCGGCATCGTCGACCGCAGCACCAACCACCGCCCGCGCCTGTTCATCGTGGCCGCCAACGACCGCCCCGACGAGGATGTGCAGGGCCTGCGCACTGCGCTGGACATGCTGCGCGTGGCCTACCCCGATTTCCACATCGAGCTCAGCGAGCGCACGCCCGAGCAGGCCATGCGCGCCGCGCTGGCCGAAGAGCTGCGCGATGCGCTCGATGCGTGCAAGATCAACGCCTCGCAGGAGAACTTCCAGCGCCTGACCGCGACGATGGTCGCAGCACCGCTGTTCTTCCCCGCCCAGCGGCCCGAGGGCGAGACTGCCCCGGCCGACGGTCAGCAGCACCTGCAGTTCGGCAAGGTGCGCACCGACGACGGGCGCACGTTCTTCTGCGCCTTCACCGACCGCGCGCGCCTGCTGCAGTGGCGCAACATGGGCAGCGTCGAGCTCGGCGTGAAGGACTACGCCCCGCTCGTGCTCTCCTCGAACGACACCGGCATCATCATCGACCCCGGTGTCGGCAGCGGTCTTGCGCTCACGCGCGAGATGCTCCAGACGCTCAAGGCCCAGCTCGAGTTCTTTGAGCAGATGCGCAATACCGCGGCCGAGATGGGCGTGGACTTCGACGCCGACGCCGTGGCCGAGGCCGCCCGGAACATCACCGCGACCGATGACGAGCCTGAGGGCCGCAACCGCAAGGAGCGCCGCTGGTTCGGCAAGAAGAAAAAGTAAACCGCAGGATTCAGAGAGGGAGTCGGATATGAGAAAAACGAAGATCGTCTGCACCATCGGCCCCGCGTGCGACAGCGAGGAGACGCTGCGCGCCATGATGCTCGCCGGCATGAACGTCGCACGCCTGAACTTTTCCCACGGCACGCACGCCGAGCATCAGGTGCGCATCGACCGCATCAAGAAGCTGCGCGCGGAACTCGACCTGCCCATCGCCATCATGCTCGACACAAAGGGCCCCGAGTACCGCATCGGCACGTTCGAAGGCGGGAAGATCGAGCTGCACAACGGCGACACGTTCACATTCACGACCGAGCCCGTCACCGGCAATGCCGAGCGCGTGTCCGTGAGCTACGCCGGCCTCGCGCAGGATCTTGAGCCGGGCGACACCGTGCTCGTCAACGACGGGCTCATCGCCCTGACCGTCACCGCCACGACCGACACGGACGTCGTCTGCCGCGTCACCGCCGGCGGCGTGCTGTCCGACCGCAAGAGCATGAGCTTCCCGAACAAGGTGCTCAAGCAGACGTTTCTGAGCGAGCAGGACAAGAGCGACCTGCTCTTCGGCATCGAAAATGACGTGGACTTCGTGGCCGCGTCCTTCGTGTCGCGCCGGCAGGACCTGGTCGATCTCAACACATTCCTGCGCGCGCACGGCGGCGGGGACATCTCCGTCATCGCCAAGATCGAGAATCAGCCCGGCATCGACAACATCGAGGACATCTTCACCGAGTGCACCGGCATCATGATCGCCCGCGGCGACATGGGCGTCGAGGTGCCGTATGAGGAGCTGCCGAGCATCCAGAAGGAGCTCATCGGCAAGTGCCGCCTGCTCGGCAAGCGCGTCATCACCGCGACCGAGATGCTCGAGAGCATGACGCACAACATCCGCCCCACCCGCGCCGAGATCGCCGACGTGGCCAACGCCGTCTATGACGGCACGAGCGCCATCATGCTCTCCGGCGAGACGGCCGCGGGCGAGCACCCCGTCGAGGCGCTGAGCGCCATGGCCCGCATCGCCGAATACACCGAGGCGCACATCAACTACGCCAAGCGCTTCCCCAAGACGCAGTTTGAGATCCACGACACGCTCGACGCCATCAGCCACGCCACGTGCGGCATGGCCATCGACATCGGCGCGAAGGTCATCACCGTCTGCTCCATCACGGGGCGCACCGCGCGGCTGATCTCGCGCTTCCGCGGCCCGACGGACATCATCGGCCTGACCACGAACGAGCGCGCCTACCGCAAGCTCGCCCTCTCGTGGGGCATCACGCCCGTCATGAGTGAGGTGTACGAGAGCACCGACGTGCTGTTTTACCACGCGCTGCAGGTCAGCCGCTCCGTGATGCAGCTCGAAAAGGGCGACAAGGTCATTATCACCGGCGGCATCATCAACGGCCGCAGCGGCAACACGAACACCATCAAGGTCGAGTACGCGTAAGGCCGCGGATGCGCCCGGCGGTGCACAGACAACATCCGGCGCGCCGCGGTCAAGTCCCCCCAGAAAGCCCAAATACCGCTTACAGCTCCTCTGCCCCGCGTGAGAAATTCGCGCGGGGCAGAGCTTTGCACAATTTGTTTCCATAAGTGTATTCACATAATTGTATCTTGAATTATGTATTTGCTGAAATTCCAAGCAATATTTATCGTTTTTGGTTGTCATAATTCAGTTACCATAATTGTATTCATGGCAGACATCACGTTTATCTGTTTCTTTACATAATTCGGTTTACATAAATACTATTATTTATAAAATATACATTGATTTTTCAAGCGTTTTGAATCATATAGTTTTCATAACACAGTTACCATAACTGTATATTTTCTCTATTAGTTTACATAATGCACATTCTCGAATAGAAAAACCGTGCAGAAACAAACATTTCTGCACGGTTTTGGTTGTCATAATGTCAGCTGCGCTTTACGCGACCACGTCCTCGAACTGGCTGTTGTAGAGCGCGGCATAGAACCCTCCGCGTGCAAGCAGCTCCGCGTGCGTGCCCTGCTCGACGATGTTGCCGTCGCGCATGACGAGAATGCAGTCGGCATTGCGGATGGTGCTCAGGCGGTGCGCGATGACAAAGCTCGTGCGGCCGCGCATGAGGTGATCCATCGCCTCCTGAATGAGCTGCTCGGTGCGGGTGTCGACCGAGCTGGTCGCCTCGTCGAGGATGAGAATGGGGGCGTTGGCGAGCACGGCGCGCGCGATGGTCAGCAGCTGCTTCTGTCCCTGGGAGACGTTTGTCGCCTCCTCATTGAGCTCCATCTGGTAGCCGCCGGGCAGCGTGCGGATAAAGGCGTCGGCGCGCGCGGCCTTCGCCGCCGCGATGACCTCGGCGTCGGTCGCGTCGGGGCGGCCGTAGCGGATGTTTTCCATGATCGTGCCCTTGAAGAGCCACGTGTCCTGCAGCACCATGCCGAAGGCACGCCGCAGGTCGCCGCGCGCATAGTCGCGCACGTCGCGCCCGTCGACGAGGATGGCGCCGGCGTCGACATCGTAAAAGCGCATGAGCAGCTTGACCATCGTGGTCTTGCCGGCGCCGGTCGGACCGACGATGGCGACAGTCCTGCCCGCCGGCACGTCGCAGCTCCAGTCGTGGATGACCGGCTGCGCGGGATCGTAGCCGAAGCGCACGTGGCGGAACGACACGTCGCCGCGGATGTGGTCCGCCGGGGCGGGCAGGGCGGGGTCGGCCGGCTCCTCAGGCT
The DNA here is from genome assembly GCA_900317855.1 of uncultured Eubacteriales bacterium. Classification (GTDB taxonomy): domain Bacteria; phylum Bacillota; class Clostridia; order Oscillospirales; family Oscillospiraceae; genus CAG-103. The sequence continues at coordinate 7,948 of ONIG01000030.1, read as the reverse complement.
CGGCAAGGAAGGCAAACACGCGCTCGGCCGCGGCCGCCATGGTCTGCAGCTGGGTGCTGATCTGCGCCAGCTGCGTGATCGGCTGCGTGAAGCTCGACATGTAGCTGATGAATGCCTGAATGTCGCCGATCGTGATGGTGCCGTGCGCGGCGAGCGAGCCGCCGAGCACGACCACGCACACGTAGCCGAGCTTGCTCACAAACGTCGTCACGGGCGACATGAGCCCGGACAGAAACTGGCTCTTCCACGCCGAGCGGTAGAGCCGCGCGTTGATGGCGTCAAACTCCTTTTGCGTCGCGCCCTCGCGGTTGAAGGCGCAGACGACGTTGTGCCCGGCGTAGGTCTCCTCGACCTTGCCGTTGATGTCGCCGAGGTTTTTCTGCTGGGCGACGAAGTAGCGCTGGCTGCGCTTGACGATGCGGCTCGTGAGCACGCCCGTGACCGGCAGCACGATGAGCGCGATGAGCGTCATGAGCCAGCTGATGCGCAGCATCATGACCAGCACGCCGATGAGCATGGTGACGTTCGTGACGAGCTGCGTGACCGACTGCGCCATGCCGGAGGACATGGTGTCGACATCGTTGGTGATGCGCGAGAGCACGTCGCCGACGGTGTTGCGCTCAAAGTAGCGCATGGGCATGCGGTGGATCTTGCTGCTGATCTCGCCGCGCAGGCGGTAGGCGAGCTTCTGCGTGATGCCGGCAAGGATCCACGACTGGAAGAAGCTGCACGCCGCGCTGACGAGATAGAGCGCGAGCACCGTCAGCAGGATCTTGCCGATCTTGACGAAGTCGATGCCGCCGAGGCCCGAGAGCTTGCGCCCGAGGCCGGTGGCCAGCTCCGTTGTGGCCGTCGAGAGAATCTTCGGCCCGACAATGCCGAAGGCCGTGCTCGCCAGCGCGAGCACGAGCACGAACGCGAGCGGCAGCCGGTAGCGGCCGAGGTAGCGGAAGAGCTGCCCGATCGTGCCCTTGAAGTTTTTCGGTTTTTCCGGGATGCGGCCCGGTCCGCGTCTGGGACCCGCCATGGTCAGCCCTCCTCTCCGAGTTCCGCGGCGCTGAGCTGGCTGAGCGCGATCTCGCGGTAGGTTTCGCAGCTGCGCAGCAGCGTGCCGTGCGTGCCGCAGCCGACGATGCGCCCGCCGTCGAGCACGAGGATCTGGTCCGCGTGCAGGATCGTGCTCAGGCGCTGCGCCACGATGATGACCGTGGCGTCGTGCGTCTGCTTGGCCAGCGCCTGACGCAGCGCGGCGTCCGTCTGATAGTCGAGCGCGGAGAAGCTGTCGTCAAACAGGTACACCTGCGGGTGCTTGGCGATGGCGCGCGCGATGGACAGGCGCTGCCGCTGCCCGCCGGACACGTTCGCCCCGCCCTGCGCCACCGGCGTGAGGAAGTGGTGCGGCCGCGACCAGATGAAGTCCTCGGCCTGCGCCGTGGCGGCGGCGCGGATGGCGTCGGCCTCCGAGACGTCGCCGGCGAACTCGAGGTTCGAGAGAATGTCGCCCGTGAAGAGCACGCCCTTTTGCGGCACGTAGCCGAGCAGGGCGCGCAGGTCGGCCTGGTGCAGGCGGCGCACGTTCACGCCGCCGATGCTGACCGTGCCGCCGGTCGCATCATAAAAGCGCGGGATGAGGTTCAGCAGCGTCGATTTGCCGCAGCCGGTCGAGCCGACGATGGCCGTGACCTCGCCGGGCCGCGCCGTGAAGCTGATGTCGTGCAGCACATCGTCCTCCGCGCCGGGATAGCGGAACGACACGTGGTCGAACGTGACGGTCGCGTCCGCGGGCGCGGGCTCGGGGCTGCGCGGGTCGCGCACGCTCGCGCGTGTGCGCAAAATCTCGTCCACGCGCGTGGCCGAGACCTCGGCGCGCGGCAGGAGCACCGCCACGATCGTGATCATCATGAAGGCCATGATGATGAGCGACGCATAGGTCGAAAAGGCGATCATGTCGCCGATCTGCATGTTGCCGGCGTTGATGCTTTTCGCGCCGAACCACTCGATCATGACCGTGACGCCGTACATAATGAGCGTCATGACCGGGCCCATGAACGCCATGGTCCGGTTGACGAACAGCTGCGTGTCCCGGAGCGCCGCGCTCGCGGTGCCGAAGCGTTCCTCCTCGTGCCGCTCGCGGTGGAACGCGCGGATGACCGGCAGGCCGGTCAGCACCTCGCGGCTGACGAGGTTGACATCGTCCACGCGCTGCTGCATGGCGCGAAACTGCGGCATGGCGATCTTCATGAGCACGCCGACGAGCAGCAGCATCGCCGCGACGGCCAGCGCGATGATCCAGCCGAGGCCGGTCTTCGTGCGCGCGACCATGACGATGCCGCCGAGGCCGATGATCGGCGCATAGAGCACGACGCGCACGAGCAGCACGCACACCGCCTGGATCTGCGTGACGTCGTTCGTGGTGCGCGTGATGAGCGAGGCCGTTGAGAACTTGTCCATCTCGGCGGACGAGAACGACAGCACCTTGCGGAACACCTGCGCGCGCAGGTCGCGCCCGATGGCGGCGGACATCCGCGCGCCGACAAAGTTGCAGAGCACGGCCGCTGCGATCATGCCGAGCGTGAGCAGGAGCATTTTCCCGCCGGTGCGCAGCAGATAGCTGTTGCGGATGTGGTCCACGTTCAGCCCCGCGACGGCGTACTCCGTCTTGAGAAACTGCACGGCCGCGCTGCGCAGGACGCTGTCGGTGAGCGTGCCCATGCCGCTGAGGGCCTCCTCGCCGCGCGCGAGGATCTCTTCATGCGTGATGAGGCCGCCCTGCATCTGCTGGCGCAGGGCGAGCACGGTGTTCGCCCCCTGCTCCGACAGGCGGGCATACATGACCAGCGGCCGGATGAAGATGCCCTCCAGCTCCGGCAGCTGCGCCGTGTCGTTGAGTGTCCAGACGCCGTTATCCTCCGTGTAGGCGGCGCTGACCGCGGCAGCGTCGTCGTCCGACAAAAACAGGCGCACGCCGTCCATGGTCTTGTCCGTGAGCGCGAGGGGCGCTGCGTATTCGATGCCGCCGCTCTGGATGCCGGTGTCCACGATGCGGCTCGTGTACGCCGGCAGCGACAGCTCGCAAAACGACTGCGCCGCGAGCAGCAGTACGATCAGCACTACGGCCGGAATGTGCCCGCGCAGGTATTTCAGCACCCGCATGGCGTGTCCTCCTTCTGCTCTTCATAGATCTGCTGGGCGATTTCTCCCGCCCGGTCGCTCAGACGCAGCAGCTCGCGCGTGTCCGCCTCGCCCATACGGCGGTAGACCTCCGACAGGCACGCGACCGCCTCGTTGAACGACGTCTGCACCTCGTTTCTGCCCTGCTCGGTCAGGCGCACGACGACGCGCCGGCGGTCGGCCGTGTCGCGCGCGCGGGTGATGGCGCCCTTGCGCTCGAGATTGTTGAGCATGGCCGCGATGCGCGCTGTGCTCAGGTCGAGCAGCGTGCTCAGCTCGCCGGCCGTGCGGCCGTCGGCCCCGGCGTTGAGGCAGCCGAGCAGGCGCATCTCGCCCTGCGAAAAGACCTGGCTGAGGTCCTCGCGGCGCGCGTGGTTGAGGATCATCGCGTGCACCTGTTCGCGCGCGACCTGTTCAAAAAAATCCATGATCGGTTCGCTCCGTTTCTCCGGCCCGGCCGGGTGGAAAATGGATATTTCACTAATACCGTTTCCTTTTACCATTAGATAATACAGGCCCCGCGCGCTTCTGTCAAGTATCACGCGGGACATTTCGGCGAAAATGTGCAAAAAGCCGCCCCTCCGGAGAGGGACGGCTATCAGGAACGATTTTGCTTCAGTCCGTGGGCTCGAAAGCACGGTCGAACAGGTCGGTGACCTCCTTCGACGGGGCCTTGCTGCACAGCGACACGACGACCGCCGCGATCAGGCCGCACAGGAAGCCGGGGATGATCTCATACAGGCCGGTGCTCGAGGACAGGAACGCATACCACACGGCATCGACCGCGAAGCCCACGCACACGCCGGCGACCGCACCGGAGTACGTCAGGCGGCGCCAGTAGAGCGAGAGCAGGATGACCGGGCCGAACGCGGAGCCGAAGCCCGCCCATGCGCACTCGACGAGCGCCATGATGCCGCCGCAGTTTGGGTCAGCCGCGATGAAGTACGCGACGACGGAGATGAGGATGACGATGATGCGGCCCGCCCACTGCATCTCGTGGTCGGTGGCGTCCTTGCGGATGACCGGCTTATAGATATCGGACGCGAAGGCGCTGCTGCTCGCCAGCAGCTGGGAGTCGGCCGTGCTCATCGCTGCGGCCAGAATGGCCGAGAGCAGCACGCCGGAGATGAACGCCGGGAACAGGCGGCGCACCATGTGCACAAAGACGAGGTTCTCGTTGTCGATCTCGCCGAGGAACTGGCGGCCGATCAGGCCGACGACGGCGGACATGGCCAGGATGACCAGGATCCAGCTGCAGCCGATAATCTGGCTCTTGCGCATCTCATGCTCGGACTTGATGGACAGATAGCGCACAAGGATGTGCGGCATGCCGAAGTAGCCGAGGCCCCAGCCAAGACCGGAAATGATATCCGACATGCTCTTCCAGTTGAAGCCGCCGCCGGAGAGCACATTATAGTAGTTTTCCGGAACGGCCATGACCGGTGCGACAAAGTCTGCACCCTTCATGGCGAACAGCGCGAGGATCGGCGTGAGCATGAGCGCGGCAAGCATGAGCATGCCCTGGAAGAAGTCCGTCCAGCACACGGCGTTGAAGCCGCCGAGAAACACGTACACGAGGATGATGGCCGTGGCGATGATCATGGCCGTCTTGGCGCTCATGCCCGTGACGGTGTTGAACAGCGTGCCGCAGGCCGAGATGCTCGAGGCGCTGTAAATGCAGTAGACCACGACGAACACGATCGCCGAGATGATCTGCAGGCCCTTGTTCTTCGACTGGAAGCGATTGGTGAGAAACTGCGGGATCGTGATCGAGTCGTTCGCACGGATGGAATACCGGCGCAGACGCGGCGCGACAAACACCCACGCGCAGATCGTGCCGATGACCAGACCGACGGCAATCCACACCTTGCCGATGCCGTACAGATAGATCGAGCCGGGCAGACCCATGAGCACCCACGCACTCATATCCGACGCGCCGGCAGACAGCGCCGCGACCCAGCCGCCCATGCTGCGGCCGCCGAGGAAATACTCCTTCTCGCCCTCCACATGGCGGTCACGGATGAAGAAATACACACCGACGCCGATGACCAGCGCAAAATACAGTAATATGGCGATCCATTCACCGCTCGAAGCAGTGCCCATGATGTTTTGCCCCTTTCATTAGGAAACCTTATATCGTTTCCTGAAAAACAAGATGAGTGTATGATACGCCACTTTCGCCGCCGTGTCAACAATTTCTTCATAATTTCGGGCAAAAATCGGCGTTTTCTCTGCAATATCAGGAAAAATTTCTGCGCTTGACTTTTTGGAACCCGTGCGTATAATATAAGGTAATCTTATTTTTTATGAAAAGTTCGGACAAGGAGCGGGTACGTGTGACACTGCGGCAATATGAGGCGTTTTTAAAAACGGTGGAGTGCGCGGGCGTGTCGGCCGCGGCGCAGGCGCTGGGTGTGTCCCAGTCGGCGCTGACGCAGCTGCTGGCGGGGCTCGAGCGCGACTGCGGCTTTCCCCTGCTGGTGCGCAACCGCGGCGGCGTGCATCTGACCCCGGCGGGCAAGGCGCTGCTGCCGGCCGTGCAGCAGGTGTGCGCGGCGGATGCGCACCTGCGCGGCCGCGTTCAGGAGGTGCGCGAGCGCGCCGGCGGCACGATCCGCATCGCAACATTCAAGAGCGTGGCGGTCAACTGGCTGCCGCCGATGATCAAGCAGTTTCAGGTGCAGCACCCGGAGGCGCGCTTCCGCCTGTTCGACGGGGCCTACGCCGAGGTGGACGCCTACGTGCGCAGCGGCACGGTGGACATGGGCTTTGTCTCGCTGCCGAGCGAGCTGCCGGGCGAGATCGTGCCCGTGTGCAGCGACCGGCTGCTGGCCGTGCTGCCGGCGGGGCACCCGCTGGCGGATCGGGAGGCCGTTCCGATCACGGTCTTCGGCACGGAGCCGGTCGTGAGCCTCGTCGACAGCACGAACCGCGACGCGCTGCGCGTGCTCGACGCCGCGCACGTGCACCCCGACATCCGCTTTCAGACGGCGGACGACTACGCCATGATCTCCATGGTCGAAAGCGGGCTGGGCATCTGCATCGCGCACGAGCTCGTGCTGCGCTCGGACCATCACAACGTCGTCGTGCGCCCGCTCGACCCTCCGGCGCACCGCACCATCGCCATGGCCATCCCGCCGGAGAGCGAGGGCAAGCCGCTCGTGCGCACGTTCGCCGCCTTTGTGCGCGCGTGGGCGCAGGCCAACCCGTGACGGAAGGAGGCAGACCATGGACCGCAGCGAATGGAAGCAGTATATTCTCAAGACGTACCATGCCGTGTCCGACCGGCCGTGGCCGCGCCATCCGAACCACGAGGTGTTTCGCCACCCCGGCAACCAAAAGTGGTTTGCGCTGATGATGGAGGTTCCGGGCGAAAAGCTCGGTCTGCCGGAGCGGGGAATGCTCGACATTCTCAACCTCAAGTGCGACCCGGTGCTGATCGCCTCCCTGCGGGGTGCGCCCGGGCTGCTGCCGGCGTACCATATGAATAAGGAAAACTGGATCACCGCCGTGCTCGACGGCAGCGCCCCGGATGCACAGATCCAGACGCTGCTGGCCATGAGCTATGACATGACCGCGCCGGGGCACGGCCGCACTGTGAAAAAGCGCAACGAAAATCAGGCAGCGGCGGCGCATTTGCGGTAAGATCGACACATCGAACAGTCAGGAGGCACACAGCATGGCACAGTGGCACCGGAACATTCAGGACATCATCACCATCATCGATGCCTGCATCCGCGCGCAGCAGGATGAAGCGCTGACCCTGCGCGCGCTGGCACAAAAGCTCGGCTACTCCGAATACTACACGTCGCGCAAGTTCCGGGAGCTGGCCGGCATGACGCTCCGGGACTACCTGCGGCTGCGGCGGCTGGCGTTTGCCCTGCGCGACGTGCGCGACAGCGACGCGGGCATTCTCGACATCGCCGTGAAGTACGGCTTTTCCTCCAACGAGGCCTTCACGCACGCGTTCAAAAAAGCCTACGGCGTGAGCCCCAGCGCCTACCGGGCCGCGCCCGGCCCCGTCGTGCTCCAGACCATCCTGCGGCCGTTCGACTGTTATCTGATGGAAGGAGCAAGCAACATGAACGAGACACAAAACGCGGGCGAGGTCCAAACCTATTTCGTGCACATCCCGGCGCACAAGTTCCTGCACATCCGCAATTATGAGAGCATCGGCTACTGGGACTTCTGGCAGCGGCAGAGCGCGATCCCCGGGCAGGACTGCGAGACCATCTGCGGCCTGCTTGCGAGCATCCCGGGCAAGCTCGACGATGCGGGCGGTACCGGCAAGGACGCGGGCAGCGGCCAGCTCATGGCCTGGATCAACGAGCCGACGGGGCGCATCTGCAGCTGGGGCATCCCGCTGGCGGAGGCCTACGGCGTGCGCCTGAGCGCAGACTATGCCGGGCCGGTGCCGGCGCAGATGCAGCTCATGGACGTGCCCGCCGGGGAGTACCTCGTGTTCGAGCACGGGCCGTTCGATTTCGAGACGCAGAACGCCGCCGTGGAGGCAAAGGTCGAGCAGACCATGCGCGACTTTGACTATGCCGCCAGCGGCTACCGGCTCGACCTGACGCCGGACAGGGTGTTTTATTTCTACCACGACTGCGCGCGGTTTTTCAAATACGTGCGCCCGGTGTGCAGAGCCTGAACAGTATAAAAAAACCGGGGCGCTCCGATTGAACCGAACCAGTAAAAACGGACAATAGACAAAACACCCCCTATGTAGGAAAATAAAAGAACTACATAGGGGGTATTGCTATGCCAAGAAAATATG
>ONIG01000008.1 GCA_900317855.1 uncultured Eubacteriales bacterium | reverse complement strand
GTTGGAGACAATGTTGTTGAGCAGGCCGGTGAAAATGGCGGCGAAGCTCTCAGGCGCACTGTCGGTGGCGGCCTCGGTCAGCGTGATGGTCACGGGGAAGAGGTATATATAACCGTAAAACGGGTATATCCGGATGCAGGCCACTTATGCCTGCTCTAAAAACTGTTCATAGGTGAGCACACTGATCTCTGCCTTGTCATACATGGATGCGCTTTGCACCTGCCACATACAGTATCTGTATACGCCTGCTTGTAGCCGTGCTCTGCCTTCGCCATCGCATCGAACATCTTGATCATCGTCTGCTTATTCAGCTCAAAGCAGTTGCGCAAATCCTCCATTGCCGCGGCATAGGCTGTTACCTCACATATTCATATTGAAAGTCGGTATGTATACGGAGATGATTTTCCTCAATGCCGATATTCGCTTCATTGCCATTAACAACGGCGTAGATAGTGCAAACCAGGCTGAAAACGACATGACCCCGTTTATCAATATCTTTAATGAATTTTACGCCAAGGATACCAGTCGTAAGATATGCGCCGTTTTCAAAGCAAAGGGACAGTCCGGCAAGCCGCTCAGCACGAACCCGCCATATGGATATGTGAAGGACCCGGAAGACAAAACGCACTGGCTCGTGGACGAACAAGCCGCCGAAGTAGTCCGAGACATATTCCGGCTGTGCGTACAGGGCTATGGCGTATCGGAAATTGCAAATGAGATTACACGGCGGAATATCCTTAACCCGACAGCATATGCAAAAGCCAGCGGCCGATCCGTTCCCGACAACAGGGATGGGGATAACGATTACACATGGCGCGGCAGTACGATTTCACATATGCTCTCCCGCCCGGAGTATCTTGGACACACGGTCAACTTCAAGACCTACCGCAAGTCCTACAAGCAAAAAAGCAGCTGCACCACAGCCCTTCCGAATGGCAGATTTTTGAGAACACGCATGAAGCCATCGTTGACCGTGAGACCTATGACATCGTGCAGCGCATCCGCGACGGCAGGCGCAGACGCACACCAATGGGCGAAATGCCGATGCTTTCAGGCATGGCATTCTGCGCTGACTGCGGAGCAAAGCTGTATCAGGTGCGCTCCACAGGATTCAGCCCCGGACAGGAGTACATGGTATGCGCCACTTACCGCAAAAAGGGCAAAGAAAAATGCACCTCGCACCAGATACGCAATTCCGTCATTGAAGAGTTCCTGCTGGAGGGCATCCGCAGCATGACCACTTATGTGCGTGAGCACGAGGACGAGTTCGTGGAGACGGTCACCAAACTATCCAAAGCGGAAACCGAAAAAGCGCTCCGAGATGAGAAGCGGGAACTGGAACGGGCGCAGACACGGGTACAAAAGCTCGATACCATCATCCGGCGGCTCTACGAGGATAATGTCGAGGGAAAGATATCTGACGAGCGTTTTTCCAAGATGTCCGAAAGCTATGAAGTGGAGCAGAAAGCACTGGAGAGACGCATTTCAGATCTTCGCAGCAGCATTGCCGCCCAGCAGGAGATCCGTGTGAATGTAAACAGCTTTGTTGCCCTTGTGCGTAAGCATACAGACATACGGGAGCTGAGTGCGGAGATCGTCCGAGAGTTTGTAGAACGGGTCGAGGTGTTTCAGCCCGCACAGGTTGGCGGCAGAAAGGTTCAGCGACTACGAATCGTATGGAATTGCATCGGTGAATTTGCGCCGCCGTAGCCCTAAATGGGCAGAAAAACGGCATAGCCGCATATTACGACTATGCCATTTTTAGGGGATTACAAAATCCCTAAGTTGCACCCGCTTTCCGGAGCCGTTTTCTTATGCCGCTGTTGTTATCAGCCGTGGCAGCTGTGGTCGCCGCAGACGTGACTCGCGCTGTGCGCGTGGTCGTGATGATCGCAGCGCGCCTCGGGGTCATAACCGAGCGTACCGTTGAGCAGCGCCTGCACCGCCGCGTCCGCGCTGCCGCTCACGCCTCCGTAAAACCGGATGCCGGCCTCCGTGAGCGCCGACTGCGCACCGCCGCCAATGCCGCCGCAAATGACCGCATCGGCGTGATGCGCCACGAGGAAACCCGCCAGCGCGCCATGGCCGCTGCCGTTCGTGGACACGACGGCCGCCGCCGTGACAGCGCCGCCGTCGACGTCATAAAACTTAAACGCCTCCGAGCGGCCAAAGTGCTGAAAAATGTTTCCGTTTTCATAAGGGATCGCAATACGCATATAAAATTAGCTCCTCTCTGCTATTTTTTCTGGATTTACGACTGGGCCGGGTGCAGCCTTGAGCATGAGCGTGACGGCGTAGTCACCGCCCGGCTCCAGTTCGTGCCGGAAGCTGCCGTCATACTTCTGCGCCAGGCCGCTCAGCACGCGAAAGCCCACGCCGCGCTCCAGCTCCGGAATGCGCCGCGGCTTTGCCGCTGCAGGCTCACCGCGCACCGGGTTGCGCTCGTGAATGACGAGGTACCCCTTCGCGAGATACGCCTGCAAGCGGATCTGCGCGCCGGGCACGCCCTCGCAGGCCTCCAGGGCGTTATCGAGCATGTTGCCGAACGCGACGATCAGGTCCGTGTTGGACACCGGCAGCTCCACCGGCAGCGACACGTCCGCCTGCACTGGCACGCCCCGGTGCTCCGCATCCTGTATGCGGCTGTATAGGAATGCGTCCACGACCGGGTTCTGACACTTGCCGAGCCGGGAGATATACGTCTGCATCGGCAGCAGCTGCTCGGAATATTCTGAGGCCGCTTTCAGATTGCCCGCCTGCAGGAGGGCGTTGATGGTGTTCAGATGATGGGAAATGTCGTGCCGCATGGCGCGGATCTGCTCATACTGCGCGGTCAGGTCGCTGTAATGCGCGAGCTGCGCATCAAGCTGCTTTTCGAGCAGCTGGTTTTCCACCTCGAGCTGCACACGCTGCTCAGTGTGCACCATGGTGCGGTAGAGCAGAATGTCCGTGACCAGAAACAGCGCCGACACGATCAGCTGCATGGGGATATACTCGAAGTGCGGCGGTGTGAACATCAGCGTCACGAGTGAGGTCTCGCAGACCATCTGCGTGATTGGAAACGCCGAAAAAATCAGCAGCTGCTTGCCGGAGAGGTTGTTTTTCGAGCGCGTGAACAGCAGACTGAGCAGCCCCAGCCCCAACGCCAGTACCGGCAAAAACGCCACGCCGTAGATCAGCGAGCGCGGGTCGGCCCAGACCGACAGCTTATCGCTCGGCACCAGGTCGATCATCAGCGGTGTGAACATCAGCTCCAGCAGTAGGGAACTGGCCAACTCCGCAGCAACCGCAAGCAGCTTTCGCCCCGGCGTGCCGCGAAAGAGCAAAAACGCCATCGCCAGCGAACACACCGGGAACATCAGCGCGCGCACCTGTCCCACATTGGTGAGCAGCAGCGTCGAGGCCATGTACACCGCACCGATGGCCGCGGCAAGCAGCGCCGTCAGCCAGGTCGAAAAGCGCGGCCCGTCGAGCACGCGCCACAAAAAGGCCGCCCACAGAGCGATCGCGCAGGCATTGAAAAACAGGTCCGCCAAATAACCGTTATACGCCATTGCACGCGCCCTCCGCAGCAAGATCACCGTCAAGCTGCGCATCCATCTGCGCGCTCCGGCCGGCCAGCAGCCGGAAAAACGCCTCGCGCGCATTCTTGCGATACGAACGGCTGATGGGCACGCGCGTGCCGTCGCTCAGGCAGAAGGTCTCGTGCTCCATGCCGACGATCGCCCGGCAGTTGACCCAGTAGCTCTGGTGGCAGCGGATGAAATCCGCCTCGGCGTGTCCGCTCTCCAGCAGCGCCTGCGGCGATTGCGTCGTTTCCAGCGTGCCGTCGGTCGTGTGCACAATGGTTTTGTGCAGCGACCGCTCCAGGCACAGCACCGTGTCGAGCCCGACGCGCTGATAGCTGCCGCCGCGCCGGAGCGTGAGCGTTTTCTCGGTCGAGAGCGCGCCCAGCGCCTTGTGCAGAGCGACCGGCAGGCGTGCCGCCTCGTCCGACTTGAGCACGTAATAGATGTGCTCGGCCTCATATGCGTCCATGAGATAGCCCGCGTAGCTCGACAGGAAGATCACGCGGCAGGCGGGCGCGAGACGGTTGACCTCCTTGGCGAGTGCAATGCCGTCCACGTCCGCCATGCGGATATCCAGCACGGCAATATCCGGATGATAGCATTTCTCCTCGAGCGCGATCAGCACGGCATCCGCGCTTTGAAACGTCTGTATATTATAAGGTATCTCCCCCAGCGCTCCCCGCAGGATCTGCACCGTCCGGTCAAGACACCAGACTTCATCATCACACACTGCAACTTGAAGCATAGCCCGGCGTTCTCCTTCTTTCTTACGCACCGTGATTTTCCACGGCTGGTATTATCATGCTGTATTGTATATCAGACGCAGAAAAGTTTCAAGCTTTTCAAGCATGTGCAAAAGGCGGGCGCTGGACCCATACGGCCCGCGCCCGCCTCCGGGCAAAAAGAGAAAGCGATCACAAAGTGGTGAAAATTGCGGTTACAGAACTTTCTTGTTCTCCGCGCCGGGCGTCGTGACGATCACGGTCTCCGGCGTGATAACCAGCGCGCCCTTCGCCGTGGCCGCGCCCTGGAACATCTGCTCGACCATGGTCTTGAACGTGGACACGACCGGCCCATCCGTGACGTGCTCGGCCGCGCCCCGGATCTGGTAGCCATCGAACGTCTTGGCGTCGTACACGGACACGGCGATGCGGCCGTCATTCGCAGCGAGGTTGCGCAGCGTCGTGTCCAGGAACACGTCACCGACGACGAGCTTGCCGTCATCCGTCACATCCTTGAACGCGACCGGCACCACATTCGGCACACCGTCGGCGCAGGTGGCCAGGACCCACATGTTTTCCTTGAGCAGTTTTTTGACGTTTTCGTTGAGCATGATGCGTTCCTCCTTATGGTTTTTGAGCTTGCCTTCATGATAGCAAACCGCATGGGAAAAACAAGATATCCGCAAATTTATGAGCAACTCATAAATCTCATAGCGGCGGCTTGACACCGGCGGGCAGAAGGATTAAGGTAGACGAAAAAACCGCAGTGCGGCGCGGCCGCGCTGCCGAAAAGGAGCGTTTCTCTTGGCTTATGGCCGGATCGGCGTGATCGGCGCCATGGATTCGGAGCTCGCTGCGCTCGTTAAAAAGCCTGATAAAACTGATAAATCAGTTTTTCAGTCGTTTTTGATGGCTATGATCCAATTGCGAGCGGGGGGCTTACCCCCCCTCGCGCTCCCCCGCTGTACACTTGTCTTTACTAAACAGGCTGTAGTGCTCCATGTCTACATGGAGCCCATTTTAGAAGTGAAAGGAATGAGGTTATGGAGCTTTATACGAACGCCAGATTCATCTCCTGCGAAAAGGAAAACCGCATTTACACCGCGATGGCGGTAAAGGGCGGTCACATCGTGTGGCTCGGCGATGAAAGCAGCATCCCTCCGCGCTACGGCAAGGCAAAACGGGTCGATCTCGGCGGCGCGACGGTAACGCCCGCGTTCGGCGACACGCATATGCATTTCGGCTCGCTGTGCGTTTTCGAGAACACATTCTATCTCATGGATGTCAAAAATTTTGCCGAAGCAAAGGCGGCGGTCAGACGCTATGCCGACAGTCACCGGAAAAACAAGGTGCTCATGGGCTACGGCTGCACCGCGAACACCGTTGCCGAGCATCGGCTGCCCGAAAAGTGCGATCTTGACGACTGGACGGAGCGTCCGCTCATGGTCATGAAGTACGACGGTCATGCTGCCGTGTGCAACAGCGCAATGCTAGCACTGCTGTCGGATAAGGTGAAATCCGATCCCGGCTGCAATACCGAGACCGGATGGCTGTACCAGTCGGCGTTTTATAACGGCGTGAACGAGGCGACGGCGTATATCCCCACGATGGATATTATACGCGGTCTCTCCGGAGGCGCGGAGTACCTTGCGTCGGTCGGCATCGGGCTCGTGCACACCGTTGAGGGCGTGGGCTTTGCAAACGATCTGGATATAGACATGATCAAAATACTCGCGCCCGGCCTGCCGCAGGCGTTCCGCATATTCTTCCAGACCATGGACCTCAAGGCCGTGAAAAAGCACGGCTTCAAGCGCGTCGGCGGCTGCTTCAAGCTTGCCCTCGACGGCTGCTTCGGCTCAGAGGACGCGGCGCTCAAGGAGCCGTACGCGAACGATCCGAACAACTACGGCGTTTTGAATTATCCGCAGGAGCGCGTGAACGAGTTCGCCATCGGCGCAAACCGCGAGGGCTGGCAGATAACCATGCACGCCATAGGCGATGCGGCGGTGGAGCAGTGCATAACGGCATATGAGGCGGCTTATGCCGATAAGCCGTGGGACGATGCGCGCCATGTGATGATCCATGTCTGCCTTGCAAGCGAGGAGCAGCTAAAGCGCGCGGCAAAGATAAAGCTGTGCATAGCCGCGCAGTCGCCGTTTATATATTGGAAGCAGGAGCCGGACGAGTATCTGTGCTCGGTGCTCGGCAGAGAGCGCACTGACAGACTAAACGCGCTGGGAACGATGCACCGCCTCGGACTTGTCGTAGGCGACGGCTCCGACGGACCGTGCACGCGTCCAAAGCCCCTGTACGGTATGGCGTGCTCCGTAAATCATCCCAATCCGGACGAGCGCATATCGCGTCTCGACGCGCTGCGCATGATAACGGCAAATCCCGCGTATATGAGCCATGAGGAGAATAAACGCGGCACTCTTGCACCCGGTATGATTGCCGATTTCGTCGTTCTCGGCGATGATCCGCTCACCGCGGAGGATATAGCGGGCATCGAGGTCAAGGCACTCTATCTGCACGGCAAGAAGCATGTTGCAAAAAAGATAGGCGTCGCCGGACTTCTGGCTCGGGCGATCATAAAACGGATCACCCAAAGAGAATACATATGACAAAAAGGCTCCCCCGGAATTCCGGGGGAGCCTTTGCGTTATTTCCGATCAGACCTCGATGAGCTTGTAGTGCGTCGTGCCAAGGCCGATGGCCTCGCCGTGCTCGACGGCGGCGCGCCAGTCGGTGTCCGGGTGCGCGGCCGTGAAGTGGTCGTGCGGATGGTCATGCTCGTGCGCGATGACGCTGTTCGGGTTGACCGGCTGGGCGTTGATCATGTCGGCGCAGGCGGTGTCGAGCGCCACAGGGTCGAAGGACGCGAACATGCCCACATTCGGCACGATCGGCACGTCGCTGAAATTGTGGCAGTCGCAGCAGGGCGACACATCCACCGCAAGCGCGATGTGGAACGACGGGCGGCCGTCGACGACAGCTTTGGCGTACTCGGCGATCTTGCAGTTGAGCAGCTCGTTTGCGATCGCATAGTCCGCATGGATGGCGTGCATCGGGCAGACGTTGATGCAGCGGCCGCAGCCGGTGCACTTATATTTCAGAATGGTACACTTGCCGTTTTCGATGTGCGGGCCGTTGTGCGCGCAGTTTTCCACGCACTTGCCGCAGCCGATGCACTTATCCGTATCGACGACGGGCTTGCCGGAGCTGTGCATCTCCTCCTTGCCGGCGCGCGAGCCGCAGCCCATGCCAATGTTCTTGAGCGCGCCGCCGAAGCCCGCGGACACGTGGCCCTTGGCGTGCGTGAGGGAG
Source organism: uncultured Eubacteriales bacterium (assembly GCA_900317855.1). Lineage (GTDB taxonomy): Bacteria > Bacillota > Clostridia > Oscillospirales > Oscillospiraceae > CAG-103. The sequence continues at coordinate 56,798 of ONIG01000008.1, read as the reverse complement.
ATGAAGATATCCGCGTCCATGATGGCGCGGCCGATCTTTGCCGCGCGCAGATATTTGCCGCCGCGGATGGGCACGAGGTCGTAATCGTCCCCCTTGAGCCCGTCGGCGATGATGCACTGCGCGCCGGTGGTCATGGGCGTATAGCCGTTGCGCATTGCGCTGTCAAGATGGTCGAGCGCGTTGGCGCGGCCGCCGACATAGAGCGTGTTGCAGTCGGTAAGAAACGGCTTGCCGCCGAGCTCGCGCACGTAGTCGCACACGACGCGCGCCCAGTTCGGGCGCAGATAGGCCAGATTGCCGGGTTCGCCGAAGTGGAGCTTGATGGCAACATACTTGTCCTTGAAGTCGATCTGCTCGAAGCCGGCCGCCTTCATGAGCCGGTGCAGCTTCTCAAGCGTGCTGACCTCATCCGTGCGCAGATCGGAAAAATATACTTTTGCAGGTTCCATTGGAAATACCTCCGCGATCAAAAAACGTTCTCTTTCTCTGGCGGACCCCGCCCGCTCTTTTGATTTTACTGTGCTTACGCGGAACTGTCAACCGCAAAAAAGCACCGGACACCTGTCGCAGCGCCCGGCGCGTGCCGGTTTTCAGGCCCGTGCCCGCGCCGGAGACCGGACGCGAACACGGGAATATTGGAAATCCACTGGACGGCTGGCAGGAGAGAAGATTTGTCCGATAAAATCGCAAAACAGAACAGAAAGAAGGGTGGAAAAAGAGAAATTGAAAATTGGCAGCCCAGCGGAAGCAAGCAGGAAAATGGCTCAGGCGTTGACGCCGTTGCGGATGGACTTGACCTTGTCGTACTCGCCGTTGACGTAGTACAGGGCGTTATCCATGGACAGCTTCGCGACGAGGTAGTTGGACGTGTCGGAGTAGTAGCCGCTGTGCGGGGTGAGCAGCACGTCGTCGCGGCCGACGAGCGGGCAGGTGCTCAGGTCCGGGTCCTCGCTCTCGACCATGTCGAGCGCGGCGCCGCGGATGTAGCCGTTGTCGAGCGCCCAGACGAGGTCGTCATCGCAGATCAGCGGACCGCGGCCTTCGTTGACGATGATGGGGTGCTTCTTGCACTTCATGAACGCTTCCTTGTTGAACATGTGGTAGTTCTCCTCGGTGAGGTTCATGTGCAGGCTCAGCACGTCGGACTCGGCCAGCAGGGTGTCGAAATCGACGAGCTTGACGCCGAGGTTCTCGGCAATGGCGGGCGGCAGGAACGGGTCGTAGGCGATGACTTCCATGTCGAACGCCTGCGCCTTGCGGGCGACGGACTGGCCGATGCGGCCGAGGCCGGCGATGCCCATGACCTGACCGGCGATGCGCTTGAGCCCCGGCACGACCTGGTAATCCCAGACGTGATCCTGCTGGACGCTGCGGTCATACTGGTGGATGCCGCGCTGGAGGTTGAGCATGAGGGCCATGGCACTCTCGGCGGTCTCCTGCGTGCAGTAGTCGAGGATGGAGCAGACGGCAATGCCCTTTTCCTTCGCGTAGTCGAGGTCGGCCTCGTTGTAGCCGGTGGACTGGAAGGAGATGACCTTGCAGTGGTCCATGGCGTCGATCTCTTTCTTGCCGAAGTGGACGTAGCCGTCGATGATGATGTCGGCGTCCTTGATCTCGGCGTAGAACGCGTCGTTATTCTCGGCGTGCTCGTCAAACACGGCCATGGTCAGCTCCGCGCCCTCGGGGACGCAGGACTTCTCGACGCTGATGTCTCTGTCTTTGGTATAGGGCACTTCTGCCAGAACGATTTTCATGGTATGATCTCCTTTTCTTTACTGAATGGCACCGCTGGCTTTCATGGCGGCGATCTCCGGATCGGTATAACCAAGATCGTGGAAAATGCTGTCCGTATCGGCGCCGAGGCGGCCGGCGGACGTGTAGGGACGCATGGCGTATTCCGTGAACTGCATCGGCGGGCACGGCATCATGACCTCAAGGTCGTCCTTGAAGGTGACCTTCTGGATATAGCCGTTGGCAATGGCCTGCTCGTCGGTGCTCACGTCGCGGATGGTGCGCATGCGCTCGCAGGAGACGTTGTTTTCCGAGAGGAAGGCTTCCCACTCGGCGACGGTTTTGGTCTTGAAGATGGCGTTGAGCCGCGTGACGATCTCGACGATGAAGTCCGTCTCGTGCAGCGCCTCCAGGCTGGCGGCGCGGGGATCGTCGGCGATCTCCGGCATGCCGAAGAGGTTTGCAATCTTCGGCAGCTCGCGGCGGTACTCATTGTCGAACACACCGATCCACTTGCCGTCGCTGCACTCGTAGAAGTGGCAGAACGGGTCGGCCGGGCGCAGGGGGTCGTTCGGGCGCTCGCCGCCGAACTGCGGCTGGTGCGACACGACGCCGATGGCGTTGCACCAGATGCCGCTGGCAAACAGCGACGTGCTCACGAACGTGCCCATGCCGGTGCTCTTCTTGCCGATGATGGCCATGAGGATGCCGGACAGGAACGCCGAGCTCGTGGCCATGTCGCCGAAGGCGTAGGTGGGGGTAAACGGGAAGGAGCCGGGCACCTGCCAGTCGGCCATCGGGCCGCTGCGCAGCCAGAATGCCGTGCTGTCAAAGCCGGGCTTGGCGGCATCGGGGCCCTTGGGGCCGAAGCCGGAGAAGTGCGCGTACACGAGGCCGGGGTAGGCCTTGTGCAGCGTCTCATAATCGAGACCCAGGCGGCCCAGCGACGGCAGGCGGACGTTCGTGAGGAACACGTCGGCCGTTTCGAGCAGACGGAGGAAGGCGGCCTTGCCGTCCGGATTTTTCAGATCGATGCTCGTCAGGCGCTTGCCGCTGTTCTGGATGGTGAACAGCGGGTTTTTATCGTCCTCGCACACGACCATCTCGAACTCACCGGCGCGGCGCATCTCGTCGCCGATCTTGGTTTCGACTTTGATGACTTCTGCGCCGAACGCGCACAGCACGCGCGACGCGGTCGGGGCGGCAACGACCGTCGCCAGCTCCACGACACGGATCCCCTCGAGGGGCATCTTCTTCATTTGCTCCATTGTGACAATACTCCTATCTTGGGATGGGGGCTTTGCGGCTCACTTCGCCGCGTAAAATTTCTCTGCTTTTTCCTGCTCTTCCGGGGTCTGACGGTGCGTGAGGCAGATGATGAAATACAGCACGGCCGACACGCCGAAGCTGGGCCAGAGCGCATCAATGGAAAACAGCGGCAGCGTGCTGACCTGACCGCCGATGTACCAGACAACGGCGATGACCGTTGCCGAGAGCATGGACGCGAACGCGCCCGCCGAGCACGACTTCTTCCAGAAGAACGCGCCGAGCGTCGGCAGGAACAGACCGGCCGAGTTGATGGTGAACGTAATGAGCAGGATGTTCATGATGTCCTGCGTGAACCAGCCGAAGATCGCACCGAGCACACCCACGAGCAGGGACGCAAACAGGCCCATGCGCAGGAGCGTCTTGTCCGATGCGTTGGGATTGATGTAGCGCTGGTAAATATCCTTCGTCAGGCTGGCCGAACCGGTCAGGACGGAAATGTCGGCCGTGGACATGATGGCGCTGAGCACGCCGATGAGCACGAGGCCCTTGAGCCCGTGCGGGAAGAGCTCGACCACGAGCGCCGCAATGACGTTGTTGGACGACGAGAGGTCCGGCAGGATGAGCTTGCCGGCCATGCCGAGGAACGTGCTGGCGCCGGCGATGATGAACACGAGCACGGCCGCATAGATCGTGCCGGCACGGGCGGTTTTGGCATCCTTGGCCGCGATGCAGCGGGTATAGCTGTCCATGCTCGTGAAAAACGACATGATGGTCGACAGGCCAAGCGCGAGGATCGTCGGCCAGCCCCAGGCGCCGAGGTCAAAGAAGCTCGCCGGCAGGTCGGTGACGAGGTTCGCGCCCATCTTGTGCAGCTGCGAGCCGACCAGCGGCACCGCGAGCCCGACCACACCCAGCAGCAGCAGCGCCATCTGCACGATGTCGGTATACGTTACGGCAAGCAGGCCGCCCGTCGAGACATAGAACACGATGACCACGGCCGCAAGAATGTAGCACAGGCCCAGGTTCCAGCCCGTGAGCACGTTCAGAATCGAGGCCCCGGCGACAAACTGCGCCGCCGTGTAGCCGATCATGGCGAGGATGGTCGTGATGCTGGCCATGGTGCTGTTTTTCTGGTCATAGCGCGCGTGGATCAGCTCCGGGAACGTGATGTTCTGCAGCACTTCGCTCGCGCGCTTGACGGGCTTGGCCATGACGAGCGCGAAGATCACGCAGCCGACGGCGATGGCGCCGACATACCAGACGCCCGTGATGCCCATGGAATAACTGTTTGAGGATGTACCGATGACGGACGAGCCGCCGATCCAGCCGGCCATCCAGAGCGCGCCGATCTTAAAGGCGCCCATCGAGCGGCCGCCCAGATAATAATCATCCACGCCGGTCTGTTTTTTGTTTGCGATCAGACCGAGCACGATCATGCCGACAAAATATGCCAGAATAATGATGACGTCGAAGACATTCAAAAAATTTACACCTCCAGAGCGGGATTTTCCCGGGGCGCTGCCGGGCAGCGCCCCGGGTGCTGATTAAGTAATTATAATGAGCAAAGACCCGTGGAGTTCGCCGGTTTAGTGGATCTGCGTGCCGGCGCGGAAGCAGAGGCTGTTTTTCGGGTTGATCTTGCCCTTCTTCTCGAAGAACTCGTTGGTCAGGCGCTCCAGATCGTCCTCCGTGAACAGATCGGAGTTGGCGGCCATGGCGCCCATCATGACGATGTTGGCGCCCTTCGGGTTCTCATACTCCGCAGCGATCTCAGTCATGGGGACCTTGACGACCTGGATGTCATCGCGGTATTCGCGCTCGTGCACGAGCGAGCTGTTGACCAGCAGCAGGCCGCCCGGGCGCAGGCTGCTCTCGAACTTGTCGATCGCCGGCGCGTTCATGGCCATGAGGATGTCGATCTTCTTGGCGCAGGGGCTGGCGATCTCCTTGTCGGAGAACTTAATGGTGCAGTTGGCCGTACCACCGCGCATCTCGGAGCCGTAGGACGGATACCACAGCACGTTCATGCCGAGCTTCATGCCGGCCTCTGCCAGGATCAGACCGGTGGTCAGGACACCCTGGCCGCCGAATCCGGCGCAAATCATTTCTACCATCATGCCTGATTACCACCCTTCTTGTCAATGTATTCGCCGATCGGGAAATACTTGGTCATTTCCGTGTGCACATGCTCGCGGGCCTTCACCGGCGGCATGTTCAGGTTGGTCGGGCAGGGGCTGAGCAGCTCGACGAGGCTGAAGCCGTCGCCGTTGAGCTGGTGCTCGAACGCCTTGCGGATGAGCTTTTTGCAGTTGTTCATGCCGGCAGGCCCGACCAGTTCACCGCGTGCCAGATAGGCAATGTCCATCTTGCCGAGCACGTCGACGACGTTCAGGGTGCCGTACTTTGCGGGGTCCTTGCCCTTCGGGGACGTGGCGGTCTTCTGGTGCGGCAGGGTGGTCGGGGCCATCTGGCCGCCGGTCATGCCGAAGACGCTGTTGTTGACGACGAACACGCAGATGTTGTCGTTGCGCAGCGCGGCGTGAATGGTCTCCGCCATGCCGATGGAGTAGGCAGCGCCGTCGCCCAGGTAAGCAAAGACCGGGTTCTCGGGGCGGATGTGCTTGACGCCGACAGCCGTCGGGATGTCGCGGCCGTGGGCCGCCATGATGGTATCGTAGCGCCAGTAGTCAATGTTGAACGAGCAGCAGGCAACGTCCACGACTGCCAGCATTTTTTCCTGAATGCCGAGTTCCTCGGAGACCTCGCCGATCAGACGGGTGGCCAGACCGTGGCCGCAGCCGGGGCAGAAGCCGGCGGAGGAAAAGACAGTTTCGGGTGCTTTGAGTTTCATTTATTTCCCCTCCTTTTCCAGCATGGCCTTGGCCTGCGCGACGATCTCTTCCGGTTCCGGCAGACCAAAGAACGTGCCATAGAAGCCGACCGGATACTTGTTTTCCACAGCCAGCTTCACATCGTCGACCATCTGGCCGAGGATGTTGATCTCGACCGTCATGAACGCCTTGGCGTTCTTGCAGGTCTCAAACGCCTTGACCGGGTACGGCCAGAGCGTGATCGGGCGGATCAGGCCGAGTTTGAAGCCCTCGGCGCGGGCCATGTTCACCGCTTCCTTCGAGATGCGGGAGCTGATGCCGTAAGCCACGAGCACCACGTCAGCGTCCTCCGCATAGTAGGACTCCCAGCGCTGCTCGTTGTCCTCGATCGCCTGATACTTGCTGCGCAGGAACGCGGGGTACTGCGGGTTGGTGTAGTAGACGTTCTGGACCTTGCGGGGCGCCTGGCCGGCCTTGCAGCCGCGGATCGCCCAGTCATACTGGTCGATGTCGTGCTCGACGAAGTCCTTGAGCTCCACGCCCTCGACCATCTGGCCGATGGCGGCGTCGGACGCGACCAGCACGGGGTGACGATACTTCTCCGCCAGATCAAAGGCGGTGGCCATCATGTCGCAGTTTTCCTGCACGGAGGCCGGCGCCAGCACGATGGTGCGGTAGTCGCCGTGGCCGCCGCCGCGGGTCATCTGCCAGTAGTCGCCCTGGCCCTGGGCGATGTCGCCGAGGCCGGTGCCGATACGCATGACGTTGATGATGACAGCCGGAAGATCTGCCGCGACAAGGTAGGAGATGCCCTCCTGATTCAGGGAGAAGCCGGGTCCGGCGGAGCTGGTCAGCGCACGCGCGCCGGCCGCTGCCGCGCCGAGGAGCATGTTGATGCCCGCGAGCTCGCTTTCGGTCTGCACGAACGTGCCGCCCACTTCGTCCATACGCTTGGCCAGGTACTCCAGGATCTCGGTCTGCGGGGTGATGGGATAGCCGCTGTAAAAACGGCAGCCGGCGCGCAGCGCCGCTTCTGCCAGGGCCTCATTGCCCTTCATAAGTTGTTTGCTCATGTTCTTACCTCTTATTCCAGGATTTCAAAAACACTGTCGGGGCACACGCGGTAGCACGTGCCGCAGGCGACGCACAGGGAATCGTCGACCTGAACGGTGTCATAGCCCTTGTCGTTGATGTTGCCGGAGAACGACAGCGCCTTGCGCGGGCAGTCGTTCACGCAGTAACCGCAGCCTTTGCAGCGGGCTGTATTGATCTTGATTTTGCTCATGGATATGCCTCCTTGTATTTTGCGGGGAATGTTACGCTGCGTTGGCAGCGGCCGCATTCCGCTTTGCAACCTTTTTCGCCTGCGCGATGGCCCAGACGGCTGCGATCACGCCCAGCACCGCCGTGCCGACGCCGTAGAAGAGGATCTTCGTGTAGCCCGCGTCGCCGTAGGCGTCGATCCAGTTGCCGAACATCGTGTGCACGAACATATCCGGAATGTAGCCGACAAACGTCGCGATGGCAACGGCCGTCGCGGAGATGTGCGTCGGGATGCCCATTTCCGGCTGGATGGAGAAGTACGTGCCCTTGCACAGGAACATGGCGATGCCGACCAGCAGCAGCAAAACCACGAGCAGACCGCCGCTCGTGCCGCCGGGCAGGACCAGGAAGATGCCGATCGTCACCAGGCAGGCAAGCTGGCCGAGCAGCTGCTCCTTGGCAACGGACTTGAACGCCTTGTCGGCCAGATAGCCGCCGAGCGGGCCGCCGATCAGGCGGCAGCCGTAAGTGCGGAACGTGCCGATGGTGGCCGCCAGCGTTGCGGACATGCCGAGCACGCCCGTGCTGTACGGCGTCAGGTAGCTGGCCACGGCGGAGATGGTCACATAGCACCAGACCAGGATGGCCATGATCCACACTCCGGGGATCTTAAAGGCGGACACATAGTCCTTGAAGGTGATCTTTTTCTGATTTTCTTTTTCTTCTTCGCTCACGCCGTAAGCCGCGTCTTTCGGCATCAGGACCGCAACCAGGATGCCGGACACGATGGACAGACCGCCCATGAATGCCAGCGCGCTCTTGAAGCCGGTGATGAGGTCGCTGCCGCCGACGACAGCCATGACGCCGATCATGATGAAGCTCAGCAGCAGGGAAGCCAGACCGTTGAGGGCCTCGAAGATGCCGTACATACGGCCCTGCTCTTCGTCGGTGCCCGTCATGCGGATGCCCTTCATGATGGCCGGCCAGAAAGCAAAGCCGCCGGTCAGGCCCATGAGCAGCCAGATGATGACGGCCATGGTGTAGCTCTTATACGTGAACATGAACAGGAAGCTCAGCGCTGCCTGACCAAAGATGGAGATCAGCAGAACCGGCTTCGGGTTGAACTTGTCTCCGATCCAGCCGCCGGGCAGATAGGAGACGGTGCAGCAGATGCAGTAAGCGGTCATCAGAGAGCCGAGCTGGGCATTCGTGCAGCCCATGGCGGCAATCATCTGATCGTAGAAGCTGGACTTCATGTACGGCATGACGTACATAAAGCCGTAAGCGATCCCGAGCGCGAACAGCAGCAGGAAACGCTTGACATTTTTTGATGCGTTGCTCGTGTTTGACATTTTCTTCTTCTCCTCTAAGTTACATTTTCATTCCAAAATCTCTGCTTTTGCGATACAGGGGGAATGCTGCTCCAGTTCTCTCGATGGCTCACCTCACTCGGCGCTGATTTGGCTTCTTTCTTTCTGTGTCCCATAAAGCGTCAGTTGTCTGACAAATCATTGACTTAAAAAAAAGAATGTGCTAATGTAGACACAGATCATAAGTCACCCGATAATTGTCAGACAACTTTCCGGCGAATAAGGAAAGGACCTCTGGAAGGCCCCGAATTTGTCTGACACATTTGATTATTTCCATCATACCATCGCTCTTTTTCTTTGTAAATAATCATAATGTTCAAAAAAACGATGCGATTTTTGTGAATATCGCTCAGCGAGGTAACAACATGAAACCAGAGTCCAGTACAAATTACAAAAAAATCGTGGACGCCGTCCTCGATCAGATCAATCACGGTCAGCTCCAGAAGGGCGACAAGCTGCCGACGGAGCTGTGTCTGGCGACGAAGTTCGACGTCAGCCGCACGTGCGTGCGCGAGGCGATCAAGAGTCTGGAGGCCATGGGCATTGTGCAGAGCATCCAGGGCAGCGGCTCGTACATCACGAACACGCCGGAGCTGTCGATCAACCGGCCGATCTGCGCGCTGTTCGCGCTGAGCAACGGCACGCTCGAAAACGTGCTGGATCTGCGCATCGTGCTGGAAACCGACGTCTGCCGGGACATCATCCGCAACGCGACGGATGAAGAGATCGCGCGCGTGTGCGCGCTGGCGGACTACGATTACATCAGCACGCCCCTTGACCAGCAGTCCGTGCTGGACTCTCAGTTTCACAATGCGCTCATGCGCATGTCACACAACGCCCTCATCAAATACATCTACACCACGCTGTCCTCGCTTATGGACATCTACCGCGAGCGTGTGCTCGAGAAAACCTGGCGCCTGGACGAAAACGCGCTGACGCACGCCGGACACCAGGCCATCTGTCAGGCCCTGAAAGACCGCGACGAAGCCGCCGCAGCCGCCGCCGTATGCGACCACCTGACGCTGACCGGCCCGTACCGCGAGTTTCTGGGCGAGCAAGACACCGGCGAGGAAAGCTGACCTCAGGAGGTTTCTACATGAAGACATTCGACCTGCCTTCCAACAGCAACTACGGCGACCAGCCGATCCCGATCGCGTTCCCGGAAAACTGGGACGTGCACATTTCCAAGATCCACGGCTATGACACCCCGGCCCTGACCGAGGCGCAGATCGCCGAGAAGATCCACGCCGCCATCGGCGCCAAGCCCATCTCCGAGGGCGCCGCCGGCAAGAAAAGCGCCGTCATCATCATCGACGACATCACCCGCCCGACGCCGTGCGAGCCGATCGCCAAGGCCGTCATCGCGGAGCTGCGCGCCGCCGGCGTGCCGAAGGAGAACATCTGGTTCATCATCGCGCTCGGCACCCACGGCGTCATGTACCGCACGGAGTTCGTGCGCAAGCTCGGCGAGGAGATCGTCGAAAACTACGAGGTGCACAACCACAACCTGTTCTTCAACCACGTGTTCGTCGGCAACACGACCAACAACGTGCCCGTCGAGATCAATGCCGACGTCATGTCCGCCGACTACAAGATCGCCATCGGCACGACCATGGCCCACAGCTACTACGGCTTCAGCGGCGGCGCCAAGTGCATCCTGCCGGGCGTGAGCTCGCTGCGCACGATCATGCGCAACCACAGCTTCACAACGACGACGGAGTTCAACATGGGCAACCCCCACACGCTCATGCGCAGCGACGCCGAACAGGCCGCTCGCATGATGGGGCTGGACTTCAAGATCGACGCCATCCTCAACGGCCACGCGCAGATCTGCAACCTGTTCGCCGGCGACTTCGAGGCCGAGATCCAGCACGCGGCCGCCTACGCCGCTGAGCACTACGCGGCGAAGTTCGTGCCCGACTGCGATGTGGTCATCGCCAACAACTACTTCAAGCCCGCCGAGGCCAACTGCGCCTACACGCCCGAGGTCATTGCCTCGCTCAAGGACGGCGGCTCGTTCGTGCTCGCGGCCAACTCCCCGTTCGGCCCGTGCGTGCACTTCCTGTACGACAAGTGGGGTCACTCCGCCCCCGGCGGCATGATGTGGTCCGGCTGCTACACGAAGGGCAAGAACATGGCCCACGCCGTCGTGTTTGCCGAGCACACCGTCAAGGGCATGCGCGACCCGTGGTACATCGACGAGCACTCCGGCGCCGAGTACGTCAAGACGTGGAATGACGCCCTGCGCATCCTCGACGACGGCACGCCGAAGAAGGTCGTGCTCTACCCGAACGCCGAGTGCCAGGTGCTCGATAACTCCAAGCAGTTTTACAAGCAGGGCAAATAAGCGGCACTTCCGGAGCAAAACCGGCGGAAACGCGTTGCGTTTCCGCCGGTTTTCGCGTACAATAGACAAAACGAAAGCGAGGTGAGCGCGCATGGAAACGCGCGTGGCGCTGATCGGCATCATCGTGGAAAACAGCGAGAGCACAGCGCAGCTCAACGCCCTGCTGCACGACGCGGGGCAGTACATCATCGGCCGCATGGGCCTGCCCTACCGCGCCAAGGGCGTCAGCATCATCAGCGTCGTGCTCGACGCGCCGCAGGACGTGATCTCCGCGCTCGCGGGGCGCATCGGCCGCCTGCCGGGCGTGAGCGCCAAGACCGCCTATTCCAAACCGTTCCCGCCCGCCGGGGACTGACCGTACCGATCGGAGGGACCACCCATGCACATTCCAAAGGGCGCGAGCCAGACATGCGCACTGCTGACCTTTGACGACGCACTGAACTGCCCGCAGCACGACGACTATGACGCCGCGCGCTGGCTGTACGTGCCGCCGTACTACACCGAATACCGTTACATCCTCGGCACGCGGGGCGAAAACCCGCTCATCTGCATCGGCATCAACCCGTCGACCGCGCAGCCGGGCGATCTGGACAACACGCTCAAGAGCGTCGAGCGCATCGCCCTCGGCAACGGGTATGACAGCTTCACGATGTTCAACGTCTACCCCCAGCGCGCGACCGACCCGAACGCCATGGACACGACCTTCAACCGCGCGCTGCACGAGCAGAACATGGCAGCGTTCCGCTACGTGCTCGGGCAGTACGCGCCCGGCAACCGGCCGGCCGTGTGGGCCGCGTGGGGCACGCTGATCGAAAAGCGGCCGTACCTGTTCGACGCGCTCGAGCAGATGCTCGCCATCGGCGAGGAGTTTCATGCGCAGTGGCTGACGTTCGGCCCCCGGTCGAAGGCCGGACACCCGCACCACCCGCTCTACCTCCGGCGCGACAGCGTGCCGGAGCCATTTGACGTGCGCGCCTACTGCGCGGCGCAGCGCGCGCGGCTGAAATGACGTAAATCCGCGCCGGTCGCTCGACCGGTGCGACGCAAGAGAATCCAAAAACTGCCCCCGGCGCGACCAGCAGGTCACGCCGGGGGCGTTTTCGCGGTTCGGAAAACTGGAATTTATTTCCCTATAATATTCTCCTCCGTGTCATTCCCGTTCAGCGATTTTGAGAATTTAAAATGAAAGTTGTGCATTCCCTCTCTTAAATAAAATCGGTGCGTGTCTTTCCGAAGTTGATTGCAAGCCACTTCAATTTGCATACAGCCAAAATCTTTCGCTATCTGGCAAGCGTTCGCAAGCATTCCTTTTCCTACACCCTGTTTCCTATATGCTTCATCAACAGCAAACTCCATAATCTCCGCAATGCAAGCTGAATGATGTAATTGTTCTTCAAATCTTAGGTTCAAAACGCCTATTACATTATTGTCATATTCACAAACAAGGCAATAATAATGTCTATTGTTTATTTGCTCTTGATATATCAAATAAAATCTGTCAAATGGAAGTTGTTTGCGTTCCATATTACAGATTAAGTGATAGACCTTTTCGCAATCATTTAACGTCGCTTTTCGATACATTCTATATATCCTCCCAAATTCCGATTTTGCGCGCCGTCCGGCGGTCAGTACCGCGTCTCCCACAGGATCAGCCCGCGGGCGGGCGCCGTGGGGCCGGCGGCGCTGCGGTCACGCGCGGCGAGAATGTCCGCCATCGTGCCGGCGTCCCGCTGCCCGAGCCCGACCTCCAGCAGTGTGCCGGTGAGGATGCGCACCATGTGGTACAAAAAGCCGTCGCCCGAGAACGTCAGGCGCACTTCCTCGCCCAACCGCTCAACGGTGATGGCATCGACCGTGCGCACGGCAGATTTTTTCATGCGCCGGTTGGCACAGAACGACGTGTAGTCGTGCGTGCCGCACAGCAGCGCTGCCGCGCGCTGCATGGCCGCCGTGTCGAGCGGCTGCGGCAGGGCGTAGACATAGCGGCGCTCGAACACGTTCGGCGTCTCGCTGTTCCAAATGCGGTAGACATACGTCTTGCCGCGGCAGGACAGGCGCGCGTGAAAGCGCGGCGCGGCTTCCTCGAGCGTGAGCACGCCGATGTCCCCCGGCAGGCGCGCGCGCAGCTGCCGCAGCAGCTCCGGCGCGGCCAGGTCCGTTTTCGCGCAAAACGACGCCGTCTGCATCCGGGCGTGCACGCCCGCGTCCGTACGGCCGGAGCCCGCGACCTCGACCGGCTGCGCCAGCAGGTCGCTGAGCACGGCTTCGAGCCGCCCCTGAATGGTATCCGGCGTGTTGCCCTGCCGCTGCCATCCGTTGTAGCGCGTGCCGTCATAGCTGAGCGTCATGCGAAAATTCGGCATGGCGCACCTCCTCTCCAAATCAAATCACAAGTCGTAAAAACACGACCCCGCAAGAAACCTGCGGGGCCGTGCGTGTATGTATTGTGCAGATTACGCCTTCGGCGCCTTCTTGCCGGCCTTGCCGAAGTGGAGCTCCTTGAGGCCCTCGACCTCGTCGCACACGGGCTTGAAGCTGCAGCTCGCGCAGTCGAGATCCTCGGGCATGCCCTCGAGGATGGTGTTCATGGTCTTGGTCACGTCGTCGATCTTCTTGGCCGTGTCGTGCAGGGTCTTGAAGTCGACATTCTTCGTGATGAAGATCACGCGCACGTTCGTGATGTTCGGGTTTTTCTTATACTGCTTGATGAAGTCGCAGCCGACCTTGTAGAACGAAATGCCCTTCTTGATGGCCTTCTTGCTCACGCGGATCTGCTCGCGGCTGCTCTCGGGCGAGACGCGCATCATGTACCCGTCCGGGAAGACGTGGTACTTCACGAACTCGATGTTGCGGATGGCAGTGTAGGTCGCGTCCTTATTCTCGACGTCGATGTCCTTGACGCCGAGGATGACCAGGCGGGCAAACGGTACGTCGCCCTTGATCTCCTTCATATCCGGGCCGTAGAGCAGCACCTCGTCCGCCGGGACGAGACTGCTGTCGGACGTGACGCAAGTGAAATTCACGGCGTCGTTCGCACCGCCGCCGAGTTCATAGGCAGCGTCGCGCAGGAGCACGAGCTCGCTCTCACCGTTGTCTTTCCATGCATCGCGCTCTTTGTAGGCCCACTTCTGCGTCGGCGCGCCGAGCAGATCGGTCGTTTCGCGAATAAAGCTATCGTAGAGTTCCATATCCTTCATGTCGTTCCCTCCTCAAAAAATGCCCAGGTTGTGCAGCGCCTGGTGAACTCCGACCATGATGTTGGAGTCCTCCGGCAGCTCGAACACGCTCTTGCCGCGGATGTCATTTGCGGCGTGAACCGGATCGGTGGGGATGTAGGCGAGCACGTCCACCCCGTCGAGCTTGACAAGATCGTTCATGCTCGGGTCGACCACGCGGTTGACGATCATGCCGATGCGCTCGTAGGTGATGAGGTCGTCGGCCGCCTCCTTGATCTCACGGCAGACGTTCACGCCCTTGGCGCTCTGGTCCGTGACGAGGACCAGGTGCGAGACCTGCTCCATAACGCGGCGGCTGATCTGCTCGATGCCGGCCTCGCCGTCAATGACCACGTAGTCAAAGTCATTGGCGAGCATGCTGATGACTTCCTTGAGGTAGGAGTTGACCGAGCAGTAGCACCCGGCTGCCTCCGGACGGCCGATGGCCAGAAAGGCGAAACCGTCGCACTCGACCATGGTGTCGAAGATGCGGAAGCGCGCCTCGTTGAGCACCTCGATGGCCTGGCGGTACTCGCCGCGCTCCGAGGTCTCGATCACTTCGTTGCGGATGTCGTCGATGGTGTGCTCGACGTGCACGCCCAGCGCCGTGGACAGGCCGACGGCCGGGTCTGCGTCGATGGCGAGGATGCGCTTGCCGGGGAAGGCCTCCACCAGCTCGCGGACGATCGCCGAGCACAGAGAGGTCTTGCCGACGCCGCCCTTGCCGGCGACTGCGATGATCTTGGCTTTCGTTTTGTTTTCTTCCATAGTGCGTTCCCTCCTGACGGCTGAAAAGATTTGCGGAAGCTGCGGCTTTCATTGCATCCATCCTACCACAGATCCGGCAGATCTTTCTGTGTCCAGATCACAGACCGGCCCCCAATGCGGGCCCGCATTCCCGGACATATGTGCCGTTTTCTTTGATTTTTCGACAAAATTGGAGCTAATCGTTATTTTTTTGTCCAGATTGCAAAAAAAGAATTGCGAAATTTATCACGTATTAGTATAATGTTTTGCATAACCTCGCGTCAAGTGCTTGTTGCAAATTTCACGAGCAAGAATTCACTTTTTATTCCCAAAGGAGAACCCTATGCGCGGCATTGAAACCGGAAAAGCACGTATCCGTCACGAAGTATTCACGGAGATCGCCCGAATGGCCTATGAGGGCGGCGATTACGCAAAGCGGCTCGAAGAGCTGCCGTTCAAAATCATCCCCGGTGAGATCGGTTCCTACCGGGACAGTCTGTTCCTCGAGCGCGCCGTCGTCGGCGAGCGGCTGCGGCTGGCCATGGGGCTGCCGCTGCGCAAGTTTTCGGAGTTTTCCCTGCTCTCGGACGGCGTGGAAAAGGCGCTCGACCCGGAGATCTACTACGAAAAACCGCTCATCAACGTCATCAAGTTCGCGTGCAACCGCTGCCCGGACAACGTCGTGAAGATCACGAACGTGTGCCAGGGCTGTCTGGAGCACCCGTGCATGGAGGTCTGCCCGCGGCATGCCATCACGCGGCAGAACGGTCAGGCCCACATCGACCCGGATAAGTGCATCCGCTGCGGACGCTGCCTGAAAGAGTGCAAGTTCAACGCCATCGTGCGCCTCGAGCGGCCGTGCCGCAAGGCCTGCGGCATGGACTGCATCCATTCCGACGGGCTCGGCCGCGCGGACATTGATTATTCCAAGTGCACGTCCTGCGGCCAGTGCATGGTCAGCTGCCCGTTCGGCGCCATCTCGGACAAGAGCCAGATCTTTCAGACCATTCAGGCCGTCAAGAGCGATACGCCTGTTTACGTGGCGCTCGCGCCGGCGTTCGTGGGGCAGTTCGGCCCCGAGGGCGTGCCCGAGCGGATGCGCAAGGCGTTCCAGCGCCTCGGCTTTGCAGACGTGTACGAGGTCGCCATCGGTGCAGACCTGTGCGTGATCGAGGAGGCGGCGGACTTCCTCGAGGAAGTGCCCGAAAAGCACAAATTCATGGTCACGTCCTGCTGCCCGTCGTGGAGCGACATGGTCAAAAAACTCTTCCCCCAGTTTGAAAAGAACATCTCCGTGGCCTTCACGCCCATGGTGCTCACCGCGCGCATGATCAAGCGCGACCACCCGGACTGCAAGGTCGTGTTCGTCGGCCCGTGCGACTCGAAAAAGCTCGAGGCCCGGCGTGAAAGCGTGCGCAGCGACGTGGACTTCGTGCTCACGTTTGAAGAGGCGCTCGGCATCTTCGCGGCCAAAGGCATGGACAAGGCGTTCCCGCCCGAGGACGAGGAGACGCTGCCGGCCAACTCCAGCCGCGACGCGCGCCGCTTTGCCTACTCCGGCGGCGTGGCGCAGGCGGTCGTCAACGCCATCCACGACATGGAGCCCGACCGGGAGGTCAAGGTCGCCGCGGCGACCGGCCTGGCCGACTGCCGCAAGCTGCTGATGATGGCCAAGGCCGGCAAGTACGACGGCTATCTGCTCGAGGGCATGGCCTGCCCGGGCGGCTGCATCGCCGGCGCGGGCACGCTGCGCCCGATCGAGCAGGCGCACAAGGAGGTCGAGGCGTTCAGCTCCGAGGCAAAGTTCACCTGCGCCAACAACACGCCGTACATGGAATACCTGCCCCTCATCGAGGAGAAGGACAAGATCCGCAAACTGTGATCTATCTGCGCACCGCCCGGCGGCGGTGCGCAGTTTTTTATATATTTTATAAAAAAGGCGCAAGCGTATGCGCGATTTTTTCCATGCTTCGGGGTGGACAAGCGCGCCCGTTCGCGGTACAATAGCAAAAATCATTTTTCCGGCGGCGCACGGCGCCGTTTTCTTACACCGTATATTGTTATAAGGAGGTCTTTCCCATGGCTTACTTCTTTTCCGGCCAGTCGCACACGTTTAATGAGTATCTGCTGGTGCCCGGCTACTCGTCGAGCGAATGCATTCCGGACAATGTCTCTCTGCGCACGCCGCTGACGCGCTTTCGCGCGGGCGAGGAACCGGCCCTGTCGCTGAACGTGCCGATGGTCTCGGCCGTGATGCAGTCCGTGTCCGGCGACCGGCTGGCCGTCGCGCTGGCGCAGGAGGGCGGCGTGTCGTTCCTGTACGGCTCGCAGTCGATCGAGGACGAGGCTGCGATGGTCGCCCGTGTCAAGAGCTACAAGGCGGGCTTTGTGCGCAGCGATTCGAACATCAGCCCCGACGCGACACTGGCGGACATTCTGGCCCTGCGGGAGCAGACCGGCCACTCCACCGTCGCCGTCACCGAGGACGGCACGGCTGACGGCCGCCTGGTCGGCATCGTCACGAGCCGCGACTACCGCGTGAGCCGCATGGCGCCCGAGACGCCGGTGCGCGAATTCATGACGCCGCGCGAGAAGATGATCACCGCGCCCGACGGCACGTCCCTGAAGGAAGCCAACAACATCATCTGGGAGCACAAGCTCAACTCCCTGCCCATCGTCAATGACGAGGGCCGCCTGTGTGCGTTCGTGTTCCGCAAGGACTATGACCTCCACAAGCAGAAGCCGAACGAACTGCTCGATAGCCAGAAGCGCTACCTCGTCGGCGCCGGCATCAACACCCGCGACTATGCCGAGCGCGTGCCCGCGCTGGTCGAGGCCGGTGTGGACGTGCTCGTGATCGACTCGTCCGAGGGCTACTCCGAGTGGCAGAAGCGCACGCTCGAGTGGATCCGCGAGCGCTACGGCGACAGCGTTAAGGTCGGCGCCGGCAACGTCGTGGACGCGGACGGCTTCCGCTTCCTGGCCGACTGCGGCGCGGACTTCGTGAAGGTCGGCATCGGCGGCGGCTCCATCTGCATCACGCGCGAGACCAAGGGCATCGGCCGCGGCCAGGCGACTGCCGTCATCGAAGTCTGCCGCGCGCGCGATGAGTACTTCCGCGAGACCGGTATCTACGTGCCCGTCTGCTCCGACGGCGGCATTGTACACGACCACCACATCACGCTCGCGCTGGCCATGGGCGCGGACTTCGTGATGCTCGGCCGCTACTTCGCCCGCTTCGACGAGAGCCCGTCGGACAAGGTCAACGTCAACGGCACACTCATGAAGGAGTACTGGGGCGAGGGCTCCAACCGCGCGCGCAACTGGCAGCGCTACGACCTCGGCGGCAGCAAGAAGCTGTCCTTCGAGGAGGGTGTGGATTCCTACGTGCCCTACGCCGGCAAGCTCTCGGATAACGTGCAGCAGACGCTGGCGAAGGTCCGCTCGACCATGTGCAACTGCGGTGCGCTGACCATCCGCGAGCTGCAGGAGAAGGCACGGCTGACGCTCGTGTCCTCGGTGAGCATCGTCGAGGGCGGCGCGCACGACGTCGTGCTCAAGACCTCGAACAAGCCCGTGTGAGAAGGCTGATAAAAAACGAACGGTACCCGGCGATCACAGCCGGGTACCGCTTTTTTATCCCCGCACGGAGGCGGAAAAATATGCGTGGGTTTTTCTGTCGGGGCGTGTATAATGGAATAGAAACACAGCCGGGAGGAGGCGAGGACGTGCAGGAGCAGGAGATGATCGCGCAGCTGCTGCAAAAGGATGAGCGCGGCATGGAGGCCCTGCTGCTGCACTACGGGCCGCTGATGCGCTACATCATTGCGCCGATCCTGCCGGACCCGCAGGACCGGGAGGAGTGTCTGTCGGAAGTGTCCATGCGCGTCTGGAGCCGGGTCGCGCAGTTTGACCCTGCGCGCGGGAGCTGGACCGCGTGGCTGACGGCGATCACCCGAAACACGGCGCGAAACTATCAGCGCAGCGCGCAGCACCGCCCCGGCACGCAGGCCATCCCGGAGGGCACACCGGCGCCCGACGCTTCCCCCGAGGAAGCAATTTTGCAGGCGGAGCGCAGCGCCGCCGTGCATGCCGCGCTGGGCCGGCTCTCGCCCGGGGACCGGGCGCTGTTTTACCGAAAGTATTATTACTTACAGTCCACCGCGCAGATCGCGTCCGAGCTGGGCATGACCGTCCGGGCCGTCGAGGGCAGGCTCTATCGCCTGAAAAAGCAGCTGCGCAGGATGTTGGGAGGTGAGGGCCATGTGTGACCGCCCGTGGGAGACCATGACGGACGCGGACTTTGAGGCCATGCTGGCCCAGAGCGTCCCCGACACGCCGCCGGAGGAGATCGTGGCCGAGGTGACGCCGTGGCGGCGCGCCATGAACCGCATCCTCTTCGGCATGGCGCTGTGCGCGGTCACCCTGAACTTCTGGTGCTTAAACTACATCCTCCCCGCCATCGGCACAGTGCTGCTGCTGTTGGGCTTCCGCGCTCTGCGGCGGGAAAACCGCTGGCTCGGCGGCTGCTTTGCCATCGCTGTGATCCGCGCGGTCTATTTCTTCGCAACGCTGATCCTGAACACGACGATCCTGCAGAGCGCCGTGTTCACGCCCGCCGTCACGACCGCGTTCACAGCCGGGAACGCGGTGCTGCTCCTGGGCCTGTACTTCTGCTTCTGGCGGGGGCTGCTGGCGGTGCAGAAAAAGGCGGGCCTGCCAGCGCGGGCCGGCGGCGCGCTCGCGCTGATCGTGTGGCACGCGCTCGTGTGCGTCCTCGCCGCCGTTCAGTACGGCGGATGGGTCGTGCCGATCGCAATGCTCATCGGCTACGGTTTTCTCCTCCGCAGTCTCTACCGGCTGTCCGGCACGCTGGACGAGGCCGGATACGCCATCGCGCCGAAGCCGGTGCGGGTGACAGACCGGTGCCTCGTGCTCGCGATTGTCGTGGTGCTGGGCATCGGCTGCACGCTCGGGTATCTCTTCGGCGGCAGCTATCCGATGGATTGGCAGCCCGTGGACACATCCGAGCAGGCGCAGACGGAGGCGGTCCGGCAGCAGCTGCTCGACCTCGGCTTCCCGGAGGATGTGCTCAACGATCTCACGCCGGAGGACATCGCCGCCTGTGACGGCGCGCTGCGCGTCGTGGCCGAGGTGGAGAATTATCCCGTCAACGACGGCAGAACCGTCTCGTACAAGGAAAGCGACGGCGAAGGCGGCGTCGTCAGCGTACTGGACACGGTCTATGACGTCAAGGAGCTGCGCCTGACCGGCGTGGCCGTGCAGCTCCCCAGCGAGCGGGAGACGTGGATGGTGTTCCACCACTTCCTCTGGACGGCTGACCCCGGCTTCTACGGCACGGAGGCGATCCAGATCCGCCCGGCCTACCGGAGCATCCCGGAGGGATGGGCCGCTGCTGGGGACGCGACCGGCCGCGTGCTGTATGACCGCGATGGGCAGACATTCGCCGCGCCCTACGCCTCGCTGGGCGCGCGGACGTTCACCGCGAACACCGTCCTCTGGGGCGAGCAGACGAATACCGACCTTTTCGCCGCCTTTTCCCTGCCGCGGCATGGGGAGCGCGCGCGCGGCTATGTCGCCTACTCCACCACAGAGGCGCGCGACGGCAATATTCTCAGCAGCGGGGAGTATTACGTGCACCAGCAGACCTGGCTGCAGTACCCCGTCGTGACGGCGATGGAAAAGCGCCTGACGGCCGCCTGGGGCGACACGGGCGCATTCCGGACCGTGCAGGATGTGCTGCAGTTCGACCCGGTGGACGAAGGCACGGAAACCCCGCCGTAAGAAACGCAGACCGGCCCGGACATTCGGAAATGTCCGGGCCGGTTTTCCATGCTGCGCCCCGCTTTACGGGTGCGGCTTATTTTCGCGGTAGGCGGCCATGATGTCGCGGAAGATCTCGCCGTTGGACGGCGGCGTCCACGTGATGGCGTTGGCGCCGGCCTGAATAGTCTCGAGAATGCTCTCATCCGTCGGGCCGCCGGTCGCAATGATGGGCACGTCGGGGTGCTGCTCGCGGATGCGGCGCACGACGGCGGGCGTCTCCGCTGCGGCGGAGACGTTGAAGATGTCGGCACCGGCTTTGATGCGCTCGTCAAAGTCCGTGTCTGCGCGCGCAACCGTGAGCACGACGGGAATGTCGATCGTCTCGGCCACGTGCGAGACGACGGCGCTGGCCGTCGGCGCGTTGAGCACGACGCCGGTCGCGCCCTGCATCTCGGCAAACATGGCGAGGTTGACCACGCGCTGGCCCTGCGTGAGGCCGCCGCCGACGCCGGCAAACACCGGAATATCGGCCGCGAGCAGCAGCGCCTGCGTGATGATTGGCTGCGGCGTGAACGGGTAAACCGCGATGATGGCGTCCGCGTTCACGTTTTTGATGATGGACAGGTCGGTCGAGAACACGAGCGACTTGATGCGCTTACCAAAGACCATGATGCCGCTGCACTGATAGATGACCTCCGGCACGCGCAGGGCGAACTTGCGCAGCGTGCCGTCCACGGCCTGCGGCATGGACTTTTTCGGGGGGATTATTTTTTCTTCGTACATTTTGACTCACACTCCAGTATCCGTTTGAACGTTTCGACGCCGGTCAGCAAAACGCGCTCGTCGAAATTGAAATGACTGCTGTGCAGCGGGGCGGTACCGGTCGGCTCCTGCACGCCGAGGAAGAAAAACAGGCCCGGGATCTCCTGCTGGTATTCGGCGAAATCCTCCGCCGCCATGACGGGCTCGACCAGGACCGTATCGTCCATGGAATCGAGCACGGTGTAAAACTGCTCCACCAGCTCGCGCGGGTTGCGCACGCTGGGGTAACGGACCTTGCGGTCCATGTCGATCTGCGCGCCGGTGGCCGTCTCGAGGCCCTGCATGAGCGCGGTAATCTTGTGGCTGAGGGTACGGTAGAGATCGTTGCTGAACACGCGCAGCGTGCCGCTGATCGTGACCTCCTCGGCAATGACGTTGTGCGACGTGCCGCCCTGGATCTTGCCGAGCGTGAGCAGCGCGTCCTGATGCGGGTCGACGTCGCGTGTGATGACGGTCTGCACCATCGTGACAAGCTCCGCCGCGACGACGATGGCGTCGATGCCCATCTGCGGCGTGGAGGCGTGGGCGCTCTTGCCGTGGACGGTGATCTCAAAATCGCTCGTCTGCGCCATGAGATAGTCCCAGCGCACGCCGATCTTGCCCTTCGGCACGGTCGGCCACAGGTGCAGGCCGTAGATGCGGTCCACCTTCGGGTTTTCGAGCACGCCGTCATCGATCATGCGCCGCGCACCGGCCCAGCCCTCTTCGCCGGGCTGGAACAGCAGGACAATATTACAATGAATGTGGGCGCGATTTTTGGCGATCCAGCGCGCAAGCAGCAAAAGAATGGTCATATGCCCGTCATGGCCGCAGCCGTGCATGTTGCCGGGGTGCTGCGAGCAGTAGGGCACGTCGTTGGCCTCGTCATTGTGGATGCCGTCCATATCGGCACGAAAGGCGATGGTCGTCTCGGCGTCCTTGGCGAAAAACACGGCCTTCACGCCGCAGACGGCCAGCGTCTCAATGCGGTCGGGGCTGCACTGCCGCAGCTCGCGCAGGACATAGGCCTGCGTGTCGCGCAGCTGGAAGCCGATTTCGGGAATGCGGTGCAGGTCCTGGCGGATGCGCACCGCGTCGTCATACATGGATTCAATTTGTTTACTCAAATGCATACATTCTCCCACTGCGCCGGATAGGCCCGCGCCGCCTGATCTGTCTATATTTTTCTCCAAACAGTATACCCAAAATCCGGCCATGCGTCAATGGGCACGGGGGCGGGCCATGACCAACGTCAAGAAAAGTTCACAAGTTGTCACTTGCAATTTTTCGTATGGTCTGCTAGTATGCTGTCAGATACTTAAAAAATTCAAAGAAAACGAAGGCGATCTCCATGTCATCCACCACCGAAGCGCGCGTAGCCGTCATCACCGGCGGCAGCTCGGGCATCGGCCTGCACGCCGCGCGCGCCCTGCGCAGCCGCGGCCTGAAAGTGTATGAGCTCAGCCGCCGCGCCGAAAACGCAGAGCTGGGCGTGACGCACCTGCAGGCGGACGTGACGGACGAGGCGCAGGTGGACGCCGCCGTGGCAGAGATTCTGCGCCGTGAGGGGCACATCGACATTCTCATCAACAACGCGGGCTTCGGCATCTCGGGCGCGATCGAATTCACGCCGACGCAGGAGGCCCGGCGGCAGTTCGATGTGAACTTCTTCGGCATGGTGAACATGAACCGCGCCGTTCTGCCCGTCATGCGGCAGCAGGGCGGCGGCCGCATTGTGAACATGAGCTCCGTTGCCGCGCCGATCGCCATTCCGTTTCAGGCGTACTACTCGGCCTCCAAGGCCGCCGTGCGCACGTATTCGCTCGCGCTCGCGAGTGAGGTGCGCCCCTTCGGCATCGAGGTCTGCGTCATCATGCCGGGCGACATTGCCACCGGCTTTACCGCCGCGCGGCGCAAGAGCTGCGACGGCGACGATGTCTATCACGGCCGCATCGCGCGCTCCGTCGCCGTGATGGAGCACGACGAGCAAACCGGCATGACCGCCGAATTTGCCGGCCGGTTTGTGGCCCGGCGCGCCACGCAAAAGCGCGCGAAGCTCATCTGCACGATGGGCCATAAATACGCCCTGTTCGTGTTTCTCATGCGCATTTTGCCGACCGGGCTCGCGACCCGGATCGTCGGCAGGATCTACGCATCCTGACCCATTTGCTTTCTTCCCTGCGGCGCAAGATCCCATTGCCCCCATCCAGGCAACTTCCTTCCATCCTTCTCCACCCTGTGCGCCGCGTTTCCCCCCTTCCCGCAGCAGCGGGTCTGCCTCCGGTCCCATCTCAGCCGGAGGCAGTATTTTTATGCTCTGCATAAAAATACTGCCTGATTCCATCCGAGGCCGCTCGGGCGCCTATCACATCAGAAAACCCCCTCCGCACGGCACAAGCTGTGCGGAGGGGGTCACTTTTTATGTCTTACACCAGAAACGGCGAGCGCATATACCGCTTGCGCAGAAAGATGTTGCCGCCCTTCGGCGGGCCGATCTGCGTGAAGCCGGCCGCCTCGAACATGGCCAGTGCGATGCGGTTGGTGTGATATACGTGCGTGACGACCTGCTCGAATGACTGCGCGGCCGCCAGTTCTTCCACGGCACGGAGCATCGCATTGCCCCAGCCATGGCCGCGGCAGGCCGGATAGACGAAAAAGTCGTTGATGAACACCGTCTCCGGCTCGGTCGTGTCGCACCAGAGCTCGCCGACGGTCTCGCCGCCGGACTGCGCCGCAAGCAGGTAGTTGCGCGGCGTATCCGCGCCCTGCGGCAGCATCTCGTCGAGCGCGCCCTGCGCCTCGGTAAGCGCGTGCTCCTCCGTATCCGTGGCGCGGGCGAAGAGCAGCTCCTGCGCGTAGCGCGCGATGTTGCGCTGCCGGAACGGCCCGAATTCCTCCGCGGTGAGCACGCGGAGATCTACACTTTGTCCCATATCGTCCTCCTGTTTATGCCTCCGGCTGGATCATGCGCCGCGCGTTGACCGGCGGCAGCAGATCGCCGTACAGATCCCGCAGCAGCAGCTGCGCCACGGGCGTGATGTCCTCCGTGCTCTGGCACGGACGCAGATACAGCGCCGCCGGCTGCCCGCCCCAGCGGAAGCGGAAACCCGTGTCGCGGTAGCCGTTTTTCGCGAGCAGCTGCTCGCGCTCCGGCAGCGCCACGCACGTGCGGCTCTGACAGTAGAGGATGCCCTTCTTGCCGGCGTAGCAGCGCGCGATGAGCTCCATGGCTACGCGGCCGAGCAGCTGCCCACGCAGGAACGGATAGATTGTGAGCGCGTGCACGAGCACGTAGCCGTATGGCGAGCAGACCGTCACGAGCGCATAGCCCGCCTCGCGCTTGTCGTCCGCGCGAAACAGCAGCAGCTCCATGCGCCGGCGCACCATGGCGCCGGCAATGACGACCTCGGACAGCAGCTCGGGCGCGTCAAACGTGCGCTTCATGTCCGGATACAGACGGATAAGATCCGTGAGCCTGCCCTTTTCCAGATGCAACTTGCGGATCGGCGGCAGCTGCTGCAGCAGCTCCTCAAGACCAAACAGCTGCTCTTCCGGCTCCCAGTTGCCGGCCGTGTCCTGCACCGGTGCCTGTGCCCGCGGCGGAAAATGGACGATCTTCGGTTCGTTCGGCTCTGTCATGCAAACTTCTCCCTTTCCGCGACGGCCAGAGCGTCGCAGCGGTTGTTGTACACATTGTCGGCGTGGCCCTTGACCCAGAAAAACTGCACGGTATGCGTCTGGAGCAGACCGTCGAGCGTCTGCCAGAGGTCGGCGTTTTTCAGCTCACCGTCCTTGCGGCGCCAGCCCTTCTGCTTCCAGCCGCGCAGCCAGCCGAGGTTGATGGCGTTGGCGAGGTACTGACTGTCCGTATACAGCGACACCTGACACGGCTCGCGCAGGCTCTGCAGCGCCGTGATCGCGCCGAGCAGCTCCATGCGGTTGTTCGTCGTGGACGGCTCACCGCCGGAGAGCTCGCGCTCGTGCGCGCCGTATCTCAGGATGGCGCCCCAGCCGCCGGGGCCGGGGTTGCCGGAGCAGGCCCCGTCGGTATAGATGGTGACCTGCTTCATGCCTCAGGCTCCTCGGCGGTGGCTGCGTCCTCGCTCTCCGCGCGGTCGGTGAGCGCGACGGAGATGACCCGCGCACCCTCGGACAGGCGCATGATGCGCACGCCCTGCGTCGCGCGGCCAAGCTCGGAGATGCCGGCAGCCTCCATGCGGATGATGACGCCGTCGTCCGAGACGACGAGCACATCGTCGGTATCGTACACGACCTTGACGGCCGCGACCGGGCCGGTCTTGTCGGTGATGTTGTAGTTTTTCATGCCGGAGCCGCCGCGGTGCTGCGGTTCCTCACCGCCGCGGATGTAGTCGGCGGCCGGTGTGCGCTTACCATAACCGTTTTCGGTAATGGACAGCACGCCCGCGTCCGGCTGCGCGATCTCGGCGCCGACGACCCAGTCGCCGTCCCTGAGGCGGATGCCGCGCACGCCGACGGCCTCGCGGCCCATGGGGCGCACGTCCGTCTCGGCAAAGCAGATGGCCTGACCGTTGTGGGTCGCCATGAGGATGTTCTGACCGCCGTCGGTGCGCATGACGTTGATGAGCTCGTCGCCCTCGTCGAGCGTAAGCGCGCGGATGCCGCTCGTGCGGATGTTGCGCAGGGCAGACAGCGGCATGCGCTTGACGGTGCCGCTGCGCGTGGCAAAGACGAGGAACGAATCGTCGTCCATCTCGCGCACGTGCAGCATGGCGTTGACCTTTTCGTCCTTATCCACTTGGATAAAGTTGACGATGTTCACGCCGCGCGCGGTGCGCCCGGCCTCGGGGATGAGGTAGCCCTTCTTGCGGTAACAGCGGCCGCGGTTGGTGAAGAAGAGGATGTAGTCATGCGTCGAGGCGGTGAACACGGTGTCCACATAGTCCTCGTCGCGCAGCGTCGCCGCGCGCACACCCCTGCCGCCGCGCTTTTGCGCGGTGTACTCATCGACGGGCACGCGCTTGATGTTGCCGCTGTGCGAGAGCGTGAACACGCACTGCTCTTCCTCAATGAGGTCCTCGATATCAATGTCGTCCTCAATGTCCTGGATTTCCGTTTTGCGCTCGTCGCCGTATTTGTCGCGGATGGCAATCAGCTCGTCGCGCAGCACGGCCTTGACCTTTTCGGGATCGGCCAGCAGCTCACGGAAGTAGGCGATGCGCTTTTCGAGTTCGTCATACTCGTTTTGCAGCTTCTCGCGCTCGAGCCCCTGCAGAGCCTTGAGGCGCATATCGAGAATGGCCTGCGCCTGCACGTCGGACAGGCTGAAGCGCTGCATGAGGTTTTCCTTCGCGTCGTCATAGCTCTCGCGGATGATGCGGATGACCTCGTCGATATTCTCCTCGGCGATGAGCAGACCCTCGAGCAGATGGGCGCGCTCAAGCGCTTTCTTGAGGTCGAACTTCGTGCGGCGCACGATGATCTCTTCCTGGAAGGTGAGGTACTCGTCGAGAATGTGCCGCAGGGACAGGATCTTCGGCTGCGACTGGTTATCGACCAGCGCGAGCATGTTCACGGCGAACGTGGTCTGCATCTGCGTCTGGGCAAACAGCCGGTTGAGCACGACCTGCGTGTTGGCGTCCTTTTTGAGCTCGATGACGATGCGCATGCCGTTGCGGTCGGACTCGTCGCGCAGGCCGGAGATGCCGTCGAGCTTTTTATCGCGCACCTGCTCGGAAATGTTCTGGATGAGCTGGCGCTTGTTGA
Source organism: uncultured Eubacteriales bacterium (assembly GCA_900317855.1). Lineage (GTDB taxonomy): Bacteria > Bacillota > Clostridia > Oscillospirales > Oscillospiraceae > CAG-103. The sequence goes on along the minus strand of ONIG01000008.1, from coordinate 29,692 downwards.
CCTGATAGGGCAGCTCCGTCACGATGATGCGGATGCGGTCGTGGCCCCAGGTCTCGGTCTCGGTGCGGGCGCGCACGACGATGCGGCCGCGGCCGGTGGCGTAGGCCGCGCGGATGCCGCTGCGGCCGACGATGATGCCCCGCGTCGGGAAGTCCGGGCCCGTGACGTGCTGCATGAGGTCCGAGAGCGTGGCGTCCGGGTTTTCGAGCACGCAGACGCAGGCGTTGATGACCTCGGTCAGGTTGTGCGGCGGGATGTTCGTCGCCATGCCGACGGCGATGCCGGAGCTGCCGTTAACGAGCAGGTTCGGGAACCGGCACGGGAGCACGCGAGGCTCGCGGCGCGTCTCGTCAAAGTTCGGATCCCAGTCGACAGTGTCCTTGTCGATGTCGCGCAGCATTTCGTTGGCGATCTTCGACAGGCGCGCCTCGGTGTATCGGTAGGCGGCCGGGGGGTCGCCGTCCACGGAGCCGAAGTTGCCGTGGCCGTCGACGAGCATGTAGCGCATGGAAAAGTCCTGCGCCAGACGCACCATCGCGTCGTACACGGACGCGTCGCCGTGGGGATGATACCGGCCGAGCACGTCGCCAACGCAGGTGGCGGATTTTTTGAACGGCTTATCCGAGGTCAGATTGTCCTCATACATGGCGTAGAGGATGCGCCGGTGCACGGGCTTGAGACCGTCGCGCACATCCGGCAGCGCACGCCCGACGATGACGGACATGGCATACTCGATGTAAGAGGTCTGCATCTCATGGACGAGCTCACTCTGAATGATCTTCTGGTCGGGATAGAGAATGTCCTCCCGTTTATAATCCTTGGCCATGGCTGCACACCTCCTTAAATGTCAATATTGACCGCGTACTTGGCGTTTTGCTCGATGAACGCCTTGCGCGGCTCGACCTTTTCGCCCATGAGCACGGTGAACACCTCGTCGGCGTGCACGGCGTCCTCGAGCGTGATCTGCTTGAGCGTGCGGGTCTCGGGGTTCATGGTCGTCTCCCAGAGCTCGTGCGGGTCCATCTCGCCGAGACCCTTGAAGCGGTTGATGTCGATCTTCGCGTTCGGATTATCGCCGCGCATCTCGGCCGAGATCTTGTCGCGCTCCTCATCGGAGAAGGCCACGCGCGTGGTCTTGCCGCGGTTGAGCTTATACAGCGGCGGGATGGCGGAGTAGACATAGCCGCCGTCGATGAGCGGGCGCATGAAGCGGAAAAAGAACGTCAGCAGCAGTGTGCGGATGTGGCTGCCGTCGACATCGGCATCGGCCATGATGATGACCTTGTGATAGCGGAGCTTATTGATGTCAAACTCCTCCCCCAGTCCGGCACCGAGCGCCGTGATGACGGGCGTGAGCTTGTCGTTGCCGTAGACCTTGTCGGCGCGGGCTTTTTCGACGTTGAGCATCTTGCCCCAGAGCGGCAAAATGGCCTGAAAGCGCGAGTCGCGCCCCTGCGTGGCCGAGCCGCCTGCGCTGTCGCCCTCGACGATGTAGAGTTCCGTCAGCGACGGGTCGCGGTCGTTGCAGTCGCGCAGCTTGTCGGGCATGTTGAAGCCCTCAAGCCCGTTTTTGCGGCGGATATTTTCGCGGGCGCGGCGCGCGGCTTCGCGGGCGCGCGAGGCCGTGAGCGCTTTTTCGATGATCATGCGGCCGACGGCAGGGTTCTCCTCCAGAAACTGCGACAGGCGGTCGAACACGACGGAGTCGACGAGCGTGCGCATCTCGGAGTTGCCGAGCTTGGCCTTCGTCTGGCCCTCGAACTGGGGGTTCGTGAGCTTGACGGAGATGACCGCCGTGAGGCCCTCGCGGCTGTCCTCACCGGAGATGCTGTCGCCCTCCTTGAGGATACCGGACTTCTTGCCGTAGGTATTGAGCGCGCGGGTGAGCGCAGCCTTGAAGCCGGTCTCGTGCATGCCGCCCTCCGGCGTGTGGATGTTGTTGGCGAAAGAGACGATGACCTCGTTATAGCCGTCGTTATACTGCAGCGCGATCTCGCACATGGAGTCGCTGCGCTCGCCGGCCATATAGATGGCATCTGGGTGCAGCGCGGTCTTGTTGCGATTGATGAAGTCCACAAACTCGCGGATGCCGCCCTCGTAGCACATCGACTCGCTCACGGGCTCCTCGCCGCGCCGGTCGGTGATGGTGATGCGCAGTCCGGCATTCAAAAACGCCTGCTCGCGCATGCGCACGTGCAGCGTCTCATAGTCGTAGACCGTGTCCTCGAACATGACGGGGTCGGGCTTGAAGCGCACGGTCGTGCCGGTGTGGTCCGTCTCGCCGACAACGGTCATGGGCTGCGTAATATCGCCGCGGGAGAACTTCATCTGATAGATCTTCCCGTTTTTATGCACGTTCACTTCCAGCCACTCGGACAGCGCGTTGACGACCGAAGCGCCGACGCCGTGCAGTCCGCCGGAGACCTTATAGCCCCCGCCGCCGAACTTGCCGCCCGCGTGCAGCACGGTGAACACCACTTCAAGTGCGGACTTGCCGGTCTGCGGCTGAATGTCCACGGGGATGCCGCGGCCGTTATCGCTGACGCAGATGATGTCGCCGGGCTCGATGGTGAGCTCGATGTGGCTGCAGTAGCCCGCGAGCGCCTCGTCGATGGAGTTGTCGACGATCTCATACACCAGGTGGTGCAATCCGGATGACGACGTGGAGCCGATGTACATGCCCGGGCGTTTTCGGACGGCCTCCAGCCCCTCGAGGACCTGGATCTGACTGGCATCGTACTCCTGTGTGATCTTATCTGTAATATCTGGCATGGTTTGCTTCCTTCCGTGCAGCGCCGCGGGTCAGAGATTTTCCAGTCCGCTGGCCTTGCTGCGTTTATATAATGTTGCGGTGTTGAGCTGGGAGAGATAACCGATCTGGCCGCTGCCGAGCGAGCAGAGCACGAACGACTTCGGCAGCTCGGTCCCGGCGGCGTTTTCCACCTGACCGGCCTGTTCCAATTTTTCTAATGTCTCGCGCGTGCGGTGCGACCACGTGGCGGTGTCCATGTCAAAGACGCCGATGACGCTCTTTTGCAGCACGATGACCTGATTGCCGAGGTGCAGATACATCAGCGGATCACCCCGTTTTCGACCGTGAGCACGCGGCCGCCGGTGCGTTCGGCGATGCGCGCGTCCTCGCAGCAGGTGATGAGCGTCTGCCCGCCGCCGATGCGGTTGAGCACGAAGGCCTGCCGCTGCGCATCCAGCTCCGAGAGCACGTCGTCGAGCATGAGCACGGGATATTCGTCAAACTCGTCGTGGAAAATCTCCCGCTCGGCGAGCTTGAGCGACAGCGCCGCCGTGCGCGTCTGCCCCTGCGAGGCGAACGCGCGCGCACTCTGGCCGTTGATGTCGATGAGCAGATCATCCTTGTGCGCGCCGGTGAGGCACTGGCCGCTGTCGAGCTCGGCGCGGCGGTGCTGCTCCTGATGGTCGCACAGGGCGTAGTAAATCTCTTTTTCCGTGCCGAGTGCGTCGGCTACGGTACTGACCGTGCGGTAGGCGAGGGTCAATTTGTCGCGCCCGCCGGAAAAGTCGGCGTGGATGGGCGCAGCCGCGATGTTCAGCCGCGAGGCGTAGGCCGCGCGGTAGCGGATGAGCTTGGCCGAAACGCGGCACATTTGGTCGGAAAAATCGTCGAGCGTGTCGAGCAGGGACGGCTTTTCGTGCCAGTCGCGTAAAATTGCGGACTTCTGATCATATAACCGGCTGTATTCAGCGAGCAGCGCGCCGTATTTCGGCCGCAGCTGGCTGATGGCCATGTCCATCATGCGGCGGCGGGCGGCCGGCCCGTCGCGGATGATGTTCAGATCATCCGGGCAGAAGAGCACGGCGGCAAAGTTTCCGGCCAGCTCAGCGGCCGTTTTCTTCACGCCGTTTTGCCAGATCTGCTTGCGCTGCCCCTGCCGGAGCACGATGCGCACGGTCTGTTCCCGCCCGAAGGCGAACACGTCCGCGAGCACCTCCGCGCTCGTATAGCCGAAGCCGATAAGCTCTTTATCGAAGCGCGTGCGAAAACTCTTCCCGCCCGTGAGCAGGTAGACCGCCTCGAGCAGATTGGTCTTGCCCTGGGCGTTTTCGCCGGTGATGACGTTCGTGCCGGGCGAAAACTCCGCCGCGGCAAATTCATAGTTGCGCCAGCCGTTGAGCGCAATTTTGCGCACGATCATTGTGTGCCCTGCACGTGCAGCGTGTGCCCGGCGAAGGTCACTTCATCGCCCGGGCGAATCTTCTTGCCGCGCATGGTGCACGTCTCACCGTTGACGGCGACCATGCCGTCGGCAATGACCTGCTTGGCCTCGCCGCCGGTCGCTGTGAGGGCGGCAAACTTCAGCAGCGCGTCGAGCTTGATAAATTCCGTTTCAATCGTAATGTTTTCCATATTTCTTGCTTTTCAGACCCGGATCACTGTCCGGCGCGCAGGCGCACCGGCAGAACCATATACACAAAGTTATCACTTCCGTCGGCCGGGACGAGGATGCACGGGCTCGAGCCGGTGTTCAGACAGACGTTGATTTCATCCGCGGGCGCGGCCTTGAGCGCGTCGGACAGGTAGTGATCGTTGAAACCAATCTCCAGATCACCGCCGTCGCCCTCGCACGGGCAGGAGTCGGCCGCCTTGCCGAGCGGCGTCGCGCAGACAAAGTCGATGGCGTCCTTGCGGAAGGTCAGGCGCAGGGGGGCATTGTTCTTGCTGTCGATGATGAGCGACACGCGCTCGACAACCTCGAGCAGGTCCGTGCGCGCAGTCTTGACCGTGACGCGGAACGACTCCGGGATCGCTTTTTTATAATTGAGGAAGTCACCCTCGAGCCGGCGGGACAAAATGACCGTATTGCCGACGGTGAAGGAGATGTGCTTGCTGCCGACGGAGAGCATGACGCGCTCGTCGCTGTCGCCGCACAGGCGCTCGAGATCACTCAGCGCCGTGCCGGGCACGATAAAGCTGCAGTCGTCGCCATAGCCCTCGACCGCTTCGCGCCGCAGCGCCAGACGATAGCCGTCAACGGAGACCATGGTCAGAACGTTGTTTTCAATCTCGAAGAGCGTGCCCATGTAGACCGGGCGGCTCTCGTTCGTGCTCACGGCAAAGGAGCACTCGTTGATCATCTTCTTAAGCAGGTCCTGCGGGAGCGACACGCCGTTTTCCGCATCGACGGTCGGCAGGTCCGGGTAATCGTCCGCACTCAGGCCGACGAGGTTGAACGCCGCCTTGCCGCACTGAACGGACACAGTGCCGTTTTCCGCTTCGACGGTGACGATGCCGTCCGGCATGCGGCGCAGCATCTCGCAGAACAGGCGCGCACCGATGAGCACGCTGCCGGGTTCTGGAATATCGGCGTCGATGGTGGTGTAAATGGCCTTTTTCAGGTCGTAGCCGGTGATGCGCACGCTGGCGCCAGCCTCAATGAGCAGGCCCTCGAGCGTGGGGATCGGGCTTTTGGCGGCTGCGGCGCGGGCTGCGGATGCGGCAGCCTGCTGCAGAACGTATTTGTCACAGGAAAATTTCATGGGCGGCCTCCTTAATCAGAATCGCTGCGTCTATCCGAAAGATAGAAAGCATAAATTTAGTAGTAGTAGTAGGGGTGTTCGTTTGGTGGAAAACCAGCTGAAAACCTTGCGGCAGCGGGAAAAACCGTGTGGAAAAGATTGTGGAAAAGTTGGTAACTTAAAAACTGACGAAAAATGACATTTTTAGACCCAACAGCTTTCCACACACTTTCCACGTTAGAATAACAGCCGGATGTGGAAATCAGTTCTTCGAGTTGATGTTGCTGGTGATGTCGCGCACGGTGGCGGCAATTTCGGGATCGGACTTGAGCAGCTCCTCGACCTTGCGGATGGAGCTGAGCACGGTGGCGTGGTTGCGGCCGCCGAATTCCTCACCGATCTCCTTGAGCGGGAGGTTCGTGAGGTTGCGCATGAGGTACATGGCGATCTGGCGGGCCATGGCGGTCTTTTTGTTGCGGCTCTGCCCGCGCAGGTCGGCGCCGGAGAGCTGGAACGAGCGCGCGGACTCTTCAATGATGACGTCTGGCGTGGGGATGTAGGTGCCGGTGCGGATGACGTCCCGGATGGCGCGCTTGACGGAATCGACCGTGATCGTATCGTCGAGAATGTCGCGGTAAGCGGTCAGGCGTTTGACAACACCTTCGAGCTGACGGACGTTCGACGTGATGTTTTCCGCGATGTACTTGACAACGTCCTCGGAGAGGATCATGCCGAACTGCGCGGCCTTCGTGCGGATGATGGCCGTGCGCGTCTCGAGATCCGGCGGCTGAACGTCCGCGAGCAGACCGCCCTCGAGCCGGGTGCACAGACGGTCGTCGAGGCGCTTCATCTCCTTCGGCGGCCGGTCGGAGGTCACGACGATCTGTTTGCCGGCCTCATACAGGCAGTTGAAGGTGTGGAAAAATTCCTCCTGTGTGCTGTCCTTGCCGGCGATGAACTGAATATCGTCCATGAGCAGCAGATCCGCGTTGCGGTATTTCTGGCGGAAGTTCTCGGCCGTGCCGGTGCCGATGGATTTGACCATCTGGTTGACAAACTCCTCGCCCTTGACGTAGGCAATTTTTGCCGATGGATTGTTGTGGCGGATGGTCTGACCGATGGCGAGCAGCAGGTGCGTCTTGCCGAGGCCGGAGTTGCCGTAGATGAGCAGGGGGTTATACGCCTTGCCGGGATTCTGCGACACGGCGATGGCCGCCGCGTGGGCGAACTTGTTGCTCGGGCCGACGATGAAGCGGTCGAACGTATAGCCGTCCATCTCCGGCATCTCCTCGGACGACGGGCGCTTCTCGCGATACTCGAGCAGCTCATCGTCCCCGGCGAGCACGACGAGCTCAAACGGGCAGGAGAACAGATCATACAGCACGGCGCAGATCGTCTTTTCAAAGCGCGATTGAATGATGCTGCGCTTAAAATCCGACGTGGTGTGCACGATGAGCGTATTATTATTGATCTCAATGGGGGTACAATCGGAAAACCAGGTATTGATCGCCGTCTGGGTCAGCTCCTGCGAGAGGCTGTCCATCACGACGGACCAGATATCGGTGAGCGAATTCATGGTGGCCATAGGTTCGGCTCCTTCAATTTTTTCATTGCGCGGATGCGCCAGTATCAGCCCTACCAGTATAGCAAAAATTCATGATTATTTCAACAATAATGTTGATATTTATTATATAAATAAGGTATGGAATCTGCCGTGCGCGGGATTTGCTTTTCCTGTGCAGGTTGTGGTATGATAAAAAAACACGATTTTTTACATAAAGCAGGTGCTGTCTTGTTCTTGGTCGCGCAGGCCGGACAACTGTTCGGCGATACGGAAGCAGCCGCCCTCCCGGTCTTGTTGGAGAGCGGGCGGCTTCCTGCGCGCATTTCGGGCCTGCCGGCGAGTGCGCGGGCGCTGCTGGCGGCGTCGATGCACGCGCAGCTTGACGCACCGGTGCTGGCCATATGCCCGGACGAGGCGGCGGCCGAGCTGTTTCAGAAAGACCTCTCCGCCCTGCTGGGGCAGGACGTGCCGCTGCTGACGGCGCGCGACTATACGTTTTATACGGTCGAGAGCGTCTCGCGCCAGACGGAGCAAAAGCGCCTGAGCGCGCTTTACGCGCTCGCTGCCGGTACGGTGCCGGCTGTGGTGTGCACGGTTTCCGGTCTGCTGCAGCGCGCCATGCCGAAGGAAAAACTGCTGCAGGCGGCCTTTGAGATCCGCGACGGCAGCTCTCTCCCGCCCGAGGACGCCGAGGATGCGCTGCTGCGCTGCGGCTATCTGCGCACGACACAGGTCGAGGGACCGGGCCAGTTTTCGCGCCGCGGCGGCATTCTGGACTTTTTCTCGCCCGCGTATCCGCAGCCGGTGCGCGTGGAGTTCTGGGGCGACGATGTGGATTCCATGGGCTTTTTCGACCCCGAGAGCCAGCGGCGCACCCAGCCGCTGGAAAGCTGCCGCATTCTGCCGGCGGCGGAGACCCTGCCGCCGCTGTATCCGGGCGGCAGCGCCGCGCTGGGCGAAAAGCTGCAAAAGCTCGCTGAGCGCGCCGCCGCGAAAAAGGACAACGACACGGCGCGGAAGCTCGCCGAGGCTCTGCGGGCCGACGGGGAAAAGCTCTGCAATGATTGCGTGCTCCCGGCGGCCGACCGGTATATGGGCTTCGTGTATGACGCGTTTGCCACGGCGCTGGACTATCTTGCGCCGGAGGCGGCCGTGCTGATCGATCAGCCGGCGCGCTGCGCCGAGCGCGCGAAGGAATACACCGCGCAGCTGCGCGAGGACATTGCTCTGCTCGTGCGCAGCGGCACGATGGCCGCGCGCGCGGAAAATTTTTACGAGCCGTTTGCCGACATGATGCGCAGGGTCCAGGCCTGGCCCATCGTATTGGCCGACGGGCTGCAGCTTGGCCGCAGCCCCATTGAGGCGCGCACGCTCGTGAGCCTGACGGCAAAGCAGCTGCCCTCCTACGGCGGCAGCAGCCAGACCGCGGCCGACGATATTGCGCACTATCAGAATCTCGGCTACCGCGTGGTCGTGCTGGCGGGCGATATGCGCCGGGCGCGTATTTTGTGCGAGTTTCTTGACGGGCACGGCATCCATGCCGCGGCAGCCGAGCACCCGGACGCGCTGCCGGAGCCGGGGCAGTGCCTCGTCACGGCGGGCAGTCTCTCGGCGGGCATCGAGTTTCCGTATGCAAGGCTCGCCATCCTCACGGACACGCAGATCGCGGCATCTGGCCTGCGGCGCGCAAAGCACAAAAAACAAACGAACCGCGAAAAGATCAACTCCTACACGGACCTTTCCGTCGGCGACCTCGTCGTGCACGAATATCACGGCATCGGCCGCTTTGCGGGCATTGTGCAGATGCCGGTCGACGGCGCGGTGAAAGACTATATCAAGATCAGCTACGCCGGAGCTGACACGCTCTATGTCCCGGCGACGCAGCTCGACCTCGTGAGCAAATACATCGGCGCGGGCGAAGATCGGCCCGTGAAGCTGTCCAAAATGGGCGGCACGGAGTGGGCGCGCACGAAAACGCGCGCCAAAGCGGCCGCAAAAAGCATGGCCAAGGAGCTCACCGCGCTCTACGCCGCGCGCAGCCGCACGAAGGGACACGCCTTCGCGCCCGACAGTCCGTGGCAGACGGAGTTTGAAGAGCATTTCGGATATCCGGAGACGGACGACCAGCTCCGGTGCATCGATGAGATCAAGGCCGACATGGAAAAGCCCGTGCCCATGGACCGCCTCCTGTGCGGCGACGTGGGCTACGGCAAGACCGAGGTCGCCCTGCGCGCGGTGATGAAGTGCGTGCTCGACGGGCGGCAGGCGGCCATTCTCGTGCCGACGACCGTGCTCGCCCAGCAGCACTATCAGACGGCCGTGCAGCGGTTTTACGGTTTCCCGGTCGAGATCCGGATGCTCTCGCGCTTTTGCTCGCAGGGGCAGATCCGCCAGACGCTCGCGGACATGCGCAGCGGCAAGTGCGATCTCGTGATCGGCACGCATAAGCTGCTGCAGAAGAATATCGAGTTCAAGAACCTCGGCCTGCTCATCGTCGACGAGGAGCAGCGCTTCGGCGTGGCGCACAAGGAGCACATCAAGGAGATGAGCCGCGCGGTCGACGTGCTCACGCTCTCGGCCACGCCCATCCCGCGCACGCTGAACATGGCCCTGTCCGGCATCCGCGACATGTCCACCATCGAAGAGCCGCCGCAGGACCGCATCCCGGTGCAGACCTTCGTCATGGAGCACGACTGGAACGTGCTGTGCGACGCCATGCGCCGCGAGCTGCAGCGCGGCGGGCAGGTGTACTACCTGCACAACCGCATTGAAAACATCGAGCGCACTGCCCTGCGCATCTCGAAGATGCTCGACGGCGCGGTCGTGGACGTGGCGCACGGCCAGATGAACGAGGAGCAGCTCTCGACGGTCATGGAGCGCATGGTCACGGGCGAGACGCAGATCCTGGTCTGCACGACCATCATCGAGACCGGCATCGACATTCCGAACGTGAACACCCTCATCATCGAGGACGCCGACCGCATGGGCCTTGCCCAGCTGCACCAGCTGCGCGGGCGCGTGGGCCGCTCGAACCGGCGCGCGAGCGCGTACCTGACGTTCCGGCGCGGGCGCGAACTGAGCGAGATCGCCGAAAAGCGCCTGGGCGCCATCCGCGAGTTTGCGGAGTTCAACTCCGGCTTCCGCATCGCCATGCGCGATCTGGAGATCCGCGGCGCGGGCAGTCTGCTCGGGGCCGAGCAGTCGGGCCATATGATCGACGTCGGCTATGACATGTACCTCAAGCTGCTCGAGGAGGCCGTGCTCGAAGAGCGCGGCGAAAAGCCCGAGCAGCGCGCCGAGTGCGCGGCCGACCTCGCCGTGTCGGCCAACATTCCGGAGAGCTATGTGCCCAGTCAGGAGCAGCGCATGGATCTCTACCGCCGCATCGCGCTCGTGCGCACGGAGGCGGAGGCCGACGACCTCATGGACGAGGTCATCGACCGTTTCGGCGACCCGCCGCCGAGCGTGTATACGCTCGTGCAGGTGGCGCTGCTGCGCAGCGATGCGGGCAAGGTCGGCGTGACGGACATTTCGCAGAAAAACGGCTGTTTGAAGTTCCAGCTGGCACAGTTCGATATGCAGAAGGTATCGGCACTGTACGCCCGGCCGGAATTCAAGGGCCGCTTGAAGGTGGATGCGGGGGCAAAGCCGGGCGTCATTCTGCGCCTCAAGACCCGCACCCACGTGATCGAACAGGCAAGAGCGTTTGTTTCCGCATGGGCAGACGCCCAGGGAGACCGCGCATGACACCCATGTGCAACGAAACGAAAGGAAGCGTTTGCTGATGAAAACCAGAATCACCGCCCTGCTGCTGGCACTTGTAATGGCCGTCTGCTGCCTGACCGGCTGCACCTCGACCCGCGTGCGCAGCTACTCGGAAGAGAGCAGCGATGCCTCGGCCGATAAGTATGCCGCCGCGCTCCATGCTTACAGCAGCGGCAAAAAAGTCATGACCATCAACGGCAGCCCCGTGTACTGGAACGAGTATGCCTATTTCCTGTGCGCCATCATGGCGAACATGGAGCAGTACGGCATGCAGATCACGGACTGGAGCGCGGTCTATGACGAGAGCACGGGCGAGACGTACACCGATATCATGACCAAGAGCGTCACCAACAACATCGCCTGGAACCACCTCATCGAGACCAAGGCGGCGGAAAACGACGTGACGTTTGACGCGGCAGGCGAGCAGTACGTGCAGGACACGATCGACCAGACCATTCAGAACGTTGTGGGCGACGGCGGCACCGAGGCCGAGCTGAACGAAAAGCTCCAGTCGTACTACATGGATCTGGATCTGTTCAAGTACTTCACCAGGACGCAGTATCTCTATAACGGTCTGGCCAGTAAGCTCTTCGGCGAGAACGGCGCGAACATCTCCGACGAGGACGTGCAGGAATATGCCGATGCAAACAGCTACATGACGGCAAAGCACATCCTCTTCAAGACAACGGACAGCAGCGGCACCGCCCTCTCGGACGCGGACAAGGCCGCCAAGAAGCAGCAGGCCGAGCAGGTCGCGGCGCAGCTGAAAGCTGTGACCGATCCCGACAAGCGCGTGGAGCTGTTCGACCAGCTCATGGAGCAGTACAACGAGGACACCGGCGAGAGCAGCTATCCGCACGGCTACTGCTTCACCTCCGGCACCATGGTCACGGAGTTTGAGGACGCCTGCAAGGCGCTCGGGATCTACGAGGTGTCCGGCGTGGTGGAGAGCCAGCACGGCTATCATGTTATCCTGCGCATGCCGACGCAGGGCGACGATCTGGTCATGAGCAGCGACGGCAGCCAGCAGACGCTGCGGATGCTCGTGGCGCAGGAGCAGCTCGGCAGCCTGCTGACGGGCTGGGTGGACGAGGCGGACATCAGCTGGGAGCCGAAGTTCCGCAGCATCGACTACGCGGCCGTGTTCACGCCGAAGCAGAGCTTCTGGAAGCGGCTGGACGTGTTTGACTGGTTCGAGAAGTAAGGACAACATGAAAAAATCCCGTCATCCGACCGGATGACGGGATTTTTCTGTTTCTGTTCAGGCGTGCTTGACCATGCCGGCGAGCTTTTTCATCAGGCCGGAGCCAAACTTCTCATCGAAGTAGTTGAGCCACGCGCGCACGGTGTCGATCGTCTCGGGGTCGCCGAGCCAGTGGCGCAGGATGATATTGCGGTCCGTGCTGCGCAGGAGCTTGGCCACCGACACGAGAATGGCGTACGCATCGTCGATCTTGCCGAGCAGCGGGAAGGCGTCCGGCACGAGGTCCAGCGGCGAGAGCACATACAGCAGCGCGAAGCCGAGGTCGAGCTTGCGGCTCGAGGGCACATCGGGGTCGAGCATGAGCTTGCAGATAAGGTAGGCAAAGTCCGGCAGCGTCGTGAGATAATCGGCCGCCTTGCTGCCGAGTTTTCCGGCCACAAAGCTGTTGGCCTGATAGCGGGCGCGCTTATAGAAGCGGTCGAATGCGTTGTCGTCCATGTAATAGATGTTTTCTTTGGTCATGATCCTGCCTCCTGATGGGAGATGATTTCTTCCCATTATAGCGAAAAACCGGCCGGGCTTCAACCGGTTTGTGAAATTTTTCGGAATCGATTGCCAAGCGGGCCGATCCGGCGTATAATGCAGGAGCATTTCAGGAAACGGAGGCTGGGCATATGATCCGCTTTTTCAACGGCCGCACGCTCACGATGGCGGACGGCGTGTCCGTCACGACGGACGAGGTCTGGACCGATGGGGACAAGATCACCTACATCGGCCCCGCACCGGAGACGCTGCCCGCATTTGAGCGGCAGATCGATCTCGGTGGTGATCTTGTCATGCCGGGCTTCAAGAACGCGCACGCGCACGCCGGCATGAGCTTTGTGCGCTCATATGCCGACGATGTGCCGCTGCAGCCGTGGCTGTTCGAGCAGATCTTCCCGCTGGAGGCCAAGCTCACGCCCGAGGCGGTGTACGCGTTCACCAAGCTGTCGATCCTTGAGTATCTCACGAGCGGTATCACGGCCGGCTTTGACATGTACTATTTCCGCGAGGCCATCGCCCAGGCGAGCATTGACTGCGGCTTCCGCACGGTGCTGTGCGGGGGCGGCGGCAGCGCGCAGCAGCTGGAAGCGGAATATCGCAAATTCAACGCCCTGCACCCGCTGATCTCCTACCGGCTCGGCCTGCACTCGGAGTATACCTCGAACCTCACCGAGATGACCGAGGCCGGCGAGCTGGCCCGCGCGCTGCACGCGCCGGTATTTGCGCACAATGCCGAGACTGCGCGCGAGGTGGCCGAGTGCCAGGCCCGCTGGGGCAAGACGCCGACGGAGCTGTTTGATTCTCTCGGCCACTTTGACTACGGCGGCGGGGGCTTTCACTGCGTGCACATGACGGAGCACGATCTGGAGATCTTCCGGGACCGCGGACTCTGGGCTGTCACGAACCCCGGCTCGAACGCCAAGCTCGCCAGCGGCATCGCCCCGCTCGAGCAGATGCGGGCTCTGGGCATCCATATGGCCATCGGCACCGACGGCCCGTCGAGCAACAACGCGCTCGATTTCTTCCGCGAGATGTATCTGGCCGCCGTGCTGCAAAAGCTGCGCTGCGGCGACGCGGCCGCCCTCCCGGCGGACGACGTGCTGCGCATGGCGACGGTCGGCGGCGCGCAGGCCATGGGCCTGACCGACTGCGATGTGCTTGCCCCCGGCAAGCAGGCGGACCTGATCGTCATCGACCTGCAGCGGCCGAACATGCAGCCGGTGCACAACGTTGCGCGCAACCTCGTCTACAGCGGCTCGAAGGAGAATGTGCGCCTGACGATGGTCGCCGGGCGGGTGCTGTATGAAAACGGCGCGTTTTTCGTCGGCGAGCCGGTGCAGGACATTTACCGCGCGGTGGACGCAGCCTTCGCCGCCATGCGCGCGGCGCTCTGATCGCTATTCCTGCGGGCTGCGGGGCGGCGCGCGCCGCCCGAGGTGATATGCCCGAAACCATAAAAAGTCCCGAAAACGTTACGTTTTCGGGACTTTTTTGCGCCGGTGCGTTTACGCTTTCGTTTCGAGCACTTTCACGCCGTGCATGATGATCTCGCCGGCGAGCACGGCCATCTCTTCGGGCGTCTGCTTCATGCCGTTGTCGATCCACGTGAGCGCGAGGGACATATTGCCCGACACGATGAACGAGCAGAAGTAGTCGAGCATCTCGGGATCGTTCGGATAGTAATACGCGAGGAAGTCATACAAAAATTCGTCGCGCAGGATGTGGCAGATGCGGTCAGTGAAGGCAATGTCGCCGTTTTTGCCCAGCAGCACGTGGCACAGATCGGAATTCTGCTCGATGTACTGGTACAGCTCCATCAGGTACGGGTAGGTCTTGCCCTCGGAGTCTTTCGCATTGTGCCGGCGGCACACGACGGCCAGCCCGTCCGCCAGCTCGTCCTCGAGGCTGGACAGCAGGTCGTACACGTCCTTATAGTGGATATAGAAGGTGCCGCGGTTGATGTCTGCGATCGCTGCCAGCTCGCGCACGGAGATGTCCTTGACGCTCTTTTCCGACATGAGCTTCATCAGCGCAAGCCGAAGCTGCCGTTTCGTCTTTCGCACTCTGCGGTCTACAACTTTTTCTTCCATTCGCCGATTCCTCCTACCTGTTTTTTGTGATCTTGGCATACATGATACCACCAAAACGAACAATAATCAACATTTCGTTGCATAAAAATTGTGATTTTTTTCGAAATTTTCGAGAAAATTTCAGAAAAAAGCGGACAGAGTGGTGAATAATCACATCCCGGTCGACCATCTGGTCCGCAGTTTGGCGACCAGACGGGCATCGGAAAACGCAGTGGCAAAATGGCGCGCGATATGCTATGATGGGGGCAAATCCCGAAAAGGAGCACAAGATCATGTTTGAAAACGGAACGTTCGCGGTCCTTGGCCCGGACGGAAAACAGGTGCAGTGCGACGTACTGTTTACCTATGACTGTGAGGACAACGGCCGCTCATATGTCGTGTTCACGACCGGCGAGGGCGCGCAGCAGCGGCTGTTCGCCAACCGGTACGACACGCGCGAAGACGGCCAGCTGGCGCTGCTCGCACTCGAAAACGAGCAGGAATACGCCATCATCAAGCACTGTTTTGAGGAGCTCAAGGCGAAACTCGCCGAGCAGACTGCGGCAGAGCAGGCGGCGCAGGCCGCCGCACAGGAGGGCGAGCCCGAAGCATGACAGATCCGTTTCACCCGCTGAGTGTGCGGGACATTCCGCTGCTCACAAGCTATTTTTCCCGGCAGGATACCCGCCTGTGCAATGCCTCGGCCGGCGCGGCCGTGCTCTGGCAGCCGTATTTTCAGGATGCGGCCCTCGAACTTGACGGCACGCTGCTGCTGCGCGAGCAGTTCCCCGGCCTCGGCACGGTGTTTTCCACACCGATCGGCAAGAATGTGGGAAACGCATACGATTTTCTCGTGAAATATTGCAGCGAAGTGGGGAAACCACTGCAGTTTTTCCCCGCCACACCGGCAGATGTGGAAAATCTGCGCGCGCGCTTCGGCACCGTGGAAATCACACCGGTGCGCGACTGGTTTGATTATCTCTACGATGCGCAGGACATGGTGACGTTCCGCGGCCGGCGCTTTAACGGCCAGCGCAACCACATCCACCATTTTCAGCGCCTGTACCCCGACTGGACGTTTGAGCGCGTCACGGCGGAGAACCTGCCGGAGGTGAGCGCGTTTTTTGAGGACTTCACCCGCCGCTACCACAAGGACAGTGACAGCGCGCAGGCGGAAGAGGGCTGCGTGCGGGAGTTTCTGCGCGACTTTGACGCCTATGCCCCGCTTGCGGGTCTGCTGCGCGTGAACGGGCGCGTGGCCGGTTTTTCCGCCGGGGAAATCGTGGGCGATACGCTCATTATCCACATTGAGAAGGCGGACATCGCCTATGAGGGCATCTATCAGGTGCTAGTCAACGAGTATGCCAAGTGCTTCGTCACGCCCGATGTACGGTACATTAACCGCGAAGAGGATGTGGGCGACGAGGGGATGCGGCGATCCAAGGAATCGTATCACCCCGTGCGTCTGCTGGAAAAATATCTGGTACGGATTCCGGCGCAGCCGGAGAAAGGAGAAAAAACCATGCAGGAAGTCTATGAATTTCTGAAAAAGTGCGGCACGTACTATCTTGCCACCGTCGAGGGCGACCAGCCGCGCGTGCGCCCGTTCGGCACGGTGAATCTGTTCGAGGGCAAGCTCTATATCCAGACCGGCAAGGTCAAGGCCGTCTCGAAGGAGATGGCGGCGAATCCCAAGGTGGAGCTGTGCGCGTTTGACGGCGAGACCTGGCTGCGCGTGAGCGCGACGGCCGTTGAGGACGACCGCGTGGCGGCACGGCAGGATATGCTCGAGCACTATCCCGAGCTGCAGAGTATGTACGCCGCCGACGACGGCAACACGCAGGTGCTCGCGCTGACGGACGCGACCGCGACGTTCAGCTCCTTCACTGCCGCACCGCGCACGGTGCGCTGGTAAACGCCGAATGTGACGCCAAAACGGCCCGCCGGGAATCCCCGGCGGGCCGTTTTGGCGCAGATGGGCGAGCAATATGCGAAAATTTTGCGCCTGTCGCGGAAAAACTTCAAATTTTCGCTGCAATGCCGGTTGTGAACGGCGGCGGCACGTGCTACAATCGAGCCAGAAATTCATAGAAAGAAGGAGATCGTTGATGGCACAATTTTTGCTCTCGTGCGAGTCCACGGTGGATGTCCCCTTTGCGTATATGCATAGCCGCGGGATTCCCGTCATTTTCTATTCGTACATTATCGACGAGCAGCCGTACCCGGACGACATGGGCCGTGACCCGGAGGCACTGCCCCGGTTCTATGCGTTTCTGGACGCGGGAAAGCTGCCGAGCACATCTCAGATCAACCAGTTTGCGTACTACGACTACTTTAAGGAACTGCTCGAGCAGGGCGGCGACGTGCTGCACATCGCTTTCGGCTCCGGCATGACGCAGTCGGTGAACCAGGCGTATGAGGCGGCCGAGCAGCTGCGCGCCGAGTTCCCGGGCCAGCGGCTGGAAGTGATCGACTCCCTGTGCAGTTCCTCCGGCTATGGCCTGCTGGTCGACGGCGCGGCCGATCTGCGCGACGCGGACAAGTCCATGGACGAAACGATTGACTGGGTGATGGCCTGGCGCAAGCGCGTGCACCATCAGTTCTACTCGACGGATCTGCAGTATTTTCGGCGCGGCGGGCGCGTGTCCGGCCCGGCGGCGACGATCGGCTCGATCCTCGGCATCTGCCCGATCATGCGGCTTGACGACCGCGGCCGCATCATTGCCTACGACAAGGCACGCGGCAAGAAGGCCGCCGTGCGCACGACGGTCGATATGATGGCGGCGCACGCCGTCGGCGGGACGGACTACAGCGGCAAGTGCTGGATCTGCCACTCCAACTGTCTGGAGCAGGCCGAGATCACGCGCGACGCTGTGCGTGCACGCTTCCCGCACGTGCAGGAGATCCGCATCTTTGATATCGGCACGATCATTGCATCGCACGCCGGCCCCGGCACGGTGGCGGTGTTCTTCTTCGGCGACGAGCGCGCACCGGAATGAGCGGGACCGAAAACAAAAAACAGGAGGCCGCCCGCGATCCGTTTTGGATCGTGGCGGTCTCCTGTTTGCATACAAAGCAGAAGGGCTTACTTTAGCCGATCAGACCCTGAATGTAGTTCACCGGCCACTGGCAGAAGTCCTTGACCAGGTCGAGCTTATCGCGGATGGCGAAGGTGGTGTTCTCGTCGCACAGCGACTCGATCTTTTTCTTGACGGCCTTGGTGTTCACCTCGAGCAGCTCGCTGGCGCTCGACAGGATCTTGCCGCCGTCGATCTCCTTGATCGATGTCCAGAGCTCGGAAGCGTACTCCTTGACGCCAACGCTCTTAATTGCCTGAATGCACATACCTATTCCTCCCTTAAAATACTGGTGCTCCCGGCCGCGCATCCGGCGGCCGAAAAACAAGATTGCTCTTATCAACAGTGCTCTCATTCTAGCACAAAGCCGTGGGATTGTCAAAGAGGAATACAGAGAAATGTGCATTTCCCCATATTTTGTGGTCAATATGCACAAGCCGGACAACAGGTAGCGGAAAATTCGACCAGTTCCGGTGAAAAAGACCGTGCGCGGGTGCTTACGCTTCGGCGATGACCTCGCATTCGACGAGCACATCCTTGGGCAGACGCGCGACCTCGACGCAGCTTCTGGCCGGGAACGGCTCGGAGAAATACCCGGCGTAGATGGCGTTGACGGTGGCGAAATCGTCCATATTCTTGATGAACACCGTCGTCTTGACGGCCTTGGACATGTCGCTGCCGGCGGCCTGCAGCACGGCGGTCAGGTTGCGAAAGACCTGATGGGCCTGCGCTTCGATGCCCTCGGCGATGGCGCCGGTGGCGGGGTCGATGCCGATCTGGCCGGACGTGAACACAAAGCCGCCGGAGACCTGCGCCTGAGCGTAGGGGCCGAGCGCAGCGGGGGCGTTGGTAGTAGCAACTGTTTTCATGATAATGACCTCCTATCAGTCGACTTTTACGTGATAACCGTTTTGAATGAGCTGATCGAGCACACGGTCGCCGTGCTCCTTGCCGCCGACCTCACAGGAGACGTGCACGTCGATCTCGTTGGGGTTGAGCCCGGCGGTGAGCCGGTCGTGCTCCACGGAGAGGATGTTCGCGCCGAGGGCAGCGATGTCGTTGAGCAGCTTGCCGAGGCTGCCGGGCCGGTCGAGCAGCGTGACCGTAAAGCGCAGCCGGCGGTGGCGGGACACGAGGCCCTGCTCGATGATGCACTGGATGAAGCTCACGTCGATGTTGCCGCCGGAGAGCAGGCACACGACGTTTTTGCCCTTCACGTCGACCTTGCCCTTGAGCACGGCGGCCACGGGCGCGGCGCCGGAGGGCTCGACGATCTGCTTGCAGCGCTCCATGAGCAGGAGCACGGCCTCGGAGATCTCAAGATCGCTGACGGTGACGACGTCGTCGGCGTATTTCTGGATGAGCGGGACGGTGATGTCGCCCGGCGCCTTGACGGCGATGCCGTCGGCGATGGTGGCGACGGAGTCGGTCTGGACGTAGCTGTGCGAATGGAACGACTGTGCGATCGCGTCCGCGCCCTCGGCCTGCACGCCGATGACCTGTACGCGGGGGTTGATCTGCTTGATGCACGCGGCCACACCGGCAAGCAGTCCGCCGCCGCCGGCCGGCACGATGACGATGTCCGCCGTGGGCAGGTCGCCGAGGATCTCGAGGCCGAGCGTGCCCTGGCCGGCAATGACCTCGGGGTCGTTGTAGGGGTGCAGGAACGTGGCGTGCTCCTGCTCGCAGATCTCGCAGGCTTTGGCGTAGGCGTCGTCATAGCAGTCGCCCGCGAGCACAACGTTCGCGCCGTAGCCCTCCGTGGCTTTTGCCTTGGCGATGGGCGCGGTCTTGGGCATGACGATCGTGGCCGGGATGCCGAAGCGGTGCGCGGCATAGGCCACGCCCTGCGCGTGGTTGCCGGCCGACGAGGCCACGACGGCCCCGGTCTCGCCGCGCTCGACGAGCGCCGCGATCTTGTTGCTCGCGCCGCGGATCTTGAACGAACCGGTCTTCTGGCTGTTTTCGTACTTGAGATAAATGTTGCCGCCCGTCATGGCCGAGAACGTGGCCGACAGGTCGAGTTCCGTGTGGTGCAGCACGCCCTTGAGCCGCTGCGCCGCACGTTCAAATTCCTGCAGTGGGATCTCCACAGCAAACACCCCCATAAAATTTCTGTCTGGGTCTTTCTGCTCTTACTATACCGCGGCGAAAACGGAAATACAAGCGCCGTGCGGCAAAATGTCCGCGTCGAAGGAACTTTTTTGCATGATTGTCCGCGCAGTAAAAACATTCGCGCACGGACAGCGCACGGATGCGCCCAGCAAATCTTACACATTTCTTAAAAAGTGAGAAATCGGTTGCTTCTGCACACTGCGCGGGGGTATAATGCACGGGAAAATGGGAAAGCAGCGCCGGCACGCACCGGCGCAACGATCGGGAGGAGACACCATGCTCAATATTCAGCATTTTACCAAGACTTATGGTGAGAAAAAGGCCGTGGACGATCTGAGCCTGCACATCGCGCCGGGCGAGATCTACGGCTTTATCGGCCACAACGGCGCCGGCAAGACGACGACGCTCAAGGCGGCCGTCGGCATCCTGCAGTTTGATGCGGGCGAGATCACGATCGGCGGTCACTCGATCCAAACCGAGCCGCTGGCCTGCAAGCAGCTGCTTGCCTACATCCCGGACAATCCGGATCTGTACGATTTCATGAGCGGCATCCAGTACCTGAACTTCATTGCCGACATCTTCGGCATCCCGGCCGCGGAGCGCTGGGCGCGCATCGAGCCGTATGCCGACGCGTTTGAGCTAACGGGCGATCTCGGTCAGCCGATCAGCGCGTACTCGCACGGCATGAAGCAGAAGCTCGCCATCATCGCGGCGTGGATCCATGATCCGAAGCTCGTCATCATGGACGAGCCGTTCGTCGGCCTCGACCCGAAGGCGGCGCACCTGCTCAAGGGCATGATGCGCGAGCTGTGCGACGCCGGCGGCGCGATCTTCTTCTCGACACACGTGCTCGAGGTCGCCGAGAAGCTCTGCGACAAGGTGGCCATCATCAAGGGCGGGCGGCTTATCCGCTCCGGCACGATGGAGGAGGTCAAGGGCGACGACAGTCTCGAGGAGGTGTTCCTGGAGCTGGAGGATGCATCATGCTGAAAACGCTGCTGAAAAAACAGATGGCGGAGATCTTCCGCAACTATTTCTACGACCCGAAAAAGAACAAAATGCGCTCCAAGGGCGCGACAATCGCCTACATCGCGCTGTATGCACTGCTGATGGTGGGCCTCCTCGGCGGGATATTCGCGCTCATGGCCGTGGGCCTGTGCGGCCCCTTGGTCGAGGCCGGCATGGACTGGCTGTATTACCTGCTCATTGGGCTGATCGCGGTGTTTCTCGGCACGTTCGGCAGCGTGTTCAGCACGTATTCGAGCCTGTATCTGTCCAAAGACAACGACCTGCTGCTGTCGATGCCGATCCCGGTGCGCTGCGTGATGGCCTCGCGCCTGTTGGGCGTGTATCTGCTGGGCTTGATGTACGCCGCGGTCGTCATCGTGCCGGGCGTGATCGTGTATTGGCTCACGGCGCCGGTCACGGCGGGGACGATTGTCGGCGGCGTACTGATGGTGCTGCTCGTGTCCGTGATCGTGATGGTGCTCTCGTGCCTGCTCGGCTGGGTGGTCGCGCGCATCAGCCTGAAGCTGAAGAATAAGAGCTTCATCACCGTGATTTTGTCGCTGCTGTTTCTGGCGGCGTATTACTTCGTGTACTACAAGGCGCAGGCGCTCATCACGCTGCTGGTGGAAAACGCCGCCGTGTACGGCATGAAGATCCGCGGCTCTGCGTACCTGCTGTACCTGTTCGGCTGCGTCGGCGCGGGCGACTGGCTGGCGATGTTGATCGTGACGGTCACGCAGGCGGCGCTCCTCGCGCTGACGATGTGGGGCATTGCGCGCAGCTTCCTGAAGATCGCTACGGCGACCGGCAGCGTGAAGAAGGTGCGCTTCGAGCACAAGGCCGTGCGCGCGCAGAGCACGCAGCGGGCGCTGTTCGGCAAGGAGCTGCGCCGCTTCACCGCCAGCCCGAACTATATGCTCAACTGCGGGCTCGGCATCCTGATGCTGACGGCGGCGGGCATCGCGCTGATCATCAAGGGCGGCGCGCTCGGGCAGACGCTGGCCGATGTGTTCAGCGGCAACGTGGGCGTCGTGCCGGTGCTGATGTGCGCGGCGGTGTGCCTGCTCGCATCGATGAATGACATGGCTGCGCCCTCCGTGTCGCTCGAGGGCAAGAACCTGTGGCTCGCGCAGTCGCTGCCGGTCGTGCCATGGCAGGCGCTGCGCGCGAAGCTGGACGTTCAGCTCGTGCTGACCGGGGTGCCGGTGCTGTTTTGCGCGCTGTGCATGGTCATCACGCTGCCGGGCAGCGCACTGGAAAAGGTGCTGCTGGTGGTCGTAGCGCTGCTGTATACGCTGCTGAGCGCGCTGGCGGCGCTCGCGCTCGGGCTCAAGATGCCGAACCTGACGTGGACCAACGAGACCACACCCATCAAGCAGAGCGGCTGCGTGATGCTCTCGCTCTTTGCCAACTGGTTTTATGCCATCGCGCTCGGCGGGCTGTACTTCCTGTGCGGCAATGTGCTCAGTGCGGCGGCGTATCTGGCCATCTTTGCCGTCGTGACGGCGGCGGGCAGCGCACTGCTGCTCCGCTGGGTGAAAAAGCAGGGCGCGCGCATCTTTGCCGCGCTCTGAGCGAAAAATCGGAAACCGCCTCTGTCCGGCTGGACAGAGGCGGTTTTTGCTGTGAATTTCCGTTTACAGCACGAGCGACGGGGCCGCGTAGACGCGGGCCTTGAGCTCGCTGTTGAGCATGTAGAGACCCTTGGCGTCCGTGCCGAAGAGTTCCATTTTCGTGATGAGGTCGCCGGCGTTCTTCTCCTCCTCGCCCTGCTCCTTAACGAACCAGTCGAGCATCTGCATGGTGCGGAAGTCGCGGTCGTCATACGCGGCGGCATAGATGCCGTTGATGAGCGAGGTGACGTACTGCTCGTGCTCGAGCGCCTTTTTCAGCGGGGTCATGTGGTCGCCGCGCGTCCAGTCCGGCGCGTCGACGGTGCCGAAGCTGACGGCGACACCGTTATTGAGCAGGTACTGGAAAAACAGCAGCGCGTGGTCGCGCTCCTCCTGCGCCTGCACTCGGTACCAGTTTTCAAAGCCGTCGAGACCGGCGGCCGCGTAGTAGTTGGCAAAGTCCAGATAGAGATAGGCCGAGTAAAACTCCTTGTTAATCTGCTCGTTGATGAGCTGGGCGACAGCTGCGTTCATGGGATGACCTCCTGATAGAAAATAAGAATGATTCTTGATTTTTATTATACAGGATTTTTTCGCCTTGTCAAGCCCCAGGAGAAACTTTTTCTGGCGCAGGGGCGCATTTCCTGTTAAGATGGGCGGGAGAGAAGCAAAAACAGAAACGGAGGAATCCACATGGACTACAACGAAGTATTGCAGCGGGCGCGGGCGCGCATGGCCCCGCACTGCAAGGTCTGCCCGGAGTGCAATGGTCTCGGCTGCGGCAACACGATGCCCGGCCCTGGCTCGAAAGCGCCCGGCAACGGCGCGAACGACAACTGGCGCGCGTGGCGGCGCTGGTGCCTGAACATGGACACCATCGCCCCAAACACGCCGGTGGACACGTCGCTGGAGCTGCTCGGCCGGACGTTTTCCCTGCCCGTGATCGCGGCGCCCATCGGCTCGCTGCGCGCGCAGTTCAATCCAGAGGACGACATCCGCGACTACAACGCCTGCTGCGTCGCCGCGGCGGCGCAGACCGGTATCGCCGCGAGCTTTGGCGACGGGCTGGATGCGCGCGTGTTCCCGCACGGGTGCGCGCTCTCGCAGCAGTACGGCGGTATCGGCCTGCCGGTCATCAATCCGCTGTCGATGGACACCATCAAGGCCAACCTCGATCTCGCCAATGTGGCGCAGCCCTTTGCCGTGAGCGTGGTCATCGACTCGGCCGGTCTGCCGCACCTGAAGGCCGCCAGCCCCGACGCGGGCAGCAAGACGGTCGCGGAGCTGCGCGAGCTGTGCGATTATGCGCAGGCGCCCATGATCCTCAAAGGCATCATGACGGTGCGCGGCGCGGAGAAGGCCGTGGAGGCCGGCGCGGCGGCCATCGTGGTTTCGAACCACGGCGGGCGCGTGCTGCCCGGCAGCGCCGCGACGGCGGACGTCCTGCCCGAGATCGCGGACGCGGTGGGTGACCGCGTGAAGATCCTCGTCGACGGCGGCATCCGTTCGGGCACGGACATTTTCCGTGCACTCGCGCTCGGCGCGGACGCGGTGATGATCTGCCGCCCGTTTCTCATCAGCTACTACGGCGGCGGCACGGAGGGCATCGTCACCTACGTGGAGAAGCTGCGCGCGGAGCTGACGGACGCGATGTATATGTGCGGCGCGCGCCGCCTCAGCGACATCACGCGCGACATGGTGCGCGAGGCGCGGTGAGCGCACAGCAAAAAGCAAAACAGCTGCGAAGCCTTGGCTTCGCAGCTGTTTTTGCACTCACAGGTGCTGATCGCGCGGGATGCGGTCATAGTGCCGCAACAAAATGGGCTCGAAGGCCGACAGCAGCTTCATGTCGAGATTGAAAAAGTAGATCGTAAACGTCACGGCGAACGCCCCTGCGCCCACGCCGAGCAGCTTCCATGCGAATTTCGGTATTTGCATCGTTCCCCTTCCTTTCTCACCACGCGTTTTCGTCCGGCAGGACCTCGATCGACGGGTCGAGCGGCTCCTCACGCATGACGGTGCGCATATAGGCGTTGAGCTGGTCGCGGATGGCCTGGCGCGTGTAGACGCGCGGGTCGCACAGGTCGTGGCAGACCCAGACGAGGTGGATTCCGCGCGCGCGGGCCTGCTCCTCAAACTGGCCGTGCATGCCGGTGAGCGCCTTGCAGGACATGTGCTCCCACATGATGACCATGTCGGCGTGCATCGTCTCGCAAAATTCCCACAGCTCGTCGACGAGCACCTTGTAGCCGCCGTGCGTGCGGTTGCGCATGATCATGTTTTCGTTCAGCCACGCCATGTCGTAGAACGCCTGCTCGCGGTTTTCGGGCGTGTCGGTGTCGGCGATCATGCGCGTGTTGACCAGCGAGAGCATATCCGTCAGCGGCACGATGCCCCAGCAGTGCACCATCCAGTTGAGCATGTCGATGCAGTACTGCGGCTGCACGCCCCAGACGATGGCGCGGTGGCGGTACTCTTTGGCCATCATGCGCCGTGCGCGGCTGCCGCGCTCGGCATAGCGCATGATCTTGCGGTCGATGGGCGGGAATTTTTCCGACCGGCCGCAGTTGCCCATGTAGTTCGTGTCGTTATAGAGCGAGAACGGCGCGCCGACAAACTGCGGGAACGGCGTGCTGTTCATCTCCAGCCAGGCGAGGCGGTTGCGCGTGGTGTCATTGACGCGCTTGGCACATTCAAAATAGTGCGACCAGTCCCAGTGCTGGCCCGTGTGCTCCTCGACGAAGGCGATGGCGTTTTTGATGTCCTGCGCGGCGTAGGCCTGCACGTCATCCTCCTGATGGCGCATGGGCGCGACGAGCTGGAACGTCGGGATGCCGTATTCGCGCTCGAGCCGCTTGGCGATAAGGCCGTTGCCCATGAGCGAGCCGTCGCACGTCGTGTTGCACTGCACGGCGCAGACGCCGAGCACGGCGAAATCGTCGTCGATGGAGATGCCGGCCTCGGCCTCCGGCATGGGGCACACATCGCCCGCAATGCCGAACTGCTGCGCCACGTCGAGATAGTGCGTGGTGGAGTTTTGCGTCAGGAGGTTTGCCACGAACATGGTCGGCACCTCGCGCAGGATGGCCTTCACGTTCGGGAAGCCCATCATGAACGCAGTCATCTCGTTTTCGTCCGTGAGGACGCATTTGTTGGAGAATTCCACGTCGTTGCCGGTGCGGCGGTCGCCGCGGAAGACGTCGTCCATGGTGTTGGCCACGTCGTAGACCACGAAGTCCATGGCCGTATGGACGATGCGCAGCGCCTCGTCGCGCAGGCCCATCGTGAACTTATCGACCATGTGCGGCACGGCGAGATAGTTGGCCATCCAGCGGTAGCGGAACATGGCCTTGATATTGCGCGGCTTGACGATGAATTTTGCAAGGATGGAGAGAATGTACAGCCAGCGGCCGTAATCGTAGAGGGTGTCCTTCACGCCGCGCCATTCGCGCCGCCGGCGAACCTTGCCGCCGTCAAAGAGCACGCCGAGCTGCTTGTCGCCGATGCGCTGTCTGCCCTGGATCGCCGCCATTACCGGACACCTCCCTGTATTTTTTTGATCTCCATGCTCTCAATGAAGGCCTGCACGCGCGTGCGCATCTGGCCGATCGAGGAGCGGATGTTGTACGGCCGGTCCACGGACAGCACCGGGAAGCCGTAGTCGGCGCGCAGCATCACCGAGCCGAGCGTGCGCTCATACGCCCACGGGTCGCAGAACTTGATCTGCTCGTAGAGGATGCCGTCGGCGTGGTATTCTCTGGCGATGTCGGCCACGTACTGCTTGCGGCCGTAGACCTTTTCCATGTTCATCGTGCGCGGGCACTGGCCGCGGTAGACATACTGGCGGCAGACCTGCGTGAGCGCGTCCTCGTCGTCCGTGAGCACGATCGGGTCGCGCCCCGGCAGCGAGCCGAAGCAGAACCGGTCGGCGCAGACATAGGCGCCGGTGTCCTCAATGAGCTTGATAAATTCGCTGTCATCCACCTCGGAGCCGACGAGCGCGATGCGCGCGCGGTACGCCTTCTCTTCCGGCTCGCGGCTGCGCACTTCCTCAAGCGTCTCGGCCAGCTTGTCGATCAGCAGGTATTTCGGCGCGACGTAGGTCGCGAGCGTCAGCACGTGGAATTCATAGCCCGTGATGCGCGGCCGGGCCTCCTTGCGGAAGTCGCCGAGCGCGCGGATGAGCGCACACACGCGGTTGTGCTCGGCCACCGCCCTGCGGATGGCGGCGTCGGACACGTCCGTGCCGAAAGTGTCGTGCAGGGGCTTGAGGATGTGGTTTTTGCACTGGAGCACAAGCAGCTCTACACCGTTGTCATCGGCCTTGAGCGGGATCTCCATGTACTCATAGAAGAAGCGATCCTTGCCGGCGCCCATGGTCTTGAGCAGCTCCATGTTCTCAACGCAGCGGTTGATCATCGTGCAGCCGTCGGGTGCGATGACGCAGTCGGCAAAGTTGAAGCCGCCCTCGACCGCGCGCTCGAGCAGGGAGCGGCTGGTCTCGCACAGGAGGCTCGTCATGTAATAGGTCGCGATGTCCATCGACCCGGTGTTCGGGGCGTGCAGGCGCACGCCGAAGGTGTTGTCCAGATTCATCAAGGGTTCGGGTGTGTTCTCGCAGACAAAGGCGACGCATTTTTTGCCTTCTGCCTGGGCTTGGACAACAAGTGCGTTGTTGGCCTCCTGCAGGAGGTCCTCGAAGTAGGTCAGGTGCTTCAGGTCTCTCATTGCTGCATTCCCCCATTCTGGTTACACGTTATTCTGTTTTCGTCCTTTCCATGTTGGCTGTTATGTTAGTATTTTAACTCCAATATATGACACGCGTCAATCGTGCGATGATTTTTCATCACATTGCGAAGGAAATGTCAATGATCATTGTGCAGAATATACAATATTTTGGAGCCGCTTCCAATATACGTGTTGAGAATCTGCTTGCTGGTCTGGCTGGCGGCCAGAAGCATATGCAGCCTTCCGGGCAGCAAAAGACCCCGGGCGGGAACGCATCGCGTTCCCGCCCGGGGCTTTGTTCGAAATGGTATGCTCAGAACGCCACGTTCATGAACAGCGCCACGCAGCACAAGATCACGGCCAGCGGCACATAGACATAGCGGCCGACGCCATACCAGAGCGCGCCGCGCCGGCGGCGGCTGCCGGTGTTGACGGCGGCGAGCAGGTCGTCCTTTTTCATGACGTAGAACCACGACACGGCGCCGAGCGTCGCGCCGATGGGGATGATGTAGATCGACACGAGGTCCATCCACGGGCCCCACTTGGAGATGGGCTCCATGAGCAGACCAAACCCGAGGCACAGCACGCACAGGATGCCGAGCACGGCCGCGCGGCTGAGCTTCGGGAACTTGTGCAGGAGCGACTCGGCGACGGCCTCGAACATGTTCTGCAGCGAGCTGACGCCGGCGAAGATCATGGCCACGTACAAAATGATGGCGAAGAGCCGGCCGAGCGGGATGTCCTGCAGGATGGTCGGCAGCGTCACGAACAGCAGGCTCGGGCCCGCGCCGACGTCCAGCCCGTAGGAAAAGCAGGCGGGGATGATGACGAGCGCGGCGACGACGGCGGCGATGGTGTCAAAAACGGCCGTGTGCTGCGCCACGCCCACGACGTCCTCGTCCTTGGACAGGTACGCGCCGTAGACGATCATGCCGCTGCCGGTGACGGACAGGGAGAAAAACGCCTGCCCCATGGCCCAGATCCAGATCATCGGATCCTTGAGCGCCTCCCAGCGCGGGGTGAACATGAACTTGTAGCCCTCGGCCGAGCCGGGCAGCAGCGCCACGCGCACGGCCAGCACCAAAAAGATGATGAAAAACAGCGGCATCATGACCTTGTTGGACTTTTCGATGCTGTGCGCGCCGAGAAAGAGCGTCAGCAGCGTGCCGGCCACGACGATGACGTGGTAGGGGATGACGGAGTACGGCTGCGTGGAAAACGACGCGAACCACACGGCGGCGTCGCCGGTCATGAGCGTGCCGAGCAGGGAGTCGACGAGCGCCTTGAGGATGTACGTCACGATGACGGCGTAGCCGATGGCGATGCACAGCGACCCGGCCAGCGGCAGCCAGCCGAGCAGGCCGCCGACTTTTCCGGCGGTCTTGCCGCGCGTGGCCCACGCGCTTTCATAGGCGCCGAGCGTGCCGGTGCCGGCGCGGCGGCCCATGGCGAACTCCGTCGGCAGGCCGACGGTACTGAAGATGACCACAAACAGCAGGTAGATCAGCAGGAAGGCCCCGCCGCCGTTGCTGCCCATCTTGTTCGGGAAGCCCCAGACGTTGGCCATGCCGACGGCCGAGCCGACGGACGCCAGGATAAAGCCCCAGCGGCTGGCAAAGCTTTTCGTGTTTTTCGTTTTCATGCGTTCTCCCATCCAGACGTGAAAAACATCTGTGCAGCGTGCCGCGCAGATGTCGGGTCTGATTCTCGTTTTCGCTGCGCTTTGCCCGTGCACAGCGGCTTCATTTTAAAGTATTGCAGCGGGGAAGTCAAGAAAATTGCCGGATTTCTGCAAAAATCCGGCAGGGTTTCTTGTGGATTTGACGAATCCGGGGCCAGTAAACAAGCGGGGCCTCACAGGTCTTACCGGTGAGGCCCTGCAGCTATCTGCTTTAGAACTTGATCTCCTTGCCGGCCTTGCGCCACTGCTTGAACTCCGCAACGGCGGTGAACAGCGCGTCGGACGAGGAGTTGATGGCGGTCTCAACGGAGTCCTGAATGACACCGATGATGAAGCCGACGCCGACGACCTGCATGGCGACGTCATTGGAGATACCGAACAGGGAGCAGGCCATGGGGATGAGCAGCAGCGAGCCGCCCGCAACGCCGGACGCGCCGCACGCGCCGAGCGCGGCCATGACGGACAGGATGATCGCGACGGGCAGCTGCACGGTGATGCCGAGCGTATGCACCGTGGCGAGCGTCATGACGGTGATCGTGACGGCCGCGCCTGCCATGTTGATGGTCGCGCCGAGGGGGATGGACACGGAGTAGAACTCCTTATCCAGGCCGAGGCTCTCACACAGGGACATGTTCACGGGGATGTTCGCGGCGGACGAACGGGTGAAGAACGCGGTCACGCCGCTCTCCTTCAGGCACTTGAACACCAGCGGATAGGGGTTCTTGCGGATGACGATGAACGTCATGATGGGGTTGACGACGAGGGCGGCAAAGAGCATGCAGCCGACGAGGATGAGCAGGAGCTTGCCGTACTCGGTAAAGATGGCAAGGCC
>ONIG01000016.1 GCA_900317855.1 uncultured Eubacteriales bacterium | reverse complement strand
CGAGCGTACTCGGCAGCGCCCAGAGCGCCCATCAGCTGCGGGTCGGTCTTCAGCTCAACGACTTTGAACTTCAGCACGTGCTCGATGGCCTGCTTCAGGCCCGCGTTCTTCGCGCAGCCGCCCGTCAGCGTGATGCTGTCGGTGGCGCCGGCCTTCTTGGCCATGACGAAGCAGCGCTTGGCGACGGCCATCTCGATGCCGGCAGCGATCTCGTCGGTCGGCTTGCCTTCGCCCACGAGGGTGATGACTTCGGACTCAGCGAAAACGGTGCACTGCGCCGTGATCGGGATGACGTTCTTCGCCGTCAGGGACAGGTTCGAGAACTCCGGCAGGCTCATCTCGAAGGAGCGGGCCATGGCCTCGAAGAAGCGGCCGGTACCGGCGGAGCACTTATCATTCATCGCGAAGCTCTTGACGGTGCCGTCGGTGTCGATGCTGATGCCCTTAACGTCCTGGCCGCCGATATCGATGATGGCGCGGACTTCCGGATTCGTGACGTGCACGCCCATGGCGTGGCAGGAGATCTCGGAGATGTTCTCATCAGCGAACGGGACCTTGTTGCGGCCGTAGCCGGTGCCGATCAGGTAAGCGAGCTCCTTGGAGTCCTTCAGGCCAACCTTATCGCAGACTTCTTCCATCGCCGCGATCGCGGACTGCTCCGCGTTGATCTTGCTGCGGATCGTCGTGTCGGCGCACATTTTGCCGTTCTCGTCGAGAATAACTGCCTTCGTGTAGGTGGAACCTACGTCGCATCCGCCAAAGTATTTCATAGCATTTACTTCTCCTTCTGTTATATCTATGTTTTTAGATTGTAAGGTGATCAGACGTTGTACTCGTAGTTCGGCTTGTTCATCTCATACGGCATCTTGGTCATGTCGCGGCGCGGCATGTTGTCGTAATGCTTTTTGAGCGTGGGCTCGACCACGTAGAACAGGAATTTGCCGTCCAGGTCAAAGAAGAAAACGGCAAACAGCGCGGCGTTGACGCCGAGCGCCATGAGAAGAGCTTTCAGAATTTTTGCTTTCATTTCGTTTCCTCCTTCTAATTACCAAGTCATGGAGTCGTCGAACTCGAGCAGGGTCGGGTCGAGGGCTTCCTCGTGCATGACGGTGGTCATGTAGTCGTTGACGATCTGACGGATCTCCATACGAGACACGGTACGGCTGTCGGGCAGCGCGTGCGGCATCCAGATAGCATGGATATTTCTCTCACGGAACTCGTCCTCGAACAGGCCGTGCACCCCCTGCATGCCCTTGCACTGCAGCTGATCGTACATCATGACCATGTCGCAGTTGAACTCCTCCATGTACTTCCAGCACTCAAAGATGTGGTGCATGCCGCCGACGGCCATACGGCGCATCGGAGCCCACATGTGATACTGTGCCATGTCGTCCAGGCAGTGGTCATAGCTGTCGGTGCGGATGGTCATGTTGAACATCAGAGAGTCCATGTTCATGACGGTGTTCAGACCCCAGCAGTTATACGCCCAAGTGCACCAGTTGGAGTAGTACAGCGGTGCGCAGGACCATGCCAGCACTCTGTGGCGGGTCTCCGGGAAGCTGTTGATCTTTTTCTTGACGCACTTATTGAGGATCTTGCGGACGTGACCGTCGACCTCGTGCCAGACCGGCAGATCGCCGAACTGGGACTGGTAGATACGGTACAGAGACTGCGCGACGCCGTTGACCGGGTAGTAGTCGGTCTTCGCGGCAACGTCCCACTTCTCCCACTCGAACTTCTGCAGCTCGTTCTGGGACTCGATGCACTTGACCAGGGAGTTCCAGTCAAACGGGATGCCGGTCTGCTCTTCGACGAACTTCCAGCACTGCTCGATCTCGTCGCGGCAATGCTTCTTGAGCAGCGGATCGTCAAACTGCATCGGCTGCGGCATGGCGAACAGCGGCTTGTCGAGGAACCAGTCCTGCAGGATGGAGGTAGAGACGGAAGCGTCGCAGGCCTCGTTGGAGGTAATGACGATCGGCGCATAGTCGGGCATGTCGTCGAGGACGAACAGACCGGCCTCCGCCTGGCACATCGGGCACGGATCGCCCGGCAGGCCGATGGACTGCACCGCGTCGATGTAGTTGAGCACGGTGTGGCTGTTGACATGGCAGGTGACGAAGTACGGGATCATCTCCATCGGGACGTTCGTCAGTTTGCCGTGCCAGGGATAGAACACGCCGCCCCAGACGGTCTCGTTGTGGGCAACGTTGTGATGCCATCTGTAGTTTCTCTTGCCGCCGCGGAGGTTGGCGTCGGAGGAGAACATGCGCTGGAACTGGAAGATGGTCGCGTTGACCATACCGCGGTAGTGCCACGCGGAGGCCTTCAGGCCCTCGCCGCGCATGCCTTCCATGCCGCGGTCGAACCAGTGCAGAACCGGCAGGTAGGTCTGGCCGACCCAGCGGTAGCGCCACACGCCCTTGGCAAAGTTGATGAGGCCGCCGTAGCGGACAACGTCCATGACCATGTGCGCGTAGTTGTACATCCAGATGTTGTAGAAGTAGTACATGGTGTCTTTGAAACCACGCCACTCTCTGTGCTTGTACAGGCCGGTCTTATCAATGTAGAGATCGCCCAGGCGGCGCTCCTGATGGGGCTTGCCGTACCAGAAATCATGGGCAAGTGCTTTCATATCGTATTTCATTATTTGCCCTCCTGAATCTTCTTGATTTCGATGCTCTCGACGAAGGCCTGGAAGCGGGTACGCAGCTGGCCGGAGGCGCCGTTGATGTATTCCTTTTCGATGGAGCAGACCGGGTAGCCAAAGTCACGCGGCATGACGATGGTATCGATTGTGCGCTCGTAGCTCCAGTATTCGCAGAACTTGTTGGAGGCAATGATGATGCCGTCGGCCTTGTATTCCTTGGCGAGGTCGGCCAGACGCTGCTTGCGCTCGCGCATGATATCCTGCGGCATGAAGCGCGGGCAGTTGCTGGTCTCGAGATAGTGGCGGGCGATCGCGGTCAGCGGCTTCTCGCCGTCCTTGACCACGATGGGAGCGCGGGACTCCACAGCACCGTAGCAGTGACGGTCGCAGACGACTTCGGCGCCGCAGCCTTCGATCAGCTTGGTGAACTCGGGGTCGTCGTTCTCGGAGCCGGCCAGAACGACCTTGCAGCGGAACGGACTCTTCTTGTCGGGCTTGCGGGTCTTGAGCTCTTTGGCCGTTTCCTTGAGCATCGGGAGGATCAGTTCCTTCGGGCAGACCAGCGAGCAGAGCTGGATGACCTGGAACTCATAGCCCGTGATGGTCGGGTTATCGAGCTTGCGGTAATCGCCGATCTCGTTGATGACCGCGCTGATCTCGTTGTGCAGGTCGATGGCCTTCATGAGCGCCTCGTCGGAGATGTCGATGCCGAATTTCTCGTGCAGCGGATCGAGGACGTGGGCCTGCAGCTGGCCTTCGTAGTGCGCAATACTGTTCTGGTTTTTCTTGAACGGCACGTCAGTGAACGTCACGAAGAAGTCCGGATTCTGGATGACGTCCATGTAGCCAAGATGCTCCTGGAAACGGCAGGTGACCGTGCAGGTCTCAGTGCCGAAATTAGCATCCAGGAAGTTGTAGCCGCCTTCGAGTGCGCGCTCGAAGAGGCTGCGGCCGTAATGGCAGGTACGGCTGGACATGTAATATGTAGCCATGTCCGGAGAAGTGCATTTCGGCGCTCTCAGACGGACTGCAAAGCAGCCGGGCAGGTCGAGCAGAACTTCGGGCATGAAGTAGCAGGTGTAACCCAGCGCTCTCTTGCCGTCTGCCTTTCCTTGCCGGACCAACTCGTTGTTGGCCTCCTGGAGCAGGTTTTCAAATGCGATCAGGTGTTTCAAGTCTCTCATGTGCAAGCCCCCTTAAAATTTTTCGCATTCAACAACAGACTTTGTATGATTTGACATTCCGGTTTATGAAAACCCGACAAAAATGCTTGGATATATGCGCGTTTACCAGACAGCTTT
Source organism: uncultured Eubacteriales bacterium (assembly GCA_900317855.1). GTDB lineage: Bacteria > Bacillota > Clostridia > Oscillospirales > Oscillospiraceae > CAG-103. The sequence continues at coordinate 41,874 of ONIG01000016.1, read as the reverse complement.
GCCGATGGGGATATCTATTCATACACCTGAAGTATAGCGGATTTGTTGTTAATTGTCAAACAAAATATCCGTCTGAGGGGGATTTCTTTTGTTCAAATTTTCGTTGTTTTCCAGCGGATTTTTCACATTATTTGTGGAATATGTTCAGTAACCGGACATTCTTCTGCATGGTGTCCGAAAAGAAAATTTTTTGCCGCCAAAACAAAACGGCACAGAAGAATGCTTCTGTGCCGTTTCGCTTTGTTTTGTTGAGGGGATGAGGATAAAATGAAAAAGGATTGCTTGCTTCTGAATAAAAGAATACCGGGACAATATTACAGAAGCAAGGCGAAAAGTATTTCTAATTCATTAAGTTTCCGCTCAGTCCAGATAAAGCCCCCAGAGCACATCCGGATCCGCACACGAAAACGGGCGGTAAGCGGCCAGCGTCTGTGCGCCGTCGGGCCGTTGAACGCACAGCTGCGCATCCGGCGCTCCGAAGGCTGTCAGCAGCGCCTGAACGGCAGGCAAAGTGTCCGCGCCCAGCAGTTCCTTGATGACAAGCCGTTCATTATCTCGCTCCACAACGGCACAGCCGTCGGCGATGCGCACCAGTGCGCCGCCGCACATATCACAGAGGTCTGCCTGAAATGCCAGCAGCGCCGCTGACAGCTCCACGTGCGCGCTGCCATGCAGCACTTGCTCCCGCAGCGCGGCGTATTCCTGCGCGCTGACCCGCTGGACGTCGGGCAGGCGCTGCATATCCGGCTCGCGTGTGATGTGCAGCCGCTCGCCGCGAGCGGTTTGCGTGGTGCCCATAACGGACCGATACCAGGCGTACAGGGAGGCTTCCGCGGGAAGCGTATAGAGCACACAGCCACTCGCGTCCGCATCGGCGGCAAAGCGCTGCATCAGCGCCGACGCATAGCCATGCCCCTGCTGCGCCGTATCGGTGGAGACCGCATAGACATAGGCGCAGGGGAGAACGGCCCCGCCGGCCGTATGCAGCCGGCCGTCCAGCAGATGCGCAGCCGTGGCAACATTTCCGCCCGCTTCGACCACCCAGGCGGCCGTTTCCGGCGGGAAGCGGTGATAAAATGCGCCGATCAGCTCCGGCGGGTCGCCAAAGGCTGTCTGCCAGAGCCGGGTCAGCGCCGGCAGGTCCGCCGCGGCCGCGCGGCGGATACGCATATCAGACATCAGGATACACCTCCGGGCAGCGGGCATAGATCTCGCGCTGAAGTGTTTTGAGGTCGACGAACGTCTCCGGCCGCTTGCTCGGGTCGCGCAGCAGGGCAGAGGGATGATAGATCGCCATACAGCGCCGGCCGTTCACGTCAAACCATTGTCCATGCTCGCGCGTGATGCGAAACGGGTCTTTGATGAGCGCAGTCGCGGCGATGCGGCCCAGGCAGACGATAATCGCCGGATCGACGAGCGCGATCTGCCGCCGCAGCCATTCGCTGCAGCATTTCTGCTCCACGAACTGCGGGTCGCGGTTGTGCGGCGGGCGGCATTTGACAATGTTGGCGATATAGACCTTCGTCCGGTCGAGATAGATCATTTCGAGCATATCGTCGAGCAGTTTGCCGGCCGGGCCGACAAACGGCAGGCCCTGCAGGTCTTCCTGTTCGCCGGGGCCTTCGCCGATGAGCATGATGCGCGCGTTCTCGGCACCGTCGCCGAATACGAGATGGTGCCGCGTCTCACCGAGGCCGCAGCGCCGGCACTGCGCACACTCCTGCTTGAGTTTTGTCCAGGCTTCGTTCATGCGCTCTGGCTCCTTTTCCCTAGATAAACCGGCTTTTTGCAGCCGGTTCGGCAAAAATCTATTGTAATGTAGCGTCAAACGTATTATAATACCCCGGTGTAAAAATAACAACTGTAACCTGTCTGTAACCAGTCTGTGCGGCGTGAGGCGATCCCGCTGTGCCGGACGTCACAATATTCTAAATGAAATTTGGTGCTTTCAATGGATTTTCAGGATTATCTGGTTCCAGGAAAAACCGGGCTGCTGATCGGTATCGGCGGCGTGTCCATGTCGCCGTTGGCAGAGGTGCTGCACGGCGCCGGGCTCGACATCCGCGGCTCGGACATGTGCGAGAGCGACAATACGCTCACGCTGCGCGAGCGCGGTATTCCGATCCACATCGGTCACAGTGCCGCCAATGTCACGGATGATATTGAGTTCGTGATCCGCACGGCCGCCGTGCATGACGACAACCCGGAGGTGCACGAGGCGCACCGCCGCGGTATCCCTGTCTTTGAGCGGACGCAGGCGTGGGGCGCGCTGATGCGCGGCTACCCGAACGCGCTGTGCATTTCCGGCACGCACGGCAAGACAACAACAACGTCCATGTGCACGCACATCATGATGGCGGCGGAGAAGGACCCGACCGTCATGATCGGCGGCACGCTTCCGCTGCTGCATGCCTGTCACCGTGTCGGCAAGGGCAGCACGATTATCATGGAGTCGTGCGAGTATTATAACTCGTTCCTTGCCCTCAATCCGACGATCGCCGTGATCCTGAACATCGAGGCGGATCATCTGGACTTTTTCAAGGATATCGAGGACATCAAGCACTCGTTCCGCCAGTTTGCCGAGCGCGTTCCGGCCGAGACGGGCACCGTGATCGCAAACTGCGACGATGCCAACACCATGGACGCCCTGCGCGGGATTGAGCGCAAGGTCATCACCTTCGGCCTGAGCCAGAAGGCGGACGTGTACGCTGAAAATATCATGCACCGCGGCTCCTCGTCCGAGTTTGATATTTATCACCGGGGAAATCTGTTTGCCCATGTGACGATCCACGTTCCGGGTATCCACAATGTGCGCAACGCACTCGCGGCTACGGCTGCGGCCATCGTGCTCGGTGTCAGTCCGAACGCCGTCAAGTACGGTCTCGCCGGTTTTGAAGGCGCCGGCCGCCGGTTTGATTATAAGGGCAAGTTCCAGGGAGCGGATCTGTATGATGATTATGCGCACCACCCGAGCGAGCTGCGCGCGCTGCTCGACGCGGTCGATACGCTCGATTATCAGCGCACGATCGTCGTGTTCCAGCCGCACACCTACAGCCGCACGGCGAAGCTCTTCAACGATTTTGTCGAGCAGCTCCGCCGCCCGACGATCGTCTATCTGGCGGAGATCTATGCCGCGCGCGAGAAAAACACCATCGGCATTTCTTCTGCCGATCTGGCCGCGCAGATCCCGGGTGCGAAGTTCTACCCGACATTCGCGGAGATCGAGGCCGAGCTGCGCCGCATTGCCCGCCCGGGCGATATTATCCTGACCGTGGGCGCCGGCGATGTGTTCCGCATCGGCGAGCACCTCCTGCATCCGGCGGACAACAAGGATTGAGTCCGCGCGGTTGGAAGCGAATTGCATCAAAAGCTGTCGGTTATCGGCCGGCAGCTTTTTTGCGCCCAAAAGCAAACGATTCCTGCGCAAAGACATTTTCTGCGACAGCGGGGAATGACAGTTTTCATAACGATAAAAATCTATAATTTATGTAAACTGTTTTGCGTCAGGAGGAACCACTATGCATGTCAAGATTGCGGGGCACGACCAGCCGGTGCGCGCACCCGGCGCCTTGCCGAGCCCGATCGGGCTGCTGCCGGCAAGCGAAAATGCCAAATGGGTCGGTATGCTCGTCAGCTTTGCGCTCGGGCTGATTCTGTCAACGGCGCATATTGCCGGGTCGCCGGCGCCGTTCGGGCTGGCGTTTCTGGCGGCCATGGGGTATGGTTCCGGCGGCGCACTGTGCCTTGTCGGCTGCGCGCTCGGCTACTTTGCGGCGTTCGGTGTTGCGACCGGCACACAGCTAGCGGCTGGCTGCTGTCTGACGTTTTTGACGGCGTATTTCTTGCGCAGTCACCCGTTTGTGCAGACGCGCTGGTATCCGCCGGCCGTCTCCGCGGCGGCTTACATACTGACGCGGCTGGTGCTGTACCTGCTCACGGGCGGCCTGTCGCTGCTGCTGGTGTCCAGAATGGCGCTGTTTTTGCTGCTGTGCGCCGCATCGGCCTACGGATTCGACGATCTGCTGCGCGCGCAGGAGCCGCGCACGGTCAATGCGGAGATCTGCCGCAACGTTTCGACCGTGTTTTTGCTGGCGTGCCTGCTCATGGGCGTGAACAATCTGCTGCTGTTTGACACGCTGTCGGTCGGCCGGGCGCTCTCGGTGCTCATTTTGATCATCCTCAGTGGGACGGGCGGCGCGCTGTGCGGGGCGTCGGCCGGGCTCATCCTCGGCATCGCCATGGATGTGGCTGCCGGTGCGGGCGTGCTGTTCTCGGTCGTCTATGCCGCTGCCGGGCTGCTGTCCGGGCAGTTCTGCAAGCATCGGCGCGGGTTTTATCTGCTCATTTTCGCGGCCGCGTACCTGTTGGCGCTGTTTTGCATCCCGCTTCCGGAGCTGCGCATTGGCGCAGGTGTGGAGCTGGCGCTCGCCGTCGGCGCGTATCTGGTGATCCCGAAAAAGTTTGTGGTAGCGGTCGGCGCATTTTTGCAGCCGCTGCGCGGCGGGAGCGGGGAGTCCGGTCTGCGTCGTTATGTTGCCGCGCGCGTCGGCGGCGTGGCGCATGCGTATCAGCAGCTGCATGACACGGCAAGTCAGGCGGCGGCTACGGCAGAAAACGACGCAGATGTGGCAAAAGTATTTGACCGCGCGGCCGACCGCGTCTGCTGCCGGTGCAAATTGCAGCAGGAGTGCTGGACGCGTCGGGCGCTCGATACGCTCAACATCATGAACGATGTCACGCGGCACATTCAGGCGCGCGGCCGGCTGCTGCCGGAGGATTTCCCGCCATATTTTCGTGACCGCTGCGTCCATCTGCACGAGTATACCGAGGTCGTCAACGGGGAGCTGCGTCTGCGCGCCTACCGGCAGCGGATGCAGGAAACACTGCAGGAAAACCGCACCGTGCTCTGGGAGCAGTACGCCGACTTTGCGCAGGTGCTCACGAATGTCTCGCGCGAGCTCGACAGCAGCTACGGCGCCGACCCGCTGGCGGAGCAGCGCCTGATCCGCTACCTTCGCACCATCGGCGTGGAGGCGGACGCGGCCGTCTTCCGCGAGAGTACGGGTCGTCTGCGCGTGACGATTGACAGCCGCTACCTGCGCCCGCTGCTGGAACTGCCGGACTATCTGGACAAGCTCTCGGCAACGCTGGGCGTGCGGCTGTGCATGCCGGAAAACGCCGCGCGGGACGACAGCCTGCTCCTGCTCGAGGCGGAGCCGCTGGCGGTCTCCGTCGGCATTGCGTCCATGCGCAAGAAGGGGGAGACGGTCTCCGGCGACCGCGGTACCTATTTCAAGACGGACGCGGGGCAGCTGTGCGTGATCCTGTCCGACGGTATGGGGTGCGGCGAGACGGCGGCCGACGGCAGCATCAGCACGGTCGGCATGCTGGAGGAGTTTTTGCGCTCCGGTGTCAGTCCGGCACTGGCGATGAAGCTGCTCAACTCCGCCATGCTCCTGCGCGATGGGGAGAACTGGGGCTATGCCACTGTCGATCTCATGTGCATGAACCTGTTCACCGGCGAGGCGGATTTTTATAAATACGGCGCCGCACCGACGTATGTCAAGTCCGGCGGCGCGCTCAAAAAGCTGCGCTGCACGTCCTTTGCGCCCGGGCTCGAGCAGGAGAGCGGCAAAGCGCCGGACGAGCTGCACATGCATCTCAAGCCCGGCAGTGTGGCCGTGATCGCGAGCGACGGCGTTGTATCTGACGGGCGCGACGACTGGCTGCGCAGACTGCTGAGCGATTCGGACGACAGTGATATGAAAACGCTGGCGGGCAGCGTCGTGCGCGCGGCGATCCGCGAATACGGACGCAGCGACGACATGACCGCCCTGGCGGTGAAAGTGGAGGTGCGCAGCTGATGAAACGAAAAAACAAGCCCATCCGCCGGACGGACGCCGTGCAGCCGCTCCCGCTGCCGGCGGACGCGGGCGAGATCGCCTTTGCCCACGGCGTTTCGCGCCGCGTCGTCGTGGTCGATGCGGCCGAAAGTCCGCTGTTCGAGCAGATCATTTATATTGTGCGCGATGATGCTGCCAGCGGAGGTATCACGGCGGCGGATCTGGTGCAGCAGGCGCGGGATGCCGTCGGCTGTGTACCGGCGCCTGCGCCCCGGCCGCGGCAAAAATCCTATACCGGTCTGCTGATCTGGCTGTGCTCTGTCGCCGGTGTGCTGGCGGCAGGGATCGGATACTGCCTGTACTGCGGCTGGTGAGGGGGCGAATTTCCAACGACCCGGAGGACCGTGCGTCCTCCGGGTCGTTTTCTGCGGAAAAACCGGTTGTCAACGCTTGACGAAAGTGTTAGAATAAAGCGCCTGAAACGATTTTTACAGCGGGAGGTTACCTTTATGAGCACGATCAAAGATCTGAACCTGGCGCCGTCCGGCGAGCGGAAGATCCGCTGGGTGGAAGCACATATGCCTGTTTTGCGCGACATCGGCAGCGATTTTGCGCGGGAAAAGCCGTTTGCCGGTCTAAAGATCGCGCTCTCCGTGCATCTGGAGGCCAAGACGGCTTACCTGTGCCGCGTGCTCGAGATGGGCGGCGCGGAGATGCACGTTACCGGTTCCAACCCGCTGTCCACACAGGACGATGTTGCCGCGGCGCTGGCGGCGAAGGGCATGGACGTGCACGCTGTCTACGGCTGCACGGACGAGGAATATCAGGCGCATCTGCGCAGCGTGCTCTCCGTCGGACCGAATATCATCATCGATGACGGCGGCGATCTTGTGCACCTGATGCACACGGAGTTCACGGATCTCATTCCGCAGGTCATCGGCGGCTGCGAAGAGACGACGACGGGTATCCACCGCCTGCGCATCATGGACCGTGCCGGGACGCTGCGCTTTCCGATGATCATGGTCAATGACGCCGACTGCAAGCACCTGTTCGATAACCGCTACGGCACGGGCCAGTCCGTGTGGGACGGTATCATGCGCACAACGAACCTCGTCGTCGCCGGTAAATACGTGGTCGTGAGCGGCTATGGCTGGTGCGGCAAGGGTGTGGCCCTGCGTGCGAAGGGCCTCGGCGCGAAAGTCATCGTGACCGAAGTCGATCCCATCCGGGCGCTCGAGGCCGTCATGGACGGCTACGAGGTCATGCCGATGATGGACGCTGCCGCCATCGGCGACATTTTTGTGTCCGTCACGGGCTGCAAAGACGTCATCACGCTCGAGCACTGCGAGCGGATGAAAGACGGCGCGATCGTCTCCAACGCCGGGCACTTCAATGTCGAGATCGATATGGAGGCGCTCGATCGCTGCGCGGATGAAATCTATGAGGCGCGGCACAATATTGATGCCTACCGTCTGCCGAACGGCAAGACGATCTATGTCATTGCGCAGGGCCGGCTGGTCAATCTGGCGGCCGGTGACGGGCATCCGGCGGAGATCATGGATATGAGCTTTGCCGTGCAGGCCATGAGCGCGGAGTATCTGGTGCGCACGCGCGGGCAGCTGAAGCCGGGCGTCGTGTCGGTCCCCGCGGAGATCGATGAAAACATTGCGCGCCGCAAGCTCAAGGCCATGGGCGTTTCCATTGACAGTCTGAGCTGCAGCCAGAAAGAATACCTCAACGGTTGATTCTTTGAGACCGGACGGAAAGGAGGGGCAGGGAGATGGACGATCAGAACCGGGAATACGAGGATTACGAGGCGCTGCACGACGAACTCTTTGCACTTCTGGATCAGCACCGGATGAAGGCGCTGAGCCAAAAGCTCGGCGAGATGAACGAGTTTGATATTTCCGAGTTCCTCGGCGAGCTGTGGGAGGACAATCCGCAGCGGATGGCCATGGTGTTCCGCATCCTGTCCAAGGAGATCGCGGCGGCCGTGTTTGCCAACCTCGAGGTCGAGGAGCAGGAGACGATCATCAACTCCATCACCGATACGGAGCTTGCCGGCATCATCGAAGAGCTGTATGTCGACGATGCCGTCGACATGATGGAGGAGCTGCCGGCCAACGTCGTCAAGCGTGTCATGCGCACGGCGACGCCAGCCACGCGCAACCTCATCAACCAGTACCTGAAATACCCCGAAAACTCTGCCGGCAGCATCATGACGGCCGAGTTTGTGGACCTGAAAAAATACATGAGCGTGCGCGAAGCGTTTGCCCGCATCCGCAAGATCGGCGAGGATAAGGAGACGATCTATGTCTGCTATGTCACGTCGGCCAAGCGCAAGCTCGAGGGCGTTGTCACGGTCAAGGATCTGCTGCTGTCGGATGATGATGTGATCCTTGAGGACATCATGGACACGAATGTCATCTATGCCTCCACGACCGACGACCAGGAAGAGGTCTCGGACATGATCTCCAACTACGACCTCATCGCGATCCCTGTCGTGGATAAGGAAGGCTGCCTCGTCGGTATCGTCACGGTCGACGATATCATCGACGTCATGGAGCAGGAGGCCACGGAGGACATTGAAAAGATGGCCGGTATCACGCCGTCCGATAAGCCCTACTCCCGCACGAGCGTCGTGGACATCTGGAAAAACCGCATCCCGTGGCTGATGTTTCTCATGCTCTCGGCAACGTTCACCGGCATGATCGTCACACATTTTGAGGACGCACTGGCGACGCAGGTCGCGCTCGCGTCGTTCATGCCCATGCTCATGGGCACGGGCGGCAACTCCGGCAGCCAGTCATCCACGGCGATCATCCGCAGCCTGTCGCTGGGCGATACCTCTCCGTCGGACGCGCTGCGCGTGATCTGGAAGGAGCTGCGCGTCGCGTTTTTGTGCGGCATTTCGCTGGCGGCGGCAAACTTCATCAAGATGCTGCTTGTTGACCGGCTGCTGCTGGGCAACACCGCCGTTACGATGTCGGTCGCGGCGACCGTCTGCTGCACGATTGTGTTCGTGGTCATGTTCGCAAAGGTCGTGGGCAGCCTGCTGCCGATGATCGCTGAAAAGATCGGCGTGGACCCCGCTGTCATGGCAAGCCCGCTTATTTCGACGATCACGGACGCCGTGTCGCTGCTGATCTATTTTTCCATTGCGAAAATGTTCCTGCATTTTTAATTTGCATTTCAACGCCCCCGGAGCATCCGGGGGCGTTTTACCATGGAAAAGCACTTGCATAATGCGCGGAAAATCATTATAATAAAGTGTCATATTTTGCGTATGACCACACTCACGAAACAGCGAGGTGCGCTATGAAATCAAGCCTGAAAAGAGTGATAACGGCGCTGCTTGCCGCCGTTCTGCTGGCTGCAGCGCCGTGCACGTCGGCCTTCGGTGCGCAGACGTACTACGTCAATGACGGCGATAACACGCTGGCGCTGGCGGATGCGTATGCCATCGGGGCGGACGGAAGCACGGCGAAGCTGCCGGAGCGCGGCGTTTATGCCGCCACGGCGAGCGGCACGCAGCTGCTCGGCGGCAGTGAATATGAAAATGAGCAGCCGAACATTCCGAACGGCATCGTCCGCGTCGGCCTGGCGTTCGGCTCGACGGCGCTGGATGCGGTCCATCTGCAGATCAAGACCGGCTCTGGTTTCGCCTTCGGATATTATGACTCTGACCGTGTGTTCCGCTCCGTCGGCTCCACGGCGGAGAGCGCTGTCACCGTCGTCGCGGATACGAACGTCACGGCTGGGGACAGCACCTTCGGCGCTTATCATGTCCAGCTCGGCACCGCCTATGCAAGCTTTGATGCGGCGGAGGCGGCTGCCCGTGACCGCAGCGGCTATCCGGTGTTCTATAACGGAACGTACTATGTCCGCGTCGGCAGCTATACGACCATGGAAGCGGCGTCGAATTCTGCGGCAACGGCCTATGGCTCCGTTGTCTCCGGCGGCGCACGCAGCGTACTGGTCGTGAAGGCCGGCACGGATCAGATCCTCTTCGGTTTCGACTGCGGCTCGACGTATTCACTCTCGCTGGCACCGCAGAGCGGCAGCGGCGCTGCCATTACACAAGTGGCCGAGTGCAAGGATCGCAGCGGTACCCGCTCGTGCACATATTACGGCGATTTTCAGTTTACCCGCCTCAGTACGCAGGACCCGCAAAAGCTTACACTGGTGAATTTCGTCGGCCTGGAGCCCTATGTCAAGGGTGTCACGCCGTATGAAATGAGCAGCGGCTGGCCGCTCGAGGCGCTCAAGGCACAGGCGGTCTGCGCGCGCACCTATATTGCCTCGCACATGAACGGCTCGCCGGCCTACGGTTTTGACGTCACGGGGACGACGACCAGCCAGGTCTATTACGGCACGCTCGATGCCTCGGCCAACAGCGACCGCGCTGTGGATGAGACGGCAGGGAAATTTGTCCGCTATGAGGGCAAGCTCTGCGAGACGTTCTATTTCGCGGCGGACGGCGGCGCGACCGAGGACTCCGAAAATGTCTGGGTGACTGCGGTGCCGTATCTGCGCGCCGTTGTCGATCTATATGAGACTGCCTCGACAGATCCCGGCTTCTACTGCAAGAGCTGGAGCACGACCATCTCCCGCGCCGCCGTCGGGGATGTCTCCATCACCTATACGCCCATCGGCAACGCTATGACCGTGACGGTCGGCGGCAAGACCTACAGCAAAGATGCCGTGCGCACGTTCCTGACAAGCGTCTGCGGTCTGCGCTATAACAGCCGCCACTTTACCGTGGAGTATGACGCTGCTACGGATGCTTATTCTGTCGTCGGCGGCGGCTATGGCCACAACTGCGGCATGAGTCAGTGGGGCGCCAAGGCCATGGCACAGGAACACGGCAAAACCTATGAGGAGATCATCAGCTTTTATTATACCGGAGCTTATGTAGCATGAAAAAATCGGATTTTTATTTCGACCTGCCGGAGGAGCTCATCGCGCAGACGCCGCTCGAGCGCCGCGATGCTTCCCGGCTGCTGACGCTGGATAAAACGACCGGCGCCGTTGCCCACCACCACTTTTACGACCTGCCGCAGTTTCTGCGCCCGAACGACTGCCTTGTGCTCAACGATTCGCGTGTGCTCCCGGCGCGCCTGCTCGGCCACCGCAGCACCGGCGGTGCAGTCGAAGTGCTGCTGCTGCGCGACCTCGGCGACGGCAAGTGGGAGTGCCTGACCCGCCCGGGCCGCAAGACCCAGCCCGGCACTGCGCTCTCGTTTGGTGACGGGGAGCTGACCGCCACGGTCGTCGACGCGGTCGCCGACGGCAACAAGATCGTGCAGTTTCACTATGACGGCATCTTTCTGGAGGTGCTCGAGCGGCTGGGCAAAATGCCGCTGCCGCCGTATATCAAGGCGGAGCTGCAGGATCAGGAGCGCTATCAGACGGTTTATTCCCGCGAGCTCGGCAGCGCCGCTGCGCCGACGGCGGGCCTGCACTTTACGAAGGAACTGCTGCAGCAGATCGCGGACATGGGCGTGAAGATCGGCTACGTCACACTGCACGTCGGCCTCGGTACGTTCCGGCCCGTCAAGGAGGACGAGATCGAGGATCATCCGATGCACTCGGAATTTTGCATCATCCCGGAGGAAACGGCGCGCATGGTCAACGAGACGAAGGCCAACGGCGGCCGCGTTATCTGCATCGGCACGACGTCCTGTCGCACAGTCGAGAGCTTTGCGGATGTGGACGGAACGCTCCGCGCGCAGTCCGGCTGGACGGACATCTTCATCTATCCTGGCTACAAATTTAAGTGCATGGATGCGCTCGTTACGAACTTTCACCTGCCGGAGAGCACGCTCATCATGCTCGTGTCGGCGCTGGCCGGGCGGGAGCATATCCTCAACGCGTACAAGATCGCCGTTGAAAACCGCTACCGGTTCTTTTCGTTCGGCGACGCCATGTTTATCGCCGATGGCCTCGATGCCGGCAGCGCTGAGTGAAGAAATAAAAAACAGGCCCGCGATCGCGGGCCTGTTTTTTGCTGCCTCTGTTCAGTTTTGCGTAGCTTCAAATGCCTGCTGCAGATCGGCGATGATGTCGTCGGGGTCTTTCAGACCGACTGCCAGACGAATCAGACGATCCGAGAAGCCGGCGGCCTCGATCTCTTCTTTCGTGCACATGGAGTGCGTCATGGAAGCCGGATGCTGGATAAGCGTCTCGCAGTCGCCGAGGCTGACGGCCAGCGCGCACAGATGCACGTGGTTGAGCACTTTTTTGGCTTCCTCAAAGCTGCCCATCTCGAAGGAGACAACACCGCCGAACCGCGTCATCTCGCGGATAGCCGCTGCATGTCGCAGGCGATCCGGGCGTCAAAGCATCTGTCCCTGCCCTATCCGGAGCAGGCGGGTGGCGTGTTTTTCTGGGTGCAGATCCCGGACACCGTGGATGCCGTCCTGCTCTGGAAGCGGCTGCGCCTGCAGGGCGTCAAGCTCATGCCGGGCACGGTGTTCAGTCTGACCGGCAGCGCGCAGCATTTTCTGCGCCTGAGCTATGTCGGCTGCCCGCTGGAGTTGATCCCGGAGGGCATTCACTGCATTGACCGGAAAATCGACTGGCTGCTGGAGCACCAAGCGGCGTCGGAAATTTAGTGGAGGTATCTTATTGCATATTTTGTGAACAAACATAGCGCCTTTTATGAACATTAGCACTCCGCGCTTGACAGTGCTAAAAAGCGTGCTATGATGAAGACGATCGATGAGGGAGGGCCTCCAGAGGGCCTCCGGAGATCAGGCATTGTTGTACAAACGGTAACAGAGTTCGCCAACGCGTGGAGTTTTTCCCCAGCGCCTACGAAAGGTATGAATGGAGGAATGACTTATGTTGCCGAGCATTTTTGGTGAAAACCTGTTTGATGATTCGCTGTCCGATTTCTTTGATTTCGGCCGCATGATGCCGCAGGTCAGCAGTGAGCTGTATGGCAAGCATGCCAGAAATCTGATGAAGACCGATGTCCGCGAACTGGACGGCTCGTATGAGCTGGACGTGGACCTGCCGGGCTTCAAGAAGGATGAAGTGACGGTTGATCTGCAGGACGGTTACCTGACGATCAGCGCTGCCAAGGGCCTGGACAAGGACGCGTCCGATAAGAAGGGCAAGTTCCTGCGCCAGGAGCGTTACGCCGGTTCCATGAGCCGCAGCTTCTACGTCGGTGACGATGTGAGATCTGAAGATGTCTCCGCGAAGTTCGAGGATGGCATCCTAAAGATCAGCGTCCCGAAGGCTGCGAAGAAGGAGCTTCCGAAGCACACCATCATCGCGATCGAGTAACGCGCAGCAATGCACAAGCGCCCTGGCCGAAACGGCCGGGGCGCTGCTCGTACTATGCTGAAAGATCCGCACTGGAATACAGGGCGGATTTTTTTCTGCCTGTTTGACAGGAAAAACCGCACTGTGTATACTGGCCTTGCTTTAACATCCGTTTAAATATCCCTTCCGGCTTCTTGATATACTCAATGCGAGGTGAGTAATATGACCGTCAAACAGCGGCTGAGCCGCTCCAAATGGTGACGGCGCGCGCGGACGACGTGGACAAGATCCGCGGTCTTGGCTTCGGTGCGGATGATTACATCGAAAAGCCGTTTTCCCCCAGTGTACTGGTCGCGCGGGTCAAAGCAAATCTGTCGCAGTACCGCAGGCTCAAACCGCAGCCGGCCAAGTCCGCGATCGTGGAGGCAGGCCCGCTCCGGATCGACACCGAGGCGCACACGGCCGCGGTGCGCGGCGAGCAGCTGACGCTGACCAATAAGGAGTACGAGCTGCTGTTGTTTCTGGCGCGGCACCCGAACCAGGTTTTCAGCCACGAGGATCTCTAAGAGCTCATCTGGGAGCTGGAATCCATGGGCGACAATATCACGGTCGCGGTGCATGTCAACCGTCTGCGTGAAAAGGTGGAGGAGAATCCCTCCAAGTCGCAGCTCATCCAGACCGTCTGGGGCGTCGGCTACCGTTTAAATACGCTTTAAGACTGCGTTATCCGATTTTTAATCTGTCCCTTCATACTGGGCTTGCCCGGTTGAGGGGACAGATTTTTTCTACGGAGGTCAACGTCATGAAAAATTACGTGATGACAAAAAACTATAAGAAAGCGTTTCGCCGGCTCATCATCTGCTTTGTGATCCTGGTGGTTATCAGCGCGGTCGGAATTCCATTGAGCCTGTCGCAGCAGATCCACGACGCGTCCGTGCTCAAGCAGCAGGCGGCGCTCACATCGCCCGATCCGACCGACAACGATGACGGTCACCACTATGATGCGCACCATGACGAGGCCTGGAAGAGCCAGATCACGCCGCTGACGGCGATGAATTACGTTATCATCGGCGCCGTCATCATGCTCATGGGCATCTGGGTCATTCTCTATTGGCTGACGGTTGTTGCCTGGCTGTATAAGAGCGCGGCGGTGGCCGGCATGAATCTGTCGCTCTGGGCGATCCTCGGCACGTTCCTGAACATCTTTGCCGTGCTGGCATTCTGGATCGTCCGCGACCGGCCGGCACGCGCATAACACACCTGATGGAGGCGGCACATCATGCATACGAGCGAGACGATCAACTACGTCATCATGTGCCTGTTTTTCGTGTGCTATGCCTACCAGCTCGCGTATATCCCGCTGGCGTGGCTGCCTGCACGAAAACGGAAAACACCGAAACCGGATCCGGATCACACATTTGCAGTTCTGATCGCGGCCCATGATGAAGCGGCAGTGATTGGCGCGCTCGTTGACAGTCTGCGCGCGCAGACCTATTCTGCGCAGCAGATCGGGATCTTCGTGGCGGCTGACCGGTGCAGCGACCGAACCGCAGAGATCGCCCGCGCCCACGGCGCCGTGGTGTTTGCGCGCAGTGCAGGCGGCCGGAGCGCTGGCGATCTCGGCAATGGTGCTGCCGGGCATCTCCGGTTTGTCTTTGCTGATGTCGTGCGGGCTGTATCTGCCCGTGATCGCAGCGATGAAAGACGTGCTGCAATTTCAATTCGGCCAGTTCTGGCTGTTGGCAGCGGTGGGACTTGGGGCACTTGTGGGCTTTGCGGTCGCGCCGCATTGGATCCGCGGCTGGATGCGCAAAGCACCGGGCGCTGTGACCTACGCCGGGCTGGGCATGATGTTCGGCTCCCTCTATGCGATCGTCGTCGGCCCGGCGACGCTGAAGGTGCCGCAGCACGTCATGACGCTCTCTGATTTTTACATTCTCTGGTTTGTGCTCGGCATTGCCGTGATGCTGGCGCTGGAAGCGCTGAAAAAGCACATGCAGAAAGCGCCGGTCCATTGACACGCAAATCTGCCGGGAACGCTTGACTTGATGCGGCAATCTGTTAGAATAAGTAGGCAATCCCAACAGAAAGGCAAGCAAGCTATGTTTCAATTGATTTGCAAAGACGGCCATGCACGCCGCGGTACGTTCACGACGCCGCACGGTACGGTGCAGACGCCGGTGTTCATGAATGTCGGCACGCAGGCGGCCATCAAAGGCGCGCTTTCGGCGGAGGATCTGGAGACGATCGGCTGTCAGGTCGAGCTGTCCAACACCTATCATCTGCACGTGCGTCCCGGTGATGAATTGATCCGCGACCTGGGCGGCCTGCACAAATTCATGACCTGGGACAGACCGATCCTGACCGACAGCGGCGGATTCCAGATCTTCTCGCTGGCGCAGCTGCGGAAAATCACGGAAGAAGGCGTCGCCTTCAACTGCCATGTGGACGGCCGGCACATCTTCATGGGGCCGGAAGAAAGCATGCGTATTCAGGCCAATCTCGGCTCGGATATTGCGATGGCGTTTGACGAGTGCATCAAAATTCCGTCGCCATACGATTACGTCAAAAACTCCTGCGACCGGACGTATCGCTGGCTGCAGCGCTGCAAAATGGCGCTCGAGGAGTATACCGGCCGCGACGATGCGGTTAACCCAGGTCAGGTACTCTTCGGCATCAACCAGGGCACCATTTTTCAGGATCTGCGCATCGAGCACATGAAGAAAATTGCGGACCTCGATCTGGCCGGTTACGCGATCGGCGGCCTTGCGGTGGGGGAGACGACGCAGGAGATGTACGATACTATCGCCGCCGTTGAGCCCTATATGCCGGCCGATAAGCCGCGCTACCTGATGGGCGTCGGCACGCCGGGGAACATCATCGAATCCGTCGCGCGCGGCGTGGACTTTTTCGACTGCGTCATGCCGGCCCGCAACGGCCGCCATGGGCACCTGTTCACGTGGACGGGCGTGATCAACATCAAAAACGAGAAGTATCAGCGCGACGAGCAGCCGATCGACCCACAGTGCGACTGCCCGGTCTGCCGGCGGTATTCCCGCGCCTATCTGCGGCACCTGTTCAAGGCGGAAGAGATGCTGGCCATGCGCTTTGCCGTGATGCATAATTTGTATTTTTATAATACGCTCATGCAGCGCATCCGCACGGCGATCGAGGCAGGGGAGTACGAGGCATTCCGGAAAAGTTACACATCCGTACTCGATATGCGCATTTAATGCTTGCATTTGCATAGGAAAGCAGATATAATATCTTTATCTTTATACGGAGGTAAAACCATGGGAAGCTCTGGCGGATATTCATCCATTATCATGATCGTTCTGATGCTTGTCATCTTCTACCTGTTCCTGATTCTTCCGGAGAACAAGAAGAAGAAAAAGCTCAATGAAATGCGTTCCAATCTGAAAGTCGGTGACGATATCGTCACGATCGGCGGTATGATGGGCAAAGTCGTCCACGTCACGGACGACAGCGTGACCTTCGAGACCAGCGAGGATCAGGTTCGCATCCAGGTTGCCAAGTGGGCCATTTCCACGAATGCCCGCGCTGAGGCACAGGCTGCCAAGGAAGCGCAGGAGCGCAAGGCTGCCAAGCAGAAAGCGAAAGAAACGAAAAAGGAAGAGCCGAAGCACGAGGAGCCGAAGGGCCCCGAGGTGTAAAGCTGCTTTCGGAATGATTCACCCCCTGCAGGAATATGCTGTGATGCATACGTTCTGCAGGGGGTGTTTTTTTGAATACGGAACAAAAATGGCTGCCGATACTCTCACGTGCGGCGGCGGCCGGCCTGGGCGGACTTGGGCTCACGCTGCTGCTGGGCTGGCTGGCAGCGCTGGCGATGAATCACGATGTGCTGCCCGGCGCGGACACGCGCCTCGCTGCGTTGGTCTGCTGCGGGCTAGCATGTTTTGCTGCCGGTGCGTTTTCACCGCGGCCGGAGCAGGGGAGGGCACTTGGCGGAGCCATGACGTGGGCAGCGTGGGCAATCGGATATCTCATCCTGAAAGCAGCCGTCGGGGCGCAGGTTTTTTGCGCCGCTACCGCTGTTACGCTGCTGACCGCATTGGCTGCCGCAATCGCCGGTTCGTGCATTTTTCATAAAAAGTTACGAAATAGAACAAAGAAGAAAAAACGGAAACAGAAGAGATATTACGCCGCGTAATCAGCTGCTTAGTTTACATAATCGCGACGTGATTACCTATATATTGCGCATGCGTAGCAATGATTACCGAAATGTAGTTATGTGCTGCTGGAAATACTGAGCATCTCTTTCTGCTCAGTTACATGGTTTACATAATATTGTTAACATAATTTCTTGTCATAATAAACAAAAATGAACAAATTCTGACGAACTACTTGATAACATTTTCGATTTGTATTATATTATGTCTACAACGCATTATGTAAATTGTCATGTTATGAGCGCACGTTCATAAGCTGTCAGTGGTGATGAATGTGCGACATAACAGATTGCGTGTGCGCCGGAAACCGGCCGTATCTCACTTTTCGCTGCCGCCGCTGATCGCGATTGATATGGCGGCGGGCTATGTGATCGGCTGCTGCTTCGGCGCCAACGCTGCGCTGCCGGAGCCGTCGAATCCGGTTCTTTCCTTTTTGAGCAGCAGCGGCGCGGGCGGGACGCTATACGGCGGCCTGCTGCCGGAACTGTGCGTCTCATGCGCCTATGGTTTTGCGTTTTTGCTGCTGTCTACCTCGTATCTCGGCTTTTTGCTGATACCGGCCGTTTTCGGGGTCAAAGGCTTTCTGTCCGCCTGTACGGCGGCGGCTTTCCTGAATTCCGGCTGCGATCATGCGTTTTGGCTCTCATGCGTTGCGGTCGGGCTGCCCGGCATTTTTCTCGTGCCGGCGCTGTTTTTGCTCGGCACGCTCTGCGCGCAGATGTCTGTGCGCCTGCTCGAGCAGCGGCGCGGCCTGCCGGTTCCCGTGACATCGGAGCGATATTCTCGGGAGCTGGCGCTTGTGTTCTGCCTGCTGCTGGCGGCTGCGGCCGCCGCGTGCTATGCGGTACCGTTCTTCACACGGCTTATTCTGTGACCCGTGGTCACTGTGGATGAAATCTGATTGGAAAGGGGGAAGTCGTCATGCGGGATTCCGACGGAATGGAATTGTTCGAATCCTATCTGCGCGATGTCAAGCGCTCCTCGCAAAACACGATTTCCTCATACCTGCGGGATATCCGCCAACTCAGCGAATATCTGCATGCACACACGGACGCCGATCTCGGCTCCGCGGAAGAGGAAGAGCTGTGTGAATACATCGACTGGATGCGCAGCAACGGCAAGTCCGTTGCCACGGTTTCCCGGGCAATCGCATCGCTGAAGAATTTCTATGGGTTTCTGCTCAATAATCACTATGTGCAGCATAATCCGACCGGCAAGCTCGTGCCGGACAAGGCCAAGCAGAAGCTGCCGCAGATCCTCTCAAGCAAGGAAGTCGAGCTGCTGCTGGCGCAGCCGGAGTGTACGGACGCCAAGGGCTACCGCGACCGCGCCATGCTTGAGCTGCTGTATGCGACCGGCATCCGCGTCAGCGAGCTGATCTCGCTGAACATCACGGACGTGAATCTGTTTGCAGGTGTGATCCGTTGCCAGGGCCGCGACAAGGCGCGCATGATCCCCATGTATCCGGCGGCCGTGCGTGCCCTTACGGAATACATCAACTTCATCCGCCCGCAGATGATCGCTGCGCCGGATGAACAGGCGCTGTTCGTCAACGTCAGCGGGGAACGGATGTCGCGTCAGGGCTTCTGGAAGCTCATCAAGAACTATCAGACCAAGGCCGGTATCGAAAAAACGATCACGCCGCACACGCTGCGCCATTCCTTCGCGGCGCATCTGCTGGAAAACGGCGCCGATATCCACGCCATTCAGGAAATGCTCGGCCATGCGGATATCTCCTCGACGCAGATCTATTCGCACCTTGTCAGCAAGCAGCTCAAGGATGTCTACAACAAGGCGCACCCGCGTGCGTGACATACGTGTTTTCAAGCGCTCCGAAACGACTCGGGGCGCTTTTTCTTTTCCCGGCAGTTGCCTACGGGGCGAAAATATGCTATATTTATTCAATTGGAGTGATGCATATGCGGATCCTGGGCGTTGACCCCGGCATTGCCACGGTCGGCTTCGCGGTGCTGGACGCGGAAAAACGCAGCCAGCGGCTGCTGACCTGCGGCGTGATTACGACACCGGCGAAAACACAGCTGTCGAGCAGACTCGACCAGATCTACCGCGACCTGAACGAGCTCATCGCGCAGTTCCATCCGGAAGTGATGGCGGTCGAGGAGCTGTTTTTCAATACGAATATCACGACCGGCATCGCCGTTGCCCACGGCCGCGGCATCATTCTGCTCTCTGGCTATCAGGCCGGGCTGCAGATCTACGAATACACACCGCTGCAGGTCAAGCAGGCGGTCGTCGGATACGGCCGCGCGGACAAAAAGCAGGTCATGGACATGGTGCGCCGCATCCTGTCTCTGCAGGCGGTGCCGAAGCCGGACGACGCAGCGGACGCTGTCGCCATCGCGCTGTGCCATGCGCGTAGTGCCACATCTTTGATCCATCAACAGGAGAGGTTTGACCCATGTTCTACCACATAAACGGAGTCGTTACCGATATCGAGCCAAATTTGGTCGTGCTGGAGTGCGGCGGGGTCGGCTATGCGCTCAACGCCAGCCTGAACACAATCAGCAGTGTCAAAACCGGTGAGCGCGTCAAGCTCTATACTTACGAGATCATCCGCGAAGATGCGCATGATCTCTATGGCTTTGCCAGTAAGAGCGAAAAGCACTGCTTTGAGCTGTTACTCGCCATCTCCGGCGTTGGGCCGAAGGCGGCGCTGTCGATCCTTTCGTCCAATACCCCGGACGGGCTGGCGCTGGCAGTGCTCAACGGCGACGAGAAAGCGCTTACGAGTGCGCCCGGCATCGGCAAGCGCATCGCACAGCGCATCCTGCTCGAACTCAAGGACAAGATGGCCAAGGAGAGCGCAAGCGTGGACTTTGCGGATATGGCGCCGGCGGTGCCCGCGTCGGACGCGGCCTCGGCCGCGCGCAGCGATGCGATCGCCGGTCTGACGGTGCTTGGCTACAGCATGCCGGAGATCAATGCGGCGCTGCGCAAGCTGCCTTCTATCGAGGGCATGAGCGCCGATCAGATTATCAAGGCCGCGCTGCGCACCATGATGCAGCAGTAAGCAGGGGAGGGAGCGTATATGAGCATCAGTTTTTCTGAGGACGCCCAGCAGGAGGTCGTCACCTCCTCCCGCGTGCTTCCGGAGGATTCCGGCGAGGGTTCTCTGCGCCCGCGGCTGCTGAAGGATTACACCGGTCAGGAAAAAGCGAAGGAAAACCTGCAAGTCTGCATTGACGCAGCACGTCTGCGCGGTGAGCCGCTCGACCACGTGCTGCTCTACGGCCCTCCGGGTCTGGGCAAGACGACGATGGCCGCCGTCATCGCAAATGAGATGGGCGTGAATATGCGCATCACCTCCGGCCCGGCCATCGAAAAGGCCGGCGATCTGGCGGCGCTGCTGACCAACCTGCAGGAAAATGACATCCTGTTTGTGGATGAGATCCACCGCCTTAACCGCGCGGTCGAGGAGATCCTTTACCCCGCTATGGAGGACTATGCGATCGATATCATCATCGGCAAGGGCCCATCGGCCAATTCGATCCGGCTGGATCTGCCGCGTTTCACGCTCATCGGAGCGACCACGCGCGCCGGCCAGCTGACCGCGCCGCTGCGCGACCGCTTTGGTGTCAATCTGCGTCTGGAACTCTACAGTCCGGAAGAGCTGCAGAAGATCGTGGAGCGCAGCGCCGGGATCCTCAAGGTGGAGATCGATAGCGCCGGCGCGCATGAGATCGCCTCGCGCTCGCGCGGCACGCCGCGTATCGCCAACCGCCTGCTCAAGCGCGTGCGCGATTATGCGCAGGTGCGTGCTGATGGTGTCATCACGAAAGAAGTTGCCAACGCCGCGCTGCTGCGCCTCGAAGTGGACGAGCTGGGGCTCGATGCGACCGACCGGCGGATGCTGCGCAGCATCATCGAGTTTTATCACGGTGGACCGGTCGGTCTCGAGACGCTCGCGGCGACGATCGGCGAGGAGGCTGTAACGCTCGAGGATGTCTATGAGCCGTATCTGCTGCAGCAGGGCTTTTTGACGCGCACGCCCCGCGGCCGCTGCGTCACACGCCGTGCCTACGAGCATCTTGGCCTGGAATATATCGGCCAGCAGGAGATCGATCTTTGAAAAATCGCTGAATGTCGCCGAAAACGTGCATTTTGTACAAAAATATATTGACTTTTCAGCGTTTTTAGTTATAATTTGTTTTGCGTGGTATTGGAGTTTTGAAGGCTATGAAGGATGATTCCAAACTGTCTGATGCACAGCTGTTGTCATTGGTGACTGCCGGGGATGCCGCGGCGGAGGAAGCGCTCGCCGAGCGTTACAGCCGTCTGGTGCGCATCTGCGCGCGCCCGCTGTTTCTCATCGGCGGTGACAGTGAAGATCTCATTCAGGAGGGAATGCTTGGCCTGCTCTCGGCGATCCGGCAGTATGACCCGGCGTCCAACGTACCCTTCAAGGCTTATGCGGAAGTCTGCATCAGCAACCGCATTTACAGCGCGATCAAGTCTGCTTCCAGGCAGAAGCATTCTCCGCTCAACAGCGGCATTTCCCTAGACAGCATCCTCTCAGAAGAATCACAGACCCAGGCGTCCACCTATCCGGAAGCAAATTGTCGTGTTACTGAGGAGCAGGTTCTGGCCAGAGAGAGTGAACAAGAGCTATTATCCGCATTTACCCGGTATTTGTCAGCGTTTGAAGCGCAGGTGCTTCGGCTATATTTGTCCGGTTTGTCCTATGCCGAGATGGCGGCCGAGACGAATAAATCCGAAAAATCCATTGACAATGCCGTGCAGCGGATCCGCCGCAAACTGGCGCGGCTCCCCAATTTCAGCGACTTCAGCAAAAGCTGAACGCAATATAGCCGAGAGGCAAGTTTTTCAAAAGAGAGGATTTATCATGTTCGAAGACAAAACGTTGAAGTGCAAAGAGTGCGGCGCAGAGTTCGTTTTCACCGCCGGTGAGCAGGAATTCTATGCGGAAAAGGGCTTCCAGAATGAGCCCCAGCGCTGCAAGGCCTGCCGTGACGCGCGCAAGAACGCCGCCCGCGGTCCCCGCGAGTTCTTCACTGCTACCTGCGCTGCCTGCGGCGGCGAGGCCAGAGTTCCGTTTGAGCCGAAGTCTGACCGTCCTGTCTACTGCAGTGAGTGCTTCGCGAAGATGAGAGAGCAGCACTAATCAGCAGATAAACTGGTTAAAATGATTGGGGCGCTTCGTGCGACCCAATCATTTTCTCACAAGCAAACTATCGGAGGTAAAAAGTTATGTTTGAAATTTCCAGAGATACGATGATTTCGGAGATCCTGGCCAATGCGCCGGAAGCCATGCCCGTGTTCCAGAACATTGGCATGCACTGCCTTGGCTGCGCCATGGCCAGCGGCGAGACGCTGGAGCAGGCCTGCCTCGCGCACGACGTCGACCCGGACGAGTTCCTCGAGCAGCTGCGCACCTATCTGGAGAGCCTGTAAAGATACAGACAAGGATCAAAAGCCGGCGGTACGCCGGCTTTTGGCGTTTCTGGGGAGAGATTTATGGATTACATTCACCTGTCGCCGCGGCTGCAAATGGTCGCGGACTTTGTGCCGCCGTGTGCCTGCGCTGCGGATATCGGCACGGATCACGGGTATTTGCCGGTCTGGCTGCTGCAAAACGGCGTCATTCAATCGGCGATTGCAGCCGACATTCATGCCGGACCGCTCGCCAATGCGCGGCAGTCTGCCGCTGCCTACGATCTGGAGGAGCACTTTCGGTTCGTGCAGGCGGACGGTTTGCAGTTTTCGGGCGTGCAAGCAGCGGATGTCATTACCATTGCCGGCATGGGCGGGGAGACGATCTGCGCGATCCTGGCGGCTGCGCCGTGGCTGCAGCAGCAGGGAAAACAGCTCGTTTTGCAGCCGCAGAGCAAAGTGCCGGAGCTGACGGATTGGCTCTGGCGCAACGGGTTCACGATTAAGGACGCAGCTCTGTGCCGCGACGCCGGGAAGCGCTATCTCGTTCTGCGTGTGCTTGGGCAACCGGCGGTGCAGACATACACAGTGGAGCAGCTGCTGCTTCGGCGCCGGGACCCGCTGCTGACGGAGCACCTGAAGGAAGAGATCCGGCGGCAAACACGTGCACGTGCCGGCATGGCGTATGCAAAGCAGACACCGGCGGCAGAACTGGCAGCGCTCGATGCGCGGCTCTCGCAGCTGCAGGCCTGCCTGAAGGAGGTACAGACATGGCAATTGTAAACGACATCTACACTTTCTTAAACGAGATCGCGCCGGTACGGTATCAGATGGACTTTGATAACGCCGGCTTTCTGGTCGGTGACGGCGGCGCTGCGGTGAAAAAAGCTCTGCTGGCGCTGGACATCACGGACGACGTGATCGCGGAAGCGGTCGAGCTGCGCGCGCAGCTCATTGTTTCCCACCACCCGCTCATCTTTACGCCGCTGCGGCACGCGACGACGGATGATCTCGCCGGACGCAAGGTACTGGCGCTGGCGCGGTATGGCATTTCCGCCATCTGTATGCACACGAATCTGGACATTGCCGACGGCGGCGTCAATGATGCGCTCATGGCGGCGCTGGGTGCGGAGGTCACCGGTGGTCTGGAACCGGCCGGTACGGCAATTGACGGGAGCGCGCTTACCTGCGGCCGCATTGGGAAGCTGCCGGAGCCCATGACCATGGCAGAATTTCTGCCCTACGTTGCCGGACACCTGCATGCCAACGGACTGCGGTACGTGGACGGCGGGCTGCCGGTCGAAAGGCTCGCGGTCTGCGGCGGCTCCGGTGGGAATATGCTGGAGCTGGCGGCTGCGAAGGGCTGCGATACATTCGTGACGGCGGACGTGAAGTACGACCGCTTCCTCGCAGCGAAGGAACTCGGTATCAATCTGATCGACGCCGACCACTTCTGCACGGAAAATGTGGTCATCCCTGTCCTGCAGGCGAAACTTCAGCCGCGGTTCCCGAACGTCGCGTTTGCCATCAGTCAGGTGCACCATCAGACTGCACAGACATATTGTCCATAATGTATGCCGCCGGTACACTGCCGGCGGCATATTCTCGTCCCAGACCTCATACAGTTTTGGTAAGACTGATGAGGAGAGGACGACAGAATGGACAATTCTTCAATTTACGCAGACATTGCCGCCCGTACCGGCGGGAATATTTACATCGGCGTTGTCGGCCCGGTGCGCACCGGGAAATCGACCTTCATCAAACGCTTCATGGAAACGCTCGTGCTTCCGAATATTTCCGATGATTACGTGCGGGAGCGTGCGCGCGACGAGCTGCCGCAAAGCGGCTCCGGCCGGACGATCATGACCGCAGAACCGAAGTTTGTCCCGGAGGATGCCGTCTCGATCGAGCTGGATGCATCCGTGCATGCCTCCGTGCGGCTGATCGACAGTGTTGGATACATGATCCCCGGCGCAAACGGTCAGTACGAAAACGGGGAAGAGCGTCTGGTCACAACGCCGTGGTACGATCACGAGATCCCCATGCGCGCAGCGGCGGAAGAGGGGACACGCAAAGTTATCCGCGAACACTCGACGATCGGCATCGTCGTCACGACCGACGGCAGTGTGACCGAGCTCGCGCGGGAGGACTATGCCGCAGCGGAAGCGCGCATCGTTGCAGAGCTGCAGGACATCGGCAAGCCATTTCTCATCCTGCTCAACACGGCCGATCCGGCGGGGGAGGCCGCACAGACATTGGCGGCTCAACTGCGCGAGCAGTACGATGCCGCCTGCCTGCCGGTCAATTGTCTGGAGCTGACGGAGCAGGATATTCTGGAGATTTTGCGTTCGGTGCTGTACGAATTTCCGGTCACGGAGGCCTGCTTCCGCATGCCGGAGTGGATGGACGTTCTGCCGCCCGAAAACGAAACAAAGCAGCAGCTCTATGCGCTGCTGCGCGAACAGATGCCGTCGCTGCACCGCCTGCGTGATGCGCAGCGCGCGGCACAGGCGCTCACAGACAGCGAGCTGCTGGAAGCGGCAGACGTGGAAAACGTCTCCGTGGACACCGGGGCCGTTTGCTATGTGCTCACATTTCCGCGCGCACTGTACTACAGCATCATCAGCGAGCAGGCTGGCGTTGCCCTGCGCAGTGACGGGGAGCTCATCTCGTTTCTGACGGAAATGGGGCGCATCCAGGCCGACTATCAGCACATCCGCGGCGCGCTGGAGGATGTGCGCAGCAAGGGCTACGGGGTCGTCATGCCGTCGGACGCTGACCTGCAGCTGGCAGAGCCGGAGATCGTCCGCAAGGGCGGGCGCTACGGCGTCCGGCTTAAGGCCAGCGCCAAAGCCATTCATATGTTCCAGACCAATATCGAGACGGAGGTCTCGCCGGAGATCGGTGGAGAGAATGCCTCAAGCGAGATTCTCGGCTTCCTGCTGCAGGGCTTTGACGGCGATGTCGAGCAGCTCTGGCAGTCCAACATTTTCGGGAAGCCGATCTATACGATCGCGCAGGAAGGCGTGGAGGAAAAACTCAGCTGTCTGCCGACCAAAGCCGTTAGCAAGCTGCAGGAGACACTGCAGCGTGTCGTCAACGAGGGCAGCGGCACCCTGATCTGCATCATCCTGTGAGGAAAACGCTCCGGCACTGCCGGGGCGTTTTTTCTCAATCCGGCAAAAATGACGCGGATTCCGGCTGGTGTTTTGTGTAAGGTTTGCGTTGTTTTCTTCACAATGCTGTGGTAAACTATGGGCAAGAATTCTAAAGAAAACGAGGGATGTTTATGAAGGCTCTTTCCAAAATCGCTGCCGGCGTGAGCCCGTCCGCAACGCTGGCCGTCAGCGCTCTGGCCAAGAAGATGAAAGCAGAAGGCAAAGATGTCATCGGCTTCGGCGCCGGTGAGCCCGATTTTGCCACGCCCGACCGCATCAGTTATGCCGGCGTGCGTGCAATCTGCGACGGAAAGACACGCTATACCCCGGCGGCCGGTATGATCGAGCTGCGCCAGGCGATCTGCGACCGCGCCAAGGCGGACTACGGTCTGGAATACGAGGCTGCGCAGGCGGTCGTCGCCAGTGGTGCCAAGCACACGGTCTACATTGCGCTGGCCGCGCTGGTCGACCCGGGCGACGAAGTGATCGTTCCGGCCCCGTACTGGGTCAGCTATTATGAGATGGTGCGTCTGTTCGGCGGAGTGCCCGTGGTTGTCAATGTCAGCGAGGAGCAGGGCTTCCAGCTCACGCCGGAGCAGCTCGAGCAGGCCATCACGGATAAGACCAAGGCCATCATCCTCAATAACCCCTCCAACCCGACCGGCGCTGTCTATCCGAAAGAGGCGCTCAAAGCCGTCGCAGATGTCTGCGTGAAGCATGACCTGTATATCATCTCGGATGAGATCTATGATAAGCTCGTCTATGACGGCGTGCAGTTTACCAGCGTCGCCGCGCTCAGTGACGAGATCAAGGCACACACGATCCTCATCAACGGTGTTTCCAAGACCTATGCCATGACCGGCTGGCGCATTGGATATGCGCTGTCCCCGGCACCGGTGGCCAAGGCAATGACCAATTACCTCAGCCATTCGACCGGCGCACCGGGCACCATGTGCCAGTGTGCGGCCATCGAGGCACTCTCCGGCCCGCAGGACGAAGCGGAGCAGATGCGTCAGGTGTTTGAGCAGCGCCGCGACCTGATCGTGCGCCGCATCAATGCCATGCCCGGTGTCAGCTGCCTGAAGCCGAGCGGCGCGTTCTACGTCATGATGAATCTGGAGCAGATCATCGGCAAGCAGATCGACGGTCAGGTCATCGGCAGCGGTGATGACTTTGCAAAGCTGCTGCTGGAAAAGAGCCTGGTTGCGGTCGTGCCGGGCAGCGGCTTTGGCGTGCCGAATTTTGTGCGCCTGAGCTATGCGATCTCGACGGAAAACATCGAGACTGGCATGGATCGTCTGGAGGCGTTCCTGAAGCAGCTTCAGTAAACCAATATTTGTGAGGCGCGTGGGTCGACCACGTGCCTCTTTTTCTGCGCCTTGGTTGACGTGTCGGGTACAAAATGGTATCCTGAGAGCATGTCATAAGCGTCCGTTCCCGCCGCATACCATAGCAGGAGGGGGGAGTGCCGTGACAAAGTTACTTTATCAGCGGATCCTGGTCGTGCTGCTGGCATTGATCGTGGTGTTCGGCGGTTGGTTTGCTGCCGATTGGCAGCTCCGGCGCGCGGAAGCTGCCGCAAACTGGACAGATCCAAAGCAAGTCCTGATCCTTGACGCCGGTCACGGCGGGGAGGACGGCGGGGCAGTGGCGCCAAACGGGACCGTCGAGGCAGATGTGAACCTGCAGATCGCGTTGCGCGCCCGCGCCATCGCGGAACTGACCGGCGTTGAAGTCGTTATGACACGAGACAGCCCGGATATTGCGTACCCGGACAATGCCACCACGATTGCCGAGCGGAAAAAAGCTGACCAGCACCAGCGCGCAGACCTCATTCGCAAAACGGACAACGCCGTGCTCATCAGCATCCACCAGAACTGCTACCCGGATCGGAAACCGTCAGGTGCGCAGGTGCTGTATGCAGCAAGCGACGGCAGCGACGCGCTCGGCACGCAGATGCATGACAATCTCGTCGCATACCTTGACCCGCAAAACCGGCGCGTCGCAGCGCCAATTTCAGATAAGATCTATCTGATGCGCGAGGTGAAATGCCCCGCAGTGCTGGTCGAGTGCGGCTTTTTATCCAACGAATCCGAGTGTGCAAAGCTCAAGGACGGCGGCTACCAGACAAAACTGGCAGCTGTGATCATCGCGTCCTACTTACAATACCGGCAGTCACTGCCGCAAACAGGAATGGTTACATGAAAGCAAAAACGAGTGCGAAAACCGTTTTTTATTGCTCGGAATGTGGCAATGAAACGGCAAAATGGATGGGGCAGTGCCCGGCGTGCGGCGCGTGGAACACACTGGTTGAGGCACCGAAGGAGCCCAAAACGGCGCTTGGCACGCGTGCAAAACGCATCGCGCAGCCAAAGCTGATCTCGGAACTGGACGCCGAGGAAGAACTGCGATTTTCTACCGGGATCGGCGAATTTGACCGCGTGCTCGGCGGCGGCGCCGTACGCGGCTCGTTGGTTCTGGTCGGCGGTGCGCCCGGTATCGGCAAATCCACGCTGCTGCTGCAGCTCTGCGGCCGCATCAGCGAGCAGGAAACGATCCTTTACGTCTCCGGCGAAGAGAGTCAGC
Organism: uncultured Eubacteriales bacterium; assembly: GCA_900317855.1. Taxonomy (GTDB): domain Bacteria; phylum Bacillota; class Clostridia; order Oscillospirales; family Oscillospiraceae; genus CAG-103. The sequence continues at coordinate 13,407 of ONIG01000016.1, read as the reverse complement.
GCCAGCTGAAAATGCGCGCGCAGCGCCTCGGCGTTGATCATGGCAGCATTTATGTGCTGGCCGAAACGGATCTGAACACCGTTCTGTCTACGATCGATGACCTGCAGCCGACTGTTCTGATCGTTGACTCCATTCAAACCATGTACGACGCTGAAACGGCGTCGACACCCGGCAGCATCAGCCAGGTGCGCGAGTGCACGATGCGCATCATGCGCTCAGCCAAAGACAGCGGCTATACGGCGTTTGTTGTCGGTCACATCAACAAAGAGGGCAGCATTGCCGGCCCGAAAGTGCTCGAGCATATGGTCGACTGCGTTCTGTATTTTGAGGGCGACCAGAGCATGTCCTACCGTATTTTGCGCGCGGCAAAAAACAGATTCGGGTCAACAAACGAGATCGGCGTCTTTGAAATGGAAGATTCCGGGCTTCGCGAGGTGACAAATCCGTCGGAAATGTTACTATCCGGACGTCCGACCAACACCCCCGGTACCTGCGTTGTCGGCGTCATGGAGGGCTCGCGCACGGTGCTGGCCGAGGTGCAGGCGCTGGTCACGCCGTCGGGCTACAGCGGCGCGCGCCGAAACGCCAACGGCATTGACTATAACCGTGCCATGCTGCTGCTGGCCGTGCTGGAAAAGCGCGCCGGTTTTTCGCTGTCGAGCTGCGATGCTTACATCAATGTGGTCGGCGGTCTGCGGCTGGACGAGCCGGCTTCAGATCTGGCGGTCATTCTGGCGATCGCGTCGAGCTATAAGGATCTGCCGGTCGGCAGCGATCTGGCCGCCGTCGGCGAGGTTGGCCTGTCCGGCGAGATACGCTCCGTGAGTCATTTGAATCAGCGCCTGTCTGAAATCGCGCGGCTGGGATTTCAGCGCTGCATCATTCCGGCGCATGTGCGCGATGATGTGCAGAAGCAAAACGGTCTGCAGACGATCCCGGTCAAGAATATTCGTGAAGCGCTCAAGGCCGTGTTCGGTACGTAAGTTTTTCGATTCCTGCCGCGAAAAGCCATGAGCAAGAATTGAGAAAACGACGAAGAAAACCGCCGGAAGGCCTATTTTCGGCTTTTCGGCGGTTTTCCCCTCCTCTAAATTCGGCAAAATTTTTATTTTGCCGAATTATTTGTGGATTTCGTCAATAGACACTGCCCCGTACTTCTGGTATGCTCATATCAGAAATTGAGGTGTTGGAAATGGATTATTCGGATGCGCCGCAGGTGCTGCGCGACTTTTTAATTTATCATGAAACGATCTGCGGACACTCCAAGGCGACGGTCGATCAGTATTACCTTGATCTGCGGATGTTCCTGCGATTTCTGAAGCTCGACCGCGGACTCGCACCGCGCACGGCGGAATTGGACGAGATCTCCATCGCGGATGTCGGTATTTCCTTTCTGCGCACAGTGACGCTTACGGAGGTCTACAGCTTTCTGGCCTATCTGTCGCGCGACCGCGTCAAGCAGCCGAATGCGCACGAGCTGGAATATGGTCTGAGTGCAAACTCCCGTGCGCGCAAGATCGCGGCGATCCGCAGCTTTTTCAAATATCTGACCGTAAAAGCGAAGCTGTTGGAGGAAAACCCGGTGCAGGATCTCGACTCCCCGAAGATCCCCAAGACGCTCCCCCACTATCTCACACTGGAAGAGAGCAAGCGGCTGCTGTCCGTGGTGGATGGGAAAAATAAGGAACGCGATTATTGCATCCTGTGTATTTTTCTCAACTGCGGTCTGCGCATCTCGGAGCTGATCGGTTTGAACCTGCAGGATGATCACGGCGACAGCCTGCGCATCCTCGGCAAGGGCAACAAAGAGCGTGTTGTCTACCTCAACGACGCCTGCCGCGAAGCGCTCGACCGCTATCTGGCCGTACGCAGCGAGATCGCACCGCCGCGCACGACAGCTATGTTTCTCTCCAACCGGCGCACGCGCATCAGCTGTGATTCCGTACAGGTCATGGTCAAGAAAAACTTGACCCGTGCAGGACTGGATGCCAGCCAGTACTCCACGCATAAGCTGCGGCACACAGCGGCCACCCTCATGCTGCAAAACGGTGTGGATGTGCGCACGCTGCAGGAGATGCTCGGCCACGAGCACCTGAACACCACGCAGATCTACACACACGTGGACAACGATCAATTGCGCACGGCGGCGGCGGCAAACCCGCTGGGAGAATTCTCCCCTGACGCGAATACGGCAAAAAAATTCTCCGATTCCTGAAAACAGGGATCGGAGAGTTTGCTTTCTTATTTGGATTTGACCTTCGGCAGGTAATCGCGGACGCGATGATGCGGCTTGTCGAAGCCGAACGCACGAATTGCCATCAGCAGTGCGCCGAGCGCGGCGGCGCCGTCCAGAACGGCGGCGAACCACAGCGTGCAGTAGCCGAGTTCCGCCATCACCAGCAGCAGGACCTTCGCAACAACGCCGATCGCCAGATGTTCGCGGCAGATGCCCTCGACCCAGCCGGCCGTTTCGATCGCCTCCGGCAGCAGATATGGATCCTGGCTCGTGAGCAGGATATCGGCGTCAAACCGCTCGTCGCTCTCTTCCGGGATCACACAGGCGTCCAGATCCGCAGATGAGTGCTCCGGATGTGCCGTGCAGCGGCGGTCATAATACAGCAGCAGTTCTTCGCCGCTCAGGTTCTCCACCTGCTGCGACAGGATCTGCTCCTTTTCTGCTCCGCTGCACTTGCAGTAGAGATGGTCCGCCTTGAGCGCTTTTGCGTTTTCAGAAACCGAGTCATTGTTGGCGTTGCTGAAAAGCGTGATCGTATGCACACCCAGCGCACGCAGCTCTTTGAGCGCGGGCTTTGTGTCCGACTGCACAACTTCCTGCAGCAGGATCTTGCCTGCATACTGCTCACCGACGGACACATAGACCACATAGCCGTCCGTCAGGTCTGCGTCCGGAATGTCCACGCCCTTGAGGATCATCAGCTCGCGCGTGCCGACGCAAACGCGGGTCGATTCAATATAAACCTCCACACCGCTCTCGGGAATATCGACCGCGCGGGAGAGATACTCCGTGTGAATGGGGCCGCTGTATGCAGCGCAGATCGCGCGCGCCGTGCGGCTGTTCGAGCAGGACTCCGCATTGGCCGCCAGCTGCAGCAGCGCTTCCGGCGTCAGCTGACTGGATTTCACACTGACCACCTTTGGGAGCTGACTGTCCCCCTCCCCTTCGTCGACCGCAACTGCACGCACGGCATTGAGCGCGCGCATGCTGCGGCAGCTGCGAAACAGCACATCGCAGCGGTAAGCACCGTTGACGGCGCTGTACCACACCAGCGGCACGGAAATAAGCAGCGCACACGGCGTAGAAAGGAAGAGCACAATCATGGCGGCATGAATTGCCCGGGAAACCGTCGCAATCTTGAGCACAATCTCCAGCACGGCAACCAGCATCGCAATGCACAGACCTGCCGGCGCAAGATAGCCGATCCACTTGGGTGCGGCGATTTCGGCCGGAGAATGGATCTCACCGCCGACGGCGGCCTCCAGCGTTTTCTTCGCGTGGACCGTGACGACCGCGATCAGGATCGAAACGACCCGGTACACGAGCAGAAAAACAGCGGCGTCCACCGGCTGTCCGACCGCCATGGTACCGATCACGCACACGATCACGATCACTGCGGGCCGGAACACCTGCCGGTTGAGAATGCAGGCAATTGCAGCCGCAAGGTAGTCATATCCGGCAGCAAGCACGGACAGGACCAAAAGTACGTACCGCAGCACGGTGCTGTGTACGAGCGCGCCGACGATGCACAGGATCAGCGCCGCCGCAAGACGCACGATCAGCACCAGATCCAGTCCCGTTTCCGGAAACAGGCGCAGCGTTTTCCAATCATAATCCGGCCGGTCGGCAGCAAAACAGCTTGCAGACAGCCGCGTCAGAAGTTCCTGAAAATTCATGGGTGTTCCCCCTGTTCAGACTGAGCAGTATGTCAGACGGCAGCTCAGGCTTTTCCGTCGCAGCCGAGCACATCGACGATCTTGTGCTTGACGAGCTGCTTGATGTTTTCGCGCGCAGGCCCGAGATACTTTCTCGGGTCAAACTCTGCCGGGTGCTCCGCCAGATACTTGCGGATCGTGCCGGTCATGGCCAGACGCAGGTCAGAATCAATATTGATCTTGCACACGGCCAGACGTGCCGCCTGACGCAGCTGATCCTCTGGCACGCCGATCGCGCCGGGCATATCGCCGCCGAACGCGTTGATCATCTGTACGTATTCCTGCGGTACGGACGACGAGCCGTGCAGCACAATCGGGAAGCCGGGCAGACGCTCGGAGACTTCCTCAAGAATATCGAAACGGAGCTGCGGCTTCGTGCCGGGCTTGAACTTATAGGCGCCGTGGCTCGTGCCAATGGCGATCGCGAGCGAATCGCAGCCGGTGCGCTCGACGAATTCCTGCACGTCCTCCGGGCGCGTATAGGATGAATCCTCGGCCTTGACCTTGACATCGTCCTCGATGCCGGCCAGCGTGCCAAGCTCCGCCTCCACGACGGCGCCATGCGCGTGCGCGTATTCCACCACCTGGCGCGTCAGCGCGACATTTTCCTCAAACGGCTTGGAGGAGGCGTCGATCATGACAGAAGAAAAGCCGTCATCGACGCAGGCCTTGCACAGCTCGAACGAGTCTCCATGGTCCAGATGGAGACAGATCGGCAGACCAGTCTCGATCACGGCGGCTTCCACCAGCTTGACCAGGTACGTACGGTTGGCATACTTGCGCGCACCGGAAGATACCTGCAGGATCACCGGCGCATTGCACTCCTTGGCAGCCTCCGTGATGCCCTGAATGATCTCCATATTGTTCACGTTGAAGGCGCCGATGGCATAGCCGCCCGCATACGCTTTTGCAAACATTTCCTGAGAAGTTACAATCGACATTGACAAGTCAACTCACTTTCATATAATATATAGAACGTCAATATGATGCAAAACAGATAATCGATTTAATTTATTTTACACATGTTTTTAGATAATATCAATAGCGGAATTCAATGTTTCAGTAAAATCTATCAATTCTTTGAATTTATGGAGGTACGTTATGTCCGGTGAATTGAAAGGCGCGTGTATCTTTGGGCAGTCCGGCGGGCCGACTGCAGTCATCAATGCCAGCGCCTACGGAGTGCTCAAGACTGCGTTGGAATCCGATGCCATTACCAACGTTTACGGTGCAGCCCATGGCATCCGCGGCGTTCTGGATGACCGCCTGTATGATATCGCTCAGGAGGATCCGGACGAACTCCGCCTGCTTCTGCACACGCCATCGTCGGAGCTGGGCTCCTGCCGCTACAAAATGGCAGACCCGGACACGGACGATACGGATTACCGGCGCATTCTGGAGATCTTTCAGAAATACAACGTGCGCTACTTCTTCTATAACGGCGGCAACGACTCCATGGACACCTGCAACAAGATCAGCCGCTATATGCAGGCGCACGATTGGGACTGCCGCGTGATGGGTGTGCCCAAGACCATTGACAATGACCTCTTTGGCACCGATCACTGCCCCGGCTTCGCCAGTGCCGCCAAATACATAGCGACCTCCTGCATGGAAGTGTCCAAAGACTGCCGTGTGTATGATACCGGCACGATCACGGTCGTGGAGATCATGGGCCGCCACGCCGGCTGGCTGGCCGGCAGCGCCGCGCTGGCGTCGGCCTGCGGCTCCGGACCGGATCTGATCTACCTGCCGGAAGTGGACTTTGACATGGAGCAGTTCCTCGCGGATGTGCACCGCATCTATCAGGAAAAAAATAACGTTCTCATCGCCGTTTCCGAGGGCATCCACTATGCGGACGGCTCGTTCGTTTCCGAGGCCAAGGCCTCCGCGACCGACGGCTTCGGCCATGCGCAGCTCGGCGGTCTGGCGGCACGTCTGGCGCAGGTGATCAAAGAACACGAACATACGAAAGTGCGCGGCATTGAACTGTCGCTGCTGCAGCGCGCGGGCGCGCATCTTGCCTCCCAGACGGATATCAACGAGGCGTTTGCCGCCGGCAAGGTGGCCGTCGAGTCTGCGCTCTCCGGCGAGACCGGCAAAATGGTCGCGTTTGAGCGTGTGATGGCAGACGGTCAGTATACCTGCAGCATGAAGCTCATTCCGCTCTCCGATGTTGCGAACTACGAAAAGAAGGTCCCGGTGGAATGGATCGTGCCGGAGGGCAACAATGTCACGCAGGACTTTATTGACTATGCCCTGCCGCTCATTCAGGGTGTGCCGGAGATTCCGCTGGAAAACGGCCTCCCCCGCTATGCACGGCTGAAAAAGGTGCTTGCAGAATAAGCAAAACGCAGAGTCGGCGAAAAATCGCCGGCTCTGTTCATTTGTGCTGTTCAAGTGCCGGAAAATATGATAAACTAATATATTATCTATTGTAACGAAGGAGTTTCCAAAATGATCACTGTTGATGACCTCTCGCTGCAGTACAGCGGTGCCCCGCTGTTTTCCAAGGTGAATCTGCAGTTCACCCCCGGCAACTGCTACGGTATTATCGGCGCCAACGGCGCCGGCAAATCCACGTTCCTGAAGATCCTCTCCGGCCAGCTCGAACCGAGCTCCGGCAGCGTTTATATCGACCCTAAGGCAAGAATGTCCGTCCTCAAGCAGGATCAGACGATGTACGATGCCTATACCGTCATGGATACGGTCGTCATGGGCAATCAGCGCCTGTACGACTGCGGCAAGGAGAAGGACGCCATCTATGCCAAGGACGAGATGACCGACGAGGACGGTATCCGTGCCTCCGAGCTCGAGGAGGAGTTTGCTGATCTCGGCGGCTGGGAGGCGGAGTCGGATGCATCCCGCATCCTGCAGGGTCTCGGCGTTGCGCCGGAGTATCATGAAACCATGATGTCCGACATGGATCCGCGCCTGAAGGTCAAAGTCCTGCTGGCGCAGGCGCTCTTCGGTCACCCGGACATCATCCTGCTCGACGAGCCGACGAACAACCTCGACCTTGCGAGTGTCGTCTGGCTGGAGGATTTCCTGATGGATTACGACGGCACGGTGCTCGTCGTGTCGCATGACCGCTATTTTCTCAACAACGTCTGCACGCACATCGTCGATATCGACTACGGCAAGATCAAGATGTATGTCGGCAACTACGACTTCTGGTACGAATCCAGCCAGCTCATGCAAAAGCTCGTCAAGGATCAGAACAAGCGCGCCGAGCAGAAAATTCAGGAGCTGCAGGCCTTCATTGCCCGCTTCTCCGCCAACAAGTCCAAGTCCCGGCAGGCCACGTCCCGCCGCAAGCTGCTCGAGAAGATCTCCGTCGAGGATATGCCCGCCTCCAGCCGCCGCTATCCGTGGGTCGGCTTCAAGGCCGAGCGCGAGCCTGGTAAGGACCGCCTGTTCGTAACGGACATCAGCAAGACCGTCGACGGCGAAAAGCTGCTCAACCACGTGAGCTTCATCGTCGGCAAGGAAGACAAGATCGCCATCCTCGGCAAGAATGAGCTCGCCGTGACGATGCTTTTTAAGATCCTCATGGGCGACGAAGAGCCGGACGAGGGCACGGTCAAGTGGGGCGTTTCGACCACGCAGGCCTACTTCCCCAAGGATCACAACAGCTATTTTGAAAACTGTGACTATGACCTCATCGACTGGATGCGCCAGTTCTCCACCGATAAGCGTGAGAGCTACCTGCGCACGTTCCTCGGCCGGATGCTGTTTTCCGGCGACGATGTTTATAAGCAGGTCAAGGTTTTGTCCGGCGGCGAAAAAGTGCGCTGCATGATCTCGAAGATGATGCTCTCGGGAGCCAACTTCCTCGTATTCGACCAGCCGACGAACCACCTCGATCTGGAGAGCATTGCGGCGCTCAATAACGGCATGGCCGCTTTCCCCTACAATATCATCTTCACGAGCCACGACCACCAGCTCACGCAGACGGTCGCAAACCGCATCATTGAGATCACGCCCGACGGCATCATCGACCGCCGCTGCACGTACGACGAGTATATGCACATCGCGGGTCAGGAAGCGGAATAAACCATGGAGCAGCTTGCGAAAAACCAACTGCATACCGCGCAGATTACGGGCTATACGTCCGACGGCGCGGGTGTGTGCCACATTGCCGGCCGCGCCGTGTTCGTGAAAGGCGCACTCGCCGGTGAGACGTGGCAGGTCCGCATCCTGAAGGTGACGGCAAATGCCGTCTACGGTAAGGCGGAGCAGTGCCTATCCCCTGCCGCGGCACGCACGGAGCCGCCCTGCCCTGTTTACCGCACCTGCGGCGGCTGCAGCCTGCAGCACATGGACTATGACGAGCAGCTGCGCATGAAGCTTGAGCGCGTCAATGATGCGCTCATGCGCATTGGTGGCGTTTCGACGCCGGTGCAGGATATTATCGGCATGGAGTATCCGCTCTGTTACCGGAACAAAGCGATTTACGCCGTCGGCAAAAAGAACGGCCGCGTGGTCAAGGGCTTTTACCGCGCATCCAGCCATGATATCACGCCCGTGGAGCAGTGCCTGCTCCAGCTCCCGCTCGCGGACAAGGCAGCGCAGACGGTCTGCGATTGGATGAATCTGCGCGGCATCGCGCCGTATGATGAAGCCACCGGCCGCGGTACGGTGCGGCATCTGTTCACGCGCTGCGCCATGCACACGCCCGACGCTGTGCTGTGCGTCGTCTCTGCGCGCGGTTTCGGCGCGCAGACGGACGACCTGGTCGCCTATCTGCGCGAGCACTGCCCGGAACTGACCGGCATCGTGCTCGATATCAATAAGCAGAAGGGTAACGTCGTGCTCGCCGGAGACTTTTATACGCTCTGGGGCGAGCCGGAGCTGACTGACCGGCTCTGCGGGCTGACATTCACGCTCTCGCCGCAGGCGTTTTATCAGGTCAATCCCGTGCAGGCCGAGCGGCTGTATGAGCGCGCGGTGGAATACGCCGTCAACGCGCCGACGGATCAGGTGCTGGACCTGTACTGCGGCGCCGGGACGATCAGCCTGTGTCTGGCGCGAAAGGCAGCGCACGTCATCGGGGCCGAGATCGTGCCGGAGGCGATCGAGAACGCGCGCCGGAACGCGGAGCGAAACGGTATCGAAAATGCGGAGTTTCTCTGTGCCGATGCCGGTGCCGCTGCGGCGGAGCTGGCCCGGCGCGGCGTCCGGCCGGACTGCATCGTGGTCGATCCCCCGCGCAAGGGCATGTCCCCGGAAGCCATCGACGCGATGGTGTCCATGCAGCCGCCGCGAATCGTCTATGTCTCCTGCGACCCGGGCACGCTCGCGCGGGATGTGAAGCTGCTCACGCAGTGCGGCTATACGCTCAAGCAGGCGCTGGCCGTGGATATGTTCCCGCAGACGCCGCATGTCGAGACGTGCGCATTATTGTCCAAACTTCAAGGCGAGGAACACATTGAGACAGGTATCTCGCTTTCCAAACGAGAAATCGGTGACCAGCCATGAAACGGCTTGCAGCAACGATTCGGAAAAAATGCAAAAAATCTATATCGAAAGGCTCTGCAGTGTTTCTTGTTGTTGCCGGCATCCTTCTGGGAACGGTTTTTACTGTCGGAATGTATTACTGGACAAGGCCAATTGAGAAAACGGGGGCTATTCGTGTAGATGCAACATTTGCTTCGTATCAGAAGCACTACCGCCGTCATAATTTGAATAGTCTGACACTCTACTTTTCTGATTATGAACCATTGTCAATTGACAACGTATGTTTTACAAGCGACGTGCTGAATCACATTGAAAATATGGCGCCAGGTACGGTTTTGGAGCTGTATGTGCATCCAAATAGCGACACAATTTTGGAAATGGTGTGCGGCGGGAAAGTTATCCTTGACTTTAATCAGGCAGAACGGCGGCTGACAACCAAGAGAGTATCCTTCCTGATACTCGGCATCTTCATGTACACGTCGGCTGCATTTGGTGTTGTTAAGCTGCTGAACAAAGGAACTTATTGAACATCCGGATTGTAATTGCATTTCTATCTAAAAATACGTTATCTTTTGCAAAACACCTCTTGCAATGCACCAGATGTTGTGATATAGTAACTCCGTTATAATAGATGATTTTCCCTATCATGAAAGGATGAATACCATGACTACTTTGGAACTGATTCTGACGATTATCCAGCTGATTTCCGGTCTCGCCGTGACCGTGATCGTGCTGCTGCAGTCCGGCAAGAGCGCCGGCCTGTCCGGCGCCATTGCCGGCGGTGCGGAAACGTTCCTTTCCAAGGGCAAAGCCAAGACGCTCGATGCCAAGCTCGCCAAGGCGACGAAGTGGTTCGGCCTCGTCTTTGTCATCCTGACGCTGGTGCTGACCGTCCTGATGCACAAGGGCGCGTAATTTCCGGCGCACAGCTGTAGAAAAGCGCATCCCCCGGTATTGCCGGGGGATGCGCTTTTCTCATGTCCTTAGTCCGGGTACTCTGCGCGGCTGCCGCCGATGAGCTTCGGACGCGTGCGGGCGGCATTGACCGGTGCTTCCCCGATCGTTTTGACCGACAGGCGCAGCGGCACGGCCACATGTTTGAGGTGCATGCCGATCATCGTGTTGCCGATATCGAGACCGGCGTCGGCCTTCACGAACTCGACTGCGACCGGATCTTCCATCGCCTCATAGACCGCCGTCGCAAACGAGCCGCCGGCTTTCGGCCGCGGGCGGACGCAGACGATCTCGTATCCGAACCGCTCCGCGTCGGCACGCTCCATGATCAGGGCGCGATTGAGGTGCTCGCAGCACTGCGCCTCCAGGCAGAGGCCGCGCGCTTTCAGGATCGGCAGGATCTCATCGACCACGGCTTTTGCCGCCTCAGGCGTGGAGCCCTTGCCGATCTTCTGCCCCATGATCTCGCTCGAGGAGCAGCCGATCACGACCTGCTGGCCGGGCTTGAGCGCGGCAACATCCAGCAGCTCGAGCAAGGCTGCGCGGGCGGATTTGCGAATCCCTTCATACATGAATGGTCATCTCCAGACAGTTATTAAAAATTCTTATTTCCATTGTAGCACGGCGCGGTGCATTTGACAATCCTCTGCAAGGCGTGTATCATGAGCGTTGACCAAATCATAACAGGAGGATTGCTGTTTTGAAACGCTTCTTTGCTTGTCTTCTCGCTGTGGCGCTGCTTGTCTGCTCCGGCTGCGGCGTCAAATCCGAAAAACCGTCAACCAATGGAGCCACCGGAAAAACGGAGAACTATTATGCCCCGCTGACCGGTGAGCCGCTGAGCACCAAACCGGAAAACAACCGGCCGTTTGCCGTCATGATCAACAACATCGTCTACGCGCAGCCACAGGTCGGCATCAGCAACGCGGACCTGATCTATGAGATCCCGGCCGAGGGCGGGATCACGCGCATGATGGCCATTTTCAGCCATCTGTATGACGTCGAGTCTGTCGGCAGCATCCGCAGCCTGCGTCCGTATTATCTGAGCGTGGCCCTGTCGTATGACGCCATCGTCATCCACGCCGGCGGCAGCGAGCAGGCCTACAGCGATGTCAAGACCTACAACGCCGACCATCTGGACGGCGTGCGCGACGGCAACACCAGCTCCATGTTCTACCGCGACGCCAGCCGCGGCCAGCACGGCTCGGAGCACACGCTGTTCTTCCACGGCGCAAATGTGGAGGCGCTCGTGAATCAATATAAATTCCGCACCGAGCACGAGAGCAGCTACAAGACCGGCCTGAACTTTGCCGATAACGCTGTTCAGCAGTGCACTGCCGGCGCGGCCGCGAACGTGCAGGTGACGTTCAACACGTCCAAGAGCACGTCCTTTGCCTACCATGCCGACAGCGGCAAGTACACGGCCGTGCAGTATAAGGCCGACTACAAAGACGGTGCGACCGGCGAAGCGGTTCCGTTCTCCAACCTGCTCATCCTCTCGGCCGATATGAAGACGGTGGACAGCTACGGCCGCCTGGCCGTCGATCTCGTCGGCAGCGGCACCGGATACTTTGTGACCGGCGGCGAGTACGTGCCGATCAAGTGGTCCCGCAGCGACATCAACAGCTGCTTTACTTACACGCTCGAGGACGGCACGGCGCTGAACCTCTCGCGCGGCACGACCTATGTTGGTGTGATCCCGACCAACGGCGGCAGCGCAAACTTCAGCTGAGGACAGAATCACAGCATTTTGCAGCACTATGTGCGCGGGTGACCGTGCGCATAGTGCTTTTTTCTTCCGCAACATGGTTGCCTGTTTTCTGAAGTATTTGCTATAATAGCGGTGCAGCCGGGTATGCCCACTGCAAGAGCACAGAAAGGAAGATCGCTATGTCCTACAATTTTGATGAGATCATTGACCGCCGCCATACCAACGCGCTCAACACGGATGGCTTTCGCGGCTATATTTTTCACGCCGGTCCGGAAAAGGTGTTTGCCTTCAAGGACGAAGAATTTGTCCGCATGTGGGTCGCCGACATGGAATTTGGCGTGGCGCCCGAGATCCTCGACGCGCTGCATGCGCGGATCGACCGCCGCATTTTCGGCTATACCGGCCTGTATGACGATGCATATTACCGCACCTTTTCCAAATGGTGCAAGGATCACTATGACTGGAGCTTTCCCAAGGAGCAGCTGTGCGTCTCGCCGGGCATCATCCCGGCGCTCTACCAGCTGACGGAAACGCTTTGCGGCCCGGACGAAAAGGTGCTGCTCAATACACCGGCCTACGGCTATTTTCTCCACGCGGCGGAGTACGCCGGCGTGGATGTGCTGACTTCCCCGCTGCACAAGAAGGCTGACGGCACATTCGAGGTGGATTATGAGGACTTCGAGCGCAAGTGCGCCGATCCCGCGTGCAAGCTGGTGTTCTGGTGCAATCCGCACAATCCCACCGGCCGTATGTGGACAGAGGAAGAACTGCGCAGGGTCGCTGCGATCATCGAAAAGTATAACCTCTGGGTGGTGTCCGATGAGATCCACTGCGACCTGATCCGCTGCGGCCGCCGCCACATCCCGATGGCCAAGGTCATGGACAGCTACCCCAAGCTCATCACCTGCATGGCGCCCACTAAGACCTTTAACATGGCGGGGCTGGCGTTTTCCAACATCATCATCCGCGATCCCGCGCTGCGTGCGCGCTTTCAGGAACGCGACAAGCTGTTCGGCATGGTCAATCCCATGTCACTGACAGCGGCGCAGGCGGCCTACGAGCGCGGCGGCGCGTGGCATGAGGCACTCAAGCAATACCTCGACGAAAACTTCGCGTTTGTCAAGGCGTTTCTGGCACGGGAGCTGCCGGAAGCGGTCATGTACATTCCAGAAGCGACCTATCTGGCGTGGGTCGATCTATTGCGCTGTCTGCCGGATGTGGCAGACCTGCCGGACTTCTTCGCCAACAAGGCGGGCGTGCTGCTGGAGGGTGGAGATTCCCTCTTCGTCGGCAACGCCAAAGGGTATGTGCGCTTGAATCTCGCCATGCCGCGC
>ONIG01000042.1 GCA_900317855.1 uncultured Eubacteriales bacterium | reverse complement strand
GGTCCACCCGTTCCCATTCCGAACACGGAAGTTAAGCTCACCAGTGCCGACAATACTTGTCTGGAGACGGACCGGGAAGATAGGTCAATGCCAACACAAGGGATTCGCTCAGGCGAATCCCTTGCTTATGCCTCCTTAGCTCAACGGTAGAGCATCCGGCTGTTAACCGGAGGGTTGTAGGTTCGAATCCTACAGGAGGCGCCAGAGATATTGCCGTCACCTGTGTGGCGGCATTCTTTGAATATGGGCCTTTAGCTCAGTTGGTTAGAGCAACCGGCTCATAACCGGTCGGTCCCGGGTTCAAGTCCCTGAAGGCCCACCAAATATTATGACATATAGGGGAATAGCTCAGTTGGTAGAGCGACGGTCTCCAAAACCGTAGGCCGAGGGTTCGAAGCCTTCTTCCCCTGCCAAATCGCCGCAGACAAACTGTCTGCGGCGATTTTTGTTGCCTCGTCGTGGCCTCGCGGCGCATCTTTTATCTTGATAACTCTTGGGTGCGCACTGCTTTGCCATTGCGTGCTGAGTAGGAGATAACTGAATAGTGATAAATATGGATCAGGTGCACTGGAAATTCAGCGCACCTGATGAAGGCTTACATGCATTATGACATGCTGATTATTGAAACGCTTTGCCCCATGCCATGTCCATTTCGACGAAGCCATCCCCATTTCGCTGATAGCTGCACTTAGCTGTGTCATTCAGATATGGTACGGTCCAGAAAATTGCGATTTCATTGACGGAACTGTTCTGCTCGCCTAGTGTGGCTGCGAGATCAGACGAATACATCTCGAGCATTTTCTTGGATGTTTTTCCTGTGTTCTTTTGGTCCCAAGTTAGATAGACGAGTGCGATGTAATCACCATCCGCATCTGTTCCCAAATCATCGTTAATTGTGATTCAATCTGTGTCATGGTGTATTGCTCGGTGATTGGTCAGTCAGATTTTTTCAATTTCCTGTGTCTCAGTTAGTACAACTGGCATCTTTGCTGCTGACGCCGCTCCTGTGGCCGCTACCTTTGCGTCTGGTGCTGATTTGTTGGTGGTGTCTGATGGCTTCTGATGCCGCAACCGCCGAAAAGCGTAAGCATTGCTAGCAATGCTGCTACGAATGGTATTTGCTTTGTGTATCGTTTTTTCACATTTCCAGCTCCTGCGTAATTGCTTGCTTTAACCATTGAAGAGCGCGTAAAAACATTTGTAAAGGGCAAAGTGCTTCTATCTTGCCCCCTTGGTATTGAAATACCGTTTGTTGAAGCTCCGCTGCTTGACAAAAGATGTTGCTATTGGTATCCTGTCCGTGTTCCTGCCGTCGGGCGGGAATGGGAGCGTTTGCTCTGCGTCGTAGGCTTTAGAAGACGCGGGCAGGCGCATTTTTTATTTGGAGGGAAACATTATGGCATGGGTCATGCTCGGCATTGCCGGAATTTTTGAGGTCGTTTGGGCGACCTGTATGAAGTATTCAGAGGGATTCACAAAGCTCAGCTGGTCACTGCTCACGTTCGCTGGCATGGCGGTGAGCTTTTTCCTGCTGGCACGCGCGACCAAAACACTGCCGCTTGGTACGGCTTATGCGGTCTGGACCGGCATTGGCGCGCTGGGCTCCGTGATCGTTGGCATCATCTTGTTCAAAGAGCCGGTGACAACCGGGCGGCTCATTTTTGCTGCACTGCTGCTTATCGGCATCATCGGTTTGAAGATCACGTCGGCCTGATACATACGATTATTCTGCCTCGGCCAGCGTGTCGATGCGCTGCTGCAGATCCTGAACGAACCGTCCGATGTGCAGTCCGTCGATGAGCCGGTGGTTTACCTCGAGCGCGAGGCCGAGCACGTCCCGCTCGCCCTCGCGATGATATTTGCCCCAGGCAATGCGCGGGATGGCGTCGTCAGCGTCAAAATCGCGCTCATTGGTCAGCGCCGTGAGCGAGACCCACGGCAGACAGCTGAAATAGATCAGCGCGTCGCTCTCGGCTGCAGCGGAGAGAAACTCCGTCTGCGCCCGGCTCTTGGCGCGTGCCGCGCGGCAGAAATCATCCAGCGCGTTACCGGCCGGCATCGTCACGATGTGGAATTGTTCCGCACCGGGGTGCAGGTCGGTGAAGCTCGGTTCACGGCGCGCGAGCAGCACCGGCTGGCCGTTTCGGATGGCATATCGGAATGCGGCCGTTTGATTGATCGATTGCGTGCACAGCCAGACCAGAGCGTAATAAAAGGACAGGCCGCGCCGTTTCGTGTAAGTATGCAGTGCCGTGACGTCCACGGTGACGGTCACGCTGTAAAACGGATCCGACAGGCCAGAGAAGAACGTGTATGCTTCGCGCCGCGGCCAGGTATCGAGCGCGACGGGGGTCGCATCCGGAGCGTTCATTGGGGGGACCTCCTCGTTTTTTCAGCAGTATACCACGCTCTGGCGGAAAAGTGCAATTTTTTCGCGGAAAGGTGCGGTGTTTACAGTTCTTTGATATATTTCTCATAGACGTGTGATAAAATACAAGAATCAAATTCATCAGCCTGGAAAGGTGATCGGTCATGAGACAACGGCTTGCAAAATGGATGATGGGCAGAAACGGGATGGACGCACTCAATCGCCTTCTGTCCGTGCTGACACTGATCTTGCTGATCGTCAGCATGTTCGTGCACGGTTATGCGGCGCGCATCCTGTGGTCGCTGGCGGTCCTTGGCCTGATCGTGATCTATTTTCGTATGCTCTCGCGCAATGTCTATCGCCGGCAGCAGGAAAACGGTGCGTATCTGCGCCAGAGATATAAGGTGACGAGTGCGTGGCGCGGGGCCGTGGACCGCTGGCATCAGCGGCATGACTACCGCTTTTTCAAGTGCCCGTCCTGCCGGACGCGTCTGCGCGTGCCGCGCGGCAAGGGCAAGATCAACATTGTCTGCCGCAAATGCGGCACGTCCTTCCAGCGGAAGACCTGAGGCATGGCCGTATGTTTGGATATGTGATCGCGAATCTTGAGGGCCTGACGCAGACGCAGAAGGATCGCTATAAGGGCTGCTACTGCGGTCTGTGCCGGGTGCTCAAGCAGCGGCACGGCTTTTCCGGCCGCCTGACGCTGACGTACGATATGACGTTTCTGGTGCTGTTGCTCTCGGCGCTGTATGAAGCGGACGAGGAGCGCGGCATGGAGGTCTGCCCGGCGCACCCGCTGCGCAAGCATTTTTACTGGCAGACGCGCTACACCGAATACGCCGCCGATATGAACGTCGTGCTGGCGTACAACAACTGCCGCGACGATTGGCAGGATGACGGCAGCGCGCTGAAATACTGGGAGGCGGAGGCGCTTAGCCGCCAGTGTGCGGCCGTGCGCGCGCGCTGGCCGCGGCAATGCGCCGCGATCGAGCAGTGCATGGCGGAGCTTTCCGAGATCGAACAGGCGGACACCGGCGACCCGGACGCTGCGGCCAACTGTTTCGGCCGCCTGATGGGCGAACTGTTTGTGACGGACGAGCTCTGGGACGACCGTCTGCGTCCGTTTGGCGAGGCGCTGGGCCGGTTCATCTATCTGCTCGACGCGGTGATCGACCTGCCGGAGGATCTCCGGCACGGGCGGTATAACCCGCTGCGCACGCTGCCGCAGGATGCGGACCTGCACGCGCTGCTGACGATGCTGCTCGGCGAGTGTTCGGCGGCGTTTGAGGCGCTGCCGGTTTTGCAGGACGTGGAGCTGCTGCGCAATATTTTATACTCCGGCGTATGGCTGCGCTACGAGGCGGCCATGAAAAAACGAAAGATCGGGAGGAGCGCCGAATGAGAGACCCATATGAAGTCCTCGGTGTTTCCAGAGACGCGAGCGAAGAGGAGATCAAGGCGGCCTATCGTCGCCTGGCCAAAAAATATCATCCGGACCTGAATCCGGACGACCCGCACGCGACGGAAAAAATGAATGAGGTCAACGCGGCCTATGACGCGATCAAAAACGGCAAGGCCAACAGCTATGGCGCGTCCGGCGGTTACGGTCAGGCGGGCGGCTACGGCGCTTATGGCGGCTATGGGGCCTATGGCGGTTGGGGCGCGCAGCGCGATCCCGGCATCCGGCCGGAATATCAGGCTGCGATGAACTTTATTCAGACGCGGCATTTTGCCGAGGCGCTGCAGGCGCTGTCCGGCGTGCCGACGGCTGAGCGCGATGCCACCTGGTATGCCCTGAGCGCCATGGCGAACTCCGGCGCGGGCAACCGTGTGCAGGCGCTGGCGGATGCCAGACACGCGGTCGAGCTGGATCCGACGAACCCGGACTTCCAGCGCCTGCTGCACCAGCTCGAGAGCGGCGGCGACGCGTATGCGACCTACAGCGCCGGCTATCCGAACAGCGGCTTCGGCACCGGCAGCTGGTGCGCGGATATGTGCCTGCTGAACCTGTGCTGCAATCCGTGCTTCTCGCCCTGCTGCTGAGACAACTGTAAACGAACACTCCGGCGGGACTGCGCGTCCCGCCGGGGTGTTTTGCGCTCATGCGCCAGGGAAGGTGCGCAGGTACCGGTCCGTGAATGTGGTCAGCGCGGCAAAGTCCATACACGGCCGGTAGACGGCCTCCAGCTCGTTGTGCAGGAGATTGGCCATGCGCAGCTGCTCCACTGCGCTTGCGAGGGCGAGCTGCTGCTGCCGGGTGTCGCTGCGCATGGTGCGGCGCAGTGCCCGCTGGCGCACCGGGTCCGGCAGTACATCGAGCCGGATGTGCCGCTGCGTCAGCCCCTCCGGCACGTCGTCCGCCGTGCCGGCAAGGAAACCCACGCCGCGCGAAGGCACGAGCACGGCCTGCGTGCGCGACGGGATGAGCGGGTCGGGGCAGGAGAGAACGTCCAGCCCGCACCGGACGGCGTGTGCGCGCACAATGCGCAGAAATTCTTCCGCCAGGCCGCAGCCGTCGTCGAGCAGGTACACGCGCGCACACTGCGCGGCGATCGTCTCAGGGAAGAAAATTTTTCCCTCACACGTGATGGCACTCAAAAACAGCCGTTCACACCGGCCGGGCTCTGTGCCCTTGCCCGGCGCGCCGAATTCCCGCGCGCAGACGCTCCTTGCCCGGCGGCGCGCTGCCTCCCGGTCCTCGGGATAGACCAGCCCCGGCGTGGCGCGCGCATCGAGCGCGGCGGCTGCCGCCAGATACTGCTGCGCGCGCAGGCGGAACATGGCGCAGTCGGCGTTCAGGGTGCGGATGCGCGCCGTGTCGAGCGCTTCCGTGCGGCAGAACGTGCCGAGATCCAGATATTCGCCGCTCGCGCCGAAGAGCGCGGGGTCGACGGTGTGCGGCGCCGTGCCGTCGAAGAAGCCGGAGCGTTTTTCCGGGAAATAGACCCCGTCGAGCGAGGCGGGGTCGCCCGCGCAGTGCAGCCAGACGACGGCCAGCCCGGCCGCGCGTCCGGCATCGCCGACGCGCTTGAGAAACGTGGATTTTCCGCAGCCCGGCCCGCCCTTGAGGATGCAGAAATAGCGCTCCGGCGGCCGCAGAAACTGTCTGTGCAGTGCGTAGTAGCCCGCGCCGGTCAGGGCGCTGAGAAAGTAGCGTGTTTCCAGTCCGTTGTTCATGGCGAAACCTCACATTTTTCAGGTTGCTACAGCGTATGCATCCGGCACGGCTGTTGACAATTTCGCGCCCTGATGCTATCCTTTTCCCATCTTGATTACGGAGATTTGTCATGATCCAGACCATCTTATTCGATTTTGACGGCACGCTGTTTGACACCGGCGAGGGTATCCTGCGCAGCGTGCAGTATGCGCTCGAAGGCTTCGGCATCCGCGAGACGGACACGGCGCGCCTGCGCAAGTTTGTCGGCCCGCCGCTGTTCGATTCGTTCACGGAGCTGTACGGCATGCAGCCGGCTCAGGCGCAGGCCGCGACGGAGCGCTATCGGGAGCGGTACCAGCCCATCGGTGTGTACGAGTGCGAGATCTATCCCGGCATTCCGGAACTGCTTGCGCAGCTGCGCGCGGCCGGATTTTGCGTCGCGGTCGCGACCGGGAAGCCCACACCGCTGGCGCGCACGATCCTGCAGCGCTTTGACATGGAGCGGCTGTTTGACTGTGTGATTGGGTGCGAATATGACGGTTCGCGCAGCACGAAGGCGGAGGTCGTCGCGGCAGTGCTTGCCGAGACGCACACGGCCCCGGAGGCCGCGCTCATGGTCGGCGACCGGAAGTATGACGTCACCGGCGCCGCCGCCTGCGGCGTGCCGTGCCTCGGCGTGTATTACGGTTATGCCGAGCCGGGCGAGCTGGAGGCCGCCGGCGCGGCGGCCACGGTGCAGACGGTCGCGGAGCTGTCCGAGCGCCTGCTGCACTGGAACGAGATATAAACGGAAAACTCCCTGCGGAAATCATGCGTTCCGCAGGGAGTTTTTTGCTTTTATCAGGACACCGCTTTTCCGAGCACGCGCAGCGGCAGCGCGTCCGAGATCTCCAGATCGGCATAGGCCGGGTTGAGCGAGTGCAGATACACGCGCCCGCCGTCGCGCCGGAGCTGCTTAAGATAGGCGCTGCCGTCGTAGAGGAACACGCCGATCTCGCCGGGGTCGAGCGTCGGCTGCTGGTGCACCCAGACGGTTTGCCCGCTGTGAAAGCGCGGCTCCATACTGTCGCCCGCCACGCGCACGCCGAAGTTTGCTTCCTCCGGCACCTCGGGGCCGACCGGCTGCATCTCATAGCTCTCGCCGTCGAGAAACTGGCCCGTTCCGGCCGAGACCGCCAGCGAGTACAGCGGCAGGCTGCGCAGCACGGCCGGCTCCGGCGCGGCGGCAAAGCGCTTGCTCTCGCGCAGGAGCGCGATGTATTCCAGCGCGCGGCGGCGGCCCTCTGCGTTCAGCCCGGCGAGCAGGCCGCCGGCGTCCCCGCCGGAGAACGTGCCCGCAATATCGTCCACGTCCAGCACGCGGCACAGCGTCAAAAACTGCTGTGCGTTCGGGAGCGTAGCGTCATTTTCCCACTTCGACACAGCCTGGTTCGACACGGGTACACCGGCCTCGGCCAGCGCGTCCGCCAGCGTCTGCTGGCGCATGCCGTGTGCGCGGCGCAGGGAAGCAATCGTTTCACCAAAGGTTTTGTACATATGCAGCACCTCGTATACAATATATCGTATCGGACGAAAAAACGCAAGAAAAATATCTGAATCAGATAAGAAAATGCTTTAAATATCCCGAAAAGAGATTTATAATAGAGACAATCTCGTTTTGGGAGAAAGCACTATGGACCGTATGATCTTACATTCGGATATCAACGCCTGCTATGCAAGCATCGAGCTGCTGCGCCATCCGGAGCTGCGCGGGCGGCCGGTGGCGGTCGGCGGGGAGCGGGAGCTGCGCCACGGCATCATCCTGGCCAAGGACCAGATGGCGCGCGCCGCCGGGGTGCGCACGGGCATGACACTCTGGGCGGCGCGGCAGCAGTGCCCGGAGCTGACGATCCTGCCGCCGGACTTCGACCTCTACTACGACTACTCGCGCCGCGTGCGCGAGGTCTATGCCGGCTTCACCGACCGGTGCGAGCCGTTCGGCATGGATGAGTGCTGGCTGGACATGACCGGCTGTGTCGGCCGCGAGGACGCACTGCAGACGGCGCAGGAGGTGCGCCAGCGTGTGCTCGATGCCACGGGCCTGACGGTGAGCGTCGGCGTGTCGTGGTGCAAGGCGATCGCGAAGCTCGGCTCGGACTACCGCAAGCCGAACGCCGTGACGGTCATCGACCGCGTGCGTTTTGCGGACATGGTCTGGCCGCTGCCGGTCAGCAGCCTGCTCTTCGCCGGACGCAGCTCGGTGCGGCAGCTCGAGCGGCTGGGCATCCGCACGGTCGGCGCGCTCGCGGCGGCGGACGCCGATGTGCTCGAGCAGCGCCTCGGCAAGGGCGGGCGGCTGCTGCACGCCTATGCCAACGGGTACGACCCCACGCCGGTGCACCGCATCGAGGATCTGCCGCCGCCGAAGTCCATCGGCAACAGCGCCACTGCGCCGCGCGACCTCATCTGCGAGGCGGACGCGCGTGCAGCGCTCCTGTCGCTGGCGGAGAGCGTGGGTGCGCGCCTGCGTCTGGAGGGATATCAGTGCCGCACGGTGGAACTGAGCGTGCGCACGGCCGACCTGCACTGGTGCAGTCACCGCATGGCGCTGCGGCACCCGTCCGACCTGACGAGCGAGCTGCTCGACGCGGCGCTGGCCCTGTGCGAGCAGGCGCATCTGTGGCCCGATCCGCTGCGCAGCATCGGCATCCGCGCGCTGGAGCTTGTGCCCGCATGCGCGCCGCACCAGTTGGATCTGTTTGAGGATGCGGAGCACCGTGCGCGCCAGCGGCAGCTCGACATCACGCTCGATAGCCTCCGCGCGCGCTATGGCAAGACCTGCGTCCTGCGCGGCCGCGCCTGCTTTGACCCGGCACTCGGTCTCGTTCAGCGCGAGGAGCACGCGTTTTTGCGCAAATGAAAAAAGCACGCACCGTCCCAATGGACCGTGCGTGCTGATTTTTTGTGTTCAGAAGCCGAGCTTCATGCCGCCGGTGATCTTGCTGACCGTGGCGTCGGAAGCTGCCTCGTACTGACGCAGCGCCTCGTTGACGGCTGCCAGCACCAGATCTTCGAGCATCTCGACGTCGTCGGGATCGACCGCCTCGGGCTTGATCTCGATCTTGGTGACCTCGCGGTTGCCGTTGACCGTCGCCGAGACCATGCCGCCGCCGGACTTGGCCGTGAACTCTTTCTCTTCCAGTTCTTTCTGCATCCGCAGGAAGTCCTGCTGCATCTTCTGCGCCTGCTTCATCATGTTGGCCTGATTCATGCCGCCATATCCGCCGCGAAAACCGCCTTTTGCCATGTTTGTATCCTCCTGTGAATCAAAAAAATTTTTTATCGGATCGTTACGTTCGGGAAGTGTGCCAGTTCCTCGATCTGCCGCTGCTTGATCTGTGTGGCCGTGTCCATCGGCTGCATGACCACGCGGACGTTCTGCCCGGTCAGCGTCTGCACGGCCAGACGGAATTTTTCCGCAATATCCGGCTTATTGAACAGCGGGTAGGCCGGAGCATTGTTCAGGTGCAGCGTCAGCGTGCCGTCCGCCAGCTCGCCGGCTGCCTGCAGTGGGTCAAGCAGCAGGTTGTAAAGGCCAATCGGCAGCTCATGCTCCATATACGCGCACAGTGCCTGCCAGTCGAACGCGCCGGTGGGCGCGGGGGCAGGCTCCGGCTCTGGTGTGGGTTCCGGGACCATTTCCGGTTCCGGTTCCGGAATGGGAGGCGCGGGTGGCTCTGGTGCGGGCGCTGCTTTCGGCGTGGGACGCGGTTCCGGTTTCGGTGCCGGCGGCATTTCCCAGGGCGGCCGCTCTTCCGGCGGAGCCATCGGCTCCGGGGGCGGTTCCCACGGGGGAACATCGTCGTATACCGGCTTCGGTTCCGGTTTTGCCTTCGGCACGGAGGCCGGCGGTGTGGGCGGCTCCCACGGGGGAACATCGTCAAACACCGGTTTGGGTTCCGGTTTGGGCTGCGCTTTTTGCACCGGGCTCGGTTTCGGCACGGGCTCCTGCCGCGGGGCAGGGGCCGGCTTTGTCGGAGCGGCCGCTGTCGGTGCGGGGATATCCCCGCTGCGCACGGCCTGTTCCAATTTGTCCACACGCGCACACAGCGTCGGCACATCGTCGCACAGTTCCGGCCGGCAGAGCCGGATCAGGCAAAGTTCCGCTGCGATGCGCGGGTTGGGCTGCGCCGCCATGGCGGTGAGCGCGTCCTGAATACTCTGCAGGTTTGCTATCAGCAGCGCCGGTGTAAAGGCGCCGGAGAGCGTCCGCAGTGTTTCACTGTCGTATCCGCCGGAGAGCAGCTCGCGGCCGCCGCGCGGCGCAACGGCCTGCATGAGCAGGTCGCGCTGGAGCATGCTCAGCTCGTCAAGCAGGGCAGCGGGGTCTTTCCCGTCCTGCCAGAGGCTGCGGAATCGTTCAAGTGTTTTTGCGGTGTCGCCATCGGCGATGCTCTGCAGCAGCTGCGCCGTGCGCAGGTTGCCGGCAAGGCCCATGGCGGAGATGACCGTTTCGGTCGTGATCACATCGCTGCCGGAGCACTGGTCGAGCAGCGTCAGCGCGTCGCGCATGCCGCCGTCCGCCATGCGGGCGAGCAGCGCGGCGGCGTCCGGCTGCAGGTTCAGGTGCTCCTGCTCGGCAACATAGTTCAGGCGCGCGGCGATCGTATCGACCGGGATGCGCTTGAAGCTGTGCCGCTGGCAGCGGGAGAGGATCGTCGCCGGGACCTTGTGCAGCTCCGTCGTCGCGAGGATGAACATGAGGTGCGCCGGCGGCTCCTCAAGGATCTTCAGCAGGGCGTTGAACGCCGAGGGGCTGAGCATATGCACCTCGTCGATGATATACACGCGCTTGCGCACGTTGGCGGGGGAGAACACCGCCTCGTCGCGCAGGGCGCGCACGTTGTCCACGCCGTTGTTGGACGCGGCGTCGAGCTCGACCACGTCGAGGATCGACCCGTCGTCGATGCCGCGGCAGGCGGCGCACTGATTGCACGGATTGCCGTTGACCGGATGCTCGCAGTTGACCGCCTTGGCCAGGATCTTGGCGCAGGTAGTCTTGCCGGTGCCGCGTGTGCCGATGAACAGGTAGGCATGGGACAGCCGTCCCGTCTCGACCTGCTTTTTCAGCGTCTCGGTAATATGCTCCTGACCGACAACGTCGTCAAACGTCTTCGGCCGGTATTTGCGGTAGAGAGCCTGATACATAATTGCGCGCTTCACCTCCGGCAGCGGAAAACATGAAAAAACGTGACCATTGACAAGACTGCACACCCACCTTTGAATAGACGACATGCCCGTTACCACAGCAGCCAGCTCGGGCCCGGCGCCCCCACGGCACACGGAGTGACCTGCTTAATGCTGCTCGGTTCCCCGCCTGACATGGTTCACAGGGCTCCGTTGCGCGGGACCGAACCTTCAACGCCGCTTACTGCGGGCAGACGACACATCGGCCTATCCGGGGGCGGGAATTCATCCCTGCTATAGCGGATTGCAGGTACAGGACACCGCTGGCTCCCCGACTAGTGCAGCCTTGTCAATGGCCACGTAAACGTATTCTACTACAAAAGCGGCGATTGCGCAAGTGGGGGATGCAATTTTCTTGCGCGGGACTTTTTGCATAAAAAAAACGCGGGAACGGAAAAAATGGGCTTTACAAATGCGAAAAATGTGCTATAATAAATAAGCCTTGTGGGGGCGTAGCTCAGCTGGGAGAGCGTTCGGTTCGCATCCGAGAGGTCAAGGGTTCGAATCCCTCCGTCTCCACCATTTTTATCAGAATTCTGTGATTTCAAAGGGTTTTATGGAAGTGTGCCATAAAATGTGCCATAGAAATCACAGGATTATTTTTGCTTTCTTTTTTCATTTGTTTGTGCCATAAAAAAAGAGAATTCTATATCAGTTTTATTTCTCCCCTGCCATCCACTCTGGCAGGGGCTTTTATCATGCCAAAAGCCGCTCGTCGTGACGATAAAGCGACACTTTATTTGAAATTTTCAAAAATTTTTGATATAATATATATAGAAAAAAGGAAAAAAGAAATTTCCTTTCATGGATGAGAGAGTATGTTCGCATACTTTCTCATTCGTGGTTTCTGGCAAAAAACGCTCGGTAAACCACAACAAAATAATCTCGAAAGGAGGACACTTCATGAATAAATGGCGAATCATTTGCAGCCGCGATGCCGTTGAGATTGACTATGAAGAGATCATTAGCAGCGAAGCAGAGCCCGATTTTTGGACTTGCCACGAAATCGCAGAAAAGCATGGCTGTGCTTTCTTTGACGTGAACATGGTAGAGGAATAATCACGCAACTCATTTTAACTAATATGACGATACATTTTTGTAATACTGAACTAATAATAAAAGGAGAAATTTTAGATGAAATATAATATTATGCTCACTTACGTTGCGGAAAGCTTTTGCACTGTTGAAGCGAACTCCGAAGAAGAGCTGAAAGCCGCTCTTCGGGAAGAACGCTATGAGATCTACGAGAATACTTGTGGCGACACTGACCACTACTATCTGCTGGAGGTTGATGGTGAAGAAGTGGGAGATGGCATTTCCCCTGAATTGTTTCCCTTCAATTAATTAGACGAACACGCCACCTGACCAATAGTCAAACGAGAAAAACATTTATGTTTTTCTCGGTTTGATTAGTAAGCCGTAAGCCGAACCCCGAAGGGGTTTGGATTGGGGATTACTAATCAAACAATATCTAACCACTCGCGAAGCGAGACTTCCCCCTTGATTTCCCTATTATATATAAAAATGCTTAGTAATTGATTTTCCTACTTTGCCCAAAATTTTTTCACCTACTGTATAAACTGGGGCGAACAACTGCTCGCGCCACGCGTTCGCCCTTTTAATAAAAAATAAAAATCAAAAAAAAAGGAGAAACTAAAATGTCTATTTTTAATCTTGAAATGCCGAAGAAAAAGGATTTCATCAATGTCCCTGTGAAGGATCTTCACCTTTGCCCCATTTGCCATGAACCGTTTCTTGAAGAGCCGCAAGAATCGGGTTTGTTCAACGGCCTGATGGTTTGCCCGCATTGTAAGGAGCAGGAAAAAAGCTTGTTCTTCTACTGGATGAACTGTAAGCCGCTCATTGAAGAACAAAAACCATACAAAGTGGATGAGCAAGGCGCCTTCCTTGTGAATGACTGTTATTCTTTCATCGCCTTCCGCGCTTCTGACAGATCGTGGGATTACACTGTGCTTGACGAAGAGGGAGAGCTCGTTGATTCTGGTCAAATCGGTGATGAAACCACTACCTTTATGGATGCGATGACCTATGTTTTTGAGAATGAAGTTGGATCTATTCGTCGTTATGAAGAGATTCCTTGGGCAATAGTTGGACATGTAGTACGTCGAGATATCCAGCGAACCGGTCTTGGGTGCTCTGAGTCGCACAGAGATGCAGTTGTCTACGTTGAGGAGGACCTCCGGAATGTGAAAGCAGGTATAGCCGAGAACGATGCTGCCGTCCGCCTGCGCCTGCCGCACCAACTCGTTGTTGGCGTCTTCCAGAAGGTTTTCAAAGTAGATCAGATGCTTCAGATCTTTCAAATGTTTCCCCTTCCTTCCTGATGGTTGTTGTTTCTTGCTCTGGTATTACCAGAAATCAGCATTATCATATAGCAGTATTCCTGAAAAAGCAATGCTATGTGTCTCGATTTTAACATTTTCGGAACTATGCCGACATTTTCGCTTGACAGTCCGTCAATATGATGATAAATTCAAAACGAAAAGCACTTGGTAATACCAAATACATTTTGGGAGTGGATACGATGGGATTTGACAAGATCGAGGCGGTCTCGCTCACGGATCAGTTCGTGCAGAAGATCGAGAGCATGATTATTTCCGGGGAATTGATGCCCGGCGACCAGCTGCCGCCGGCGCGGGAGCTGAGCGCGCGCATGGGCGTGAGCCGGCCGGTGATCTCGGCCGGCCTGATCGAACTGGAGAAGATGGGCTTTGTGGAGATCGTGGCGCGTCAGGGCGTGTACGTCAGCGATTACCGCAGGACCGGCTCGCTCGACACGCTCACGGCGCTGCTGAACTATAACGGCGGCGTCATGCGCGACGATGAGGTGCGCTCGCTTATGGAAGTGCGCAGCGCGAACGAGTGCCTGTGCGTGAAGCTGGTGGTCGAGCGCGCCACGCAGGAAGAGCTGGATGAGCTTGCACCCATGCTGGATGCGATCAAGGACGCAAAAACCGACCAGGAGGGCGCCGAGGCGACGTTTCAGTTCCATCATGCGCTGAGCGTTTTGTCGCGCAATGCGTTTCTGCCGCTGCTGTATAACTCCATCCACGGCTACGGTCTGCACTTTTGGAGCCTGTATCGTAAGCGCTACGGCGCCAACCGGCTGTATCAGAACAAGCTCGAGCTCTACCGCGCGCTGCTCGATCGCGATGCCGAGCGTGCACAGGCGTTCACCTCCGATATGCTTGACGGCGTTGTCAACGGCACGTTCTCGCTCTATAATTACCCAACCCAGATGTGACGCAGCATAGAAAAAACCGCAGGGCCCAATTGAACCGAACCAGTAAAAACGGACAATAGACAAAACACCCCCTATGTAGGAAAATAAAAGAACTACATAGGGGGTATTGCTATGCCAAGAAAATATG
>ONIG01000005.1 GCA_900317855.1 uncultured Eubacteriales bacterium | reverse complement strand
CCGTTTGTATGCGGTAATCCCTGTTCGTGGTGGCGAATACCCACATTATACAGGTAAATCCGCGTCCCTACAAACTGGAGGTCATTACATATTGTCTAAAGAGTATTTGTCACAAGCCAGATATTTGGACGCCCGCATCAACACTAAGATAAAACAGCTGGAAGCCCTAAACACACTGGCCACCAGCGCAACCTCCGTTCTCACCGGCATGCCCCACAGTCCCAATAAGGCCACATCGAAGATGGCGGACATCGTGGACAAAATCGTAGACCTGCAGGCGGAGATCAACCGGGACATCGATGCGCTCGTGGATCTGAAGGGCGAAATGCGCAGCAAGCTGGAAATGGTGCCCGCAGAGGATTACAAGGCAATACTGGAAATGCGCTACCTATGTTGGGAGATACATTCAAAAGCCAAGGACATCCTCGAAGGACGTAAATTCGATCCTACATTTTATCCTGTCGTATATGGCATAAACGATGACGATGACTGGGCAGATGAAGCCAACTGGTACAAGGCAAACCCGTCATTGGACGTAACCGTGGATGTTGAAAAGCTTCGAGCAGCGTATAACAGCGCAAAAGACAACCCCGCCGAAGAAAACCTCTTCCGACAGCTGCGCCTGAACCAGTGGGTAAAACAGTCGGTACGCTGGATGCCGATGGATGCATGGGACAAATGCGATGCCCCGGTAGATCCGGACGCTCTGAGAGGCCGCGAATGCTACGCTGGTCTTGATCTTTCGTCCAGTACGGATATTACGGCATTCGTGCTGGTGTTCCCACCGGACGATCCGGAAGGACGCTATACCATCCTGCCGTACTTTTGGGTGCCGGAAGATACACTGGAGCTTCGCGTCCGGCGCGATCACGTCCCCTACGATGTGTGGAAAAAGCAAGGCAGCATCCTGACCACCGAGGGCAACGTGATCCATTACAATTTCATTGAGAGCTTCATCGAAGAACTCGGTCAGAAATACAACATCAAAGAGATTGCCTATGACCGCTGGGGAGCCGTGCAGATGAGTCAGAACCTCGACGATGACGGTTTTACCATCGTGCCCTTCGGCCAAGGCTTCAAAGACATGTCCCCACCCAGCAAAGAGTTCATGAAGCTCGTGTTGGAGGGACGGATCGCTCACGGTGGTAACGCCCCGCTCCGCTGGATGGTGGACAACATCTTTATCCGCACTGACCCGGCAGGTAACATCAAGCCGGACAAAGAAAAAAGCACTGAGCGTATCGACGGAGCCGTGGCGACGATCATGGCGCTGGACAGAGCAATCCGACACCAAAGCACCGGTTCCTCTGTGTACGATCAGAGGGGCCTTCTTTTTATCTAAACATCAAATATCGAAGGAGAGAAACAAATGAGCATCTTGTCAGGTCTTTTCCATTCACGTGATAAACCCCAGAACCGGACAGCAGGCAGCGCCTATGCCTTCTTCATGGGAGGCAGCACCGCAGGCAAAGCGGTCAATGAGCGATCTGCCATGCAGATGACGGCAGTTTATTCCTGTGTGCGTATTCTGGCGGAGGCCATCGCTGGGCTTCCGCTACATTTATATATGTACACAGAGGAAGGCAGCAAGGCCAAAGCGGTCGACCATCCGCTGTACCGGCTCCTGCATGATGAACCAAACCCCGAAATGAGCAGCTTTGTATTCAGGGAAACCCTTATGACGCACTTGCTCCTGTGGGGCAACGCTTTCGCACAGATCATCCGCAACGGCAGAGGTGAGGTCGTGGCCCTGTACCCGCTTATGCCGAACAAGATGACCGTGGACAGGGACAGCACTGGCAAGCTGCTTTACAAATACCAGCGATCCAATGACGAAGCCCCCACGATGGAGGGCTCGACAGTGATCCTGCAGTCAGCAGATGTCCTGCACATCCCCGGCCTCGGCTTTGACGGGCTCGTCGGTTACAGCCCGATAGCAATGGCGAAAAACGCCATCGGCCTTGCCATCGCCACCGAGGAATACGGAGCCAAGCTGTTTGCCAATGGTGCTGCCCCCAGCGGCGTCCTCGAACACCCCGGCACCGTGAAGGATCCCAGCCGGGTGCGCGATGCATGGCAAAGCCAGTTCGGCGGCAGCAGCAACGCCGGGAAGATCGCCGTGCTCGAAGAGGGCATGAAATATACCCCCATCAGTATTTCACCGGAGCAGGCGCAGTTTTTGGAAACACGAAAATTCCAGATCAACGAAATAGCGAGGATTTTCCGCGTACCACCTCACATGGTTGGCGATTTGGAAAAGTCCTCGTTTTCTAACATCGAGCAACAGAGCTTGGAGTTCGTCAAGTACACCCTCGACCCGTGGGTAGCCCGCTGGGAGCAAAGTATCGCTCGATCTCTCCTGACACCCGAAGAGAAAAAAACGTACTTTGCCAAGTTCAATGTTGACGGATTATTGAGGGGCGACTACCAGAGCCGCATGCAGGGCTATGCCATCGGCAGACAGAATGGCTGGATGAGCGCCAACGATATCCGCGAGCTCGAAAATCTTGATAAGATCCCCGCCGAAGAAGGCGGCGACCTGTATCTCATAAACGGCAATATGCTCCCGCTCCAGCATGCCGGGGCTTTTGCAGATATCCCTGATTATGAAGAAAAGGAGGAAAACCCTGACGATGAACAAACCCAAGACGAAGAAGTTCTGGAACTGGCGCAATCTGGTACAGAACGAAAACGAAGCCGAACCGGCAGAACGGGTACTTGAGATTTATGGCACGATTGCCGAAGACTCGTGGTTTGACGATGACGTCACCCCTGAAGAGTTCCGCTCGGAGCTGTTTGCAGGAACCGGCGATGTGGTCATCTGGATCAATTCGCCCGGTGGCGACTGCATCGCTGCAAGCCAGATCTACGCCATGCTGATGGATTATCCCGGCAACGTCACCGTGAAGATCGACGGTATCGCGGCCTCGGCGGCAAGTGTGATTGCCATGGCTGGCACGAAGGTGCTGATGGCACCGACAGCGCTGATGATGATCCATAACCCGGCGACCGGAGCCTTCGGTGATCACACCGATATGCAGAAGGCAATCGAGATGCTGGACGAAGTAATTCGAGGGAACCACGAAGACCTATACGAAGAACTCGCTACGGTGGATCAGGGGCAGCCGTTCAGCCATCATATCAGCAACGGCACTTACGATACAGCGTTGCAGCTTACCGGCATGGATAAGTGGATGGCGTTAATCCACCAATACGACTTCGCGGAGGCTGCGCAGGACACGCCTTACTACAAGAGGATAATTCCCGCAATGCAGAATTACTATGAGACGGCGCATTATATTTTCGTGCACGGTTGGATCCCATGCCTGCGCGAGAGAACCACCTATTGCTCTATCGGTAACTGGCGCAAGGCCGACGACAACATGTGGAGTACAGCCCGCTGGTTCAACGGCATGGATGCCAACCAATTCGTATATGAAGACGGGAAGACAATAGTCTGCGGCCATTGGCATGCGTCCTACGGTCATACCGTATATGAGAAAAAAGGCTCTGAGTTTGGGCCGGATGCTAACTTCCAGCCATACTACGGGAACGGGATTATTGCCTTGGACGCCTGCACAGTAGTGAGCGGGTTCGTGAATTGCATCATAATTGATGACTGACCATAGCCCATGAAAGAACCCTCGATTGAAACTGATTATCCGATTGGCCCAGAGCACTGGGATGTTCTGAAACCAACAAAGACTGGTAAATACAGCAATGTTGACCTCACCGGCATGCGGTTCGGGAAATGGCTCGTGTTAGGCCCAGAGAGTTACCACAAAGGCTGCGGCTGGTATTGGCACTGTCATTGCGACTGTGGGACAGAGAAACCCGTCAATCAGAGAAACCTTCTCGAAGGAAAGACAAATAGCTGCGGGTGTACCCGAAGTGAGCATATGAAGAAGATCCGCAAAAAGATCAAAGGACAGCATAGCAAATTCCGCACTGATTTGACAGGCCAGCATTTTGGACGATGGACGGTGCTGGGAAAAGCGGAACATCAAGTTGGTAAGCACCCGGTTTGGGAATGCCAGTGCGAATGCGGAGCGATTAGAGCCGTAGCTCACTCCTCGCTTGTAAACGGTCAGTCACAGAGTTGCGGGTGTATGCGCGTTGACATGCAGATGCACCGGCATTATTTCGGATCATACTATCCCGACGATGCCGAAGAAAAATGGAAGAGAAACCATAAAAACGATTGACCCACGGGCATGCACGGCTATGATATCATGAGAAAAGCGGTAGTCTCTCTGACTTCAATGGAGCAGCGGATCGCTTTTATGAAAGGTCATTTTGAACAGAGGACGGAGAGAAATGAAGGATAAAAGCATCGAGCAGATCATCCGCGAGTCCACCGAAGAGAACCAGAGCAAGACCGACTGGACGAAAGCTTGGAGCACCAAGTATCCGATCCTGAAAACCTATCAGGCGGAGGTGGACATCCCGCATTACGCGCGACAGATCAGGGACATGCTCACCGAGCTGCAAAGCACCTGCGGTTACAGCGAGCAGGACGCCATGCTTGTGCTGAAGGACATACTGGCGCACGAATACATGGATAACCGCAAGAAGTAAAACGAGTAAAAAGAGAGGCCCACAGGCGTTTGCGCCTGTGGGCCCATTCAACACGAAAACGGTGTTATAATTGAATTGAACTACTTTAATTGGCGTATCATTTTGCTGTAATTACCTGCTTCCAGACACCTTTTGGGAGTAATATAGCAAATGGATTGCCTGATTTGTCTACCGGACAAATCAGGCAATTTTCTTGTTTTTAGGGTAAAAACGGCCCAAAATACTGTAAAACCAGAGAATACCGGCTTCGGAATGGCGATTACGGCCAGACCGAGGCCGGTTTTTTGCGTTTTCGGAGTAAAAAAGCTACGCACCTTTTACTTCAAATTAACTGAGCAAAGTAGTCGGAAAAAGTTAGCGGCGGGTGGATTTGAACCAGAAAAGGTTCGACTCATGTACCCTGCTCCAGGTCAGAAACCTCTTTTGTCTACCAAGACAATAGAGATTTTTCTCGCGCTTTGGGGCTAAAATAGGCCAAAATACTGAAAAACAGTGGCTGATACAGCCATTGAGACTGTTTCAGCCACTGTTTCTGCTTTTCAGAGGCAAAAATGTCGGGCCACTTTACAAACCTCTGGAGCAATAGGCGAATGAATTATGTTTCTGCAATTTGAGCATTCAAACATAGAACATATAGAAGATACATCTTTCATGATTAGGCTTCCACGGGCAGCGCATTATTAGTCAGATCAGAATACATCTCATCCGTTAGCTCACAGCCGTAAAAGAGTTTATAATACTCTGTGACCTCCTGCTGCAGGTCATAGGCCACATAGTCCGGATAGAGCAGCTCGCCCAGCCACAAAAGCCCCAGATAGCGCTGCACTGCCGGCGGCGAGGACAGCCATCCGTAAGGGCCGTAGGGTGCCTCAAAATAGTTCCCGGAAGATATGGCGGATACGCTCTGCCATGCCTCCATGCTGCCCACTTCGTCATATATGCTGGCGGGGTCAAAGAGGATAAACTCAGGATTCCAGAGCATTATCTGCTCAAGGTCGCTTTCGTTTCCGTCACCGTGAGGCACAACATCATCCACTACCGCCAGGTTTTTTCCCATAGTATTTATGGTGTCGGCGTGGAAGGAGCCTTCTGCCATTACATTTACACCCGCATCACCCAGACAGTAAAGCAGAGTCTTTCTCGCACCGTCAGCATCAACCCGCTCCATAAGAGAATCAATGTCTTTGAGCGTTGCCTCGCACCATGCGGCAAGCTCTTCGGCTTTCTCCTCACGGCCAAGAAGCTGACCCAACATGCGGTAGGCTTCGGGGGCGGTGTTTACTGTGGCATAAATATGCACAAAGGGTATGCCTGTCTGTTCGGTGAGCTTCTGCAAATCCTCCTCCGTAGAGCTTTTAGTTTCGCCAACATCGATTACAACATCAGGAGCGGCGGTGAGCAGAGCTTCAAGATCCATCTCCCCCTTACCGCCGTAGAGCTGGCCTATCTCCTGTGCGTTTATTATATAATCAGGCAGATAGAGCTCTGCATCGCTGGAAAAAGCATTGCTTACACCAACCAACATATCAGCGGCTATTGGTATTATGTAAACCTGAGACAAGGGACCGCTTACCGCTATTTTCGTTACTTCTGACGGAAGTGACACGACCCGTCCGGTGGAGTCGGTGAATTCTCTGGTTCCGGATTCTGCCGGGGCTTCGGGAGTAAGGGGCGGTGCTGTTTTGCCTGCACAGCCTGTCAGCAGCAGGCAGACAATCAGGAAAACGCAAACGAAGGCTTTTTTCATTTTTATCGCTCCTTTTCAGATATATATGATGGTATGCAGATTCTTGCTTTGTCGTCATACAGGCTGAGAATATCCACCTCCACGCCGTAAAGCTCGTGCATAATCCTATCGGTAAGCACCTCTGAAGGTTTGCCGTCAAGCAGGAGCTTGCCTCCGGAAACGGCCAGAATACGGTCGGAGAACATGAAACTTTGCTCGGGGTGATGGGTGGTTTGTATAATGGTATAGCCCTCCCGGGAGAGAGACTTCATCTGCTGCAGCACCCGCAGTTGGTTGCCAAAGTCCAGATTGGCGGTAGGCTCGTCCAGCATCAGAATCGGGGCATTCTGAGTCAATGCCCGGGCTATCATAACAAGCTGCCTTTCACCGCCTGAGAGTCGGTGAAAACAGCGTTGGGAAAGCTCAGTGATTCCAATTTTATCCAGTGCCCACTCGCAACGCTCCCTGCTCTCTGCGCTGGGACTGCGAAATCCGGCAAGGCTCGGAGTGCTGCCCATGAGAACTATGTCAAAGACACTGTAATTGAAAGCGGGGCTTGAAGACTGCGGTATATAGGCAATCTCCTTTGCGCATTGGCGCACGGACATTTTTCTTCTGTCCAGACCGTTTACAAGCACTTGCCCGGAGTAGCCGGAGAGAAGCCCCAGCATACAGCGAAATAGCGTGCTTTTACCCACACCGTTCGGGCCGAGGATGGAGACAAATTCTCCCTGCCCCACCTTGAAGCTAATATCATGAAGCACCTGCCTGTCGGCATAGGAAAAGGAGAGGTTTTTGACTTCAATGCTCATAATGGTCCCCCTTTCCCGTTATCAGCCAAAGGAAGAAGGGCGCGCCCACGAAGGCGGTGAGTATGCCGATGGGTATACCGGATGAGCTGACATTTCTGGATATGTTGTCCACCGCCATCAGGAATATTCCTCCGCCCAGCATGGAGGCAGGCATGAGATAACGGTAGTCCGAGCCCACAATGCGGCGCATCATGTGAGGTATAACAAGTCCTACCCAGCCGATCATGCCGCTTACGGAAACGGCAGAGGCAGTAACGAGAGTAGAACAGACAACTATGCCGATTCTGAGCCGATGGGCGTTTATGCCCAGCGCTTTTGCCTCATCATCACCCAGAGTAAGAACATTAAGTCTCCATCTGAACAGGATGAGCGGCAGTATCCCCGCCGTCACCGGCAGCATGATGATGCCGAAATCCGACCAGCTTGCGCCTGAGAGGCTGCCCATAAGCCAATATGTTATCTGGGGCAGCTTGTTTCCCGGGTCTGCCACCAGTTTGATAAAAGAAGTACCCGACTGAAAAAGGGAGCTTATCATGATGCCGGCAAGCACCAGACCGAGAACTCTGTCTCCCTTGGCATGGCGGCTTACAGTAAAGACTAGCGCCACGGTACAAAGGCTTGCGGCAAAAGCAAAAAGAGTGATATAAAGGCTTGAAAGCCCTATGAGTATAGCCAGCGCCGCACCGAAGCCCGCACCGGCAGAGGCGCCCAAAATATCGGGTGAGGCCATTGGATTTTGAAATACACCCTGATATGCAGCGCCGGCGGCGGAAAGGCATGCTCCCACCAGAACACTAAGCAGTATTCTTGGCAGGCGCACATTCCACACGGCACTCTCCATCTGCTTTGTCCAGAATGCTTCTCCCACTAACCCCAGCTTGCTGCCAAGAATTCCCAGCAGCTCCTGCAGCGGCACTGGATAGCGGCCGATGCGGAAAGAGAGCAGCACACCAAATATGAGCAGCACCACCATAAGGGCTATACAGCGGCGGTGTTTAATGTCCGTCTTAGTCATTTAAATACTTCCCGACCCAGCGCTGCGCCAGAAGCAGCGCGTTTTCATCATATTGCCCGCATTGGTAAAGGAGCGTGTTCCTGTCTGAGAGGAGAAAAGCTCTCAGCCTCTCCGCGGCGGGTAGAAATTCACGGTACATGCCCAGGGCTTTGACCATTGTCTCTGCCGACTCCGGGCTTTTAAGCACGCCTATAATCGGCACGTCGCTTTCAAGCAGCCTGTAAAGGGCCCCGGAAAACTCCGGCGACAGCAGCTCCAGACCTCCGATTTCGTCCAGAATCACAGCATCACCGCCCAAAAGTGATAAGCCGAAGCCGGAAAAGACCTGCGGCTTTACTGTGGGTGAGCCGCCGGAGACATCCAGAAAGGTCTCCGCTGCCGAGCCATCGGGCTTTTCAAGGCAGAAGTATTTTCTGCCGCCCTCAGTCCTGCGCCTTGTGAGAAAGCCGCCGCAGCGATAAAGCCGGCTGCCAAGAGCCCGGGAAATGGCTGTGCTTTTTCCACAGCCTATGGACCCTGTGAGAAAGAGCCGGCGCTTTATATACTCCATCAGTCAAACAGTCCTTTGAATTGTTCTTCGTAAAGCTCCTCGGCATAGCTGCTCAGAAGTTTTGTATAGCTGTTGTAGCGCTCTATAAGCAGCTTGCCCTTTTCGGTGAGCAAGCTCCTGCTGCCGCCGGAGCCGCCCTGATTTCTCTCCACAAGGCTGTAGCTGAGCTGTTCCTCCAGTCTTCGGATGATGTTCCAGCAGCTTGAATAGCTAAGCTGCATCCGTTGCCCTGCGGCTCTGACGGAGCTGGTCTCGTCTATAAGGGTGAGCAAGGTAGCAATGCGGCTGTCAAAAAAAGGCTTTTCCTTGCTGAGGGCCACGCTGATTTCCGGCCTTATAAGCTGGGAATTGTGCAGCTCCAGCAGGGCGGAAAAATCCTCCGGCGTGTCCGCATC
The DNA here is from genome assembly GCA_900317855.1 of uncultured Eubacteriales bacterium. GTDB lineage: Bacteria > Bacillota > Clostridia > Oscillospirales > Oscillospiraceae > CAG-103. The sequence continues at coordinate 66,146 of ONIG01000005.1, read as the reverse complement.
CCGTACGGTGCCCGGGTCATCCACAGCTATCTGCACAAGCTCCGCGCCGCAGCGGTCAACCGCGCCCTTGAGCCCACCATCTCCGCTATCGGCGAGAATGGTGGGGAAAAGCTCCTTCGATATGAGCAGGGGATGCCCGGTCAGCCCGTTACAGACAGGGCAGGCCAGCTTCGCACCGGAGCTGAGCAGCTTTTTCACCGTCTGAGAGGTGAAAAGGGGCACATCCACCGGTGTGAAAAGAAGCCTTTCGCACTTGTCCGAGAGGTAGTTAAGACCAATTTTCACCGAGTCAAACATCTGCGTGCGCTCGTAGTTTTCGTTTCTCAGGAAGATGATGTTGTTGCCGGCCAGATGGCGCTCCAGCATGGTGGCATTAAAGCCGGTTATCATCACGATCTTGTTTATGCCGGCCTGCCGGAAGTTGGCAATGACCCTCTGAGCCACGGAAATGGAGCCAATGTTCAGCATGGGTTTGAATGAGCCCATTCTGGAGGACATCCCTGCCGCCACTATAAGTGCCGCTGTTTCCATCAAATCATCTCCCACATCAACTTATAATTTTTTGCAACTTGCATAAATTAAATATATGACAAATATGCATATTTGTAAACAAAACTTTTTTGCGCACTTGAAATTTTGTGCAAGTTATATATAATGGTCTTAACACTTTTGGAGGTATAAACAAGTATGGGCATATATGTCTGGGGAACGGGCTGCGGTGCGTCGGAGTTTATAGAAGCGGGCTTTGATGCAGAGAAGATAAGTGCCTTTGTGGACAGCCGCCCCATGGGGGAGACTTTTCTCCAAAGACCCGTAATACTGCCGGAGGAGCTTGACGTGGGTGACTGTGAGCTGCTTGTTATCACAGCGCGTCATGTGAATGAGATCTCCGTAAAATGCGCTCAGCTTGGGATAGCAGAGGAAAAGCTGCTTTTCATAAAGAATAATTACGGGCTGAAAGACAGGAATGAAGGCTGCCGCAATGCAGAGAAGCTTCTCGGGAAGGAGCTGCTTGAAAGGCTTCTTCCGGAAAACCGTATTGTCAGGACTCCCCCCGCCCTGCAGCGCAGCGCTCTGCCGAAGGAGGAGCAGCTCAATGACTATGTACGCCTTGCAAGTCTGGAGCTTATCTGTCGCCGGCTTGAGAATGTGCCCGGAGCCGCGGCGGAGCTGGGTGTGTACAGGGGACATTTTGCAAAGCACATAAACTGGCTTCTGCCGGAGAGAAGGCTGTATCTGTTCGACAGCTTTGAGGGCTTTGAGGCCGGAGCCGGCGCTGCGGAGAGCTTTCAGGCGGCCCACAGGAATACCGCCGCGGACAGGGTGCTTTCCCTCATGCCCAATCCCGGCAATGTGATAATGAAGCCGGGCTTTTTCCCTGCCTCTCTTGACGGGCTTGAGGAGAGCTTCTGCCTTGTGTCTCTTGATGTGGACTTTTATCAGGCCAGTCTTGAGGGGCTGAGATATTTCTGGCCAAGGCTTTCAAAGGGCGGATATATCCTGCTTCACGACTGGGCAAATCCAACTCTGCCTCAGGTAGCTGCGGCACTGGGACAGTATGAAAGAGAGCTGGGTGAGAAAATCCCTTCGGTGCCCATCTGTGACCTTAACGGAACTCTGGTGTTGACAAAAGCTTGATGGCCTGCGGGCATTTTGGTGAGAAATATTCAAAAATAAGACCCTGTATTGTGCTTTGTGCACAATACAGGGCTTGTTTTTTCTGCGACTATCAAATGTTTGTAAGTTGTAAACGGCTGGCAGCGGCGGTACAATTTTTTTGTAGTAAGCCAAAGATAAAACGAATCTGACTGAGGTGAAGGCATGGACGAAAAGATTTTTGAGATAAGAGCAAAGGAAGTTACCGTGGAGGTTACGGATATTGCTACGGGCAAGGTGCACCGCCGCACTCTGCCCATGGACTATTTTGAAAATGCTAACGGCCTTGTGCTGCGGGGAGAGAATCTTGACGGCAGCGTATCTCAGCTGGTTTTCTACTCTTCAAGAGGTATGCAGCGTATGAAGGATCTCACCGGCGGCGGGCCGGATGAAGACCCTTGCGGAACCCATAAGTAAGCCCATTAAAGTGAAAATAAAAAAAGGAGGAAATGCGATGATTAAAAGAACATTTATCATCAACGGCGTATCCCGCACAGTTCTGGTGGATGAGAACGAAACTCTCGCCAGCTTCCTGCGTGAACGTCTGCTGCTGACCGGTTGTAAAATCGGCTGCGGCGAAGGTCATTGCGGCGCATGTAACGTAATAGTGGACGGCAAGGTCGCCCGCTCCTGCATCATGAAGCTGAGCAAGATTAAAGACGGCGCAGAAATCACCACCATCGAGGGTATCGGCACCATCTCCGATATGCATCCCCTGCAGGTTGCATGGATGGCCCACGGCTGTGCACAGTGCGGCTTCTGCTCCCCCGGCTTTATCATGAGCGCAAAGGTTTTGCTTGACAACAACCCCTCTCCCACCCGCGAAGAAGTACGCGATTGGTTCAACAAGAACCGCAACCTCTGTCGTTGCACCGGCTACAAGCCCCTGGTTGACGCTGTTATGGACGCAGCCCGCGTAGTCCGCGGCGAAATCAGCAAGGAAGACCTGATGTTCAAGCCCACCGGTGACTCCATCATCGGCACCAAGTATGTCCGTCCTTCCGCAGCACAGAAGGTCACCGGCACCTGGGACTTCGGCGCAGACGATGCTCTGAAGATGCCCGAAGGCACCCTGAGACTTGCTCTGGTTCAGGCAAAGGTCAGCCATGCAAACATCAAGAAGGTCTGCACATGCGAAGCAGAAAAGATGCCCGGTGTTTACCAGATCATCACCGCCAAGGACATCGTTGCAGCCGGCGGCAAGAACCGCATCAACGGCCTTGTCATGCTGCCTCTGAACAACAAGTGCGACGGTTGGGACCGTCCCGTCCTCTGTGACGAGAAGATTTTCCAGTTTGGTGACGCTATTGCCATCGTCGCTGCCGACACCGAGGCTCACGCCCGCGCCGCTGCCGACAAGGTCGTTGTCGAAATCGAAGAGCTGCCCGCATACATGAACGCAATGGATGCAATCGCAGAAGACGCAATCGAAATCCATCCCGGTGTTCCCAATGCTTACTACGAGACCAACTGCATCAAGGGACCCGAAATTGACTTTGACGCTGCTCCCAATGTAGTAGAAATCGAGTCCTACTGCTCCCGTCAGCCCCACCTCCACCTCGAGCCCGACTGCGGCTATGCTTACATCGATGAAGACGGAATGGTCACTGTACACTCCAAGTCCATCGGTATCCACCTGCATATGCCCATGATCGCTGACGGTATCGGCGTTCCCATGGACAAGCTCCGCATCGTCCAGAACCATGCCGGCGGCACCTTCGGCTACAAGTTCTCTCCCACCAACGAAGCCATCCTCGGCGCTGCCGCAAAGATCACCGGCAAGCCCGTATCCCTGGTCTTCAACCAGTTCCAGAACATTACTTACACCGGTAAGCGTTCTCCCGCCTTCATGCACATCAAGCTCGCTGCCGACGAAAACGGCAAGCTCCTTGGTCTCTGGGGCGATAACTATGTTGACCACGGTCCTTACTCTGAGTTCGGCGACCTGCTGACTCACCGTCTGAGCCAGTTTGTCGGCGCAGGCTACGACATCCCCTCCATCCGCAACAAGTCCCAGACCGTCTTCACCAACCACGCATGGGGCTCCGCCTTCCGTGCATACGGCTCTCCCCAGTCCTTTATGGGCTCTGAGATTGCCATTGACGTTCTGGCTGCCAAGATGGGCATGGATCCCTTCGATATCCGCGAGCTCAACTGCTACAAGGAATCTGCCGGCTCCACCATTCCCACCGGTTACGCACCTGATGTTTACTGCCTTGAAGAAATGTACAAGAAGGCTCGTCCTCTGTACGAGGCAGCCAAGAAGAGAGTTGCAGAGAAGAACGCAGCTTCCGACGGCCGCTACAAGTACGGTATCGGTGTATCCTCCGGTGTTTACGGCTGCGGCCTTGACGGTGTTGACTCCTCTCAGGCATATGCTGAGCTCAATCCCGACGGCACCGTAACCATGTATGCCTGCTGGGAAGACCATGGTCAGGGCGCTGACATGGGCGTTCTCCAGTCCGCACATGAGACTCTCCGTCAGATCGGCATCAAGCCCGAGCAGATAAAACTTGTCATGAACGACACCAAGCTCGCTCCCAACTCCGGTCCTGCCGGCGGCTCCCGCTCTCAGGTCATGTCCGGTAACGCCTGCCGTCTGGCAGCAGAGAACCTGATCGCCGCCATGAAGCGCGAGGATGGCACTCTCCGCACCTATGACGAAATGGTAGCCGAAGGCATCGAGACCAAGGTTCTGGGCAACTGGGTCACCGACTACTGTGCAACCCATCCCGTGGATCAGGCCACCTCTCAGGGCGAGCCCTTCGCAACCTACATGTACACCCTGTTCCTGCCTGAGGTCCGTGTTGACACTCAGACCGGTAAGGTAAAGGTTGAGAAGTTCACCTGCGTTGCAGATGTTGGTACCATCCTCAACAAGCTCCTTGTTGACGGCAACTTCTACGGTGGTCTTGCACAGGGCATCGGTCTTGCTCTCACTGAGGACTTCGAGGATCTCAGCAAGCACACCAGCCTTCTCAAGTGCGGTATTCCTTATCCCAACGATGTTCCCGATGACATCGAGCTGCACTATGTTGAAACCTACCGTCCCAATGGCCCCTACGGCGCAGCCGGCTGCGGCGAGGCTCCTCTGGATGCTCCTCACCCCGCAATCCTGAACGCTATCTACAACGCCACCGGCGCTCGTATCACCCGCGTTCCCGCTCTGCCCGAGGTAGTTCTGGCTGCTCTCAAAGAGCTGGAGTAATTCACAAGCGTTAAATAGTATGTTATAATGTAGAGGCGGGTAAAATACCCGCCTCTACCCTTAAAATCTACAGGGGGAAAACACATGATAATCGAAGAAAGAGCCTCAACTCATGTATACCGCCAGAAGCGGCTATTCACAAAGGAAGAGCTTGAAGCAAGGGAAAGCCTTTGCGTCCATGAGCAGCCTGCCTACTGTAATGCCGCTTGCCCCCTGAAGCTGGATACCAAGGCCATGGTGGATGCCATAGCCGCAGGTGACTTCAACAAGGCTCTGGCACTATATGAAAAAATAACACCCTTCCCTCATATCCTGTCTGCCGGCTGTGAAGCACCCTGCGAAGGAAAGTGCAAGCTGTGTGAGCTGGGAGAGGGCATTTCCGTCCGTGAGCTGGAGGCCGCTGCCGCCGCTTACGGTGAGCCGCCGAAAAAGCGGGGACTTCTCAGAAAAAAGACAAAGCGCTGTGCCGTGTTCGGGGCGGATCTTTTCTCTGTTTTTCTCGCTGGTGAGCTTGCGAGAAAAATGTACCCCGTCATCCTTTACTGCTCTCAGACTGATGAAGCAGAGCTTCTTTCTGCCTGCGCGCCCTGGCTTTCTGAGGCCTCGCTGAATGCCGCTCTGGGTGATATTGCAAGGGCAGACATTAAATTTGAATTTAACGCGGATGCGGCAGCGTGTTTTGCCGCAAACGCTGATAGATATGACATAGTATGTGCCGCCTATGCTGCGGCGGAGGAAATCCATCCCGGTCTCACGGTCGATGAGGCTGTGATGGTGTGTCGGGAGCACAGACTGGTGACCGGCAAAACTGAGGGCGTGCTCGATGCTGCCTTCGGCGCAAAAAAAGCCGCCATCTCCGTTGACCGAATGGTGCAAAACCTTGATCCCGCCAACACCAGAGGCGAGGAAGGGTCCGTTGAGACAAGGCTTTATACCTCCCTTGAGGGAGTTGAAAGTTCAAGCCGCATCGAGATTAACGACAGAGAAAGCGCCATATCCGAGGCAAAGCGCTGCATCCAGTGCCGCTGCGATGAGTGCGTCAAGGGCTGCGCCTATTTGCAGCACTATAAAAAGTTCCCCCGGATGCTGACGAGGGAGATATACAACAATGTATCTATCATTATGGGCGACCACATGATGAATAAGCCCATCAATGCCTGCTCCCTCTGCGGTCAGTGCTCCGTGCTCTGTCCCAACGGCTACGACATGGCAGAGGTCTGCCACATGGCAAGGCAGAACATGGTCTTTACCGGCAAAATGCCCCTTGCACCCCATGAGTTTGCGCTGATGGACATGGTCTTTTCCAATGGTGAGGCCTTCCTTTGCCGAAAGCAGCCGGGCCACGATAAGTGCAAATATGTGTTTTTCCCCGGCTGTCAGGCCACGGCCATTGCCCCTGCCACGGTGAGGGCGGCCTACCTTGACCTGTGTGAGAGACTTGAAGGCGGCGTTGCCCTGATGTTGGGCTGCTGCGGTGCAATTTGCAACTGGGCAGGGCGCTATGAGATGTATGATGAGACGGTGAAATTTCTCAATGATAAGCTCATTGAGCTTGGATCTCCCACCATAATTGCTGGCTGTCCCAGCTGCATGAAGGAGCTTAAGTCCCATGACTGCGGGAATGTGACCGGTATCTGGACTGTTCTGGAAAATATCGGTCTGCCGGAAAAGGCAAAAAGGGCAAATAAGCCCATGGCCCTGCATGACTCCTGCGGCGCAAGAGGCGATGCCGATACTCAGCAGAGCATCCGCCGCATCGCAGAGACTCTCGGCTGCCGAATTCAGGAGACCGAATACAGTGGGGATAAATCCCCCTGCTGCGGCTACGGCGGTCTTACCCAGTACACTAACCGCCAAGTGGCAAAGGAAATGACCCAAAAGTGCCTTGAGCGCTCAGAGCTTCCCTATCTTAGCTACTGCATGGCCTGCCGTGACCGCTTTGCCAGAGAGGGCAGAGAGTCCATGCACCTGCTGGAGCTGGTCTATGGCAGCTCGGCAGATAACTGCCCGGATATAAGTGCCAAGCGCTACAACCGACTCAGCCTTAAAAATGAGCTGCTGAAAGAAGTCTGGAAAGAGGATATTGAAGAAATGGACCTTGGTTTTGAAATAGGATATACCCCTGCCGCCGAAGCGATGATGGACGACAGAATGATACTCAAAAGCGATGTTACCCGCGTTATACAGAGCCTCCGGGAGACGGGAGAAGCCATTTTGGATGAAGAAAGCGGCCTTTATGTCACAAGGGCAAGGCTTGGCAATGTGACCTTCTGGGTCAAATACAGGGAGACCGAAACCGGCTACCGCGTATACAGCGCCTACAGCCACCGCATGAACATTCTCAACCGCTGACAGGAGGCAGTAAAATGGCAGACAAGAATTATTACACTATTGACCCGGAAGGCAAGCTCATGTGCCTCAAATGTAAAATGAAGCTGCAAAAGGGCAAGGCAAAGTTCATGTATCTGGATAACGGTTTTCCCGTTGAGCTGCCGGTGTGCCCCGGCTGCGGCTTTGTGTATGTGCCGGAGGAGCTGGCCTTGGGTAAGGTTCTCTCCGTTGAAAAGGCATTGGAGGACAAGTGATGACAAGACATCCCGGCGGCGAGGAACACAGCCGCTATCTTATAGAGCTATCCTTTGTGATGCCCCCTGCCAGATGGCTTGACATGGGTGCCGGCTCCGGCGAAACGGTCAGGTTGCTGCGCTCTCTGGGCTATGAGGCAGAGGGCATCGACCTTGAGCCCTCCGGTGAGAAAGTTATAAAGGGAGATTATCTTGAAGCCCCCTATGCCGGGGAAAGCTTTGACGCTATTATCAGCCAGTGCAGCTTCTTTGTCAGCGGCGATGTGCCGGGGGCTTTGAAGGAGGCGGGCCGTATGCTGAAAAAGGGCGGCAAGCTGGTGTTCTCCGATGTGACGAGAGATGTTGTAAAGCTGCTGAGCGAGGTACGCGCGGCGGGCTTTGCGGTGCGGCATATGGAGGATATGTCGGATGAGTGGAAGGAGTATTATCTGGAAGCACTCTGGCGGGACGAGAGCAATTGTCTTCCCACGGGGAAAAAAGTAAGCTACGTACTTTTTATATGCGAAAGGCTGTGATTGAATGGACCTTGAAGAGAGAATAATGGAGCTGAGCCGCTACGGCTATGCCTGCGGCCAGATACTGGCCATATTGCTGCTGGATACCACCGGGGAGGAAAACCCCCAGCTTGTGCGGATGATGCAGGGCTTAAACGGCGGTATAGGCAGCAGCGGAGATGTCTGCGGCTGCATGGCGGCAGGCTGCTGCATGATCTCCAATTTCACCGGCAAGTCCGGTGACACGGACTATGACAGCCCGCATCATAAAAGCGCCATCGGTGAGTTTGCCCGCTGGTTTGAGGAAGAGATGACGCTTGAATACGGCAGCATTGACTGCCGGGATATTGTGGGCACAAGCCCGGCCAAGAAGGTGCAGTACTGCCCGCAGATTATTGCGGCAGTTTACGAAAAATGCCTTGAGATACTGGAAAGAAAAGGTCTTTTATAATGATTATCGGTAAAGCATTGAGCGTATGCCCCGTCTGCCTTGCAAGGATTCCCGCAAGCAAGGTGCTTGGTGAAGACGGCAATATCTATATGGAAAAGCGCTGCTGGGAACACGGCAGCTTCCGCACTCTTATCTGGGAGGGCGATTTGGAGAGCTATAAGGCCTGGGCAGAAAACGATGCCGACGGCAAGGTGGTGCCGGTGCGGGCAAAGCCGGTGGAAGAGGGCTGCCCCTATGACTGCGGCCTCTGCCAGAACCATGAGCGGGACGGCTGCTGCGTCCTTCTGGAGCTGACAAAGCGCTGCAATCTCCGCTGCCCGGTGTGCTTTGCCTCAGCTGGGGAGGAAAGTCCGGAGGAAGACCTGAGCCTTGAAGAAATCGCAAAGCAGTACGATATGCTGATGGCCCACGGCGGCCCCTTCAACATTCAGCTCTCCGGCGGCGAGCCTACGGTCCGGGACGATTTGGACAAAATAATTGCCCTCGGCAAGGAAAAGGGCTTCAGCTTCTTCCAGCTCAATACCAACGGCCTGCGCCTTGCAAATGAGGCAGGCTATGCCCGGCATTTGGCCAAGGCCGGGGTAAGTACAGTGTTTCTGCAGTTTGACAGTCTCAAAGATGAGGTTTACATAACTATGAGAGGCGCGTCTCTCGCGGAAACTAAGCTCTGCGCCATAGAAAACTGCCGCGCAGCCGGCCTGCCCGTTGTGCTGGTGCCTACGGTGGCCCCCGGCGTAAACGACGGTGAGCTTGGAGATATAATCCGCTTCGCCCTGGATAATGCCCCCCATGTGCGGGGCGTGCATATTCAGCCCATATCCTATTTCGGCCGCTGCTCTCTTGAAGCGCCGGAAATCCGTCTGACCATTCCCGCAGTGCTTCGCCGCATCGAGGAGCAGACCGATGGGCTTATGCAGTATTCCCATTTCGGCGGCGGCGGTGCGGAAAGCCCTTATTGCTCCTTCCACGCCAGTTACCGAAAGCTCCCCGATGGCAGCCTAAAGCCCCTGCCCAAGAGGAAGAATACCGGCTGCTGCTGTGTAAAAAGCAGCGAGGCCAGGGATTTTGTCTCTCAGCAGTGGAGCGGGAAAGTCTCCTGCTGTGACGGTGATGAGGCCACTTCGTCTCTTGATGAATTTCTCCAACAGATTGTTGAAAGCACCTTCACTGTCTCCGGCATGGTCTTTCAGGACGCCTATAATCTTGACCTTGACCGACTTCGCCGCTGCTACATCTGCGAGGCGGATTCGGAGAAGGGCATGGTGCCCTTCTGCGCATATAATCTGACCGATGTTGACGGAAACTCTCTTTACAGAAAATGAGAAAAACAAAGCTTGAAAACTGGATACAGGAAGTCGAAGGCCTCCCCGTGCTTGACAGGGAGGCCTTGGATGCTTTGCAGCTTAAAAAGCTCAATGAAACTTTAAAGCGGCTTCACGATATGGGGAAAGCTTATCCCGAATCTGTAAAGAGCCTTAAGGAACTTGAAAATCTGCCCTTTACCACAGCAAAAATGCTGGCGGAAAACCCGGGGAGCTTTTTGCTCACCTCTCAGTCTGAGGTGAGCCGGGTCATCTCCGGTGCCACCTCCGGTACTACCGGGCCTGCCAAAAGAGTATTTTACACCGATAGAGATACCGAACATACCGTGGGCTTTTTCGCCGCCGGCATTTCCGAAATGCTCTCCGCCGGGGAAAAATGTCTTATTGCTTTCCCCTTCTCCGGCCCCTTCGGGCTTGGAGATTTGATTGCAAAAGCGGTGGAGCGGCTTGGGGCAATTCCCGTAAAAGCCGGATTTGGTCAAAGCTGGGCGGAGCTTTGCCAAACGGTAAAAGAAACTCAGCCCGAAACCTATATAGGCTTTCCGGTAACGCTGCTGGGCCTGTGCCGTGTGTACGGCAACAGTTTTCCCATAAGGCGGGCATTGGTATCAGGCGATGCCTGCCCGGAGGGGGTCATGCAGGCACTGGAAAAGGCCTTGGGCTCAAGGCTCTACCCCCATTATGGCAGCCGGGAATGTGGTCTGGGCGGCGCTGTTACCTGCCCGGCCTTTGATGGGATGCATCTTCGGGAAAACCATATCATTCCCGAGATAATCGACGGGAAAGGCAATGTTTTGCCCGAAGGAGAGTTTGGCGAACTGGTAATTACTACCATTGGTCTTGAAGCCATGCCCCTTATCCGCTACCGCACCGGGGATTATACGCGCATAATGCCAGCCTGCCCCTGCGGCGGCCTTACAAGGCGTATTGACCGGGTGATAAGAAAAGAGGGTAAAATCTCCATGGAGCAGCTTGACAGCATAGTTTTTTCATTTGACGGAGTTGTTGACTTCCGGGCCGAATTTAAGGACAAGCTTAGGATAGAGCTGTGCTGTGTGGCAAAAATAAATGAGGCAGAGCTTAGGGAGAGAATAGAAAAGCTTTATCCTTGTGTGAAAATTGAGCTTGTATGCGGGAACTTTGATTATTCTGCCAGACCCATGTATCTGGGCAAGCGCTTTGTTGAGGGATGAGGGGCTATGTGCGGCTTGGTTCAATTTCATGCGGTTTCGTGCGGAATTGGCGTGGAGCGCTTGCGATAGAGGGATTAAGACAAAATAATATGAGCAATGATGCGAAGGATCAAGCTCAGCGCTTGACAGCCTTCCCTTGAAACATTGTTCTCGAAGAGGGCTTCTGTGGAAGCTCTCTTTCTTTTTTCGGAGGTGCCAATGATCAATACCTGTGCAGTGATTGTAGAGGCAGGGATAGCTCTTCTATGCTCAGTTATCTGCCCATCACCATTGGTGACAAGGAACAGGCCCTTGCGGATCTGGTTCGCTGCTACGAAAAAATGATGATGCGTTCCCACACCAATGGCGGCTATGTGAATCTGCTGGATGAGTGCTGGAAGATGTGCGAAAAGTTCAATGTGAACATCGTCATCATGTACGACCATGTATCCTGCAAGAACGTGGGCGGTCTGCACGGCCTGTTTGAGGATCAGGCGCGGGAGCGGGGCATTCACCTCATCTGGGTTCCCCACGATGTTATGGACCCCCGCACCGTTTCCCGCCGCGAGATGCGGGAAGCCTTCAACCAATACATGATCACCGTCTTGCGGGAAGAGCCGCTGGATCCAACGCTGTTGGATTACGAAGACGCACTAAGCTGGTAAAGGAGGATAAAAAATGGCCTGGTACTGGATTGTTCTGATTGTGGCTGCAGCCCTTTTCGGTCTGCTGTTTCTTGCCTATATGACCAATGCGGACATGAAACTCATTGAGAAGCTCTACGACACTCTCATCAAATACCACGACAGCAAAACCGTGGAAGAAAAAATCTGATATGAGTCAAAGGCGTTGTCTCAAAACAGCAGAAAGGCTGTTGAGAGGCAGCGCCTTCAATGATATCCGCTCCACGCGGAAAGGATGATTTATCATTGTATCGCGGCATACCCTCTCCTCTAGCGCTCGCTCCATGGGGTTTTGGACAGTTGTTGCCGGCGGTATCATTTTCGTCATGTGAATTCTGTAATGAGCAGAGGAATGTCTTATCTGTATCCTTACATCCTTTTATCTTTAGAAAAAGACATAGGAGTACGAGATATACTCAGTTTGCTATGATATTGGCTGGTGTACTTTTGGGGCAAATACCCTGCCCCCACGCACCGTTTGGGGCAAATACAGCAACCAAAACGCTCTTGTCATTGACAAGGGCGTTTTTTTATCCCACAATGCAAGGAGAACATTCACTATGCAGATGGAATCCTGCGCGCAGGACGGGAAAACCGTCGCGGTCATCACCGGAACAGAGCTGGTGCTCACCGACGTGCAGTAGGCGCTCGATCTCATCATGACGCGCGCTATGAGACCGGCACCAGCCTCATCGCAATCGAAAGAGCTGCGGTTGCGCGTCTGGTGCGTGCGGATGCGTTATCTGTGTATAGAAAAAGCCTCTGCCGGCCGGCAGAGGCTTTTTTCGTTTCGTGCGCTGCTTATTTGTCCAGATAGCTGGTCAGCAGCTCCTGCAGCAGCTCATCGCGGTCAAGGCGGCAGATGAGACTGCGGGCGTTGTTGTAGTTGGTGATATACGTCGGATCCTCTGAGAGGATGTAGCCGACGAGCTGGTTGATCGGGTTGTATCCTTTGACAACAAGGGAATGATACACGGAAGTGAGGATCTCCTTCATTTCTGTTTTGTTGTCGATCGCATTAAACCGTCTGGTTGCGTCTTCCATGCGAAGCCCTCCCTTATACGAGTTCTTGTGCTCATTATACCAAAAAACACAAGACTGTAAAGTCAATTTCCCAACTGTTTTCAAAAAAAGTTCTGAAATATTTCTTAAAATATTCCAAATTTTGACGCCGTTCAGCGGATGGCCGCGTTAAAGGTCTCCTTGAGTGCCTTGAGAACGCTTTGCATCGTCTCCTCGGCGTGCTCATCGGTGAGCGTCTGGTCGTCGGCGCGCAGCGTCAGCGAGAAGGCGACGCTCTTGTACCCGGCCGGGATCGGCGCGCCGGTGTACACGTCGAACAGTTCGCAGCCCTTGAGATACTGCCCGCCGGCGGCGAGGATGCACGCCGAGAGCTTGGCGACCGGGATGTCCGCGCTGCAGACGATGGCGACGTCGCGCGTCACAGCCGGGAAGCGCGGCAGCGGCGTGTAGACCGGGGTCGCGCCGCGGGCGGCGAGCATGCCGTCGAGCCGGAGTTCAGCGGTGTAGAGCTCCGCGTCCACGCCGTAGTTCGCCGCGGCGAGCGGGTGGATCTGGCCGAGCACGCCCAGCAGCTTGCCGCCGGCGTAGACCTTCGCGCAGCGGCCGGGGTGATAGGACGGGTTCTCGTTCTCGGCCTCGAACGTCACGTCCGTGATGCGCAGACCGGCGAGGATGCGCTCGACCGCGCCCTTGAGCTGGAAGAAGTCCATCCCGCCGCCGTAACCGCCAAGGCACAGCAGCTTCGGCTCGTCGGCCATGCCGTCCGGGCGGGCAAAGTAGACCTTGCCGATCTCATAGAGGCGCACGGCCTTGTTGCGGTAGTTATAGTTGCGCGTGAGAATCTCAAGCATGGACGGCAGGATGGTCGTGCGCATGATGGAGGTGTCCTCACCGAGCGGGTTGAGGATCTTCATGGAGTCGCGCAGCGGGGAGTCCGCCGGCAGACGGATCTTGTCATAGTACGACGGGCTGATGAACGAGTAGGTGATGATCTCGCTGTAGCCGAGCGCGCGGGCCATGGTGCCGATGCTGCGCTCCGCCTTCTGAGCGTCGGTATAGCCGCCGCTGGTGGTCTGGCCGCGCATGAGCGTGCAGGGGATGTTGTTGTAGCCGTAGAAGCGGGCGATCTCTTCGGCGATGTCGGAGTAGTGCTCCACGTCGCCGCGCCAGGATGGGACGATGATCGTGTCGCCGTCGAGTTCGAAGCCGAGCGCGAGCAGGATACGGCGCATCTCCGCCTCGGACACGTCCGTGCCGAGCAGGCCGTTGACTTTGTCCGGCTCGAGCTTCACGGTCTTGGGCACGATGGGCTCGGGCAGCGCGTCGATGGTGCCGCGCATCACCTCGCCGCAGCCGAGCAGCTCCACGAGCTCGCACGCGCGATTCACGGCCGCAACGGTGTTCATCGGATCCAGACCCTTCTCGAAGCGGCCGGAGGCCTCCGTGCGCATGCCGAGCGCGGCAGCCGTGCGGCGGATGCTCGTGCCGTTGAAGTTTGCACCTTCAAAGACGACCATGGCCGTGTCGCCGACGATCTCGGAGTTGGCACCGCCCATGACACCGGCCACCGCGACGGGCTTTTCCTCGTCGCAGATGCACAGCATGTTCGGCGTGAGCTTACGCGCGTTGCCGTCGAGCGTCTGGATGGTCTCACCCTCGCGTGCGGTGCGCACGATGATCTGCTTGCCGCCGATGCACGAGAAGTCGAACGCGTGCATGGGCTGGCCGTACTCGAGCATGACGTAGTTGGTAATATCAACGATGTTGTTGATCGGGCGCACGCCGCTGTTGCGCAGGCGCTCGCGCATCCACGCCGGGGACGGCGCGATCTTGACGTTGCGCACCATGCGCGCGGTGTAACGCGGGCAGAGCGCCGGATCGTTGATGCGGATGCTGACGTGATCGTGAATGTCCTCGCCGCTGCCGGGGACGTCGGGCGTGTGCAGGCGGAGGGGCTTGTCAAACGTCACGGCGGCCTCGCGCGCCAGACCAATCACGGACAGGCAGTCCGGACGGTTCGGCGTGATCTCAAACTCGACCACGTGGTCGTCCATACCGATGACGGCGGCAATGTCGTCGCCGGGCTTCACGCCGTCCTCCTGCATGACCCACAGACCGTCCTCGATGGCGTAGGGGTAGTCATGCAGCGTCAGGCCGAGCTCCTTGAGCGAGCACATCATGCCGTTGGAGAGTTCCCCGCGCAGCATACCGGCGTGGATCTCCTTGCCGTCGGGCAGGAGGGAGCCGTCGAGCGCGACGGGCACCATGTCGCCGACCTTCTGGTTCTGTGCACCGGTGACGATCTGCAGCGGCGCATCGCCGCCCACGTCGACCTGGCAGACCCACATGTGGTCGGAGTTTGTGTGGCGCACCATCTCCACGATGCGGCCCGCGACGACATTCTGAATGTTCTTGTGCAGGTCCGTGAACGTCTCCACCTTGGAGCCGGAGAGGGTCATTGCCTCGGAAAAGTCGTGATCGGCCCAAGCCGAGCAGTCTACGAATTCATTGAGCCATTTTCTGCTTAAAATCATGGTAGCCTCTCCTTTCTCAGAACTGCTGCAGGAAGCGCACGTCGTTTTCGAAGATCAGGCGCAGGTCGCTGATCTTGAACCGGCGCATCGCCAGACGCTCCAGACCCATGCCGAAGGCCCAGCCGGAGTAGACGTCCGTGTCGATGCCGCAGCCCTCGAGCACCTTCGGGTGGATCATGCCGGCGCCGAGAATCTCGATCCAGCCCTCGCCTTTGCAGGTGGGGCAGCCCTTGCCGCCGCACTTGTGGCACTGCACGTCCATCTCGCAGCTTGGCTCGGTGAACGGGAAGTGGTGCGGGCGGAAGCGGGTGACGGTGTTCTCACCGTAGAGCTTCTTGACGAGCGTGTTGAGCGTACCCTTCAGGTCCGCCATCGTGACGCCCTTATCGATGACCATGCCCTCGATCTGGTGGAACATGGGCGAGTGCGTGGCGTCCACCTCGTCCTTGCGGTAGACACGGCCGGGGGCGACCATGCGGATCGGCAGCGGCTTGCTCTCCATGGCGCGCACCTGCATCGGGGAGGTCTGCGTGCGCAGGAGGATGCTGCTGTCCTCGGTCAGATAGAACGTGTCCGACCACTCGCGGGCGGGGTGGCCCTCGCTGGTGTTGAGCTTGGTGAAGTTATATTCGGCCTCTTCGATCTCGGGGCCTTCGAGGATCTCGAAGCCCATGCCGACGAAGATGTCCTTGATCTCATCGAGCACGATATACATCGGGTGCTGGTGGCCGAGCTCCGGCGCCTTGCCGGGCATGGTCACATCGAGCGTCTCGGCCTTGAGACGCATCTCGAGCATGCGGGCGTTGAGCGCCTCGCGGCGCTGGTCGAGCGCTTCCTCAAGCTCGGCGCGCACCTGGTTTGCCAGCTGGCCCATGGCCGGGCGCTCCTCCGCCGACAGGCGGCCCATCTGCTTGAGGATGGCGGTCAGTTCACCCTTTTTGCCGAGGTACTTCACGCGCAGGTTTTCCAGCGCGGTGATGTCGTCCGCCTGCAAAATGGCGGCGACGGAAGCCTCGCGCAGCTTCTGCAGCATTTCTTTCATGCAAACAACTCCTCCGTTGCAAGATTTTCGTGGTTCGTTGCGTTCCTTGCCGGATCGCGGACAAAAAAAGATCCTCCCATCCCGCATACAGGGACGAAAGGAAACTTCCGCGGTACCACCCGAATTCGGCGCGTGCGCACCGCACTCTGTGCGCGGTAACGGGCGGACCCGCCGGGGATTGGCCGGAGCTCACGGGCGAACAAAGCACGTTTCTCGCAGGACGCTCTCAGCCGGCGGCGTCCCTCTCTGGTGCGGAACCTTGGTACTATTTTCCCGATCCAAGCAATAAACTCAATAACAAAGCTATTTATACCACACTTTGCGGCACAAATCAATGTAAAAGGGAAAGAAAATTTGACGCGGCGCGCCGAAAACGTTATAATAATCGGAGAAAATCACCCCTTTTCCGTCCGGGAGGCAGATCATGCACCGCATTGCACCCTGCGCGCCGTATTTGCCGCGGCGCGCGTCCGATACCAACAAATATGACTATGGGCGCGTGCTCATCGTCGGCGGCTGCGTCGGTTATACCGGCGCGCCGACGCTGTGCGCCCGCGCGGCTCTGCGCTGCGGCGCCGGATTGGTGTCCGTCGGCGTGCCGGAGGCGATCTATGCCGTCACCGCCGTGAAAAACGACGAGGCGATGCCGTTCCCGCTGCCGTCGGCGGAGGGGAAGCTGGCGCACGATGCGTTGCCGATACTGCTCGAGCGGCTGCAAAAAAGCGACGTGTGCGTGCTCGGCCCCGGTCTGGGGCGCAGCGATGCGCTCACGACGCTGGTGCATGCGGTCGTTACGCAGTCCGGCACGCCGCTCGTGCTCGATGCCGACGCGCTCTTTGCCGTCGCGCAGGACGTGGCGGTGCTCGACCGCGCCCGCGCGCCCATCGTGCTCACGCCGCACGACGGGGAGTTTGCCCGTCTGGCCGGGCCGGGTGGAACCGGCAGGGCAGAGGCGGCGTCCGATTTTGCCGTCCGGCACGGCTGCACGGTCGTGCGCAAGGGACCGGAGACGGTCTGCGCGTTTCCGGACGGGGATGCGGCGGTGCTGCGCGCCGGCAATCCCGGCATGGCCAAGGGCGGCAGCGGCGATGTGCTGGCGGGGATGCTCGGTGCACTGCTGTGCCAAATGCCCGCGCGCGACGCGGTGCAGACCGCCGTCTGGCTGCACGGCCGGGCGGGCGACCTCTGTGCCGGGCGTATGGGCGAATATGCAATGAACCCGACCGATGTGATCGCGGCCCTGCCGGAGGTCACAAAACCCATCATCCGATAGGAGGCAGTATGCAGCGCAAAGCAATCGCTGCACTGATGATAAGCCTGCTGCTGTTGTCCGCATGCGGACGCGGCGCGGGGGAGCAGAAGTTTGAAGCCTTTCGTGACACGCTGACCGGTCAGCTCGTCACCACGACGGCGCAGGTGCGCGTCCAGCGCGGCGATACGGTCACGGACTATACGCTCACCTGTCAGGAGCTGCCGGACGGCTATGACCTCACAGTCACGGCACCGGAGCAGGCAGCCGGCGTTACGGCCCACCTGCGCGACGGGGCGAGCACGCTCGCCTTTGACGACATCATCCTCCCGGCGGGCGACCTCAACGGCGCGGGCCTGACGCCGCTGACGGCGCTGCCCTATGTGGTGGAGGCCATCCGCAGCGGCTATGTCGACCTGACGTGGACGGAGGACGGGCTGCAGGTCGTGCAGCTCATCACGGACGATCACACCGCCGTGCGTCTGTATCTGGACGGCACGGTGCCGCAGTGCGCGGAGCTGTCGGTCGATGACACGCTCTGTCTGCGCTGCACCATGGAAAACTGGAATCTGGAACAAGGAAGTACAAACGATGAATCGCAAGATCAGAACCTGGGTAGAGATCAGTCTCAATGACTTGGAACACAATTATCGCGAGATCAGCAGCCGCCTGCCGGACGGCTGCCAGATGCTCGGCGTCTGCAAGGCCAATGCCTACGGCCACGGCGCGGTGCGCGTGGCGCAGCGGCTGCAGCGGGCGGGCTGCCAGTGGGTGGCCGTCAACTGCTATGACGAGGCCGAGGAGCTGCGCGCCGCCGGCGTGACGATGAACATCCTGCTGCTCGGCCCGCAGTCGGCGAATATCGCGGTCGATCTGGCCACGCTCGGCGTGACGCAGTCGGTCGGCAGCATCGAATATGCACGCGAGCTCAACCGCTTTCTCGCAGGCACCGGTCTGCGGCTGGACGCGCACATGAAGCTCGAGACCGGCATGGGCCGCACCGGCTTTGATGTGCACGACGACAGCCACCTCGACGAGATGATCGAGGCGCTTTCGCTGCCGCACCTGAACTTCACAGGCGTGTTCACGCACTTTGCCGTCTCGGACGAGTACGGAGATCCGTACACGCAGCTGCAGTTTTCGCGCTTTACGCACGCGATCGAGCGCATGGAGCAGGCGACCGGCCACCACTTCGCCATCCGCCATTGCGCCAACAGCGGCGCTGTGATCAACTATCCCGAGATGCACCTCGACATGGTGCGCCCCGGCCTGCTGCTCTACGGCGTGTTCCCGGCTAAAGAGACCGGCGGGCTCGACCTGCGCCCGGCCATGTCGCTCTACAGCCGCGTGTCCGAGGTGACGCATCACCATGCGGGCGACACGATCAGCTACGGCCGCACGTTCACCTGCCCACGCGATATGCGCCTGGCCGTGCTGCCGGTCGGTTACGCCGACGGGCTGCTGCGCAGCCTCTCCGGCAAGGGCGACGTGCTGCTGCACGGTAAGCGCGCGCCGCAGGTCGGCCGCATCTGCATGGATATGTGCATGGTCGATGTCACGGACATTCCCGAGGTGCAGCCCGGCGACGTGGCCACGATCTTCGGCCGCGATCTCTCGGTGGCCGAGCAGGCGGACAAGGCCGGTACCATCCCGTATGAGCTGCTGTGCGCCATGAGTCAGCGCGTGCAGCGCGTGTATATCGACTGAAGTATAAATTTCGCTCCGATGGCGAAAATAACTGTGCCCCTACATATCGACCGGGGCAAATATTCCATCGGAGATGAAATCTATGAATCCAGTTCGACGCGGAGATATCTATTATGCCGACCTCAGTCCGGTGGTCGGCAGCGAGCAGGGCGGCATGCGCCCTGTGCTCATCATTCAGAACGACACCGGCAACCGCCACAGCCCGACGGTGATTGCCGCCGCAATCACATCGCAGACCGGCAAGGCCAATTTGCCCACGCACATCTCGCTCGCAGCGCGCAGCTGCGGCCTGACGCGCGACAGCGTGATCCTGCTCGAGCAGGTGCGCACGCTCGATAAGTCGCGCCTGCGCGAGCGCATGGGCCGCCTGGACGAGCCCGCGATGCATCAGGTGGACAACGCGATCGCCGTGAGCTTTGGCCTGCCGCAGTAAACACCCACGCTACCAAACGGAGGGACGGTTATGAAGAAAAAGACACTGACCACCATTATCCTCATTGTCGCGCTCGCCATGGTCGCCGCCGTGACCGTGTACGCCGTCGCGAACTACGGCACGAAAGACGACCCACTCGTCACATCCAGCTATCTGCAGGATGTGGTGCAGCCGCGCATGGAGGACGCTTACCGTTCCACGCTCGACGGGCAGATCAGCGAGATGGAGGATCAGTTTGCCGACCAGGTCGCTGCCGCGGGCGGGTCGTATGTGCTCGTGACGCTCGAAAGCGGCCAGACGTTCACCGGCCGCGCCGGCACGGAGATCCTCATGCGCACGGGCACTGCCGCCGTGACGCAGAGCGCCGCCATTGACCTCACGACCGGCGAGACCGCCGCCGTAGGGGCAAAGCTCGCGGAAAACCACCTGTACCTCGTACAGGCGGACGACGCCGGTATTCAGGCATCCGCCGACACCACCGTCATGGTGCGCGGCGGCTACAGCGTCGGCTGACCCGGTTCTAAATCCATCACTCCCGCGCATAGTCTGGTGCGGGAGTGATTTTTTATGCCTGATTATCCGATCCTGCAGCAAAACAAGCCCATCGGCACGCTGACCGTGACGCAGGAGGGACTGTTCACGGTGTTTTCCGCGCGGGCAAAGACGGACGCCGACCGTCTGCGGCTCGCCGTGTGCGGAGAGCGGTCGCGCGCGTATCTCGGCCTCATGCTGCCGGACGGGAGCGGCTGGCTCACGCTGCGCAAGCGGCTCACGCGGCTCGAGCGCGCGCATCTGCCGGATCCGATCCTGTTCGCGGCCGACGAGACATGGGACATTCCGGACGCGCCGGCCCCGGCCAAAGACCCGCCACAGGCGCAAAAGTCCGCACCGGACGACGGCCTTGACGTGCTCTGGTATTCCGCGCCGGACGGGGTACTCACCACGTTTGACGGCAAGCGGATGCTCATTGCCATCCCGGCTGACACACCGAATCTGCCGCGCGGCGCCGAGACCGTGCTGCGCGAGATCGACGGCCGGCCGTACCTCATTTTTCCGCGCTGAATTGCAATTCCGGCGCCGGCGTGGTATACTCATGGCAAGAAAAAGACAAAGGAGCATATCGCGATGAGAATGAGCGATTTGATCGTGAAAAAGCGCGACGGGCAGGCCCTCACGACGGAGGAGATCCGCTATATGATCGACGGCTACAGCCGCGGTGAGATCCCGGATTATCAGATGTCCGCCATGACAATGGCCATCTATTTCCGCGGCATGGACCGGCGCGAGACGCTGGACCTGACCATGGCCATGATGCACAGCGGCGAGACGCTGGATCTGTCGGGTGTGTCCGGCGTCAAGGCGGACAAACACTCGACCGGCGGCGTGGGCGACAAGACCTCGCTCGTGCTCGTGCCGATGGTGGCGAGCCTCGGCGTGAAGATGGCAAAGATGTCCGGCCGCGGCCTCGGCCATACGGGCGGCACGCTCGACAAGCTCGAGAGCATTCCTGGCTTCAACATTAACCTGCCCATGGAGCGCTTTCTGGAGAATGTGGATCGCGTCGGCATGGTCATTGCCGGCCAGACGGCGAACCTCGACCCCGCAGACAAGAAGCTCTACGCCCTGCGCGACGTGACCGGCACCGTGGCGAGCATCCCGCTCATCGTCAGCAGCATCATGTCCAAGAAGCTGGCCGCCGGTGCGGACATCATCGTGCTGGACGTCAAGTGCGGCAGCGGTTCGTTTATGAAGACGCTGGACGATGCGCGCGAGCTCGCGACCGAGATGGTCGAAATCGGCAAGATGGCCGGCCGTAAGACGGTCGCCGTCATCACGGACATGGACGAGCCGCTCGGCCACGCCGTCGGCAACGCGCTTGAGGTCAAGGAGGCCATCGCGGCGCTGCGCGGGGAATATAAGAGTGAGCTGCTCGAGCTGTGCCTGATGCTCGGCAGCTGCATCCTCACGCAAGCGGGCATGGCGGCCGACGATGCGGCGGCCCGTGCCATGCTGGAGCAGACGATCACGGACGGTTCGGCGCTGAAAAAGCTGGCTGAATTTGTCGCGGCGCAGGATGGCGACCCGGCAGCGATCTATGATCCGTCGCTTCTGCCCATGGCGCCGGTGCAGATGGAGGTGCCGTCCCCGGCGAGCGGCTACGTGCGCCACATCGCGGCCACGGACGTGGGCCTCGTGTCCATGCGCCTCGGCGGCGGCCGCGCGACGAAGGACAGTGTGATCGACCACAGCGTCGGCATCGTCCTGCGCAAGAAGGTGGACGAGCCGGTCACGGCAGGGGAGTCGCTCGCGACGATCCATGCGGCTGACGAGGCGGCCGCCCGCAGGGCAGTCGCGGAGCTCACCGCCTGTTACACCATCACCCCGGACGCGCCCCAGGCGGAGCCATTCATCAAGGCGATCATTCGCTGATAGAAAGCAAAAAAATCCCGGAGCCGCGGCTCCGGGATTTTTCTATGCTTGGATCACGGGTAGGCGTGCGTGCGCAGATAGGTCATCCATGCCTTCATGCCCTCGGCGTTCAGGTGCATGCCGTCGCCGTCCTGATAGGTCTGCGGCAGGAATCCGTCGTCCCCGACGAGGCCGCTGGCCATGTCGAGATACTTCACGCTGTTGCTCTCCGCCGCTGCGGCGATCCAGCCGTTGACCTTCTGGATGAGCTCGTTCGTGATGTCCTCGTACTGATAGTTCGACGCGATGGGCGTCAGCGAGCAGCAGATGATCTTCGTGTTCGGACTCTTGGCCTTGACGGCGTTGATGAGCGTGGTGTAGACGGACTTCATCTGTTCCTCGTTCGTCATGGAGATGTTGTCCGCGCTCGGGCAGATGACGAGATAGGCGGGCTTGTTGACCTCGCAGATCTCATCCGCGGGCACATTGTTGCCGGTCACGGGGGATTTGTACTTCGCCGTGTCGAGCAAGGAGGCGGGCAGGGAACCGGTGTCCGGCACCCAGACCTGCTTGGCGGCGTCCTTGCCGGTGAGCATCGTCTCCGACTGCAGGACCTTCAGCGACTTGTCGCCCAGGAAATAGATCTGATCGACATAGGTGCTGCCCTTATCCTCCGTCTGTGCGAGTGCGGCGGACGACTGGATGGGCGCGATCGGATTTGCCTGCGGCATCGGCGTCGGCGTTTCGGTCACGGCCGGCGTGGCTTCCGCCTTCGGCGAGCCGGTGTTTCCGACGGCGTTGGTAAACACCAGCACAACGGCCACCAGCGCCAGACACAGCAAAATGGCGCCCGACCAGAAGGTATACATCATGTTTCTGTTCGTGTTTTTCATCAGGATCCCTCGCTTCCGGATAGACAAAAGAAGCCCGATAAAGGGCTTCTTTTGCAGTTACAGTTACGCTTCCTGCTCTTTCTTGGCTTCCTCGATGACCTTCTGCTGGACGTTGCCGGGAGCTTCCTCATAGCGCACAAACTTGCACGAGAAGGAGCCGCGGCCCTGCGTCATGGAGCGCAGGTCGATCGTGTAGGAGCCCATCTCGGCCATCGGGACTTCCGCCTCGACGGTCTGCATGCCATCCTCCGCCGTCATGCCGAGCACGGTGCCGCGGCGCTTGGAGGAGATGTCGGACATGATGTCGCCAAGGTTGGCGTCCGGGATGGTGACCTTCAGCAGGCCGATCGGCTCGAGAATGGTCGGCTTCGCCTTCGGAATACCGTCCTGATAGGCGAGACGGGCGGCCGTCTGGAACGCCATATCGTTGGAGTCGACCGGGTGGTAGGAGCCATCATACAGCACGGCCTTCAGGCCGACGAGCGGGTAGCCGGCGAGCACGCCCTTCTGCACGGCGTTGCGCAGGCCCTTTTCGACGGACGGGAAGAAGTTTTTCGGCACGCTGCCGCCGAAGACTTCCTCGGCGAAAATCATGTCGTCGGACTCGTCCTGGGGCTCGAAGCGGATCCAGACGTCGCCGAACTGGCCGCTGCCGCCGGACTGCTTTTTGTGGCGGCCGTGAGCCTCAACCTTGCCCTTGATCTTCTCGCGGTAAGCGACGCGGGCAGGCTTGAGCTCGGTCTCGACGCCGAAGCGGCTCTTGAGCTTGGCGCACAGGACGTCGACCTGAATATCGCCGGCACCGGAGATGACCATCTGGTGGGTCTCGGCGTTGTTGACGAGCGTGAAGGAGATATCCTCCTCGTTCAGGCGGGCAAGGCCGGAAGCGACTTTGTCGTCCTGTCCCTTGGTCTTGGGGCTGATGGCCATGGAGTAGCAGGGCTCTGCCAGCTCGATGGCGGGCAGCTCGACCTCATGCTTCGGGTCGCAGACGGTGTCGCCGGTCTTCCACTCCATCTTGCCGATGGCCACGATGTCGCCGCAGCAGGCTTCCTTGACCTCGGTGTTCTTCTTGCCGCACATGGTGTACATGCGGCCGAGCTTATCAGTGCTGCTCATGCGCACGTCGCGCAGAGACAGATCGGACGTGACCTTGCCGGAGAGTACTTTGATGAAGGAGTACTTGCCGAACTGGTCGGAAATGGTCTTGAACACGAACGCGCACACCGGGCCGTTCTGGTCAATGGCGAGCTTGCCGCCGTCAGCCGTGGCGACCTCGCCGACCTCGGCCGGGTTGGGCACGTAATCCACGATCGCCTGCAGCACGGCCTCGGTGCCGATGCCGCTGCCGGCGGCACCGCAGAGCACGGGGAACACGGTGCGGTCCTTCAGGCCCTGGCGCAGGCCCTTGACGGTGTCCTCCTCGGAGAGCATCATGTCCTCGAAGTACTTCTCCATGAGCTCCTCGTCCGCACCGGCGGCCGTCTCAAAGAGCGTCTCGCGCAGCGACTCGACCATGTCGGCGTCGGCGGCGGGAACGGCGACCTTCGTGGTCTTGTTGCCCTTGGTCTGGTAAGCCACATTGTGCACCAGGTCGATGACGCCGGTGCCGTCGCTCATCGGCGCGGTCACGGCGCAGACGGCGCTGCCGTATTTCTCCTGCAGAGCGGAGAGAACACCAGCGAAGTCGCCGTGATCCTCATCGGTCTTGGAGACGTAGAACATGCAGGGCATGTTTGCGTTCTTGAGGTATTTCCAGCTGCGCTCGGCGCCGACGGCGATGCCGTCTTTCGCGGTGCAGAAGATCATGCCGGCCTCGACGGCGCGCAGGGCGCACATCACGTCGCCCGCGAAGTCGAAAAAGCCCGGGCAGTCGAGCACGTTGATCTTGCAGCCGCCGAAGTTGACCGGCGCGATGCTGGTCGAGATCGTGATCTGGCGCTTGATCTCTTCGGGATCATAGTCACAGACGGTGTTGCCGTCAGCGGTCTTGCCCTGACGGTCGATCGCGCCTGTCATGTACAGCATGCTCTCGGCGAGCGTGGTCTTGCCGCTGCCGCCATGGCCGAGCAGGCACACGTTGCGGATATTCTTGGTTTCGTAGCTCATGTAGTGTACTCTCCTTATATATAGACTATCCAAAATTCCTAACTCCGGAAATCGTGCCGTGCGTGACACACACGACTATAAAAGTATACACGATTTCAAAACTCTTGGCAATCATAAATATGAAAACTCAGCGTTTCAGGCTGAAATTCAGCAAAATGACCGGAACGAGCCATAAGCCCATGTACACAAAGAGGTTGCCGACGGTGGCGGAATCGAACGCGCCGATGGCGCACAGGGCGAACATCAGCACAACGCCGATGACCGTGCACAGCAGGGCAAGGATGACGCAGATGCGCACGGTGGAGTAGAGCTGGCGGCCGAGATTGGCGACGCTCACGAGCGGGCCGAGCCCGTCGCGCGCCACGATGCCGGCGGTCTGCGTATAGTCGGACGGTTCCGCTGCCGACATGGCATAGCGCTTGCGGTAGGCCGGGAAGTCAAAGCCGTCGGTCGACATCTTGAACTTCTGCCCGAGCATGAGCGGTGTGATGTTGAAGTCGCGCACGGCAAAGATCGGCGCGATCTTTGTACGCAGCAGGGCAAACAGCGCATTCTGCACCGACTGCACCGGTACGTACTTGATCTTGAAGCTTGCGACAAACAGACCGTTGATGGATGTGAACACGACGTTTTCGGCACTCAGCTGCTGCGGCAGATGCACGCCCTTGAGGTTCATGAAGGCACTGCTGCCGACGAGCACTTCCTCGCCGTTGACGAGGGCGGTCAGGCCGCCGCTTTCATTGCAGGTGAAGGATTCGACCGGCATGAGCGTGCAGTTGTTGCGCTGCATGAGATCGGTAAACGCGGTGGCAAGGCAGCTGCCGGAGGCAACGATCACGCTGCCGGTATAGGAGATGACCTTGTCCGGGAACGCGCCGTCGAGGATGCGGATGTCCTCGATCGAGATGTTGCGTGCGGTGAACAAATCCTTATCCGTGACGATCAGGTGCTTGCTGCGGCCGATATCGCTCGCGCCGCTCCAGCCCGCGATGGCGCTGCCGGTGCGGGCGAGCTTGCGCGCAGCGGTCCGGAACGGGACGGCGAACGCCACAAGCGCCGCAAACGGCGCGCACGGCGCGGTGACGGCGGCAAACACGTGCAGGATGTTGGCATAATTGCCGCTGAGGATCGTGGCCAGCAGGCCGAGGATCACGGACGCGGCGATCAGATACGGCGCGAGCACGGCGTAGGTCGTGTCGGCCGGGCCGGCCTCCTCGCTGCGGTGGATGAAGCCCGCGGTGTCGCGCTTGGACTTGAGCACGGTGATGCTGTCCTTGACGACTTCACTGTCCGCGCTGACGGTGTAGGGATCTTTGTCGACCGCGAGCGTGCGGAACGTGGATTTGAAGCCGCGGCAGGTATTCAGCGCGCTCCACAGGCAGCAGGCCACGGAAAACGCCGACACGGCGCAAAACGGCAGACCGACCGCGTCGGACCCTGTAATGGCCAGCACGACCGCATCGAGCGCGGAAAAAATACAGTTGAGAAACACGAGCGATTCCAGCCCCGGCGTGCGGCGCACGAGGTTGAAAAAGCCGTTGGTGATCACATCCAGGCCGATGAGCATGACGCTCAGCTGCATCATCAGGCACACGAGCGCCGCGACGGACGGGCTGCTCTTGAGCACGCCGAACACCGGCAGCCCAAGCGAGATGTAGATCAGCGGTATGCACACGATCATGGCCGCCCGGCAGCGGAAGCGCAGGGACTTGACCTGCCCGCCGTAGTATTTTGCAGCGGTTTCGGCGTCCGGCTCCGGGCCGAGCTCCTCCTCGGTGTTGGCCGAGGCGTGCACGGCGCTGTTGTGTTCGCGGATGCGGTAGGCCACGGCGGCGAGCCGGGCCATGAGCGGATTGAGCACCGTGTCCTGAAAGCTGCGGCGCGCGGGGCCGTCCGCACCGTCGTCCGCGGCGTAGTCACCGGCGCGGGCGTAAGCTGTGTACCCGGCCGCGCTGTCATCCATGCCTTCTTCCGTCACGGCCTGAAACACGCGCGTCGGCTCTTCCGGTTCCGGATCATACAGGCCCTCCGGCACCTCCGGCGGGGCGGAGACGGGGATGGCGGTGTCTTCCTCCGGGGGTTCCTCCTCCGGCTGGACCGGCTCATCCGGCACGACATCCGAGATCTTCGAGGCAAAACGCTTCAGCTCCGAGATGCCTTTTTTGGCCAGGCGCTTGGCGTTGGCCTTCGTCTCGTTCCACTTTTCGACCTCTTCTTCGGTCGCGTGGTCGCGCTGGCGCTTCGGCTGATAGCGCTTGACGTCGTGATCCTCATGCGGTGGTTCGTCAGGCGCGGCCGTGCCGGTCTCCGGAGTCATGTCCTCCAGTGCGCTGTCGAGCTCGGCGGATACGAGAATATCTTCGGCCTCGGCGTCCTCGGCCGCTTCTTCCTCGACCATTTCCGCTTTGACGGGGCGGCGGGGATAGGCCGGCTGCGGACGGGGCGCGGGTGCGTCCGTCTGAAAATCTTTATATTCGTCCAGAATGGATTCCAGGGAGAATTCTTCGGCGTCCAGGTCAAAAGAAACGTCCTCTGGCGAGCGATCAAATTGGTCCATATGGTCAACTCCTTTTTATAGCGTAGGGGTGCGGGCGTTCAGCTCCGCTGGCGCAGCGCCTCATAGAGCAGCACGGCTGCGGCCGCAGATGCGTTGAGCGAGGAGATCTGACCGCGCAGCGGGATGCTGACGAGAAAATCGCACTTTTCCCGCACCAGTCGGCTGATGCCGGCGCCTTCCGACCCGATGACGATGCAGGCCGGGCCGGTTAGATCCGTTTTCCACAGCTCGTTCGAGCCCTCGGCGGCGGTGCCGTAGATCCAGAGGCCGTTTTTCTTGAGCGTCTCGATCGCGGAGACGAGATTCGGCACGCGTGCGACGGCCATATGCTCGAGCGCGCCGGCGGACGTCTTGTCCACGACGGCGGTCAGCCCCGCGCTGCGGCGCTTCGGGATGATGACGCCGTGCGCACCGACGCACTCGGCCGTGCGGATGATGGCGCCGAGGTTGTGCGGGTCGGAGATCTCGTCGCACAGCACGAGAAACGGTGCCTCGCCGCGCTCAGCCGCGATGGCGAGCATGTCCTCGATCGTGCTGTATTCCTTGACGGCGCACAGTGCGATCGCGCCCTGATGCGCGTGTGTCTGGCTCATGGCGTCGAGCTTGCGGCGGTCGGCCTCCGTGACGACGATGCCGGCGCTGCGCGCCTTCGAGGCGATGTGCCCGAGCGTCTTGTCCACGTCGCCCTTGGCGATGAAAATTTTATCGATCGTGCGGCCTGCGCGCAGGGCCTCCATGACCGCGTTGCGGCCTTCGATCAGATCGTTGCGCGCTTCGTTTTCAAATTCCTGTATTTGTTCCATGATATACCCATACCTTGCGACATAATAATACGGATATCATCATACCACACGATCGCCAATTAAGAAAGTACAAATTGCGATTCGGGATAATTTTTTATGGACTTTGCGGTTTTAAGAAGGTATCATGGACATACGTTGTATTTACGGAGGAACCCCATGAGAAAACTGATGAACAAAATCGACCGGTTTTGCTATGCGCACCCGCGTTTTGGTATTCCGAACCTGATGCTGATCATCGTCATCGGCAATGCGGCCGTCTGGCTGCTGACAAAAATGGACACGACCGGGCAGATCGTCTCGCTCCTGAGCGGCTCGGCGCAGGGCATCCTGCACGGGCAGGTCTGGCGTCTGGTGACGTATGTGTTCGTACCCACGGAGGCCAGTCCCATCTGGCTGCTGGTGATGCTGTATTTTTATTATTGGATCGGCTCGTGTCTCGAGCGCGAGTGGGGCAACGGCAAGTTCACGATCTATTACGTGAGCGGCATGCTGCTCACGGCAATCTACGGCGTGGTACTCTCGGCCATCCTCGGGCGCGACGTGATCGTCTCGACCACGTATCTGAACCTGTCGATGTTTTTCGCCTTTGCCACGCTCTATCCCGATATGCAGGTACTGCTGTTTTTCATCATCCC
The DNA here is from genome assembly GCA_900317855.1 of uncultured Eubacteriales bacterium. GTDB lineage: Bacteria > Bacillota > Clostridia > Oscillospirales > Oscillospiraceae > CAG-103. The sequence continues at coordinate 37,181 of ONIG01000005.1, read as the reverse complement.
GATCAAGGTGAAGTATCTGGCGTATGTGGACGCGGCGCTGTTCGTGCTCGGCATCGTCACGACGTCGTTCCCGCTGAACCTGCTGCCGGTGGTGGCGGTGCTCAACTATCTGGTCTACTGCGGCGACTGGCTGTTTGACTTTTTCCGCCCGTCGCAAGTGCGCCAGCGGCAGAAAACGGTGAACTTCAAGCGCGAGGCCCGGCGCATCCAGCGCGAGCAGGCCAACAAGCCCTATCACTATAAATGCGCCGTCTGCGGCCGCACGGATGTCGATCATCCGGAGCTGGAGTTTCGCTACTGTTCGCGCTGTGTGGGCTATCACTGCTTCTGCCAGGACCACATTAACAACCATGTGCATTTCACGGAGTGACGGCCATGCGGACCAAAGACATGAAAAAAGACTATGAAGTTGCGGTGCTCGACCCGGCGGGCAACGTCACGGCCATTGTGCTCTCGGATGTGCCTGCGGCGGAGCGCGCGCGGGTCGCGGCGCGGCTGCTGCGCCTGCCGGAGCTGCACATTGAGCAGGCCGCTTTTCTGACCGCGCCGCGCTGCGGCGGGGAGATCCGGCTGGAGATGATGGGCGGCGAATTTTGCGGCAACGCTCTGCGCTGCGCAGGCTTTTATCATGCGCTGCGCACCGGTGCGCAGGGGAAAACCTGCGTCTTTGCCGAGATCAGCGGGGCCGAGGGCGTTCAGCCGGTCATGGCGGACACGGCGGCGGGGGAGGCGTCTACGGTGATGCCGCTGCCGCGCGCGGTGCAGCCGGTCGAGTGGCCGGATGTGCCGGCCGTGCGCGTGACGTTTGCCGGCATCACGCACTTTGTCATTGACCGTGCGCAGCCGGACGATGCGCTCGTGCAGCGCGCCATTGCCGCCGCGCCGGAGGCAAGCGCCGTCGGCGCCGTGTTTCTCGACCGGGCAGCCGGCAGCATCCGGCCGGTCGTGTTCGTGCGCGAGACCGGCTCCTGCGTCGCGGAGGCGAGCTGCGCCTCCGGCAGTGTTGCGACTGCCGTGGTGCTCACGGCGGACTTTGCCGACGGCATCACGGAGATCGGCATCGGCCAGCCGGGCGGCACGCTGGAGGTCGGCGTGCAGCGCACCCACGGCGCAGTGACGGGCCTGTCCATCGGCGGCCCGGTACGTCTGGCGCAGACGCTGACCATCACGCTGACGGATGCGGCGGCCGCGCCGGGTTAAGCCGTGTTAATTCGTAAACTATGCTTGCATATTTGCGCACAATCATGTAGCATATTGTAAGATATTGCGCAGGGAATTGTACATATGGAGAGGAGAATGTGTGATGAAATGTCCCCGCTGCGGTCATGAAATGACGCTGGATACCCATCGGAAGTATGCGCTGAATATGTGCTACGAGTGCGGCTATATCGAAGGCCGTCTGATCGACCCTGAGAAGAAGGGCGAGACGAATTTTGAGCGCATGAAAAAGCTCAACTTCAACGAAATGGTCGCGTTCCTGACCAAGGGTCTGAAGCTGGACGAGGCCAAGCTGGCCGACTGGCTGGACGACGAGGTCAAGTGACCCGCACACCGCTTTTTGCGCGCCGCACCCGGTACCGGGTGCGGCGTGTTTTTTGCGGAAGCAGGGAAGCGGATTGATGCATTCGACAAAGATTCTTCGAATTTTTCAACTTTTTTCAGCGAATGCGTGCCTTGACGTGCGCCGGATACGGGTGTTATCATCAAGCCATCAAACGCGAAGACACAGAGTAGTAAGCAGGAACGTCCTTTCAGAGAAGTGCCGGGTGGTGTGAGGCACGAAGCGTACAGACCTGCCGAACTGGCTGAACAGCGGCTGCGCTGAACGACGAGTAGGTGCAGACGGGTGCGCCCGTTATTGTGCAGGGATATGATGGTATCCCGGGAGAGCGCGTCCCCTGATTCGGGGGCGAAGAAGAGTGGTACCGCGGAGGGTTTTCGGCCTTTCGTCTCTTCTGCCAGAGGGCAGGAAAGACGGAGGGTTTTCTTTTTTCCTGCCAAACCATCAGATCATTTTGCAGGAGGAACGAATCATGAAAACCCGGACCCAAACCAGAACCATACCCAAGACCCCGTTTTTTGCCGCCTTCTCGGTCGGCGCGGTGCTGTTTTCCGCGCACGCAGGCGGCGGCTTCGCGACCGGCAACCAGGCCAATACCTATTACGTCGGCCTCGGCTGGGCCGGCATCGTGTCGGCCATCGTGGCCATGCTGCTGCTCACACTCACGATGCGCGAGGCTATGATCATGTACAATTCCCGCGGCCTGACGAGCTATAAGCAGCTGTTCGAGACGCTCTACCATCCCTTTGATAAGATCGAGTGGCTGTTCGAGATCTTTTTCTACATCATGGTGCTCATGGCCGTCGCGGCTGCCATTTCGGGCGCGGCCTCCGCGCTGCGGAGCTATTTCGGCGTGAACTATTATCTCGGCGTCGTGGCCGTCGGCTGCCTCGTCCTGCTCCTGACCATTTTCGGCGCGGGCATCGTCCGCGCGGCATCCACCTATATGGGCATCGCCATCCTCGTCACCGCCATCACCATTTACGCCATCGGCATTTTCAAGAGCGAGTCGCCGCTGTTCACGGTGCTCTCCGCGGACTTCCGGACGACCGGCTTTGCCAATGTTCCCAAAGCGATCTTTAACGCCTTCACCTATGCCGGCTTCCAGTGCGTCACGCTCCCGACCATGATCGCCTGCGGCACGACCATGCGCAGCAAGCAGGGCTGTGCCAAGGCCATGTGGATCTCCTTTGCCATGAACGCCGTCGCGCTCGTGCTCTCCGTGTTCATGCTCATCTGCTGGCGCGGCGTCTACACCGCCGTGGACGGCGGCACGACCATCCCCACGCTCACCGTCTGCAACGCCATGGGCATCCGCGCGCTCACCGCGGTCTATGGTGTCTGCCTCATGCTCTGCCTCATCTCCACGGGCGTGACGACGATCTTCGGCTTCGTCGCCCGCTTTGAGAAGCTGCCGATGTTCCGCGGCATCCAGTCCGCGCCGGTGCGCAGTGCCATCGTGTCCGCGTTCATCATCATTTTGTCCATGTCCATCTCCATGGCCGGCCTCACGAACATCATCAAGTACGGCTATGGCTACTGCGGCTATCTCGGCATCGCGGTCGTGGTCGTTCCGTTCCTGACCGTCGGCGTGTACAAAAACCGCAAGTACATCCGCGAGCACGGCCTTGCGCAGGGCTTTGCCGCCGCGCAGCCGGAGACCGAAGCGGCCGAAGCCGCGGCACCCGCCGCCGTTCCCGCCGCGGCGAAATAACAAAGAGACACCTCACAGTAGCACTTGCCGCTGCGAGGTGTTTTTGCAAATACGTGAGATACATGCCTTATGGAGCCTTTATCGACCGCTGCACTGGCGTGTTGACAGGTTTTCGCACGCCTGCTATCATGGCAGTGCCGCGCAGAAATTCTACTTGCGGAGATCACAGAAGTCATGGAGAAAACGACAGATGAAAATTTATGAATTGGTGCACATGCACGGGGCGGAAACGCTGGCGGATGGCCGCTTCCACTACGGGGATTGCGCGATGCTCGGCTGCTTTTCGTCGGCGGAGCGGGTGGCAGCAGCAATCGAAAAGTATCGCAGCATTCCCGGCTTTTGTGATTATCCCAACGGATTTGTCGTTTTTGCGCACGAAGTGGAAGAGCATGCGGTGCTCGTTTATCTGGCCAATGTCTACATTCACGATGCGGAATATGAATTTGAATATAGCCGGAACCTCGGTGTATTTAAAAATGAAGGTGACGCTCGACTTGCCGTCGAGGTTTTCCGGCAGGATAATTCCACGCGGTGGGAAGTAGATGGTTTGATTGTGGAGTGGAGTGTTGACCAATACACGCTGGATGAAATGAACTGCACAGACGGTTTCGAATATTGAGACAGTGAGTGACTCCGGCATTCCCGTACGGCTCGAGGTAGGCGCGGCCGCGGTGAAATAAGGCGAAATAACATATTACAAGAGTCGCCCCGCAGCAGAGCTTCTGCTGCGGGGCGTACTTTTTTATGACCTTATTTATGCTGCCGGTTCCCACTCAATCGTGTTGAGCATGGACAGCAGCTGGTCGCCCTTGTCCGCGAACCAGTCGGCGTTCGGATCGGCCCAGGCGACGATGCCGTGGTTTTTGCCCTGGAAGCTGAGAAACGTCCAGTTTTTGTCGCCGTCATAATACCCGGCGGAGACGCTGTCTCCGGCGAGCGTCAGGGTCTCTTCCTTCAGACCCGTGCCGCACACGCCGAAGCTGTCCGACCAGTACAGCTGCACGCAGCTGTCCGAGCCGCTGCCCGGCCAGATCTTCACGCCGAAGTCGGTTTCCGAGCCATCGAGCGTCCCCTTGGGGCAGACTTCGTACCTCCAGCCATCCGGCACCTGCACGCGCAGCGTTCCGGCAGTCCCGGACGCAGTCACGGTTTCGGCGGGCGCGGGTGTTGGCTGAGCTGCGGACGCGGTCCGGGTCCCGCAGCCGGCGGGGAGGAGGAACAGCAGGGCCAGGACCAGTGCGGGGAGCAGTCTTGCTTTTTTCATGAATAACCACCTTCCTTTACCTGAAAAGACGGTGTTCATGGCAAAGGGTTCCGCGCAGGAAAAGTCCCGGTTGCAAAATGCGGCGCATCCTGCTATCATAGCCTTGGGAATGAAGTGCTCCCGCAGGGTGACCTGAAAACGCCGCAATGGCTGATGACTTCTGCTTTCGCAGGGGTCATTTTCTTTTTTGGAGGATAGAGAATATGTTGAATTGCCTGTTTGTCGGGGTCGGCGGCTTTCTCGGTGCGGTGGCGCGCTATCTGTGCACGCGCCTGCCGCTCGCGCCGGAGGGCGTGCTCTCCGGCGGGACGTTCAGCAAGGTGCTCTTTCCGCCCGTGCGGCTGGGCTATCTGGTGGCGCCGCGGCAGCTGGTCGCCTCGCTGTGCGCGCAAAAGCGCCTGTCCGACACCACACCAACTCGCTCGACCAGCTTGCGCTGGCGGCGTTTTTGCGCGACGGGGAGCTCGAGCGGCACACTCGCCGCATGAAAAAGGAATACAGGGCCCGCCGCGACCAGTTGACGGACTGCCTGCGTGCGCAGATTGGGCCCGTGGTGCATATCAGCGGCGGCGCCGCGGGCATGAATCTGGTCGCAGCCTTTGATGGGGTGGACTGCACGGATGCGCTCGTCCGGCGGATGCTGCAGCGGGGCGTCTATGCCGTGTCGGTCGAGCAGCAGGCGGCAGTGAAGGGACGGCACAAAAATGAGCTCATCCTGCGCTATTCCGGCCTGACGCGCGACGAGCTTGCGCTCGGTGCGGCGCGGCTGAAGGCGGCGATCGCGCCGGATTGACCGGCGTACAATATAAATAAGAAATAAGAAAACCCCACGGCGGCCGGTCAACAGCCACCGTGAGGTTTTGGTGCGCCTGAAGGGACTCGAACCCACACGCTGAAAGCACGAGAACCTAAATCTCGCATGTCTACCAATTCCATCACAGGCGCAAACAGAAAGCGGCGGTGTTGGCCGCCGCTCAAAAGCCTCTATTTTGACACGGGGAGGTTCCCGAGGCGGAGCAAAACGCTGTATCCGCATACCGTCACAGACGGTGCATTTATCTTATCACAGCCGCGGCGGCTTGGCAAGTAGGCAAACGCAAATGCCGCGCAAAACTTTCTTTCCAGCACAAATTGACAACCGTCCGCAAACCTGCTATCATGCTCTGTCGAAAGCTTGATCTGGAGGGGTGCAGAATGCAGAAATATACGGCGTCCGTCATCACGGCCGGGTGCCTCTGGGGACTGATGGGCCTGTTCACGCGCACACTGGCGACTTACGGTGTGGATTCCATGGGCGCGATCGTGCTGCGCTGTGGCATTGCGGCGCTGCTGTTCGCCGTCACGCTGCTCGTGCGCGACCCGAAGCAGTTTCGCATCCGGTTCAAAGACATCTGGTGCTTTATCGGCACCGGCATCTGCAGCCTGCTGTTTTTCACGTATTGTTATTTTCAGGCCATCACGATCATGGACCTGTCCACGGCGGCCGTGCTGCTGTACACCGCGCCGTCGATCGTTATGATTCTCTCGCTGGTTTTGTTTCATGAGCGCATCACGGTGCAGAAGCTCATCGCGCTTGTGCTGGCGTTTGCCGGCTGCTGTCTGGTGTCGCTCGTCGGCGGGGAGCACAAACTCTCCACGGTCGGCATTCTCTACGGCCTCGGCGCGGGCTTCGGCTATGCGCTTTACAGCATCTTTGCCCGCTACGCGCTCGACCGCGGCTACTCGAGCAACACCATCAACTTTTACTCCTGCCTGCTGACCACCATCGGTGCGGTCATCATCTGGGGCGCGGCGCAGCCGCTCGGCGTCATGTTCGGCTCGTGGAAGGGCTTCGGCCTGTGCACGGCGCTCGGCATCGTCACGTGCTACCTGCCGTATTTGCTCTATACCTTCGGCCTTACCGGGCTTGAGACCGGCAAGGCGTCCATCCTCGCGTCGTTTGAGCCGGTCGTGGCGACGCTGGTCGGCATTTTCGTGTTCCACGAAAAGCTCACGCCGCTGAGCGCGCTCGGCTGTGTGTGCGTGCTCTCGGCTGTCGTGCTGCTCAATCTCAAGCGCCGGCAGAAAGCCAACTGAATCCAACAAAAAACCGTCCGTTCCCGATCGGGAGCGGACGGTTTTCACGTATGGGACTTATTTGTTGTTGTAAGCCTCGATGCCCTTGGCCAGCAGCTCCATGGAGCGCTTGAGGTCGTCCTGATTGATGACGTAGGCCATGCGGATCTCGTTGACGCCGGTGTGCGGGGTCTTGTAGAAGCTCTCGGCCGGGGTGAACATGAGCGTGTCGCCGTTGTCGTCAAACTCCTCGAGCATGAACAGCTGGAACTTTTCCGCGTCGTCCACGGGGAGCTTGGCCATGACGTAGAACGCGCCCTTCGGCTCGGAGTAGATGACGCCGGGGATCTTCTTGAGCCCCTCGACGAGCGTGTCACGGCGGGCCTTGTATTCCTTGCGCACGGCGTCGAAGTACTCGGGGCCGACGGTGTAGAGCGCGGCGGAGGCAACCTGGTCGATCGTCGAGGCGCACAGACGGCCCTGGCACCACTTCATGGCGTTGTTGTAGAGATCGCTGTTGCGCGTGATCACGCAGCCGATGCGCGCGCCGCAGGCGCTGAAGCGCTTGGACACGGAGTCAATGACGACAACGTTGTCCTCATAGCCCTCGAGCTGCAGCAGGCTCATGAGCCTCTCGCCGCCGTAGACGAACTCGCGGTACACCTCGTCGCCGATGATGAACAGGTTATGCTCCTTGGCGATGTCGGCCATGAGCCGGAGCTCTTCCTCGGTGAGGATGGTGCCGGTCGGGTTGCCGGGGTTCGTGAAGAGGATGGCGCGGGTGTGCTCGTTGATGCAGGCCTCGACGCGCTCACGGATGGCGAACTTGTAGTTCTCCTCCGGCGTTGTGGTGATCGGGCGGATGGTCGCGCCGGTCAGCGTGACGAACGTGCTGTAGTTCGGGTAGAACGGCTCGGGGATGATGATCTCGTCGCCCTCGTCGAGGATGCAGCTGAGCGCGATCTGCAGCGCCTCGCTGCCGCCAGTGGTAATGAGCACCTGCTTGTTGGTGATGGGGGCGTCGATCTTGCCGTAATAGTTGACGACCGCGTCGATCATCTCGGGCACGCCGTCGGACGGGGCATAGGCCAGGACCGGCTGGCTGAAGTTTTTCACAGCCTCAAAGTAAGCCTCAGGGGTGGCAATATCGGGCTGGCCGATGTTCAGGTGGTAGAGCTTCTTGCCTTTTTTGGCAGCCTCATTGGCATAGGGCGCGAACTTGCGCATGGGCGAGAGGCCGCACTTTTCGATCTTACTGGAAAATTTCATGTTGCTCCTCCGTTTTTATTTCGTTGAATTTCTTTTCTTGCTTCTCAGGCAAAACCATGATATCGCAAACTTCCAGAAATCACAACTTAAATTCCGGAATAATTTTGATGTTGTATTCACGAATGGAATGGTATGAATTAAAATGTTTAATAGATAATGCAAAAAGGCCGCCGCAGCTTTGCGCTGCGGCGGCCGGTGATTGCTGGTTTTGATTCAGGCTCAGACCTTGAAGTCCACGGAGGTCGCGCCCTGATCGTCCTGCTCGAAGGTGTAGTCCTTACCGGGCAGGATGGCGTTGAGCAGGATGCCCACGATGGAGGCGACGGCCAGACCCGACAGGGACACGACGCCGATCTGGATGCTGCCAGAGTAGGTGATGCCGATGGCGAGCACGAGGATGAGTGCGGCGATGATGACGTTGCGGGTGTTGGTAAAGTCGACCTTGTTTTCGACGACGTTGCGCACGCCGACGGCGGAGATCATGCCGTAGAGCACGAGGGACACGCCGCCGATGGTGGCCGTCGGCATGGCGGACACGAGGGCTGCGAACTTCGGGCAGAAGGACACGACGATCGCGATGCAGGCCGCGATGCGGATCACGCGCGGGTCATAGACGCGGGACAGGGCAAGCACGCCGGTGTTCTCGCCGTAGGTGGTGTTGGCCGGGGCGCCGAAGAGGGAAGCGAGCGTGGTGGCCAGACCGTCGCCCAGCAGGGTGCGGTGGAAGCCGGGGTCGACCATGAAGTTCTTGCCGCAGGTGGAGGAGATGGCGCAGATATCGCCGATGTGCTCGACCATGGTGGCCAGAGACAGCGGCACGATCGTCAGCACGGCGGACCAGAGGATGCCGCTGTCGACCGGGCCGGCGAAGAGGTGGAACACGCTGTTTTTCCAGAAGATCGGCAGGCCGAACCACTTGGCGCTGCTGACGGCAGCGGCGACGGAGGCGCGCTCCGCGGGATCAACGATGAGTGCGAAGATGTAAGAGCCGAGCACGCCGAGCAGGATCGGGATGATCTTGGCCATGCCCTTGCCCCACATGTTGAAGCCGATGACGATCAGGATCGCAACGATGGCGATAAGCCAGTTGGCGCGGCAGTTGGTGATGGCGGAAGAGGACAGCGTCAGGCCGATGGCAATGATGATCGGGCCGGTGACGATCGGCGGGAAGTAGCGCATGACTTTCTTGACGCCGAAGGTCTTGAACAGGGCCGACAGGATGACATACATCAGGCCCGCGATGGCGACGCCGAAGCAGGCGTAGGCCAGCAGGTCGTTGTTATAGATTGCGGAGCCGTCGGCGTTCGTGCCGATGGTGCGCACGGCGTTGTAGCCGCCGATGAAGGCGAATGAGCTGCCGAGGAAGGCCGGGACCTTGCCCTTGGCCAGCAGGTGGAACAGCAGCGTGCCGATGCCCGCGAACAGCAGCGTGGTCGCGACGTCGAGGCCGGTCAGAGCCGGGACGAGGACGGTCGCGCCGAACATGGCGAACATGTGCTGGAGACCCAGAACGAACATTCTGGGCGCGCCGAGTGTACGTGCGTCGTACACCGGCTCGTTACCGATGGGTTTCTTGCTCATAGATTTTTTCCTCCCGTGAAAATTTAATCTATTCTTTATCCTCTCTCGAGGATGCAGACACTATTCTCTCCGTCCGTCTCCTGCAGGCGGACGGCCACGACCTCGCTCTTGGCGGTCGGGATGTTTTTGCCAACGTAATTGGCTTTGATCGGCAGCTCGGAGTGGCCGCGGTCGATCAGGGAAAAGAGCTGGATGCGCGCCGGACGGCCGAGCTGCATCACGGCGTCGAGCGCTGCGCGCGCGGTGCGGCAGGTGTAGATGACGTCGTCGACCAGCACGACGGTCTTGCCCGCGATGGGGAAGGGAATGTCGGTCCGGTTGAGCACCGGCGCGTCCGCGACTGTGGACAGATCGTCGCGGTAGAGCGTGATGTCCAGCTCGCCGACCGGCAGCTGCACACCGTCGATCTTCTCGATGTTTTTTGCGAGGCGGCGGGCCAGCGGCACACCGCGCGTGCGGATGCCGATCAGGCACAGGTCGTCCGTTCCGTCGTTTTTCTCGAGGATCTCATGTGCGATGCGCACGAGCGTGCGGTCGATAGCGGCCTCGTCCATGATCTTTGCCTTGAATTTCAGCTCCACAGCGATCCCTCCTCCGGGCATAAAAAAACACCCTGTCCGGATACAGACAAGGCGGCAACGCACAGGGAGACCCCGCAGAGATTCCATTGACCGTGACACCTTGCCGGTATCTCGTACCGACTTAAAAATATCAGCTTGCACAGCATACCACCGTATCTCGTGCTTGTCAACAGCAAATTCATATTTTCGTCACAAAAACTTGTCCCTCCCGTTTTCGGCGGGAGGGACAGGATACATGATTTTGCGGTCAGGCTTTCTTAAAGCTGTCCTTGAGCGCAACGGCGCGGTTAAAGACCAGATGCTCCGGGGCCGAGTCCTTGTTGTCCACGGCAAAGTAGCCGAGGCGCAGGAACTGGAACGCGGCCGGAGCCTCGGCGCCGGCGAGCATCCGCTCGACCTTGCAGCCGGTGAGCACGGACAGCGAGTCCGGATTCAGGCACTCCAGATAGTCCTTGCCGTCGCCCTCGGGGTCGGCGTCGGCAAAGAGGTTATCATACAGGCGCACCTCGGCGTCGGCGCAGTTGTGGGCATCGACCCAGTGAATCGTGCCGCGCACCTTGCGGCCGTCGGGCGTGTTGCCGCCGCGGGTCTCGGGGTCGTATTCGCACAGGACCTCCGTCACGTTGCCGTCCGCATCCTTGACACAGCCGGTGCAGCGGACGATGTACGCGCCCTTGATGCGCACCTCGTTGCCGGGGTAGAGGCGGTTATACTTCTTCGGCGGCTCCTCCATGAAGTCGTCGGCCTCGATCCACAGCTCATTGGAGAACGTCACATCGCGTGTGCCGGCGTTCTCGTCCTCGGGGTTGTTCTCGATGGCGAACGTCTCGCTCTGTCCCTCGGGATAGTTCGTGATGCGCAGCTTCACCGGGTGCAGCACGGCCATGGCGCGCTGGGCGTGGAGGTTGAGGTCCTCGCGCAGGCAGTGCTCCAGAAAACTGTAATCGACCGTGGACGCGACCTTGGACACGCCGATACGCTCACAGAAATTCCGGATGGAGGCCGGCGTGTAGCCGCGGCGGCGCAGACCGCACAGCGTCGGCATGCGCGGATCGTCCCAGCCGGAGACATAGCCCTCTTCGACGAGACGGCGCAGCTTGCGCTTGGACATGACGGTGTAGTTGATGCCGAGGCGCGCAAACTCGATCTGGCGCGGCTTGCACGGCACAGACACGTTGTTCACCACCCAGTCGTACAGCGGGCGGTGATCTTCATATTCCAGCGAGCACAGCGAGTGCGTGATGCCCTCAAGCGCGTCCTGGATCGGGTGTGCGAAGTCGTACATCGGGAAGATGCACCATTTCGTGCCCTGGCGGTGGTGCTCGATATAGCGGATGCGGTAGAGCACAGGGTCGCGCATGTTGAAGTTGCCGGATGCGAGGTCGATCTTCGCGCGCAGGGTATACCTGCCCTCCGGGAACTCACCGGCGCGCATGCGCGCGAACAGGTCGAGACTTTCCTCGATCGGGCGATCACGCCAGGGGCTGACGGCGGGGGTGTTCACATCGCCGCGGTATTCGCGGAACTGCTCCGGCGTCAGCTCACACACATAGGCAAGCCCCTTCTTGATGAGCTCCACGGCGTATTCATAATCCTTCTCGAAGTAGTCCGAGCCGAAGAAAAACCGGTCGCCCCAGTCAAAGCCGAGCCAGTGGATGTCCTCCTGAATGGCCTCGACAAACTCGTTGTCCTCTTTGGAGGGGTTCGTGTCGTCCATGCGCAGGTTGCAGATGCCGCCGAATTTCTCGGCCGTGCCGAAGTCGATGCACAATGCCTTGCAGTGGCCGATGTGCAGGTAACCGTTCGGCTCCGGCGGGAAACGGGTGTGGATGGTCTGGCCGGAAAAACGTCCGCCCGGCGCGAGATCGGCTTCGACAAAGGCTTCGATAAAGTTTTTGGTATCTTCCATAGTGTCATGTCAACTCCACATAAATTTGCAAGGGTATTATACACGATTCATTTTCTGTTTACAATATCGAAAAAGAAATATATAATTCAGGTAGAATCGACAAGACGGAGGTGCGGGCAATGTATGACCTGCTTATCATCGGCGGCGGCCCGGCGGGGTTGTCGGCGGCCATGACGGCGCGCAACCGGAATCTTTCCGTGTGCGTGATCTGTGGCGGCGCGGCCGACAGCGCGCTGCATAAGGCCGGCCACGTCACAAATTACCCCGGTGTGCCGGACGTCTCCGGCCCCGCGCTGCTCGAGACCATGACGCAGCAGGCGCGTGATCTCGGTGCGGACATCCTGCGCGAGCGGGCACTCTCGGCCATGCCGATGGGAAAAACGTTCGGCGTCTCGGCAGGTAAGGAATTCGTGGAGGGCAGGGCGCTCCTGCTTGCGACCGGCATCGCCCAGCGCGGCACGTTTCCCGGGGAAACGGCGTTTCTCGGCCGCGGCGTGAGCTACTGCGCCACCTGCGACGGCATGCTCTACCGCGGCAAGCGTGCGGCGGTCATCGGCCTGGCGGCGGACGCCCCGGCGGAGGCGGATTTCCTGCGGGAGATCGGCTGCGACGTGCACTATTACGACGGCAAAAAGCACCGCTTTGAGATCCGCGGCGCCGAGCGGGCGGACACGCTCGTGGTCGACGGTGCGGCGGAACCGGCGGACGTCATCTTCGTCCTGCGCGCGGGCTTCGCGGCCGACACGCTTCTGCCCGGCCTTGCCACCGAAAAGGGCCACATCGTTGTGGATGAAGCATTTGCCGCGAGCATTCCCGGCGTTTTCGCGGCCGGGGACTGTACCGGCGCGCCCTATCAGATCCCGGCGGCGGTCGGTGAGGGCAACTGCGCGGCGCTTTCGGTCGTGCGCTGGCTCAGAAACGCTTGACAAATGGCGCGGCAGGGCCTATAATTTTCCCATCCATTTGCGAAGAAGGGGAGGAGTAGTCTCCCGGCGGACGTCAGAGAGAAGGCGGTTGGTGCAAGCCTTTCGGATGCCGGAGATGAAGGTCGCCCCGGAGCAGCCGGCCTGAACGGAGTAGGGCGGCCGGGTTCTCCCGTTACAGAGACAAGAGTGTCACGCGTCTGCGTGGAATTCAGGTGGTACCGCGGTTTCGATCGCCCTGAAACAGTTCGTTTCGGGGCGATTTTTTTGCGCCCCGGCAATCTTAAAGGAGGAGGAGCCATGAAAGAGCTTCCGAAGGTCTACGATCCCAAACAGGTCGAGAAGAAGATTTATGACATGTGGATGCGCGGCGGCTACTTTGCCGGTAAAGCCGATCCGGACAAAAAGCCGTTTTCCATCGTCATGCCGCCCCCGAACGTCACCGGCCAGCTGCACATGGGCCACGCGCTTGACGCGACGCTGCAGGACATCCTCACGCGCTACAAGCGCATGCAGGGCTACGCCGCCCTGTGGGTGCCCGGCACGGACCATGCCGGCATCGCCACGCAGATCAAGGTCGAGGAGATGCTGCGCAAGGAGGAGGGACTGACCCGCTACGATCTCGGCCGCGAGGAATTCCTTAAGCGCGTCTGGGCGTGGAAAAAGCAGTACGGCAACCGCATCGTCGAGCAGCAGAAGTCGCTCGGCGTGTCCTGCGACTGGGACCGCAGCCGCTTCACCATGGACGAGGGCTGCTCGAAGGCCGTGCGCGAGACGTTCTGCGAGCTTTATGAAAAAGGCCTGATCTATAAGGGCAACCGCATCATCAACTGGTGCCCGCACTGCCGCACCGCCCTGTCCGACGCAGAGGTCGAATATAAGGACATGCCCGGCGCGTTCTGGTATATCCGCTACCCGCTCAAGGACAGCGACGAGTATCTGACCATCGCCACCACCCGCCCGGAGACCATGCTCGGCGACACCGGCATCGCGGTCAACCCGGCGGACGAGCGCTACCAGCACCTCGTCGGCAAGACGGCCATCCTGCCGCTTGTGGGCCGCGAGCTGCCCATCGTGGCCGATGATTACGTTGAGCTCGATTTCGGCACCGGCTGCGTCAAGATGACGCCCTGCCACGACCCGAACGACTACGAGGTCGGCCTGCGCCACAACCTCGAGCAGATCCTCATTTTCGACGAGGACGCCCGCGTCATCAACGGCGGCAAGTACAACGGTCTCGACCGATATGAGGCGCGCAAGGCCATCGTGGCCGATCTCGAGGAGCAGGGCTACCTCATCAAGACCGAGCCCTATAACCACAACGTCGGCACGTGCTACCGCTGCGGCACGGTCGTCGAGCCGATGACGAGCCCGCAGTGGTTCGTCAAGATGAAGCCGCTGGCCGAGCCCGCCATCGAGGCCGTGCGCGACGGACGCATCAAGTTCGTGCCCGAGCGCTTCAGCAAGACCTATTATAACTGGATGGAGAATGTGCACGACTGGTGCATTTCCCGCCAGCTCTGGTGGGGCCACCAGATCCCGGCATGGTACTGCGACGACTGCGGCCATGTCACCGTCTCGCGCACCGACGCCTGCGAGTGCGAGGCCTGCCACAGCAAGAACATCCACCGTGACCCCGACGTGCTCGACACCTGGTTCAGCTCCGCGCTCTGGCCGTTTTCCACGCTTGGCTGGCCGGATAAAGACTCGGAGGACCTGAAGTTCTGGTATCCCACGAGCGTCATGGTCACGGGCTACGACATCATTTTCTTCTGGGTCGCGCGCATGATCTTCTCCGGCCTCGAGCAGATGAAGGACATCCCGTTTCCGACGGTGTTCATCCACGGCCTGGTCCGCGACGATAAGGGCCGCAAGATGTCCAAGTCGCTCGGAAACGGCATCGACCCGCTCGAGATGGCCGATACCTACGGCGCCGACGCTCTGCGCTTCAACCTCATCACGGGCAACAGCCCAGGCAACGACATGCGCTTCTACGTCGAGAAGTGCGGCGCCATGCGCAACTTTGCCAACAAGCTCTGGAACGCATCGCGCTTTGTGATGATGAACCTCACCATCGACAAAAACGAGCTGCCCGAGACGCTGGAGCTTGAGGACAAGTGGGTGCTCTCGAAGCTCAACACGCTCTCGAAGGAAGTGTGCGAGAACCTCGACAAGTACGAGATCGGCATCGCCGCGGCGAAGATCTACGACTTCATCTGGGACACGTACTGCGACTGGTATATCGAGCTCACGAAGCCCCGACTCAACAGCGGCGACGAGGCCCGTGCCCGCAGCGCGCAGCAGGTGCTGCTGTATGTCCTGACGGACATTCTCAAGCTCCTGCACCCGTTCATGCCGTTCATCACCGAGGAGATCTGGCAGGCCCTGCCGCACGACGGCGAGGCGCTCATGATCGCCCGCTATCCGGAGTATACCGAGTCCCTCGCTTTCCCGGCCGAGGAGCGCGACTTTGAGATGGTCATGAACGCCATCCGCGCCGTGCGCAGCCGCCGCGCCGAGATGAACGTGCCGCCGAGCAGAAAGGCGCACCTGTTCATCACGACCGACCGGCAGGACGCTTTCCGCTCCGGTGAGATCTATATCACGAAGCTTGCCTACGCCGAGCAGATCACCATCAGCGGCGAGCTGCCGGCTGACGCGGAGAAGATGGTCTCCGCCGTCACGGAAGAGGCCAAGCTCTTCATGCCGATGGCCGAGCTGATTGACCTCGACAAAGAGCGCGCCCGTCTGGAAAAAGAGCTCGAAAAGGCCCGCAAGAACTACGAGGGCCAGATGCGCAAGCTCTCGAATGAGAACTTTATCTCCCGCGCGCCGGAGGCCGTCGTGCAGACGGAGCGCGAGCGCGCCGAGAAGGCAAAGGCGCTGGTGGAAAATCTCGAGGCCAGCCTGAAAAATCTCGGCTGAGCGCCGCCGTCCGACAAATTCAGCCCACACCTCTGGGCTACAATAGCACCGTGTACGAAGGTTCGTACACGGTGCTTTTTCTTTGGATTTAGGAGGTATGAGCAGATGCGGATCATAACGCATGATGACGGCCGGTGCCTGACGCTGCGCCTGCTCGGCGAGCTGGATCACGCGGCGGCGCAGGAGGTCATGCCCGGTATCGAGGATGCCGTGGAGGAGTACCTGCCGCGCCGCTGCGTGCTCGACCTGTCCGGCCTGAGCTTTATGGACAGCTCCGGGATCGCGGTCATTCTCAAGACCGACCGCCTCCTGCGGCAGACAGGCGGCGCACTGGCGCTGTGCGGCGTGCCGCGGCAGGTGCGCCGGGTGCTGGACGTGGCCGGCCTGACCAACATCGTCCCGGTGCTCGAGGACCGGGCAAAGGAGTGTGAACAGTGTTGACGCAGAAAAACTACATGAAGCTGGAGTTTCCGGCGCGCAGCGTGAACGAGGGCTTTGCGCGCGCGGCGGTGGCGGCCTTCGCCGCGCAGCTCGACCCGACACTCGCCGAGATCGGGGACATCAAGACCGCCGTGTCCGAGGCCGTGACGAACGCGGTCGTGCACGCTTATCCGGACAAGCTCGGCACGGTGCAGGTGCGTGTGCGCATCCTGCCGGATGAGCGGCTGGAAATCGTCGTCAAGGATCACGGCATCGGCATCGCCGACGTGGCGCGGGCGCGCACGCCGCTGTATACCACCGGCGGGGAAGAGCGCAGCGGCATGGGCTTTACGATCATGGAGAGCTTCATGGACACGCTGCGGGTCAAGTCTGTGCCCGGCCGCGGCACGACCGTGACGATGTGCCGCCGCATCCGCCGCCGCGCATGATCGCGGAGGAGACGCGCGACCTGCTCCGGCGCGCCCAGGCGGGGGACGCCGCGGCGGCAGAGCAGATGGTCACGGAAAACGCCGGCCTGATCTGGAGCGTGGCGCGGCGTTTTTTCGGCCGCGGCGTCGAGCCGGACGACCTGTACCAGCTCGGCTGCGTCGGCTTTCTGAAGGCTATGCAGGGCTTTGATGAGCAGTATGGCACCTGCTTTTCTACATACGCCGTGCCGAAGATCTCGGGGGAGATCCGGCGCTTTCTGCGCGATGACGGCGCGGTCAAGGTCAGCCGCAGCATCAAGGAGCGCGCGCAGGGCATCCGCACGGCGCGCACGCGCCTGGAGCAGACGCTCGGCCGCGAGCCGACGCTCTCCGAGCTCTCGGCCGAGACCGGGCTTGAGCCCGAAGAGATCGCCGCCGCCGAAACGGCCACCGGTCCAACGGAGTCCCTGCAGAAGGAGAACGGAGAGACCGGTTTCACGCTCGAGCACACGCTCGGGGACTACGATCAGGAAGAGCGCATGGTCGAATATGCCGCTCTGCGTGAGGCGCTGCGCCAGCTCCCGGAGCGGGAGCGGCAGGTCATTGCCCTGCGGTTTTATCACGGCCTGACGCAGCAGCGCGCCGCCGGCATCCTGCATATCTCGCAGGTGCAGGTGTCGCGTCTGGAGCGGCGCGCCGTGGAGCGCCTGCGCGAATGGCTGGCCACCTAGGCAGCCGGAGAACTTCTCCGGCTGCTTTTTCATGGTTGGACTTGACGGCACAAAATATATGGTGATAAAATATGACCTGTTGCATATCTTGTATCGAACCGGAGGGCTTGCCCATGTATACCCCCAAAGAAGTTGCGGAGAATTATCTTTCCGCCTGCCGGATCAAGGCGGCGCTGCCGCTGGGCCGGATGTTTCTGCTTGCCTGTATGGCGGGTGCCTTCGTCGCGCTGGCGGGCGTCGCGTCCACGGCTGCGGCGGCCACGGTGGGCGACCCGTCGCTGGCGAAGCTCGTCTCCGGCTGCGTCTTTCCGGCCGGTCTCGCCATGGTCATCGTGGCCGGCAGCGAGCTGTTCACCGGCAACAACCTCATGATCATGGGCGTTTTGTCGCGCGTGATCTCCGCGCGGCAGATGCTGCGCAGTTGGGGCGTGGTCTATCTGGGCAACTTTGTGGGCGCGGCGCTCGTTGCGGCGCTCTGTGTGCTCGGGCACGTGTTTTCTGCGTTTGACGGCCGGCTGGCGGCGTCTGTGATCGCCATCGCGCAGGCGAAGGCGTCCCTGTCGTTCAGCGATGCGTTTGTGCGCGGCATCCTTTGCAATTTCCTCGTCTGCATCGCCGTGTGGATGGCCAGTGCGGCAAAGTCTGTCCCAGGGAAGATCCTGGCCGTGTTTTTTCCGATCATGACGTTCGTTGTTGCGGGCTTTGAACACAGCGTGGCCAATATGTGTTATCTCACGGCGGGACTGCTGACGGCGGCGCAGACCGGCGCGGCGGCCGAGGGGCTGACATGGGGCAGGGCGCTGGTTAGCAATCTGCTGCCGGTCACGCTCGGAAATCTTGTCGGCGGCGTACTTCTGGTGGGCGTGAGCGCGTGGTATCTCTACCTGAAACAGGGAAAAACCGCTGTTAATTCTTAGACGGCATTGTTAATTTGCAGATAACTGGTATCTTGTCCAGAAATGATGAGCGAATTTGGTGACGTTCCACAAAACAGAACAACACTTGTTGACGAATTCACCCGATTGTGCTACTATGATAACCGTTGAGATTTGAATATTTGAATGGATGTATTTCGATTTTTAATACCCATCTGCACATTTTGAATACCCCTTGAGGGGAGGAGCATTGTTTTGAAAAAGATATATGTCATGATCGGCAACTACGGCAGCGGCAAGAGTGAGCTTGCGCTGAATTTTGCTTTTAAAGCGGCTGAAACCGGAAAGACAGAACTCATTGACCTCGACCTGGTCAATACCTACTTCCGCCTGACAGAGCGCGGCAAGCTCGTGGAGCAGAAAGAGATCCGTCTCATCTCTCCGAACTATGCCTGCTCTGGCGTGGAGACGCTGTCCCTGCCGGCAGAGGTCGCTTCTGCATTTGCCATGAACTGGGACACCGTCGTGTTCGACGTCGGCGGCGATGCCGTCGGTTCCACGGCGCTCGGCCGTTATTATGAGGACTTTCAGGACTTCATGGCCATGGGGCCGGAGCAGCTGGAGGTCCTGAACGTGGTCAATATCCGCCGTCCGCTCGCCGGCACGGTGGAGAAGATCATCGACCTGCAGCAGCAGATGGAGATCCATTCCCACCTGAAGATCACCGGCATGATCAACAACACCAACCTCGCCACCATGACCACGCCGGCAGAGCTGCGCGACGGTTATGAGATGCTGCGCGAGGTCAGCGACCGGACGGGCGTTCCGGTCATGTATACGACCGGCAAGAAGGACATGCTCGATTTTTTCCTTGCCGAGGGGCACGACCCGAAGTATATCGGCAAACCCGTCGCCATAGACATCATCATGAAGCGCGACTGGGACAGCTATATCCACAGCTTGTCGGAGAAGAAACAGGCGTAACCCGCGCATGCGGTTTACATAGGCAATTTCGCAAAACAGAACAGAAAAGAGGTAGCAAAAATGGTAAAGGTGACCATCAACGAGAATCTTTGCAAGGGTTGCGGTCTCTGTGTCAGAGCTTGCCCGAAGGGCGTCCTGGCGCTGGCGAAGGACAAACTCAACGCAAAGGGTTATCATCCGTCCGTCGTCGCGAATCCGGAGGCCTGCATCGGCTGCGCTTCCTGCGCGCGTACTTGCCCGGACGTGGTAATCAGCATTGTGAGAGATTAAGGAGGTACATCGAAAATGGCATTGACGCTTATGAAGGGTAGCGAAGCTATCGCTGAGGCTGCGATTCGTGCAGGCGCGCGTTACTTCTTCGGCTATCCGATCACTCCGCAGACGGAGATTCCTGAATATATGTCCGCACGTATGCCCGAAGTCGGCGGCTGCTTCCTGCAGGCCGAGAGCGAAGTTGCGGCAATCAACATGATCTATGGTGCAGCCGGTGCCGGTGCACGTGCGCTGACCTCTTCCTCCAGCCCCGGTGTCAGCCTGAAGCAGGAAGGCATTTCCTACTGCGCAGGCGCGCAGCTGCCGGCTGTCATCCTGAACGTCATGCGCGGCGGCCCCGGCCTCGGCAACATTCAGGCTTCTCAGGGCGACTACTTCCAGGCTGTCAAGGGCGGCGGCAACGGTGACTATCACCTGCTGACCTACGCTCCGGCATCCGTGCAGGAAGCGATCGACATCATGATGTACGCCTTCGACAAGGCTGAGAAGTACCGCATACCGGTCCTCTTCCTCGCCGACGGCATCATCGCGCAGATGATGGAGCCCGTGGAGATGCCCGAGATGGTCGACTACAAGATCGATCCCGAGAAGAAGCCCTGGGCCTGCACCGGCTGGAAACCGGGCGACGATCCGGCCAAGCGCGGCGTCATCAACTCCATCTACATCGATACCGAGACCCTGTCCGTCCACAACGACGATCTGCAGGCCTGCTATCGTGAGATCATTGCCAACGAGCAGCAGTGGGAAGAGTACAACCTCGAGGGTGCTGAGTATGTCATCACCGCTTTCGGCACGGTTGCGCGTATCGCCAAGTCCGCCATTGCCGAGCTCAAGGAGCAGGGCATCAACGTTGGTCTGGTTCGCCCGATCACCGTCTGGCCGTTCCCGTACGACGCAGTCAAGAAGGCTGCCGAGCTTCCGGGTGTGAAGGCTGTTCTCGACGTCGAGCTCAACGAGGGCCAGATGCTTGAGGATGTCAAGATCGCGATCAACGGCGCAAAGCCGATCGACTTCTTCGGCCACCTCGGCAGCCAGATGCCGACCACCGAAGAGATCGTCGCGAAGATTATCAGCATGAAGGAGGGCAAGTAAATGTCTGTTGTTTTTGAAAAGACCAAGCTCCTCACGGACAAGCAGTTCCACTACTGCCCGGGCTGCAACCACGGCATTATCCACCGCCTGGTCGCTGAGGTCATTGATGAGATGAATCTGGACGGCAAGGTCATCGGCGTCGCGCCGGTCGGCTGCTCCGTCTTTGCGTATGATTACTTCAACTGCGATATGTACGAAGCCGCTCATGGCCGTGCACCCGCAGTCGCCACCGGCGCCAAGCGCGTCGTCGGCAAGGACACCCTCGTCTTCACCTATCAGGGCGACGGCGACCTGGCCTCCATCGGCACCGCTGAGATCGTTCACGCTGCGCACCGCGGCGAGAAGATCTCCACGATCTTTGTCAACAACGCGATCTACGGCATGACCGGCGGCCAGATGGCCCCGACCACGCTGGTTGGCCAGAAGACCACCACGAGCCCCTACGGCCGTGATGAGGACTGGTGCGGCGCACCTCTGAAGGTCTCCGAGATGCTCGCTGAGGTTCCGTGCTCCTACTACATCGAGCGCGTCGCCGTCAACAACACCCCGAACATCGTTAAGGCGAAGAAGGCCATTTCCAAGGCGTTCCATTATCAGATGGAAGGCAAGGGCTTCACGCTGGTCGAAGTCCTGTCCGCTTGCCCGACGAACTGGGGCCTGAGCCCGGTCAAGGCGATGGAGTGGCTGGAAGAGAACATGATTCCGTACTACCCGCTCGGCGTTAAGAAGGACAAGGGGGCTGAATAATATGAAGAAAGAATATATTTTTGCTGGCTTTGGCGGTCAGGGCATGCTCCTGATCGGTAAGTTCCTGGCTATGGCCTGCATGCTCGACGGCAAGCATGTCTCCTGGCTGCCCTCTTACGGCCCCGAGATGCGCGGCGGCACGGCGAACTGCTCCGTCATCGTCTCCGACGATCCGGTCGCATCCCCGCTGGTCGACATGGCTGACTGCGTTGTGGCGATGAACCGTCCGTCCCTGGACAAGTTCGAGAGCCACGTCAAGCCGGGCGGCGTCCTCGTCATCAACAGCTCCATCATTGACCGCAAGGCCGAGCGTGATGACATCCAGGTCGTCTACTGCGACGCCAACGCCATTGCCGAGTCTGTCGGCAACCCGAAGGGCGCGAACGTTGCGATCCTCGGCGCTCTGATGGAGAAGGCTCCGGTCGTCTCCAACGAGATCCTTGGCGAAGCGATCCGCATCGAGCTTGGCGAGAGGAAGGCCAAGTTCCTCGAGGGCAACATGAAGGCGCTCGAGGCCGGCGAAG
The DNA here is from genome assembly GCA_900317855.1 of uncultured Eubacteriales bacterium. Taxonomy (GTDB): domain Bacteria; phylum Bacillota; class Clostridia; order Oscillospirales; family Oscillospiraceae; genus CAG-103. The sequence continues at coordinate 15,325 of ONIG01000005.1, read as the reverse complement.
CCGCTGCAAGAGGCTAAACCGCTATAGAAGAAAAAAGAACCGATCTTCGGATCGGTTCTTTTTTTATTGCTTATCTTTGGACTTAAAACACATCGCCACGAGCAGACCAAAGAAAATAGCTGCGCAGATTCCGGCAGCGCCGGCCGTGAAGCCGCCTGTAAACGCGCCGAGCACGCCCTTTTCGGCCACGGCATCATGCACGCCTTTCGCCAGCAGATTGCCGAAACCGGTCAGCGGCACGGTCGCACCCGCGCCCGCCCATTTGGCGAACGGCTCATAGATGCCAACCGCGCCGAGCACTACGCCCGCCACCACGTACAGCGTCAGGATGCGCGCCGGGGTCAGCTTCGTCTTGTCGATCAGCACCTGACCGATCATACACAGCACGGCGCCGATCAAAAATGCTTTTACATAGCCAAGGATCATGTGTTCACCTGCGTTTCGATCGCCACGGCGTGGCAGATTCCGGGGATGCTCTCGCCCTGCATGGACGCGGTGGGCGACATGAGCGCGCCGGTCGCCGCAAACAGCAGCCGCCGGATCTGGCCGCCCTCCAGCAGCTTCAGCAGATGCCCCGCGAGCACGGATGCGCTGCATCCGCAGCCGGAGCCGCCCGCGTGCACGTCCTGCCCCTCGAGGTCATAGATCAGCAGACCGCAGTCGGTATAGAGCCCCTCGAGGTCGATGCCGTCGTCCTGAAACAGCCGCGTCACGACGACGTGCCCGATCTTGCCGAGGTCGCCGGTTACGATCAGATCATAGTAGTCCGGTGTGCGGCCGGTGTCGGCAAAGTGCGCCTTGAGCGTCTCGTAGGCTGCGGGCGCCATCGCAGCGCCCATGTTGTTTGCGTCCGTGATGCCCGCGTCGGCGATCTTGCCGGTCGTCACCATCGTCACGCGCGGCCCGTTGCCGGCCGCGCCGAGAATGAGCGCGCCGGAGCCGGTGACGGTCCACTGCGCGGTCGGCGTGCGCACACCGCCGTACTCCAGCGGGAACCGGTACTGCCGCTCGGCAGAGCAGAAGTGCGAGCTCGTGAGCGCGGCGGCGTGCTCGGCATAGCCGCCGTCGATGAGCATGGCGGCCAGACTGAGCGATTCCGCCATCGTCGAGCACGCACCGTACAGCCCCAGATAGGGCACGCCGATGTCGCGCATGGCATAGGCCGAACCCACGCACTGGTTGAGCAGGTCACCGGAGAGCACATAGTCGAGCTGTTCCGGCTGCAGCCCGGCTTTCTGGCATACGAGGTCGAAGCACTGCCGCAGCATGGCGCTCTCGGCCTGTTCCCAGCTCTTCGTGCCGAAATATGTGTCCTGACTGACGCTGTCAAAGCGGTCGCGCAGCGGGCCCTCGCCCTCCTTTTTGCCCACGACGCTGGCGGAGGCGAGGATCACGGGCGGGGCGGTAAACTGCACGGTCTGAGGTCCGATTCGTTTGGATTTCAAGCAATCACCTTCGACGGTAGCGTTTCCGTTTTTGCAAAAAATATGCGCAGCGCGGCCGCCCGTCCGGGAGGCCGCGCGCCGGTTTATGTACCTTTGTATTTTCGCCGCGTCGCCATGCCGCCGCGGATGTGCCGCTCCGCCTTGTTGCGGTCCAGCAGCTGCCGGACCTGCTGATAGAGCGCGGGGTTGATCTTTTCCAGCCGCTCCGTCAGATCCTTGTGGACGGTCGATTTTGAAACGCCGAATTGTTTGGCGGCGGCGCGGACGGTGGTATTGTTGGCGAGAAGATATTCCGCAAGATCGCATGCGCGCGCTTCCATGTCCGTGTGCACTTACACCACTCCCCATATTTGCGTAATTCAGTATATGAATTTCCGCGGGGAATATGAGGCGGGTACGCCGCGCGTGCCATTGCTTTGCGTGGACAACCGCGCAGGGGTGTGTTAGAATGCAAATAGAATGGCCTGAAGTGGGAGAAATGAACGTGGAGCTGCTGAAAATGGGGCTGCTTTTGCTGGTCGGATTCCTGTTTGGCGGGTACCACTTTGACGATCAGGTGCTGATCTCGGAGCGGCTGTCCGGCCATCATCGTGTGAAGTTGAAAAACACTCGCGTGCTCAAAGTGTTTTTGTTCTTGCGCGATAAAAACCAACGCAGTTATTTTTCGACGGTCGCCGTTTGCCTGCAGATTTACGCATATCTTCTGGGAATCGCGAACTTTCTTTTGGCAGCCGTAATCCGTACTCGCGAAGCGGTCGATATTGTGTTATATATTGACTATGGTTTTGGATTACTGGGCATGTTCGCAATTGTGTTCTTTGGTGCCTTTTATAGCATGAAGCGCAAAAAATGAGCGAGGATGGGTGCGCGCAATCTTTCAACCGATGAGAGATATAGGAGTGGAATGTATGAATTTTTGCTGCGAAGATATGCAGGCACATGTCCGCATCGTGACGGAACACACGGCACGGCTCTGCGATGGCGAAGCGATCTCATATCTGCCGAAGTTTCATGAATACGGCATCCCGTGCGGGGATGGGCATTCGCATATCGTGATCCATTACTGCCCGTGGTGTGCAAAGCCTCTGCTTCCGGCATCTCTTCGTGAGCGCTGGGTGGACGAACTGATAGCCATGGGGTATGCCGATCCGCTGTTTGACGAGACGATCCCCGAGGCATACAAGACTGACCGCTGGTGGAGAGAACATATTTGAGATATGGATGGATGACCGGAACGTCATCTTTTGAGGGGGAATAGCTGTGCAGATAACCAAGTCGAAGAAAGAGAAAGTAAAAGGGTATGCCTGTGCGCCATCTGTGCTGGCTGGGGCAGCAGCGATGGGCGTGATGGTGGTGGCAGTGTTTGTCGGGCTGTGGTATAACGGATTTCTTACAGACGCTTTGATTCTTGTAACGATCGGCCCGATAGAGGTGGGGGGGTGTGTTTGGCGTATTCTGGCTTATCAGCATGGACGAGCATGTTTATCTATACCCGGACCATCTGGTCTGTACGCGCCCATTCCGCAAAAGTGTTGTTTTGTACTATGACCGCTGTATGGTCGGAATGGATTATGCAACGACGACGGGATCAACCAACTGGTGGATTTATTTGAGCTACGGGCCACTGCCAAAGTATAAGGGCAACAGTCCGGCGAATCGTATCAATTCTCTCCGGACAAATCAGGAGTTTGTGCGCATTATGTATTATGAGGAAGTGTATGAGGCGCTGCTTCAAGTACTCCCAAAGCATCAGAGAGTCTGCCTGCAATCAGCGTATCATATGCGCTGCAGAGACGCGCGGTAGAAGTTTTCGGTTTCCCTTGCGGGCGGTGCATTAGCACCGCCCGCATTTTGCTGCGCATTCGCCGGTGAAAATGCTGCGGCGGCAGAAATTTTACTTCCATTTTACAAACTGCTTGCATTCTCCGGAGCTATGTGGTAAGCTGTCGATTGGTTTCCGGAATGCGGCGAAAGGGGGAGCGCCCTGGCGCCGCGCTCAACAGAAAATGATGACGAAACCAGATCGCGAGGGAGCCCGTGTTCCGGGTTGAGAGGATCCCAGGGAGGATCGACCGGCCAAATCCGTCCGCAAGGGGCGGATTCTCAGCGTCTGCCGGTCGTCAGGTATGGTATATGCAGCGCTGCATATGCCAATTTTTTATGCCTGCGGCCGACGGAAAGAAAAAATCTGGAGGGTATGTACATGAAAAAAGTAGTGGCAATGATGCTGTCTCTGGTTCTGGCGCTCGGCCTGATGGCCGGCTGCGGCCAGAAGGACGCCGGAAAAGCCAGCGGCGGCACCAAGACGATCGAGAGTCTGAAGATCGCGTTCTCCCCGTATGCGGACGCCGATCAGATCACGACGGCGACCGAACCGCTCGAGGCGCTGCTCAAGGCGAAGCTGCTGGAAAAGGGCTATGACGTGCAGAACATCGACATGACCGTCGGCACGAGCTACACCGCCGTGGGCGAGGCGCTCAGCGCCGGCAGCGCGGACATCGGCTTCATCTCCGGCGGCAACTATGTCCTGTTTTCCGATGACTGCGACGTGCTGCTGACGGCACTGCGCTATGGCATCAACAAGGACTCCGACAACCCCGCCGACTGGAACGACGGCACCATCGAGGAAAACACGCAGGACATGACGACTTACTACCGCTCGATCATTCTGGCCGGCCCGAGCGCGAAGGGGCAGGAGCTGCTCAAGAAGGTCAACGCCGGTGAGGAACTGACGTGGGACGATCTCAACAGCGCGACCTGGTCCGTGCTCGCCCCGACGTCTGCATCCGGCTACATCTATCCGAGCCTTTGGCTGCAGGAGCACTACGGCAAGACCATTGCCGATCTGGACCACGTGGTGCAGTCCGATTCGCACAGCACGTCGCTCGCACGTCTGGCCACCGGTCAGGCGGACGTGATGGTCTCTTACGGCCACATCCGCATCAAAAACGCGCCCATCTGGCAGGAGAAGCTTGGCGGCACGGCCCCCATGGTCGAGCAGACCGGCATCATCGGCGTGACCGAGGGTATCTACAACGACATGATCGCCTACAGCAAGACCTCCGACCTTATGGCGGACGAGGATTTCCGCAAGGCGCTCGGCGAGGCGTTCATCGAGATCGCCCAGACCGACGAGGGCAAGGAAATCATCAGCGTTTTCAGTCAGGTCGGCTATACGTGGGGCAAGGATTCGGACTATGACGGCGAGCGTGACGCGCAGGCCATGCTCAAGTCCGCCGGAAAGTAAGCCCATGCTGCTGGAAGCTGCACACATCAGCAAGCGCTTCGGCAGCCGGCCGCAAGTGCTGGCGGACGTCTCTTTCTGCGTGGAGCCGGGGGAATTCGTGTCCGTCATCGGCCCGTCCGGCGCCGGGAAGACGACACTGTTTCGCATTCTCAACGGCACACTGCCGTGCGACGGCGGGGAAGTGTGCATCGACGGGCAGCCATTTTCCCGCGCGCGCGGCCGCGCCAAGCGCGCCGTGCAAAAGCGCATCGGCACCATCTATCAGGACTTCGCGCTGGTGGAGCCGGTCTCCTGCCGGCAGAACGTGCTCAATGCCTGCCTGCCGGACATGACGTTGCCGGCGGCGCTGCTGGGCCTGTTTTCGCGCGCGCAGATTACGGAGGCCGAGCGGCTGCTCGCGCGCGTCGGCCTGGCGGACAAATGCGACGAGCCGGTCTGCAGCCTGTCCGGCGGGCAGAAGCAGCGCGTCGCCATCGCGCGTGCGCTCATGCGAAAGCCCTCGCTGCTGCTGGCGGACGAGCCGGTCGCCTCGCTCGACCCGGTCACCGGTCGGCAGATCCTCGCGCTGCTGCAGGACATTCAGCGCACGGAGGGTGTCGCCATTCTCATGAACAGTCATAATCTCGACCAGAGCCGGGCGGTTTCCACCCGGCTCCTTGGCCTGCATGCCGGGCGGATCGTGCTCGACGGCGCGCCCGCCGCCGTGACGGACGCAGACCTCGCGCGGATCTACGGCGGCGCGGAAAGCGGGGCTGCGCCATGACGCGCTCCCGCGGCAAACGCTGGGCGCGGGCACTGGGCGTGCTCGCGCTGTTTGTGCTGGCGTTCCGGCTTACGGGGTGCGACCCCGCGGTGTTCTGGGCGCGGCGGGCGCACCTGCGCGACATTGCCGCGCAGCTCTTCCCGCCGGACTGGAGCTATCTGTCCGCGATCGTGGCGCCGCTGCTGGCGACGCTGCGTATGTCTGTCACCGGTACGGCGCTGGGCGTCGCGCTGGCGCTCGGCTTCGCGCCGCTGTGCGCGCACAATCTGCCGTGTCCCGCGCCGGTGCGCGCGGTGCTGCGCTTTCTGGTGCAGGTGCTGCGCTCGTTCCCGGCGCTGATCCTTGCGCTGCTGGCGACGTTCCTGTTCGGCCTTGGCACGTTCTCCGGCACGGTCGCCATCACGCTCTTCACACTGGCCGTCATGACGCGCCTGACCTATGAGGACATCGAGGTGCTGACGCTCGCGCCCTACCGCGCGCTGTGCGCCATGGGCGCGTCCCCGGCGCGGGCCTATGCGTGCGCCGTCGTGCCGGAGATCGCCTCGGGCTACCTGACCAATGCGCTCTATCTGCTCGAGACGAATGTGCGCCACAGTGCCATCCTCGGCTATGTCGGCGCCGGCGGCATCGGCCTGCTGCTCAACGAGAAGATCTCGTGGCGGGAGTACGGCCGCGTCGGTGCGATCCTCGTGTGCCTGTTCGTGACCGTCTGCTGCATCGAGTGGCTCAGCCATGCGCTTGGGCGCATCATCCGCGGCGAGCGCAGCATCCCGCGCGGGGCAAAGCGCACGCTCTGGGCGGCGGTGCTGGTGTGCGTGGTCGTCTGCACGGCGGGCATCGAGGCGCCGGATCTGGCGCACACGAGCCGGAGCGTACTCGCGGCGATGGGTACGGGCCTGCTGCATCCGGACTGGCGCTTCTTTTTCGGCACCGGCAAGGACGGGCTCGGCTGGCTGCTGCTCGAGACGGTCGGCATCGCGCTGGCCGGCACCGGCCTTGGCGCGCTGCTCGCTTTGCCGCTGGCGTTTTTGAGCACGCCGAAGCTGCTGCCGCGCCCGGTCGCGCTGCTGTTCCGGGCGCTCATCGTGGCGATCCGCTCCGTGCCGTTTTTGATCTATGGGCTCATCTTCATCCGTGTCTCCGGACCCGGCGCGTTCACCGGCGTGCTGACGCTCGCGGTGTGCAGCATCGGTCTGCTCAGCAAGCGCTTCACCGAGGCGATCGAGTCGCTGGATTTTCGCGCCTACGACGCGCTGCGCGCAATGGGTGTCTCCCTGCTGCCGCGCATCCGCTATGCGGTGCTGCCGCAGCTCGGCCCGGCGTTTTCCTCGGCTGTGCTCTACCGGTTCGATGTCAACATCCGCGAGGCGTCCGTGCTCGGCCTTGTCGGCGCCGGCGGCATCGGCGCGCCGCTCATTTTCGCCATGAACCAGTACGCGTGGAATGATGTCAGCGCCATTTTCCTCGGCTTTGTCCTGCTCGTCTGGCTCATCGATGCGGGCTCGGCCCGTCTGCGCACGCGGCGCGCGGCGGCGGCACCCGGAAATAAGACTTGAAAGCAAGCCCTCCGCAGGTCGCACCGGCGGGGGGCTTTCACTTCGCAGTGGGGAAGTGGCCTGCGCATTGACGGCACGTTCCGCCGTCGGCATCATAATGTTGGCTGCGCCGCCGCGCCGGAAACGAAAAATATGTACGAGAAAATTGGATATTTTTGATGAGAGTCCTGCTTATGGGACTCTCATTCTGCTATGATGAAGAAAAACACGGAAGCGGGCGATGATATGACGCAAAAGGAACGTATTCTGAACGCCAAGCACTGCCTCGATGCACTTGCCCTTGGGCTGGACCCGGCGACGGGCGCGGAGCTGCCGGACGACAGCGTGCTCAACCGGGTGGAGCTGTCGCGCTGTTTTTTCTTTGTGTCCGGTCTGCTGCAGGAGCTGCACGAGCGCGGCGGACAGGGGCTCGGCCTGCCGTTTGCCCTGCCGGCCGAGCAGCGCGCGCAGTTCCCGTTTTCGGAGCGGCCGATGCTTATCAGCGAGATCTGCCGCATCCTCAATGAGATGGCCGACACGTTCGTCTACCGGCAGCTGCGCACGACGACGATCACAAACTGGCTCCTGCATGCCGGATTTCTGGAGGTGTCCGCACGTGAAGGGGGGACGCCAACGCGCCGCCCGACGGCGCTGGGGTGCACCATTGGCCTGTCGGCTGAGGAGCGCAGCGGAAAGCGCGGCACCTACACCGTTACGCTGTACGGGCTGGAGGCGCAGCGCTTCATTCTGGACAATCTCGACGCAATGCTGAGCTCCGAGTCGCAGCCGCTGGGCTGACGCCCAAACAAATTTTGCCGAAAATCAGTATATTTCTGGCTTTTGACTGGCCTGCGCCGTTAATTTGTGGTAATATTATGCCGATCCTTACGGGAAACGGAGAATCACTATGCCAAAATCACCGAATCAGAAATTGAAGCTGTTGTACCTGATGGAGATCCTGCTGCAGCAGACGGATGAGCGCCATCCGATGACCGTGCCGGAGATGATCGCACAGCTGGCACAGCGCGGCGTGTCGGCCGAGCGTAAGAGTATTTACGGCGATCTCGAGGCACTGCGCACGTTCGGGATAGACATCGTTCAGACCAAGACCAAGACGACCGGGTATTACGTCGGCTCGCGCGCGTTTGAAACACCGGAGCTCAAACTGCTGGTCGACAGCGTCCAGTCATCCAAGTTTATCACGCACAAAAAGACGCTGGCGCTCATTAAAAAGATCGAAAGTCTTGCCAGCATCTATGATGCACAGCTCCTGCAGCGGCAGGTCTATGTTCATGGCCGCGTCAAGAGCATGAATGAGAGCGTCTATTATAACGTGGACGAGATCTCTGACGCGATTTCCCGGGACCGGCAGATCCGCTTCCACTACTTTGAATACACCATCTCTAAGCAGCGGCGCTACCGCAAGGCGGGTGCGTACTATGTCGTCAGTCCGCTGGCGCTGATGTGGGACAATGAGAATTACTACCTGCTGGCGTGGGATGCCGAGGCGGAGCTGCGCAAGCATTACCGTGTGGACAAGATGACGGACATCTCCGCGCTGGAGGCGCCGCGCGTGGGCACGGAAGACCTTTCAAAGCTGGACCTGTCGGCGTATTCCAAAAAAGTGTTCAGCATGTTCAGCGGGGAAGAGCAGACGGTGCGGCTGCGCTTTGCCAATCATCTGGTCGGCGCGGTGCTCGACCGCTTCGGCAAGGACGTGATCGTGGTCGCCGACGGGCCGGCGCATTTTACGGTCGCGCTCAACGTGGTCACGAGTCCAAAGTTCTATGCCTGGCTGTTCGGCTTCGGCACCGAGGTGGAGATCCTCTCGCCGCCGTCGGCCCGGCTGGAGATGCAGAACATGCTTGCCGCCGCTGCGGATCTTTATGCGCCGCCGCGCAGACAATGACTTGACAAATTGCGGACAATCGTGTATTAATAACAACGTACCATTTGGGGGGCTGGGTCATTCCCGGCTGAGACGAGTGAATCGAAGCTCGATACCCACAGACCTGATCCGGATAATGCCGGCGTAGGAAACGAAATTCATATTCTATCGTTTTCTATGGACTGCATTGTTTCGGCAATGCAGTTTTTTCTTTGAGGAGAAACACAATATGACCCAAAGCAAATCCCATCTGCGCCTGCGCGCGCTGTGCGAGGGCGCGATCTTCATCGCCCTTGCCCAGGTCCTGAGCTATCTCAAGCTCTTTGAACTCCCGCAGGGCGGCTCCATCACGATCGAGATGCTGCCGATCTTCCTGTACTGCGCCCGCTGGGGCTTCGGTCCCGGCATGCTCACGAGCTTTGCCTACAGCATCCTGCAGGCAGTGCTCAGCAGCACGTATGCTTGGACGTGGCAGTCGCTCATCGGCGACTATCTGCTCGCATTCACGGTGCTCGGCTTCGCCGGAGCGTGCTCGAAGCTCAAGGGCGGCTTCTTCATCGGCACGGTCGTCGGCAGTGTGGCACGCTTTCTCGTGCACTATGTCGTCGGCGCGACGGTCTGGGCCGAATATATGCCCGAGACCTTCTTCGGCCTGACGATGACGACGCCGTGGTTTTACTCGGCACTGTATAACGGCAGCTTCATGCTCATTGACATGGTGCTTGTGCTCGTGATCGGTGCGCTGCTGTGGAAGCCGCTGAAAAAGTACATCACCGGCGAGGATCTGCGCGGTGCCGCGGCTGCGAAAAATGAAGGTTGACAGGGAGAAATTCCATAGTGTATAATATATATCCGGCGTCAGTCGTCTGGCGCCGGATACTTTTTGCCAACTACGGCGGCGCGAGCCGCTGTTGAGTATGATCGAAAGGAGAAAACACCATGTTCCGTACCTACCAGCCCAAGAAGCTTCAGCGCAAAAAAGAGCACGGCTTCCGCAAGAGAATGGCGACCGCCAACGGCCGCAAGGTGCTGTCCCGCCGCAGAGCGAAGGGCAGAAAGCATCTCAGCTACTGAGTTGCTGCGCGTGAGCAGGCAGACTCCTTAATCATGTTTTTCAGGGCGGGATCTTTCCGCCCTAAAGGCATATCCGGAGGGTCTGCACAGCAGAGAGGATCGGGGGAGACCTTTGGAATTTACCAGCACGATCAAACAAAACTATGAATTCCGGCGTCTGTACTCGAAGGGCAAAAGCTGCGCCAATGCGTATCTGGTGGTCTACTGCCGGAAAAACCGCGCCGGCCGCAGCCGCATCGGCTACACCGTGTCCAACAAAGTCGGCCATGCCGTCGTGCGCAACCGCATCCGCCGCCGTCTGCGGGAGATTTATCGCCTGCATGAGCGGCAGATCGCGCGCGGGTATGATCTGGTCGTCGTGTCGCGCGTGCGCGCGTGCACGGCGGATTATCATCAGCTGGAGGCAGCGTTTTTATCTGCCTGCGCCCAGCTCGGCCTGCTGACGGAAGGGGATGACGGCGTATGAAGCGGCTGCTCATCGCGCTGGTGAAGTTTTACCGCAGGTATATCTCACCGCTCAAACCGTCCTGCTGCCGGTTCATTCCGACCTGCTCGGAATATGCGCTCGAGGCTCTGCAGAAATACGGAGCGCTCAAGGGCTCGTGGCTGGCCATCAAGCGCATATGCCGGTGCCATCCGTTCCACACGGGTGAGCACGAATTTTATGACCCGGTGCCATGACCGGGAAATCCTAAGAATTTAAGAATTGGAGTCGTCTTATGTCCTGGATTACTGCACCCTTTGCCTGGCTGCTCAAAGCACTCTATGAGCTGACCGGCAGCTACGGTTGGGCGGTCATCCTCTTCGGCGTCGTCGTGAACCTGATTTTGCTTCCGTTCATGGCCAAGAGCAAGAAGAGCATGATGCGTACCAGCCGCCTTCAGCCGCGGATCGCGGAGCTTCAGCGCCGGCACGAGGGAAACCAGCAAAAGCTCAATGAAGAGATGGCCAAGCTCTATCGGGAAGAGAAGATCAACCCGATGTCCGGCTGCCTCTGGAGCCTGATCCCGTTCCCGATCCTGATCGCGCTCTACAGCGTCATCCGTCAGCCGCTGACGAAGATGATGGGCCTGAGCGCGGACGCTGTCACGCAGCTGACCGACTGGGTCACGACCAACGCGGGCTATGTCGCACAGACGAAGTCCGCCTATCAGGAGATCCAGATCGCCGACCTGATCCATCAGAACTGGGACGCCGTGACCGGCGCGTTCGGTGATTTCTCGGGCAAGCTGCTGGATATCGACTATTCGTTCATCGGTCTGAACATGGGCCAGCAGCCCTCGTTCAAGATCTGGACGTTTGACTGGAGCAACAAAGCTGTCTGGCTTCCGGCTCTGGGCCTGTTCCTGATCCCGATCGTCTCGGCGGTGCTCTCGTGGCTGTCCATGAAGATCAGCACGTCGATGACGCCGCAGCCCGCTGCCAACCAGCAGCAGGCCGCTACGACCAACAAGACCATGATGATCATGATGCCGCTCGTGTCGCTGTGGATCTGCTACACGATGCCGGCCGCTCTGGGCATTTACTGGATCGTCAACAGCATCCTTGGCATCCTGCGTGATGTCAGCCTGACGAAGGTTTTCAACAAGCAGCTCGACAAGCTCGATGCTGAGCGCATCGCGCGCGAAAAAGAGCGTGATGCCGAACTTGAGCGCAAGCGTCTCGAGACCGAGCGTCTGAAGGCTGCCGGTGAGACCGTCGTCAACCCCAATACCAGCAAGAAGAAGATCCAGGCCAGCCAGAAGCAGAAGAATGACGAGCGCAAGGCTGCGGTCGTGCGTGAAGAGCGCGCCGCCCGCCGCGAGCGCCTCGGCATCGAGCAGGCGGCTGCGCCGGAGTCCCAGGTCGGCAACCGCCGTTATGCGCGTGGCCGTGCCTATGCGCGGGACCATTATGCAGCGGATCAGGCCGCCGCTCCCGAGACGGAGCAGGCGCCGGCCGCCGAAGTCCCCGAAGGAAAACAGGAGAGTACTGAATGATGTTAAAAACACTGGAAAAGTCCGGCAAGACGGAAGAGGCGGCGATCGCCGCCGCGCTCGAGGAGCTTGGCCTTGACCGGGATGATGTTTCCGTTGAGATCGTCGAGCGCGCCAAGTCCGGCTTCCTCGGCATCGGTGCCAGCCCTGCGGTCGTCCGCGTGCAGTATGAGGCGCCGGATGAGGAGTCCGAGACCGCTGCGGAAGCTCCGGCTGCGACGCAGGAGCAGCCCGCAGCTGCCCCCGCTGCTCCCGCGGCGGCGGATGAGCCGGAGAGCTACGCGCGCATCCGTGCATTCGTCAGCGGCCTGCTCGAGCACATGGGCATCCAGGCAGAGATCGAGATCACCGCGCGTGAAAACGGCGGCGTGAACGTGAATCTGTCCGGCAGCAACATGGGCGCAGTCATCGGCCGCCGCGGCGAGACGCTCGACGCGATCCAGCACCTGACCAATTACGCCGTCAACCGCGGCAGTGATAAGCACATGCACATCAGCGTCGATGCCGAGAGCTACCGCGCCAAGCGCGAGGAGTCGCTCGTGCGTCTGGCTGAGAAGATGGCCGCCAAGGCCATCAAGTACAAGCGCAGCATGGCGCTTGAGCCGATGAATTCCTACGAGCGCCACGTCATTCACACGGCACTGCAGGATTACGAAGGCGTGACGACGAGTTCGACCGGTACCGAGCCGAACCGCCGCGTTGTGGTCTCCTACGAGAAGCCGCAGCGTACCAGCAACAAACCGGTCAGCCGCGAGTGGAGCTGACGAGAGATTTAGGAGGAAACGGTATTATGTTCGAACAAGTGAGACAACTGCTTGCCCACCAGTTTGAGGTGGACGAAAACACCATCACCATGGACACCAACATCGCGGATGATCTCGGCGCGGATTCGCTCGACGTCGTGGAGCTGGTCATGTCGATCGAGGATGCGTTCGGCATCACGATCGAGGATGAGAAGGCAGCGGAGCTGACCACCGTCCGTCAGGTCGTGGATTACCTCGAGAAGAACGCTTGAAATCCTGTGTGAAAAAGCAGGCAGCCGGTGCTGCCTGCTTTTTTTATTTCTGGAAATGCAATAGTGATTGACGAATCCGGCCGCAGCGGGTAAAATAAACAATGTATGCCGGAAAGGAGCGCGTGTATGCTGCAATTTCAACCGCAGGAGCATCTGCTGCATTCATATATTGTCGCGTCCCAGTCGGAGCAGGCGCGCGACCGGCTCTCGCTCGATCTGGCGGCGGCCATGCTCTGCCGCAGTGACGGTGTGCGTCCGTGCCGGACGTGCCGGGACTGCCGCAAGGTCTATGACGGTGTGCACCCGGACGTGATCTATGTCGCGCCGGATCCGGACGCCAAGGTGCCGACGATTAAGGTCGACCAGATCCGCGGTGTCGCGGCCACGGCGTACATCCTGCCGAGCGAGGCGGAAAAGAAGGTCTACGTTCTGCGGCAGGCGGATACCATGAATCTCAATGCACAGAACGCGTTTTTGAAGCTGCTGGAGGAGCCGCCGCAGAGCGCGGCGTTCATCCTCGCGGCCGCAAGTCCGGAGCTGCTGCTGCCGACGGTGCGCTCACGCTGTGCGTTGCTGCGCGACCCTGCGGAGCAGCTGCAGGAATCGGAGGAGATCCGCACCCTGGCGGAGGACTATTTGCGCGCGGTCGCGTCGCAAAACCGGCTGACGCTCCTGCGCTGGTGCCTTGCGCAGGAGGGCATGGACGCGCAGACGCTTGCGGCATTTCTCCCCGCCGTGCAGCACCGGCTGGTGCAGCTGCTGGCGGAGCCGGACGAGACGGTGCTGCCGCAGGCGCTGTGCGCGCAGCAGCTTCGCCTGATGGAGACCTGCGAGAATTACCGCCGCGCCAACGTCGGCACGAAGCATATCTTTGGTCTGCTGTCCGTTTCGGGCGTGCAGGCGAAAGTTCAGAAGTGAGGATATCAAATTGACAGAAGTAATCAGTATAAAATTCAAAAACCGCGGCAAGGTCTATTTCTTTGACCCGCACGGCATTGCCGTGCGCACGGGCGAGAAAGTGGTCGTCGAGACGTCGCGCGGGCTGGAGCTGGCCGAGTGCGTGCAGGGCAGTCATGCGGTGCCGGACGAGACGGTCGTGCAGCCGCTGCGTTCTCTGGCGCGCATCGCCACGAAAGACGATCTGCGCATTGAGGAGATCAACCGCCGCCGCGAAAAAGAGGCGTTTGCCATCTGCAAGCAGAAGATCGCCGAGCACGGTCTGGATATGAAGCTCGTGGATGTGGAGTGCAGCTTTGAGGGCAACAAGACCATGTTTTTCTTCACGTCCGACGGGCGCGTGGATTTTCGCGAGCTGGTCAAGGATCTGGCCTCCGTGTTCCGCAACCGCATCGAGCTGCGCCAGATCGGCGTGCGCGATGAGGCGAAGATGCTCGGCGGCATCGGCATCTGCGGCCGCCCGTACTGCTGCAATCAGTTTCTGGATGACTTTCAGCCCGTGTCCACGAAGATGGCGAAGGTGCAGTCCATGTCGCTCAACCCGTCGAAGATCTCCGGCGCGTGCGGCCGCCTGATGTGCTGCCTGCGCTATGAGCAGGCGGCGTATGAGGAGCTGGTCAAGGCCGTGCCGAAGGTCGGCGCCTTTGTCGAAACGCCCGCCGGCTACGGCACCGTGTCGTCGGTCAACATCCTGCGCAGCAGCCTGAAAGTCAAGCTCGATGGGCAGGGCGAGGACGTTTTCAAAAACTATCAGGCCGACGAGATCGCCGTGATCCCCGGCGGCCGCCCGAAGCCGGGCGAACCGCTGCCGTCCCTGCTCAAGGACCGGCCGAAGCCGGTGCGCGACGAGGAGCCGAAAGAGGATCCGTGGGCGCTGCCGCAGCTCTTTGCGGACGAGGTCTACGGCGACAAGAAGCCGGAGGCCGCGCGCACGCCAGAATCCGGTGAGAAGAAGAAGCATCCGCGCCGCCGCTCGCGCGGCCACGGCGGGAAGAAGCCGGCCAATGGCCAGACCGCCCCGAAGGCGGAGCAGCCGGCGCAGGAGGGCGCAAAGCCCAAGGGCCAGCCGCGGCAAAAGTCTCAGTCCAACCGTAAATCCGGCGCGCGCAAGCCAGGGGACAAGCCCGCGGGCGAGAACGCTGAGCGCAGCCGCAACAAGGCCCCGGCGCCCAAGCCGGCCGAGGGAACTACGCCGAACGGGGAAAAACGCGCGGACGGCCATCGCCGACGCCATCGCGGCGGACGCGGCCGCAACAAGTCCACGACGCCCGGCAATGCTGCACCCAGCACGCCGGCGGCGGAATAAAAACGAAAACAGGTGCATACCGATCTGAACCGAACCAGTAAAAACGGACAATAGACAAAACACCCCCTATGTAGGAAAATAAAAGAACTACATAGGGGGTATTGCTATGCCAAGAAAAT
>ONIG01000027.1 GCA_900317855.1 uncultured Eubacteriales bacterium | reverse complement strand
ACACCGATGGAATTTCGGTGCCAGTATGTTGCTTAAAATTTCATATCCCTGCTTAGGGGGTGTTTTTTGTGCTGTCCGCACAATCTGGGGCGGTTCAGAGCCAATACCGGGTGTTTTTTTGCTTTTTTACTGCAGGTTCAGGTGCTTGCGCAGCATGCCGTGCGTGAGGAAGAAGAAGCCCACGCAAAACGCCAGCGCGCCCACACACGCACAGCCGAGCACGGTCCAGAGCGCCTGCAGCACGGTCATCGTGTTGACGGCCGAGGTGGCTGGCCCGTAGAACGCGCCGAAGATCAGCGTCAGCACGATGCGCGTGCCGATCCAGAGCACGAAGAAGAACACGACGGACATGAGTCCTTTGTTTTTCTTGAAGCTCTGGCCGATTGCCATGGCGGCGTAGGTCATCAGGCATAGGGCGAGGCCGCACAAAATCACCAGCACGACCACGCCCGCTGCGAGCCAGCCGGCCTGTGCCTGCGTGATCGGGATGTTATACGGAACGTTGAAGGTAAAGGCGAACCGGAACCGGACGAAGTCTTCGTAGCCGCCGAGCATGCCGGACAGCAGCATGCCGAGCGCGTCGACCGCGAATGTGCCGAGAAACCACACGACCGAGACGATCAGCTTCGAAAAGATCAGCTCCGTCGTCGAGACCGGCAGCGTAAACATCAGGTAGCCCTCGTCCGTCATCAGATTGCGGTAAAACCGCAGGACCATGAGCACGATCGTCGTCACGACGGCAGCAATGAGCGAGAGCGAAAATACGAACGACACGAGCATGCTGATGGCATTGATCAGAAAGCCGTCCTGGTTTTCACACAGATGGGTGATCAGGTTCGTGAACAGGCCGAGCACCGGCACGGCCACATACAGCGGCAGCATGATGCGCGCCGTGGCGCGAAAATCCTGCTTTAAGAGTTTTCCTAGCATCTGAATACCTCCCGGAACACAGCGTCCACCGATTTGCCCTCCTTGGCGCGCAGCTCATCCGCCGACGACTGCAGCAGCAGATGACCGCGGCTGAGAAACGCCACATCGTCGAGGATGTTTTCCACGTCCGCGATCAGGTGCGTCGAGATGACGACGGCGGCCTCGGGGTTGTAGTTAGAGATGATGGTGTTGAGAATGAAATCGCGCGTCGCTGGGTCAACGCCGCCGATCGGCTCGTCGAGCAGATAGAGCTTTGCCTTGCGGCTCATGACGAGGATGAGCTGTACCTTCTCGCGCGTGCCCTTGGACATCTGCTTGATCTGCTGCTTGGGCTGGATGCCGAGCCGCTGCATCATCTGCACGGCCGCGTCGCGGTCAAAATCATCGTAGAAATCGCCGAAAAACGCCAGCAGCTGCAGCGCCGTCATCCAGTCGGCGAAATAGGTGCGCTCCGGCAGATAGGAGACGATCTTCTTTGTCTCCTTGCTCGGCGCCATGCCGTCGATGAGAATTTCCCCGGCGTCCGGCGTGAGCAGTCCGTTGGCCAGCTTGATGAGCGTGCTCTTGCCGCTGCCGTTCGGGCCGAGCAGGCCAACGATGTGCCCCGGCTCGACCGTCAGGTCTACGCGGTCGAGCGCCGGCTCCGCGCCGTAGCTCTTGCACAGGCCCTTACATTCGAGAATTGCCATGTTACATTTCCTCCTTTGCCTGCCGCAGATCCTGCTGCAGCAGCTCGAGCGCCTGCGCCCGGTCATAGCCGAGCTGCGCCAGCGCCTGCCAGAATGCGTCGATGCCGGCCTGCGCCAGCCGCCGCTTTTCCCGTTCGATGCGCGCCAGATCCTCCGTCACGGTGCGGCCGGCCGTGCGCTGCGTCCGGATCAGCTCCAGCCGCTCAAGCTCGGCGAGCGCGCGCTGCATCGTGTTCGGATTCACGCCGGCGTCGGACGCAAAGTCGCGCACCGACGGCAGCTTGCTCCCGGGCGGAAACTGCCCGAGAATGATCGCGCGGGCGATCTGGTCCACGAGCTGCGTGTAGACAGGCGCGTCGTTGCGGATGTTCCAGTTCATGATGCCGCCTCCTGTCGGAATTGTGTGCCGCTGTATTAAGCAATTAAGACAATAACACAATGTGCACGGGATGTCAAGCCCAATTTTGCAAAAAACAAAAACCGCCCGCAGCGATCGCTGCGGGCGCAAAGATTGCAGATTCAGATTTCGATTTCTTCCTTGACCGTGTCTTCCGCGAACGGAAGCGCAGCGGCCCTTCGCTGTGCGAGCAGGCCGGGGAGGATGGACACCAGACTGCCGCAGAGGACGCACGCGATCCCGCCGAGCATATTGCCCGGGATGGCCTCATGCAGCACCAGAAACGCCAGCAGCGGCGCGAGCGCGGGCTTGAAGAAGAACACGAGCGACGTCGTTTGAGCGCTCGTGACCTCCATCGACAGGAAGTAGCAGGTGAAGCCGATGCCGGTCACGCCGACGTAGATGAAGAGCACGATCGGCAGATTCGCCAGCGTGTAGCCGGTGAAGAAGGGGATGCTCGCAAACGTGTCCAGTCCTGCGGCCGTCAGGCTGGCGGCGAGGGATGGGATGTGCGTTAGACCGGCGAGCGCGATCATCTCGGCTGCGCCGAACAGAAAGCCGAAGCACGTCACGACGATGCCGCCGAAGCGCGCGCACTGGCGCTTGCCGCACACGCCGTAGAGCGCGAACAGCAGCGTCGCCAGCAGGACGTACACCACACCGAGCGCATCGAGCCGCAGGTGCCACGGCTGGATGATGAGCACGATGCCCGCCACGTCCAGCACGAGGCCCGCGACCTGATTTTTCGAGATCGTCTCGTGCAGGAGCAGGAAGGCGAACAGCGTCACGAACACGGGGTTGCTGGAAAACAGCACGCCGACGACCGATGCCTGGATGCGCGTGACGGACAGCTGATACAGCGACATACTTACCGCAATGCCCATCAGGCCCAGCAGGGCAAACGAGCCGAGCGCTTTGCCGTCAAGCTTCCGGCCGCGCTTTTTCAGTTCGCGCACGGCGAAAGGAATGAGCACCAGCCCGCCGACGAGAAACCGGCTGAAATTGAGCTGGATAGGGTTGAACTGTCCGGAGATCAGCTTCAGCGCGACCTCCATGCTGGAAAACAGCAGCGTCGTGACCGCAATGTACAGATAGCCTCGTTTCATATCTGCGCCTTCTTTGTTTCGTACTTGCACAAGCGGTTTTCGTTGTAACACTGTTTTGGACGCTTGTCAAGAAACGTCAAATTTCCGACAAGCAAAACCGGCGCCCGGTGTCAGCCGGGCGCCGGGGCATATGCAGTTCGCTCAGCGCGGCAGACGGCCGGCGTTGCGCTCCCAGAACACGCCGTCGGCGTAGCCCTGGATGACAGGGTTCGTCTCCGCCAGCTCCAGCCGCTTTTCGGCCCAGGCGCAGTACTGCTCGCTGCGCTCAATGGCGACGAAGCGGCGCCCGAGCTTTTTCGCCGTCACGGCCGTGGAGCCGGAGCCGGCGAAGGGGTCGAGCACGATGCCGCCGGGGTCGGAGCTCGCGAGGATGAGCTTGGCCAGCAGCTTTTCGGGCTTTTGCGTCGGGTGCGCGGTGTTTTCCGGCATGGACCAGTAAGGCACGGAAATATCGTCCCAGAAGTTCGACGGGCACGTGTTGCGAAACTTGCCGTCCGGCGTCTCCTCCCAGTCCTTCGGCTGACCGTCGGCGCGGTAGGGCGCGCGCACGCGGCGGCGCACTTTCACGGCGTCCACGTGGAACGTGTAGTCGTCCGTGCGGGTGGCGAACCAGATGTCCTCCATGCCGTTTTTCCAGTTGCGCTGCGCGCCGCGGCCCTTTTCCCGCTGCCAGGTGATGCGGTTTTGCAGCCGGAAATAGTCCTTGAGCGTCAGGCCGACGATCGGGCTCGAGCGCCAGTCGCAGCAGACGTAGACCGAGGCGTCCGGCTTGAGCAGCGGCAGCAGTAGCTCGATCCATGCGCGTGTAAAGGCGGCGTAGTTCGCGTCTGTCGTGCGCCGGAAGCCGCCGCCGGAGAAGTCCTTGGTCAGGTTGTACGGTGGGTCGACGATCAGCAGGTCTGCAAAGCCGCGCGGCAGGTGCGGCGCGACCGCAAACGTGTCGCCGCAGATGGTGCGGCCGCACACGGCGTCGAGCGGTACATCCTCCGTCACATGCAGGCAGCGCGCGAGATACTCCGGCGCGTCCTCCGGCGGAAAGTCTATGGTCTTGTTGCGTTCGGCTTTCATGGCGTCACCTCGCAAAGGAAAAGCAGCTTTTTTGCTGGTACGTTCAGGTCTCTCCCATGGCGTAGACCATGTCCCAGAAGCGAAGGTCAAACAGGCAGCACTTTTCAAAGATCTCGCAAAGATGCTGTGTCGTTCGTTCGTCAATGCCCGCGCCGAGCGCGTCGATCCGGTCGATGAGCGCCTGGTTGGTCTGGCGGTATTCTTCCGAAACATAGCCAGCGAACCACGCGCCGTAGCGCTCGTCCTGAAGCGCGTCCGGATAACGCGCCACCATCTGCTGCGCGATGTAGGCATAGCTCCACGAGCAGTTGAGGAGCGTCACAAGCCCGGTCAGCACGTCTCCGGCCTGCGCCTCGCAGAGCATATAGTGGCTGTAGGCGCTGTTGTCGATGTGCGCGCGCGCACTGCGGATCTCATCTTCCGTGACGCCGAGGCGCTGCATGTACGGCAGGTGCGTACGGAACGTCTCGTCGATCGTGTTCGCGAGCTCTTCGCTCAGAAACCGGATCTGCTCGAAATCGTCGGCCTTCTGGATAATGGCCGCAAAGATCTTCACATAGTCCTTGAGGTAGAGATAGTCCTGCAGCATGTAGTAGCGGAACTTTTCCGCCGGCAGCGTGCCGTCGGCCATCTGCGTCACGAACGGGTGGGTGAGATACCGCGGCCAGATGTCCTGCACGCACGCATGGAGCCGCTGCGAGAGCTTGCCGTCGTTATGCTCGCTCATTTGTGCGCGATGATCGCCACATAGCCGCCGCTCTGGTAGCCGGGCACGACGTCCTCCACGACCTCGTTGGTGTACATGGGGTTGCGCAGCAGCGTCTGATAGAAGTCAAAATCGTGGAAGCCGAGCGCCTTGAGCGCGTCAATCTTCTCCTCGGTGGAGTGCCACACGCCCGCGCAGCACAGCTCGAGCGGATACGGCAGCTGGGGCATGACGCCATTGAGCGACGGGTGGTCAAACGTGCCGGCTTCCTTTGCCAGCAGGTACATAAACCCGAACGCGCTCTCCTTCGGCACATCCAGAGACACGAACTTGCCGTTTGGCTTGAGCGCCTTTTTGCAGACGTCGAACGCGCGCGTCAGGTCCTCCATATAGCTGGAGCTGCCGTTGAGATAGATCACGTCGTAAGCGTTCTCTTCCAAATCGGCGTCCTCGATCGCGCCGAACGCGATCACGTTCACGCCGCGCTTTTGCGCGATCGCGCCCATGTCGTGCGAGGGCTCAATGCCCTCGATGCCGCTGCAGTCGATCATGCTCTCGAACAGGCCGCTGCCGCAGCCGACGGAGAGCACGCGCTTTCCGGCAATGTCGCCGAGCGCCGTCTGGAACAGGCGCAGCTCGCTCTGAAACAGGTTGTCGTTTTCCATGAACCAGGCGTCATACTGCGCCGCATAGCCGTCAAATTTCGGTTTCATCATCAAAGATCCTTTCTGGGTATCATTTCGTTGCCGCAGCGGGCAGACGCGCCGCGCGGACAAAAATCAACGATTTTTTTATTATAGCATACATGTGTTTTGCCTGCAATCCCACAGTGCCGGCATCGAAAAGGGAAGTGCAAAAGAACACCGGCAGGCATCTTCGGATGCCTGCCGGTGGCTGCGAAGGCTCACTTCCATTCACAGTTTCACAACGATGGAAGCGGGATTCTCGTTCCTCTCCGGGAGGGGAATCAGCTGCCAGCCGCTTCATATACCTCTTTTAGGCTTAACTTTTCATCAAGGTCACAGAAACACCATTCGAGAGTTTTTTCTGTGAACCCGCTCAATTCCCAATGTTTGTATATTGCCAGATAATCATATTGCTTTTGGCTGATGAAATGGATGTCTTGAAGGGTCTGGCTCTCTGTATTAAAAATCGCAATGAAGTCACGATCACGCACCCCCATATCATTACGCACATAGCCCAACAGATAGCACGTGCCGGTTTTCTCGTCAAACTCCAGATGCCTTAGTACGGTTCGCACATCTTCAGCAAACAGTGTGCTTACTTTTGTGAAGGTGTTTGTCTCATAAACCCCAAGCTGAGTTCTTAAAGAAGTGATGGGCTTCTCGATATTGTAAAAAAAGCTGCCGTCGGGCGAAAAGCAAAATCCTTCATCCTGTGCGCCAATCCTGGTGATCGTGATCCGTTTTAGCAGACAGAGGGAGTCCAGATCATAAAATCCCAGGCGCCCTTCTGTGGACTTCACGGCGATGATATTCTTTCCCGGCATAAAAGCGGCTGTATACGCATAGGGGATATCGCGGAATTTCGCAAGCTCATTTCCTGCTTTATCATATATATAAACCGTTCTGCCGCTGCAGCCCACCTGATAAGGCTCGTTTTGATAAAAGCTCCAAAATCTTCTCATGCGAACGCTCCTTTTTCGATGCGCAAATTCTCGATTATTTCATTCGTTATAGCATCAAATGGGGAATCCGCAAGAAATGGCATAAAAAATCCACCGTAATTCGATCGAATTACGGTGGACTTATGGCAAAGGACAGTAATAATATAGAACCCCCAAGCCAAAGGGTGACGCTTTCTTGCGTTTAGGGTGAAGCTGCGGGAGCAAAGGGTGTACGCTTTGCCCGAAAAGGGTGAAGCGTTATTTTGTGAGACGCTGGGCTTGAACGCTAAATCTCTTCTTCGTCATCTGAGTCTGTATTGTTGTTATTAATGGTTGAAATAACACCGGTAACAAAAAGCCCAACACCGCCGATTATTTCTCCGACATTCACGGCCTTGTTCCGACCTTCAAGAAGGCACCTGCGGCAAAAGGGGATTTTCTCGTCTAGCAAAAGCTTGCCACATGATTTGCAGCGCTTAGCCGCTACTTCACTGCTCATTTTCTGTTGCCTCCACGTCGATATAGTATATGTCCTTATCTTTTTGCTCAAGCATTGTTTGATAGGAATTTATTACTCCCAACATTTGCTTGGGCTTTTCGAGCCAGAAATCTACACTATCCACATCATAGGGATAGTTTTTATGTATCAACTCTAACGCCGTATACTTGCCATCCCCAATTTTTCGGTCTACCAGGGTTTGCAACTGATAACGATACTCCCCAATTATTCTGTTCGCGTCTTCCACCTTTCCCCGGAAATTAAATAAATACATCCGAAGGCCGACGTATCTTGGTATCATCTGCATATCTTCGTTTATAAAAGATAGCGCAGAGTCGATTGCCTTCAGGCTGGCGAATGGGCCTTTTTGATCCGCCAAATACTTCACTTGTGCATTGATATCTGCATATAGATCAATAAGGCCTTCCATCAGGTAGGTATCTGCTTCCTTGAGAAAGCTTTCCCGCTCCTCGCCTGTAGCGGTTGAGGCCAACATGATTTTGTCTCTGGCATAAATAAATTTGTTGCTTAATGCTTCTCTTCGCGCAAAATCAATCATACCTCTAACATCTCTTCCAACATCTGCTATCTGACCAGATATTCTCTGAAGAGATGCTTGCATCGACAAAGTTGAGATATCAGAGAGAACATGAGAGGGATTAATTGCTTTTTTCAGCGTAAAGAACTTCACGAGCTGTTCTTTGTCATCCAGAATCGCTGGGCGAAGATTACCAGCCACCTCTTTAGACTGACCAATATGATAAAAGCCTTCTTTTAATCCGTCAATAATGTCCTGGCTGAAGTGAGAATAGTCGGCAACGAGCATCCCCATTTTGGAAATATCAAAACCGCTCTTAATTGCTGCCGCGATTTCACCGACAAAGCCCTCAATATTATGGTAGATTTCCCATGATGTATGGGAGCCCATCTCAACCTCAATTTTTCCGATAAAAACATCGAAAAAATCCGACATTGCCAGCAAGTCTGTCCCTTGCTTGTCCTCTTCCTTTGTGAAGATATCTAACAGCTCGTTTTTGCCAGATTCTACAAGGCTGGTTTCTTTTTCTTCATCCATATGGTATCACCTCTATATACACTCCCGGTACTTGACTTGACGTGGTTTGTTTTGCGATGCGTCGTAGGGTTTAGAAGAGCTGCTTTACCTCATCGAATGAGAGGTTCTTTAGATGTGACAGATCGTTCCGAGCATTTTTGAAACGCTTTAGTTCCTGATATTCCTCGTATGGAAGATAAAAATTTTCGCCCGTCATGAAAAGCAATGTTCCGATTTCAACATCTTCGGGTTCTCTGTATATCTCGCCATAAGAAGATGTTACCGGCAAGCATTTTTTGATTTCTGAGCGGTGGCGGTCAATGAACTTCTCACGGTATTCCTCTATGGCAGGATATACGGTTTTGATCTGAGCTAACCAAATGGCATGAGCGACCTCTTCTGGGGTTTTTGCAAAAGAATAGGGTGAATAATCACTTCTCACTTCCTCTTCTGCAATCTTCAAAATTGTGCTGTATGGATCCTGAAGGAACGACTTGTAGTTTTTAACACACGCCGCGATGAGCTCAATATCATTACCGACGACGTTAGCGGCCAAAACGGATAAGTAGTTTTTTATTACATCCGGTTCGCGTACCTCCGAAGCCGCAAGCGTGGAAAAAACGACACAGTCATATTCGCTAATGTAATCGTCAAAGGAATATGTGATGACGCCTTTTCTCCCAGAGGTGACGACAGGATCAACCCACTCCAGGATGAAAACGGCGTTATCTTTGTCTTTACTCCGCAGTTTCGAGTATTCGGAAATAAAATCACACCATTTTGTTAGCAGTTCTTGGGAGTTGACTTCTACCCAGAAATAGCGTTGATGAAGAATAATGTCATCACTTGTCGCGAAGAATCTCGGATACCCTATAGAAGGTCTGAAAGTAGTTCTTTTCTCCCTCTTACAGTATTCTTCCAAAAGATATTTGCCGGGATCATCAACATTCGTAACCGTGATAAAACTCTTGGAGGCGTTTTGCTGCTGCACTCTCTCTTTAACGATATCGACGAACGTATCACGCCACGGAAGCCTGCTGGAATACTGAAGGATAATACTCTTTTCTTCTAGCAGACTTTCCGTGATATGCGTGACAAAAGAGAGCGCGTCCGGGATTTTTTCCCACCAGATTCTTTCCATCTTACGCCCCCATATACTCCACGAGCTTGTCCTCCACCTCAGAGCTGGTACCCATCATCTGGAAGAATGTAAATCTCGTAAACAGATAGTGGGTTTCATCCGTGCGGCGAAGGACGTTCAGTTCTTCCAATTCTTCCATAAAGGCCGCCAGCTTCGTATCATCGAGATTCGAGATCTTAGTGATATCAAGCTCGCTACCAATTCGCTTCACATCCTCAACAGAGTATCCCGTGCTATAACCATTTGCATGGTAGAGATACGCCATCAGCAGAGCAATCAGGTAATAGTAATTATCCTCGTCGAGCTTAAGGGTGATAACGTACTTTTCACGGATTTGCTCCATGAATTCGGAATCGGCAAGAACTTTCTTTATGTGCTTCTCATTGACCTCATAAACAGGGGTGTCAACCTCGTCATAGCCGGCATAATCTTTGTTTCGCATTGCTTCAAGAAGCTTAGCGCAATAAAGCTGTATCAACCCGGGGAAGTAATTTGTCGAGGCAAGAATCAGGGTGATAAGAGACTCTTTCTCTTTCGGGAACCGGAGGCCAAGATAGTGAAGCGGGATCTCCATCAGTTCGCGAGCTTCCGAATAACTGAAGGGCTTTACTGTCATGGCATCAAGATGGGTCAGCACACTGTTGTTGCTCAGCGCAGCCTCTTTCCTGAAACGCACGATGTTTCTCAGACCGGCAATAACAAACTTAAACCGGCCAATCCCCACCCCTTGAATATCCTTTAGAGAGTCGAAAGGCTTGTAATTAACGGCCTCACAGCTTTCAATAAAAGTATCTGCTTCATCAATGAGCAGGAGTAAATACGGGATTCTATGGTGTCCGCTTTGGAGCCGCTGGCGAACCGCACGTGCAAGGACTGCCCAATCAGTCGTATCAATATCCTTATCCAGAATACCGGTATCGTACAATTCATGACCAATTTTTCGGGCTGCCTCTTCATAGTTCAGGCCCTTGATATCGACATAGACAGCACGATCGCCATTCTCGTCTCGATCAATGTCTTCCTTGGCTTTTTTCAGAAGAGCAGACTTACCTAATTGGCGACCGCCATAAACGATGTTGACACCAGACGCGGATTCAATGCGCTCCAGTTCATGCTTGCGTCCCATGAATATTTCAGGCGGCATGGGCGTAGAAGAATCCCACACATATGGCTGATAATACCCGAAGGGAGCAGTCAACGAAATGAACATCCGGTTGATTTTGGTTTCGTCATAGTTTCTGACCAGGAACATCATGACGCTGCGATCAAGGACCGCAAACAGTTTGTCACCAAGGTCGGTCTTTGCTTTCCTTGCGAGTCTGCGACGCTCCCCTTTGGTTAACGCGGCGTCAAGCAGAACAAGGGTATGCTTCGCATTTCCGACCTGCTGCATAATGGAAATTAAGCCGTCAGCATCGTAATTCCCATTAAGGCAAACAACCCGGAAGCCTTCCTGTGTAGAGCCAGATCCGAAAGCAGCAATCGGGTGCGAGAAGTTCACGCGCTTCCCATCAATGGTGCTCTGCATCAATACTGTATAGTTTTCAAATCGTCCAACGTCTGGTTGCTCTTTGATAGACGCGACATAAAAGCCCAGGCCAGAGAGGAGAGCCTCTAAGTGCTCCTTGCCAAGGCGACTTCCACCGGGGAGCCAGTTGTCAGCAAGACGTTTTCCTCCGCGCTCCTCCTTGTTTCTGGTTCTGCTGCTTACGAGGCTGGAGAACGGTGCACGCTTTGCGACTGGCTGATAGAAATCGTCGTAATTATCAAGGAATTCTTTCAGAAAATCTTCCTCAATAATTCCGTCCTGCTCGGCATCAATATCATCCCGACGGTTAAGCAGATCCTCAGCGCTTGTGTAGTCTTGGTCCTTGATTGCCTTGAGTATCCGCGCGGCTCGCCGTTCTTTGGCTTCCTCGGCAACACCTTGAATAGAGGTGCTCCTGAAACGTTCAAGTTGTTTGAGCAGATCCGCTTCTCTTGCTTTCGCGTTTTTCCGGATATCAAGCAAATAGCTGTCAAGTACCTTTTTGAAGAAACCGAAATTAGCGGTTTCAACTGCCCACTCGTACCACTCCTCGATAATCTGGAGGATTTTTTCTTTCTGGTTTTCCACAGAGTTGTCGATCTGGCCAAAGCTCTGCGCCAACTCCAGTTCACCAATGAAATCTTCTTTGCGAATGTCGGCAGTCTCTTTCGCGTAGCGCTCGCTGGCGTCTATCGTGGAGAGTTCCGTCGCCGCATTGATCTCCTCGGCTCCAGAGTCGGTGAGAAAAGCCACGATAAGGCGGGCTGAACCGCAATCATCACCTTTGTCATCGAGTATTTCCTTTAAGCGCGCTTCATAGGTCAGCGTAGAAGCAGTAGGCGCTGAGTTTATCAATGATCTCCTGCAACGTTATTGCATGGGTTTCATCCGTTTCTTCTGAAAAGATTTTCACCAGATAGAGCATTTTCAGCTTCTGATTTTCTCCGGCGGCCATCGCGCTCCCTCCCTTGACGAATTGGCTGCCCTGATTATATCAGAAAAAAGTACATTCTTCAATGACCAAGTCAGTTTTTCCTGACACCTTTCCTGGTAGTATAAAGTCAGGAAGAAGGAAAAAGTGCTGTATTACGAAGGGGAGGAAAAGAAAATGAAAAGCATTCTTGGTTTTTCCATTAACGACAGGCAGCCGGAAACCACTGTCGGAACGGTCGAGACCGACAACACCCGCCCTGTCCGCTCACTGGTGCAGGTTCGCTTTGCGAATGACGGTCGCGTTCTGACCTACTACAATGACCGCTTTGCCCTTGAGGTCGGCGATACCGTTTTTGTGGACGGGAAGCTCGCCGGGAAGATCGGCACCGTCGAGAAGGTCACCACGAAGTTCAAAATCAATCTGGCGGATTACAAGCGCGTTATCTCCAAGGCTGACAGGGAGATCCACGGCACCTACACCGAAGTCATGGACAAGATGGTCAGCTTTGACGCGGAAGCCTTTTCTCCCGATCAGTTCCGCACCTGGGTCATTGCTCCCCGGGTGAAGGATGACGACGAGGAAGACGAGGACGATGTCGTGATCGTCGGCGACGGGTATGAGCTTGACCTGACTGAGATCGAGAAATCCGATGATGTGAACTATTCTGTGCTTCAGCGCGCGGTCGACTATTGCGCGAACGGTAGCGTGGCTTACCTCTGTGTGCGGGACGGCGTCGGTACGGCGTTCATTAACGGCACGACCTGGTATGAGGTGAACTTTGCGCTGAACGGGGACAGCCTCACGGAGATGTACTGCGACTGCCCGTACCCCGGGCTCTGCAAGCACCTCCTCGCCGTTGCCATCACGCTGCGTGAGATGGGCAAGCAGGATGGGTTCTCGCTCGATCGCGATTTCGTGGCCATCGACTACAGGCAGTTCTGGAGCATGGTCTCCCGAGTCAAAAAGAGCATCACGCTCTGAGGAGGAGAGCATGAATATCGCGATAGCCGTTATGCTCCTGTTCTTCCTGATGTCCCTTGCCAGAAGAAAGAGCGGGAAAGCCGGGGATCGCAAACACGGCGAATCCCCGGATGGTGAAATCGATGACGCTTCCTGGATAGAGGAACTTGAAATACTGGACATCCTTGACGAGGATCAATTCTAAGACCGAGGCTTAAAACAGAAAGGCGGTGATACCCTGAAGTTTGTACATCCCCACTACAGAATTCAGCTTCGACATATACGCGACGTTGACGGGCATTTTGTAACGACAACAGAATATCTCAACAGACGCAGAAGATAGGGCAGCACAAAATCGTATCAATGCGCTGTTAAATGAGTTGCGGATTAATCGTTAATTCTTTTTCGGCATCTTCCTAGGCTTATGTCGTCGGTTAAACAGAAAAACACAGAGCCAGAACTCCTCTTAAGAAAAGCATTGTGGCACAAAGGCCTCCGTTACCGAACAAATTACAGAAAGTTGCCTGGGAAACCGGATATCGTTTTCTCCCGGGCTAAACTAGCTGTGTTTGTTGATGGAGATTATTGGCATGGTCATAACTGGGCCGTTCGTGGCTACGGAAGCTTAGAGGAAGAGTTGAAACGGTATTCTCCTTTTTGGCAAAACAAGATTAAGAATAACATTGACCACGATCAAAAAGTCACTTCCGAACTGCAAAAAATGGGATGGACTGTTCTACGTGTTTGGGAAAGTGAGATTATAAAGGATCTTTCAGCCATCGTAGAACTGATTGAATCTCAGTATAAATCGTCTTTATGCGCATTGTTAACTCGGAAATCCAGTTCAAACAAAGTGGAGATAAGCGATGATTACGAAAACAAAAACGATTAAAATGCTACTCTATGATGGCAGCTTGAACGGCGTAACTAATATTTCTGATTCCGCATGGGAAAGCGGCAAGATGTACTCTGCCCCGCGTGAATCTATCAACAATTTAGTTTCGCGCGCAGATTGTAAAAAGTATGGTGTCTATCTCCTCCTCTCTGAGCATCAAGTATATGTTGGACAAGCGATCGACTTGGAACGGCGGACAAAACAGCATATTGCCGATAAGGACTGGTGGACCCAAGTTGTTTTAATGACCACAAAAGATGATAGTTTCAATGCGTCAGATATTGATTATCTCGAGTCAAAATTAATTGATTTGGCAATTAAGGCTGGAACGTCTGATACAGACAACAAAAAAATGGGGAATCGTCAAAAAGTAGATGAGTTTCGCCAGGCTGAGCTTGAGCAGTATCTTGAAGAAGCTTTGTTTTTGTTAGAACTAATAGGCGTAAAAGTGTTCAAGCCAGTTGCAAAGAAGACACAAAAAAGGGCTCGATCCATCAAGACCATAAACCTGACAAGAGAAATACAAGTGGATGAGGAGAAGAACTCTGAGAAACCCGCGCTACCTGACGACTCACTTGGCCCCTGTACATACGCAAAAACAGCCATTCGCAATCTTCTCAATTCTGGGTACACCTTCACTGAAGAACAGATGGCCATATTTGGCTCCATAGAAGGCAGTAAACCATATACTCTTCGGAACCTGCCGCTGTTCTGGATCTTGAAAGACGGTGAAAGTCGTGCTACATGTGATAAAAAAATAAAATCTAGATACTGGGCAGAAGAATTCACCTCAGGGAACTATAGGTTTTTGGTGTTCTCACAATGGTATGATGGCTCAAAACATGGCGCACATAAAGAGAATTTTGTTGAATGGTACAATTCACTCTAGACTCAAACTGATTCAGCATTAGGCAAGGAGCACTATGGGTATATCTTTTCGACACTCTGCCGGTTTTGGCAAAAGAATAGAATACAATCTGATTGGCCAGATGCTCATGGAAGGGCTGGATGTATATGTTCCGCTCGTAGATGACCATGGGGTTGATGCCGTCATAAAACAAGAAGACGGTAATTATATTGAGATTCAGATTAAAGCACGATCTAGTGAAGTCACTGATGGTGACGCTGCTCTGTTTGCAGCAATTGTTCATGATTACAGGCCAAACTTTTATTTTGTTTTCTATTCTGAACGGCTCAAAACAATGTGGATAATGTCCTCGAAGGAGTTCCTCGAAGAGTGCGTAACCAACAAAACCGGAAAGAACGCCGGAAAGAGAAGCATCTGGTTTAATGGGAATAAGAATGATCCTGTGACTGGCCTTAAGCGTGAATACTGTTTTGATCGCTTTAAAAAGTATGTTGCAACAGACTTCAGCAGGTTCCACTCTGCCCACTATATTGAGTCTGAACCATATCAAGGCTCAGACTAAGTACCTCAAATTTTAACGCTTGAGGGTCATAAAAAAACGCTTGAGGGCAAAATTTAACGGTAGACGGGCAAAAATAAACGGTTGAGCGCAAGCAATATCGCAAACCGGGATAATCAAGAGAAAAATAGAACCCCAAATCGTCCTCCGCGATCCCTGGGAAAATCAATATTAAGCAAAAAATGTTCTGAAACACCCTGATACGGGGCGTTTTCAGAACATTTTGCACATAAAAAGATTGCACCGCAATTCTATAGAATTACGGTGCAAATATGGCGGAGAAGGAGGGATTCGAACCCTCGATACCCTTGTGGGGTATACACGATTTCCAATCGTGCGCGCTCGACCAGGCTACGCGACTTCTCCACGTTCTGTTCGGGTTGCTTTCATTTCAAATTGTCAGCTTGCACATTATAATCAAGATTTGTCATAAAGTCAAGTCCCATTTTGAAAGAAACACATTTTTTGTGCGGATTTGTCTCATCCCAGCAGACAGGCGAGCAGGTTTCGCACGGTTTGGGCGTGGCAGCGGTCCTGCTGCGCCATGGCGCTCAGTGTTTCGCGCAGCGGGGACGGCGCAATGTCCGCCGCCGCGTCGAGCCGCTGCGCCAGCGCGAGCTCCTGTGTATAGACGCTGCGCAGATCCTGCGCCGCCGTACCCAGCCGCGGGCAGGCGGCGGGCAGGACGCAGCGCTCGCCCGTTCGCAGGAAGTACTCCACCTGCAGTTCTTTTTGGTGCGCCCGCTCCTGCGCCGCGATGCAAAGGAGCTGCTGCCGCCCGGTGCGGATGCACTTTGCGAGCGCTGTATAAAACGCGGCTCCGGCCGCCTTGGCGCGGATGCACTCGGCGAGCAGATCGGTCAGCGTGTCGGCCTCCGGCGGTGCGGCCGCGGGCGCACCTGTGCTGCCCGCCACACGCTGCCAGACGCGCTGAAATGTGCGGTTGTCAAGAAAAACGGAATCCTGCATCGTCCATACCCCCACACCATGCTATGGCCCGGCTTGCAAAAACGTGCGAAGTGTGCCATAATCACGGCAGAGACTTTTCCATCGGAGGCGACCATTATGGCTCGATTTTTCATAGCAGGCACAAACTTCCCGAACGGCCGGGCGATCATCCGCGGCCGCGACGCCGACCACATCCGCGTGCTGCGTCTGCGTGCAGGGGATGATATTGTTATCTGCGACGGCGCGGGGCGCGACTACAAGTGCCGCCTGGTGCAGACGCTGGAGCACGAGGCCGAGGCCGAGGTCATCGAGGTCGTGCCGTGTAAGGCCGAACCCACCGTGCGCACGACGGTGTTTGCCGGCCTGCCGAAGGGAGAGCGCAGCGATTTTCTCGTGCAGAAGTGCACGGAGGCAGGTGCCGCCGAGATCGTGTTTTTCTCCTGCACGCGCTGCGTGGCCAAGGCGGTCAATATGGAAAAGAAGCTCGAGCGCTGGCAGCGCATTGCCGAGGAGGCGGCCAAGCAGTCCGGCCGCGGCATCATCCCGCAGGTGCGCTATGAGGCAGACTATGTCGCCGTGCTCAACGGCGCGCTGCACACGGACCTGCCGCTGTTCATGTACGAGACCGGCGAGCGCGAGACGATCCGCGACGCGATCGAGCACACTGCACAGCCGATCGCCTCGGCGGCCATCATCACGGGGCCGGAGGGCGGCTTTGCCGAATTTGAGGCCGACATGGCCCGTAAGCTCGGCATGCACATCTGCTCCATGGGCGAGCGGATCCTGCGCTGCGAGACGGCGCCGGTCGTCGCGCTCACGGCGCTGATGTACGGCACCGGCAATTTGTGAACTTTTTTTGAAGTTGGGGCTTGACAAGCCCTGTATGTGTATGTCATAATACTCGACGCAATCAAATAAATATCCGTCGAAACCTCAAGGATCGGCTCGGCTGAGACTGGAGGCGGAGGAACTCTGGAGAATCCCGTGTCAAGCGGGTGCCGAAGGTGCAAGGCGAAAGCCGAATCTCTCAGGCAAAAGGACAGAGCGAGTGCCCGACATGTGCGGGCGTTCAAGCGCTGTTTGTTCTCTGGAGCTGCTGGTCAAAACGACTGGCGGCTTTTTGCTTTGCAAAAATTCAATGCAGAGGGAGAAACAACATGGATACCTTACTCAAAATCGTGCAGACCATCAACATGTACCTGTCAGACTATGTGCTGATCATCCTGCTCCTCGGCGCGGGTCTGTATTTCACCATCCGCACGAAGTTCGTGCAGGTGCGCTGCTTCGGCGAGGGCTGGCGGCGCTTCTTCGGTGAGTTCAGCCTCAACGGCGAGAAGCACAAATCCGGCATGAGTTCGTTCCAGGCGCTGGCGACGGCCGTCGCGGCGCAGGTCGGCACCGGCAACATCGTCGGCGCCTGCGGCGCGATCCTCATCGGCGGCCCCGGCGCAATCTTCTGGATGTGGATCATCGCGTTCTTCGGCATGGCGACGATCTATGCCGAGGCGGTGCTCGCGCAGGAGACACGCGTGGTCGAGCCCGACGGCACGGTCCTCGGCGGCCCGGTGTATTACATCAAGCGCGCGTTCCCGAGCGGCTTCGGCAAGTTCCTGGCCGGCTTCTTCGCGGTCGCAATCATTCTGGCGCTCGGCTTCATGGGCTCCATGGTGCAGTCCAACTCCATCGGTGAGGCGTGCCAGAACGCGTTCCACATTCCGAGCTGGGTCATGGGCCTGATCGTTTCCGCCATCGCGGCGTTCATCTTCATCGGCGGCGTGCAGCGCATCGCCTCCGTCACGGAAAAGATCGTGCCGATCATGGCCTGCCTGTATCTGCTCGGCGGCCTGATCGTGCTCATCGCCCGCATCCGCTACGTGCCGGAGACCTTCGGCATGATCTTCAAGTACGCATTCGCGCCGCAGTCCATCATCGGCGGCGGCATCGGCTACGCGCTCAAGACGGCCATCAGCCAGGGCGCCAAGCGCGGCCTGTTCTCGAACGAGGCCGGCATGGGCTCCACGCCGCATGCGCACGCGCTGGCCAATGTCAAGAGCCCGCACGAGCAGGGCACGGTCGCTATGATCGGCGTGTTCATCGACACGTTCGTCGTCCTGACCATGACGGCGCTGGTCGTCATCTCCACGCTCTATGCCGGCAACGGCCCGCTGGCCCACGGCGCGGTCGACGGTATCTCCAAGACGAACATGGCGCAGCTCGCGTTCTCGAGCGTGTTCGGCGATACGCTTGGCAATGCGTTCGTGGCCATCTGCCTGCTGTTTTTCGCGTTCTCGACGATCGTCGGCTGGAACCTCTTCGGCCGCATCAATGTCAACTATCTCTTCGGCAAGAAGGCGAACCTTGCCTACTCTATCATCGCCATCGTCTTTATTTTCCTCGGCTCCTGCCTGTCCAATGATCTTGTCTGGGAGCTGACGGATATGTTCAACCAGCTCATGGTGCTGCCGAACATGATCGCGCTCGTTGCGCTCTCCGGCATCGTAGCCGTGGCCGCGCGCAAGCACAATGACGAGCACGAGCTGCGCAAGTAATTTCGCATACAGCAAACTGCCCTGCACCGATCGGTGCAGGGCGGTTTTTGCGTTTTGCTCATTTGCAGCGGCGCAGCACCTCGAGCGTGTAGCGCCAGACGCGCTGCACGGAGGCGATGTGCATCCGCTCGCGGCAGGTGTGGATCTCCGTCAGATCCGGGCCGAAGGACACGCAGTCAAGCCCCGGCAGCTTTCCGGCGAAGAGTCCGCACTCGACGCCCGCGTGGATGGCTTCCACTCTTGGGTCGCGGCCGTACTGCTCGCGAAAGACTGCGATCATGCGCTCGCGCAGGGGTGAGTCCTTGCGGTACTCCCATGCGGGGTAGTCGCCCGAGACGGTCACCGTGCCGCCGAGCTGCGCCATCAGGCAGCGCAGACGCGCGACGAGCATCTCCTTTTGCGTGGACACGCTGCTGCGCACGCAGAACGACGCCTGCACGGCGTCTGCATCCGTTGTCAGGATGCCGAGATTCAGCGACGTCTGCACAAGGCCTGGAATGTCCCGGCTCATGGACTGGATGCCGTTCGGCAGGCAGCAGAGCATGCACACCGCGCGCTGCGTGGACGCCTCGTCCATCGGCAGCTGCTGCGGCTGCGCTGCCTCGGCACGCACGAACACATCCGGGTCGGCGGCCGCATATTCATGCCGGAGCGCAGCGTCCATATCCGCGATGGCCGTCTGCGCGGCGGCAGCATCTGCTACCGCGATAACGGCCCGGCTCTCACGCGGGATGGCGTTGTCTTTCAGACCACCGGCGACGGAGACGAGCCGCAGCGGCGTGTGCTCACTGACGGCGTACAGCACGCGGCCCATGAGGAGGTTTGCGTTGCCGCGGCCCTTGTCGATCTCCGCGCCCGAGTGGCCGCCGAGCAGGCCGCCGACCGTGACGGTCAGCGCCGTGCCGGAAAACGGCGCGCGTGTGACCGGCAGCGTGCACACGGACACGTTGCCGCCGGCGCAGCTGACGGTGAGCACGCCCTCGTCCTCGGAGTCGAGATTGAGCATCGTGCAGCCCTTGAGGATGGAGGCATCCAGCGCGGCTGCGCCGAGCATACCGGTCTCCTCATCGACGGTGATGACGACCTCGAGCGGGGGATGGGGGATGTCGTCCGCATCCAGAATCGCCAGCGCCATGGCCACGGCGATGCCGTCGTCCCCGCCGAGCGTTGTGCCGCGCGCGCCGATCATGTCGCCGTCCACGAAGAGGTCCAGCCCTTCGCGGGTCATGTCCTTTGCGCAGTCCGGCGCGGTCTCGCAGACCATGTCCATATGTCCCTGCAGGATGACCGGGGCGGCGGCTTCATACCCCGGCGTGCCGGGGGAAAAGATGATGACATTGTTGTGCGCGTCCTGAATGCATCGCAGATGATGTTCGGCCGCAAAGAGAACGAGATGATCGCTGATTTCTTTCGTGTTGCCGGAGCCGTGCGGGATGGCGCACAGCTGCTCAAAATAGGAAAACACGGCTTGCGGCTCCAGATGATCGAGAATGGGCATGACAAAGCTCCTTTGCTGGTGAAATGAACCCGGCGGACACACGACCGTGCCCGCCGGGGGATGGTTAGGCTTCCGCCGGGATCTGTACCCGGGACAGAGAGGCGCGGATGTTGCCGGTGAACAGCAGACTCAGGCGGCGGATCTGCACTTCGAGATCCTCTTTCATCCCGTTTTCGAGCCATTCATAGAAAATATCCGTGATGCCGAAACGGTAGAGGTCGCACACGAGCTTTTTGTCCGCCTCGCTCACGCGCAGACCGCGGGCCTGTTCCTCCACATAGCTGTGCATCATTTCCCCGGAAATGCGGTCCACGTGCTTCTCCAGCTCCAGCCGGTGCGAGGAGGTGTAGATGTGGTACACGGCGCGCTTGTGCTCGCGCGCGAAGCGGGAGGCGGTGATCATGCACTCCTCCCAACTGCCGGTCGTCTCAAATTCATCGAGCGCGCGCTCGGTCTCGCGGCGCAGGATGGTATCGAGCAGCTCGTACAGGTCGGAGTAATGATAATAAAACGTCCGGCGTGTGATCTGGCATTCTTCCACGAGTTGTGTTACGGTGATCTTGTCAAACGGCTGCTCGGACAGCAGCTTCAGGAACGCATCCTGGATGGCGGCTTCGGTCAAATGTGCCAAGCGGGATCCCACCTTTCTGGTCGTGCGGCGCGGTCATTGCGCGGCCGGTTGTGTGTCCTGTGCGGGGAGATAGTCGATGTGTGCATAGCTGCGGCGCCGGGCGACGGTATCGCACATGAATGTGTAGACTTTCCGGTGCAGGGCCCGGCGGGCGCTGCGCGGCGGCAGGGAGGGGTCGGGATAGAACGGATCGCTGACGACAACGGTGATGCACGGCGGCAGAAACCGCAGCAGCTTCCGCTGCCGGTAGACGACCACTACGCCGACGGCGGGCACCTGCTCGCGCACCGGATAGGCGAACGCCGTATCCGGGAACGGACGGATACCGTTATAATATGGCCAGATATGCGCCTCCGGGTAGATCATAACGGCCTGACGGCGCTCCAACCGCCGGTGCAGCGCGGCGAGAAACTGCCGCGTGCCGTCAATTGTGTCCGCCAGCGGGACGGCCCCGAGCATCTGCACGATGTTGCGCAGGCCCGGGATGGAGACCGTGTCCGCCGCGGTGACAATGCTTGCCCGTTGCGGGAACGCCAGCAGCGTCGGGATAAAGGCATCCGCGAGCGTGTTCGTGTGGTTGCCGTAGAGAAAGCAGCCGCCGGGCAGGTCACGCAGCGCCTTGCGGTTTTCGATCCGCAGGCCGAAAACGAGCTTGCAGTACAAAAACAGAAACGGCGTCATGATCAGCCGGTAGACAACGAACGCGAATGCCTGCCAGATCGGGCTGGGGTGCTCATAGGGAAAGTCGGCGCCGATCGGCTTCGGCCGGATGTGTCCGTTCGTCGGCGCAAAGTCATCGTGCAGCGGGTCGTGATAATAAACGGTCTTGCGGCTCATGTCGGTTCGCCGCACAGGGCAACGGCGTCAAAGAGCATCTGCTCCATCTGCCGCATGCAGCTCTGCTGTTCAAACTGCGTGCCGCTCTCGAGATATTTCCGGCTGTAGTCCGCGCGTTCGGCCGGGTGCTCGACCCAATAGTCGATCTTGGCGGCCATGTCCTTGGGGTCCTTATTTTTAAATAGAGACTTTTCGTCGAGCGCGAATGCCTTGGCCGCACTTTTCGGGGAGTCGGCGATGACCGGCACCAGTCCGCAGGCGATGGCCTCCAGGCAGGCGATGGACTCGATCTCCACCTCGGCGGGGTGGCAGTAGAGGTCGGCGCAGCGCAGCAGATTCAGCAGATCCTGCCGCGAGAAAAACGCGATCTCCATGTCAACGCCGTGTTTTTCGGCCAGATGACGGTAATGCTCCTCTCGGGGGCCTTCGCCGGCGAGAATGAGGTGAATCTGCTCGCGGTGGGCCGAGCGACCGATGGCCTCGATGAGGATCTCCTGATTCTTTTCGCTCGACAGGCGGCCGGTCGAGACGATGAGAAACTTCCCCTCAAGCCCCTCTGGGCGCTTGGCCGGGCCGGGCGTGAACATGCTGTTGACGCCGTTGGAGATCACGCGGCCGTTCGTCGGGCCGACGACGGCCTCAAACGTGTCGCGGATGAACTGCGTCGGGTAATGGATGATGTCCGAATACTGATAGACCATCTGATAGCAGGCACGGTAAACGCCGCGGTTGATCGCATCGAGATCCTTACACAGGAAGTGCGCCGTCACGTTTTCGGCCTGACAGTGGAAGCTGGAGGTGATGGGCTTGTTGTACGCCTTGGCGATCTTCACCGCCGTGTGCGACAGCTGCAGCACGAACGTCGTGTGCACGACGTCGCAGTCGCGGATCGCATCCTCGAGCAGGGAGCGGTCCACGCGCGGCAGCGTCACGCCGTTGCGCTCCACGATGGGGTTGAGCAGGTAGAGGTTCAGCTCCGGCACGACGTAAAAGCACTCGTTGCCGGCCTTGTCCTGATCGGCGCAGACCACGCGCACGGTGTGCCCCTGCGCGCGCAGGAAGCGGATGAGATTCATGCAGGCGATGGTGGTGCCGTTGTTTTCTTCGCCCAAAATGTCACAGACAATCGTGATCGTCATGTTGTCGTATCATTCCTTGTTTTCAGAATTGGCAGGGGAAACCTGCCGCGTGATGCGACGTTCGTCATTATAACCGGAAAAAAATGAGAGCCGCATGAAAAAGAATTCTTTCAAGAATTCAAACAAATTTTATCCTATTATATCATACTTTTCTGCGTGAGAAAACCTCTCATTTTCCTGAAAATGTGACCGAATTTTTGCCGTGAACGTAAAACGGTCCCGCGGCCTCTTGAATTACGTTTTTGAATCGTGTATATTATTTATACCCATGTGTTCATATTTTTTGTTTTAGGAGAGCAAATTATGACAGACTATCAGAAGATGTATCAGGAAAAGCTGACGACGCCGGATAAGATTGCCCAGCAGGTGCAGTCTGGCTGGCTGCTCGGCATGGATACGGCGACCTCGCAGACGCCGGCTATCATGACCGCGATCGCGGAGCACATCCGCAACAGCGATATTACGGGCGTGAAGGTGCAGGCCCTGCTCGATGCGTATCCGTTCGAGTTTTACACCGACCCCACGCTGGCCGGCAAGATGACCGGCTACAGCTGGTTTTCCAGCAGTGCGGCGCGCAAGGCCGTCAATGCCGGCTATGCCGACATCATCCCGGCGTATTACCGCGACTTCCCGACCCGCATCCGCACGGAGTACGACTATGATGCCGTATGTGTCGAGGTCGCACCGATGGATCGCCACGGCTACTTCAGCCTGGCGCTCAACGGCTCGTATATTGACGCCATGCTCGACAAGACCAAGCGGATCTTCCTCGAGGTCAACGACCGTCAGCCCCGCGGCCTGTGCGGCTCGCTGATCCACATTTCGCAGGTCGACGCCATCGTGGAGTACAACCACGATCTGCCGGTCCTGCCGCCGGTGCAGCTCGACGAGGTGAGCAAGACGATCGGCGGGCTCATCGCCGAGCGCATTCCGGACGGCGCGTGCCTGCAGCTCGGTATCGGCGCGATCCCGGACGCGACCGGCATGGCACTTAAGAGCAAGCACGACCTCGGCATCCACACCGAGATGTTCACCGACTCCATGGTCGAGCTCATCGAGTGCGGCGCGGTCAACAACAGCAAAAAGCAGATCCATCGCGGCAAGACCGTCACGACGTTTGCCTTCGGTTCGCAGCGCATTTATGATTATATCGACGATAACCCGGCCGTCGAGATCCTGCCGGTCGAATACGTCAACGACCCGGACGTCATCTGCCAGAACGACAACATGATCTCCATCAACGCGGCGGTCGAGGTCGACCTCTTCGGCCAGGTCTGCGCCGAGTCGGTCGGCACGAAGCACATGTCCGGCTCCGGCGGCCAGATCGACTATGTCCGCGGCGCCTGCCAGTCCCGCGGCGGTAAGAGCTTCATCGCCTTCACGTCCACGGCCAAGGGCGGCACGATCAGCAAGATCAAGCCCATCCTCGCCCCGGGCGCCGTCGTCACGACGAGCAAGAACGATGTGGATTACATCGTCACCGAGTACGGTGTGGCGCATCTGCGCGGCCGCAGCCTCGGCGAGCGTGCCCGCCAGCTGATCGCCATTGCGCACCCCGACTTCCGCGACGAGCTGACCTTCGAGGCCAAAAAGCGCGGCATTATGATCTGATTCCGCAGTACAAAGCCTGCTGTCCGTATCCCACGGACGGCAGGCTTTTTTCATCTCGCGCGTTCTGTATCCGGGCGCACACAATGGTGACGCGTGTTTCATCAAGCACTTGGAAATGCGCAAAAGTGTTACATTTGTACCGCTGCGGGGATTGTTCTTTCCTCGCAGCGGCACTATAGTGTAACCACAAAAAAGGGGACAGATATCGATGCTGCCCCAAATCTATTGGAGGGATTCTTCATGAAGAAAACGTGGAGCAGAGTGCTCGCCACCGTTCTGGTCCTGGCCATGGTGCTCTGCATGCCCGGTTTCGCAGCAAGCGTTGCCGACACGGTGGACTATGATGCCGATCATGCGGCCTCCGCTGAGGAACTGACGGACGCGGATCTGACGGAGCTGCTGTCCTCGGACGGCAACCACTATCCGATCGTGCTGGTGCACGGCCTGTTCGGTTGGGGCGGCACGGAAGTGCTCGGCCTGAACTACTGGGGCGGCTTCAGCAGCCTGCGCGACATTCTCAATGACGCCGGCTACGAGGTCTACACCCCGTCCATCGGCCCCGTCGCCAGCAACTGGGATCGCGCTTGTGAGCTGTATGCCTACCTCGTCGGCGGCACGGTGGACTACGGCGCATATCACTCTGCCACCAATGGCCATGCCCGCTACGGCCGCACGTTCCCGGGCGTCCTGCCGGAGCTGAACAACCCCGACAGCGAGCTCAAGGTGCATCTGGTCGGCCACAGCATGGGCGGCGAGACGATCCGCATGCTCGCACAGCTGCTTGAAAACGGCGACGCCGACGAGCGCAACGCCAGCCGCGACGGCTCCATCAGCCCGCTGTTCACCGGCGAGTGCCGCCACTGGATCGAGAGCATCACGACGCTCTGCACGCCGCATGACGGCAGCCAGTATGACACGAAGGTCTATCAGAACATCGGCGATCTGGCGCAGTATGCTATGGGCATCATCGGTTCCGTTGCCGGCGCCAATGTCAACGAGAACAACTTCGGTCTGGACTTCAAGCTCGATCAGTGGGGTCTGGTGCGCCAGCCCAACGAGTCTTATTCCAGCTACTTCAATCGCGTGATCAACAGCAAGATCTGGACCCAGCACACCAACGACCTGAGCGTCTACGACCTCGACGTCGACGGTGCGGCCGTGCTCAACGGCTATGCCAAGGCCCAGGATGATATC
This sequence comes from uncultured Eubacteriales bacterium, assembly GCA_900317855.1. Taxonomy (GTDB): domain Bacteria; phylum Bacillota; class Clostridia; order Oscillospirales; family Oscillospiraceae; genus CAG-103. Next base: position 3,079 of record ONIG01000027.1, on the reverse strand, counting down.
TATTACTTCTCCGTCGCCTGCTCGAACACCCATCGTGATCCGCTGACCGGCCACTACCTGCCGAACGCCAGCATGAACCCGATGATGCTCAAGAGCAGCACCTACATGGGCAGACACGTCAACTATGCGGTCGGCCATGTGAACATCACGCCGGAATGGTGGGAGAATGACGGCATTGTCTCCGTCCGCTCCGCCATCCGTCCGCACGAGAACTCCACGGATAAGTACAATGAAAACTATGGCGTCGGCGCCGACGGCAAGATGACCTTCAAGGACGGCACCAAGATGGGCGTCTGGAACTACATCGAGAAGATCGACGGCACCGACCATATCAACATGGTCGGCCAGACGCAGAAGTCCACCCACGCCATGCTGCAGGCCAAGTTCTTCGAGCTGGCCAAGATGCTCAACAGCATCCCGGTGAGCAGTTCATCCGACGCGCACATCTGCCCGGGCGCCCGCTTCACCGACATGCCGTCCTACACCAACTGGGCGCACGAAGGTCTTGATTACTGCATCCAGAACGGCATCATGAGCGGCACGAGCGCCACCACCATCGCTCCGAACGTCGTGACCACGCGCGCTCAGCTTGTGGAGATGCTCTACTGCCAGGCCGGTTCCCCGAAGGCCACGAAGACCAGCCCCTTCACCGATCTGACTGACAGCTGGTATGTCGATGCGGTCAACTGGGCGGCTGAGAAGGGCGTCGTGAGCGGCACGAGCGCCACCACGTTCTCCCCGAATGACGTCATCACGCGTCAGGACATGGCGACCATCCTCTATAACTACGCCAAGAATGTTCTGGATCTGGATGTGTTCGATACCGCTGACCTGACCGGTTATCCGGATTACAGCTCCATTTCCGGCTATGCCCGCACGCCGCTGTCCTGGGCTGTTGCACAGGGCCTGATCTACGGCGCGGACAATGGTACGGGCGTTGTCACCCTCCAGCCGAAGGGCGACGCGACCCGCGCACAGACCGCTGCGGTCATCATGCGTTTCTGCCAGAACGTCCTCTGAGACTTCATTTCAACAACACAAGCCCGATGGGATCTTCCCATCGGGCTTGTCCTATTTTGCTGCGTTCGGACTCACCGCGCCTTTTCCCAGCCGTCGAGCGGTGCGCGCTGGATGGCGCCGAACACCTTGCTGCGCAGGTCGGGATAAGTCTGGCTCATGGTGCGGATGAACTGCTTGATCTCATAACGTTTGCTGCCGCGGTCCTCGGGGCAGGGGTTTTCGACGATCGGCAGCGCCAGCGCTTTCGCCAGATTGGCGATGCGCCCCTCGCCGGTGTAGAGCATCGGACGGATCTGATCCACGCCCGTGCGCGTCATGTGCGTCACCGGCTGAAAGCAGCTGATGCGCCCCTCGTATACGAGCGAGAGCAGAAATGTCTCGACCGCGTCGTCAAAGTGGTGGCCGAGCGCGAGCTTTGTGATGCCGCGCTCGCTGAGCGCGGTGCACAGGGCGCCGCGGCGCATCTTGGCGCACAGGGAGCAGGGGTTGTCCTCCTTGCGCGCGTCGAACACGACCTCTTTGATATCTGTTTTCAGACGGGTATACGGCACGCCGATCGATTCGCACAGCTCCGCCACCGGCGTGAAGTCCATGCCGTCAAACCCGAGCTCGACCGTGATGGCCTCGAGTGCAAACGGCTTCGGATAGTACCGGCGCAGCTCGTTGAGCGCCATGAGCAGCACGAGCGAATCCTTGCCGCCCGAGACGCCGACGGCGACGGTGTCGCCCGGCGCGATCATGTCATAATCCTCCACGCACCGGCGCACCAGACCGGTGAGCGCGTTCAGGTCATTCATAGCGGAGCCTCCAAAATGAAAATAGAAACTGCGAATTCGAGCGTAAAACGGAGCAAAACGGAGATTTTGAGAGCAAAGTGATATCTAAATCAAAATCTCGTTGACAGCTGCCAACGATTGTGGTATAAAAGATAAGCGCGAATGCGAGACCTATTCTACGTTCGCGCCTGAAAAATGTCAAAATGTTTTTCAACACATTCAAATTGGAGGCACGAATATGTCCACTACTTTGCTGAACAAGGACACCGTCACCCGCAAGTGGTACGTTCTGGATGCAGCCGGCAAGCCGATGGGCAAGACCGCAGCGCTCGCTGCCGATCTGCTGCGCGGCAAACTCAAGACCGACTACACCCCGCACGTTGACTGCGGTGACTTTGTCATCATCATCAACGCCGAGCAGGCAGTGCTCACCGGCAAGAAGCTCGAGCAGAAGTACTACCGCACGCACTCCGGTTATCCCGGCGGCCTGCACGAGACGCAGTACAAGAAGCTCATGAAGGACAAGCCCGAGCTGGCTATGCGTCTGGCTGTGCGCGGCATGCTGCAGAAGAACACCATCGCCCAGTGGCAGCTCAAGCGCCTGAAGATCTATCGCGGCGCCGAGCATCCCCATGCGGCACAGAAGCCCGAAGTCTGGGATCGCTGAGAAGGAGGAAATAGAACATGGCAACTTATACGAGCAAGAAAGCCTATATGTATGGCACCGGCCGCAGAAAGTCCTCCGTCGCGCGTGTGCACCTGTTCCCGAACGGTACCGGCAGCATCACCGTCAACGGCCGTCCCCTGGATGACTACTTCGGTCTCGAGACCCTGAAGCTCATCGTTCGTCAGCCCTTCGCGGCCACCGATACCATGGGCAAGTTCGACGTCGAAGCCACTGTGACCGGCGGCGGCGTGACCGGCCAGGCCGGCGCGATCCGTCACGGCATCGCCCGTGCGCTGCTCCAGGTCGAGGACAGCTACCGTGCGCCCCTGAAGGCTGCCGGCCTGCTGACCCGTGACCCGAGAATGAAAGAGCGTAAGAAGTACGGCCTCAAAGCCGCACGTCGCGCACCTCAGTTCTCCAAGAGATAATCGAGGACAAGAGATCATCGAAAAAGCCCGGAAATACGCCATTTCCGGGCTCTTTCTTTACCCAAATCTCTTTGAAGCCTTTTCGAGACTTTTGAAGAAAAATCGCTCCGATTTAGTAGTTAATACTGGGGCAACGACCCCTTAGTAGTTAATTTTTGGGGCACCACACACGAAAATGACGGAGAGAA
>ONIG01000026.1 GCA_900317855.1 uncultured Eubacteriales bacterium | reverse complement strand
GACACCGATGGAATTTCGGTGCCAGTATGTTGCTTAAAATTTCATATCCCTGCTTAGGGGGTGTTTTTTGTGCTGTCCGCACAATCTGGGGCGGTTCAACTTCTGCCGGTTGCCTTTGTGCAGTTTTTACTGTCCGCGGTTTTGCAGCGCGGTCAGGTAGGGGTTGAAGCGGCGCTCGGTCTCGAGCGTGGAGCAGTCCATGTGGCCGGGGTAGACCTCGTAATCGCCGGGCAGCGCCGCGATCCTTGCCAGCGACTGCAGCTCGACATCCATGCTGCCGCCCTCGAAATCCGTGCGGCCGCACGAGCCGTTGAAGAGCGTGTCGCCGGTGAAGAGTGCGTCGCCGCAGATGAGCGTCACGCCGCCGGGCGTGTGGCCGGGCGTCTCCATGACGCGGAAGGTCAGGCTGCCGACCTTGACCTCGTCGCCCTCCTTATAAAAGATCGTACCCTCGGGCGGGGTGAACGTGTAGCTGTCGAAGGCGACGGCCGTGCCCGCGTCGAGTGCGTTCATGTACACGGGCGCGCCTGTCTCCTCGTGCACGGCGTAGACGGCGCCGGTGTGGTCATAGTGGCCGTGCGTGAGCAGGATGGCACGGCAGGTGAGGTGGTTGTCCTCGAGGTAGTAGAGGATGGTGTTGGACTCGTCGCCGGGGTCAATGACGGCGCACTCGAGCGTGGTCTCGTCCGTGACGATGTAGCAGTTGGTCATGAGGTGCCCGACGGGCAGACATTTGATGAGCATGGGGTGGCCTCCTTTATAATTGATCGGTATCGAGCAGGATGGTGACGGGGCCGTCGTTGACGGACGCGACCTGCATGTCCGCGCCGAACACGCCCGTGCGCACCGTGAAGCCGCGGGCCTGACAGCCCGCGATCACGCGCTCATAGAGCGGCACGGCGGTCTCCGGCCGGGCGGCGGCCGTGAAGCCGGGGCGGCGGGAGCGGCAGTCGGCAAAGAGGGTGAACTGGCTCACGATGAGCAGCTCGGCCCCGGCGTCGGCGGGGTTGACGTTCATTTTGCCTGCGGCGTCTTCAAACACGCGCAGGCCGCAGATGCGGTCGACGATGCGGTCGGCCTCGGCCGCCGTATCGGACACGTGCACGCCCAGCAGGACGAGAAAGCCCCGGCTGATGCGGCTGTATTCGGCGCCGTCGATGGTGACGGACGCCTCGGTGACGCGGGTGACGACAGCTCTCATGCTTTGCCCTCCTGTTTGGCTTTTTTGGCCTGTTCGGCCTGCAGCTCGGCGGTGTGTGCAGCGGCCCGCGCGGGGTCGGACGCGCCGCTGCGCGAGATGCGGATGACGCCGCGGATGGCGCTCAGGCGGCTGATGATCGTGCGCAGCTCGGCCAGATCGTGCACCTCGACGGTGATCGTCACGGTCGAGCGGCCGCTGTCGATGTCGCGCGCGGTGAGCGTGCGCACCTTGGCGTTGAGCGCGTTGAGCGCGGTGGCCACGTCCATGACCAGCCCGCTGCGCTGCGCGCTGAGCAGCATGAGCGTCGTGCTGTAGGAATCGGTGGTGTGCTCGGCCCAGCTCACGCGGATCCAGCGGCCGGCGGTCTCCGGATTGTCGCGGCTGGCGAGGTAGTTTTCGCAGTCCGTGCGGTGGATGGACACGCCCGCGCCGCGCGTGATGAAGCCGATGATGCTGTCGCCGGGCACCGGCGTGCAGCAGCGGGAGAATTTGATGAGACAGTTGTCCAGCCCCTCGACGAGGATGCCGTGCACGGCGTGGCGCGCTCGCTTGTTGCGGCGCTCGGCCGCCTCGTTGATGCGGTCGATGGCATTTTTCTGGTTGGCCTTCTGGTTGCGCAGGATCTCATCGCGGATGCGGTTGACGGTGCGCGTGGCGGTCACGCCGCCGTAGCCGATGGCGGCGTACAGATCGTCGAGCGAGGTGAAGGCCAGCCGCTTGAGGATCAGCGGCAGGATCTCGTCGCCCATGATGTCGGCCGGGGCGATGCCGTTGGCGCGCAGCTCGCGCTCAAACTGCTCCTTGCCGTGGACGATGTTCTCCTCGCGGCGCTCTTTTTTGAACCACTGCTTGATCTTCGTGCGCGCGGCGCCGCTCTTGGCGAGATTCAGCCAGTCGCGGCTGGGGCCGGGCGCGTTTTTCGATGTGCGGATGTCCACGATGTCGCCGTTTTGCAGCACGTAGTCGAAGTTCACGATGCGGCCGTTGACCGTCGCGCCGACCATGCTGTTGCCGATCGCGGAGTGGATGCTGTAGGCAAAGTCGATCGGCGTGGCGCCGGCGGGCAGGTTGATCACATCGCCCTTCGGCGAGAACACGAACACCTCGTCGGCGAACATGTCCACCTTCAGGTTGTGGAAAAAGTCCTGCGCGTCAGACTCCTGCTGCGTCTCGAGCAGGCGGCGGATCCAGGCGAACTTCTCCTCGTCGCCGGGCTTGGTGCCCTCGCCGCTGCCGGTCTTGTATTTCCAGTGCGCCGCAACGCCGTACTCCGCCGTCATGTGCATCTCCCACGTGCGGATCTGCACCTCGAACGGGATGCCCTCCGAGCCGATGACCGTCGTGTGCACGCTCTGGTACATGTTCGGCTTCGGCGTGCTGATGTAGTCCTTGAAGCGGCCGGGCAGCGGCTTATACATATCGTGGATGATGCCGAGCACGTTGTAGCAGTCGGGGATCGTGTCCACGATGACGCGGAATGCGCACAGGTCAAAAATGCCGTTGATGTCGAGCTTCTGCGCGTACATCTTGCGGTAGATGCTGTAGATGTGCTTGATGCGGCTCGAGATCGTCGCGTGTACGCCCTCTGCCTCCAGACGCTCGCGAATCTGCGTGCGCATCTCGCCCATGAATTCTTCGAGCGTCGGCATGCGTTCGTCGAGTGCGTCCGTGATGGCCTTGTAGCCCGTGGGATCGAGATACAGCAGCGAGAGGTCCTCAAGCTCCCACTTGATCTTCTGCATGCCGAGGCGGTGCGCGATGGGGGCGTAGATCTCCATCGTCTCGAGGGATTTGATGCGCTGCTTTTCCTCGCTCTGGTAGGCCATCGTGCGCATGTTGTGCAGGCGGTCGGCCATCTTGATGAGGATGACGCGGATGTCCTTGGCCATGGCCAGGAGCATCTTGCGCATGTTCTCCATCTGCTGCTCTTCCACGCTCGTGTACTGCACGCGCGTGAGCTTCGTGACGCCCTCGACAATGTCGGCCACCGAGGTGCCGAAGCTGCGCGCGATGTCATCGTGCGTGAGCGAGGTGTCCTCGATCGTGTCGTGCAGGAGGGCGGCGATGATCGAGTCCTCGTCGAGCCCCATCTCCGCCGTGATGATGGCGGCGGCGATGCAGTGCGACACATAGGGCGAGCCGTCGCGGCGCTTCTGGCCGGAGTGGGCCCGGTCGGCACACTCGAAGGCCGCGCGCACGCGGCCGAGATCGGCCGGGATGCCGGCGGCGGTGATCTTCTGTTCCAGCTCCTGATAGTGGGCCTCGAGGTCGTAGGGCTTCGGGGTCACGTTTTCGGCGCGGGTCGCTTCAGACATAGGGACAGCTCCTTTCCGGAACGGAATGGGGATTTCTTGAAAGTGTTTCATAGCAGGCTCTGGCGGCGCTCGCGCAGGGTCTGCAGCAGCTTCGACGCGCCGAGGTCCACCTTGCCGCTCGTCGGCAGGGGGCGCAGGCGCAGTGTCTCGCCGTCAAAGTCCACGGCGGCGAGGCCCATCTCGGCCATGACGCGCAGGCACACGCAGAACTTCTCCGGCCGCATGGGCGCGCGTGCGGGCAGCTCCTCGAGCGGGAAGGCGACCGGCGCACTCAGCCACCGCCACGCCACGGCGAAGTCCGCGCGCAGGGGGTAGAGGTCCACCGTGTCCCACGCGGGGATGCACTGATTTTTCAGCAGCGCGCGGCACAGGGGCAGCGGGTCGCTCGGGCGCACGTCCGTCACGAGCAGCTGCACGCTGCGGCGGCCGCGGAATTCATTGATCTGCGGCGTGAAGGCCACGTCCACCCACTGGCCGATGCGCACGCCCAGCTGCGCCGGGGTGCACGAGAAGAAGATGCCGGCATAATTATACCCGCCCTTGGCAAAATGCAGCCGCAGGTGGCGGCCGCCGCCGATGGGCACGGCGTTGACGAGCCGCGCGCCCGTGATGCACAGCAGGGGCTTGGGGTTGCCGTTGCCGCACGGCTCGAGTGCGTCGAGCGACTCGATGCACGGCATGGTCAGCAGGTGCGGATCGTTCACGCGCAGGTCGCACGTGAGCTCCGGCAGGTCGTCGGCCGGGTTCTGGCGGTAATACTCGCCGAGCGCGCGGCGGAAGCGGTCGATATTCTCGCGCCGGATCGTCAGCCCGGCCGCCAGTGCGTGGCCGCCGAAGCCCTCAAGATACTCCGAGCAGGCGCTCAGGGCGTTGTACAGGTTGAAGCCACCGAAGCTGCGGCACGAGCCCTTGCCGCGCTCGCCGTCGCAGCAGATCATGATCGTCGGCAGGTGGAACTCCTCGCTCAGGCGCGAGGCGGCGATGCCGATCACGCCCTGGTGCCACGAGTCGCTCGCGAGCACGAGCGGCATCTGCGGCGGGTAGCGGCACGCGATGGCCGAGGCCTCCTCCCAGATCTGCTGCTCGAGCGCCTGCCGCTCGCGGTTGAGCTGGCAGAGCCCGGCGGCGTAGCGGTCGGCCTCGCCGTCGTCCTTTGTCAGCAGCAGCAGCGCCGCGACGGCCGTCTTGCCCAGGCGGCCGGCCGCATTGATGCGCGGCGCGAGCGTGAAGCCGATGGTCGTGGCCGTGACGGGGCGGCCCTCCGCGCCGCACTCGTGCAGCAGCGCGCGGATGCCCGGCCGGGGGCGGGCGTTGATCTGTGCCAGCCCCTGCGCCACGAGATAGCGGTTCTCGCCCGTGAGGGGCATCACGTCCGCCACCGTGCCGATGGCGACGAGGTCGCCGTATTCGCGCAGGACCCGGTCGCTGCCGCCCTCGAGCGCGCACAAAAGCTTATACGCCACGCCCACGCCCGCGAGCCCGCTGTTCGGATACTGCGAGCCGGGGCGCTTCGGGTCCACGACGGCCACGGCGTTCGGGATCGCCTGCCCGCTGCACTCGTGGTGGTCGGTGATGACCATGTCGATGCCGCGCTGCAGGGCGTAGTTCGTCTCGTCGATGGCGGTGATGCCGCAGTCAACGGTGATGATGAGCGTGATGTCGCTCGTGCGCTGGAGGCTCGTGATCGCGTCCATGTTCAGGCCGTAGCCCTCTTCGATGCGGTCAGGGATGTACGGATGCACGGGCACGCCCTGCCGGCGCAGATAGTCCGTGAGCACGCACGTGGACGTGATGCCGTCGACGTCATAGTCGCCGAACACGGCCACGTTTTCCCGGCGCTCGATGGCGGTGCGGATGCGCGCGACGGCCTTGTCCATGTCCTGCAGGAGCATGGGGTCGAACACGCTCTGGTCGCCGCCGCTGAGAAAGGCGCGCGCCTGCCCGGGGTCGGCATACCCGCGCAGGGCCAGCAGCACCGCCAGCAGCGGCGAGTAGCCCGCGCGCAGCAATGCCTCCGGCGGCTGCGGCGACGTGTATGGAATTTGCCAGTTGCGGTATTTCATAAGTGCAATGTGCCTCGAATTCCAAAACGATACCTATAAGAAATAATTTATTATTTTATCAAATTTTCTGGCCGGATGCAAGAGGCGTGTGTCGGGTATCGGCGACCGCCGCGCAGATTTGTCGAACAGATCGAACGGCAGAGACGCACGGGGCGGCTGCGTGGGCGCGGCGGGCGCCGGATCTCCTGTGCTTGACAGGTGCTGCCTGCGGTGGTACGATGTGACGGAGCGTGCCGGCGTGGCGAAACAGGCAGACGCAAGGGACTTAAAATCCCTCGGTGGCAGCACCGTGCGGGTTCGAGCCCCGCCGCCGGCACCAGAAAATCGGCCGCTCTCGCACGAGAGCGGCCGATTTTCGGTTTTCCGGACACGCCGGAGCGCGCTTGCAACAGCTGCGCATATGGTGTTTTTGGTACATCACGGCTTTGCACACCATCGCGAAATTTACACGCAGTATAATAGGCACCAACTGAAGGAGGAGACTTGTTATGTCAGAAGAGAAAAAATCAACGTCAGGAAAATTGCGGATAATATCGGGAAAGCGGCTGCTGCTGCATCTGACCATGTGAGCAAAGGAGCGGTTGCCGTTGCAGATAAAACCAAAGAAATTGTGTCGAAATCTCAGGAGGCCGTTTTGAATGCCGTGGATCAAAACGGGAACGGCGAAATCGATATCGAAGATATTATCGTCATGGGCCTGAGGGTTCCCGGAATTCGGATTGACCGCTCAGATTTCCTGCAGGCGGAACTGCAAAGCAAATTTCCGCAGGAAGTGATTGAGGACGCCATCGCCTATAATCCGCTTCATGCAGGAATATCACGCAAGGTCATCGACAAGATTGCGGATGCGGTCATTCAGCACGAGCGAATTTGTGTATCCGGGATCTCTGCGGCTTTGGGCACACCCGGCGGCATTGCTATGGCGGCAACGATCCCGGCGGATATTGCGCAGTATTACGGCTATATGCTTCGCGCTACGCAAAAGCTTATGTATTTGTATGGATTCCCGGCGATCGACATGGAAGAAAAGGGACATGCTTTTGATTCCGAGACTATGAATATCCTGATTATTTGCATGGGCGTCATGTATGGGGCGGCCGGTGCGAATAATGCTTTAAAAGCAGTGGCAAAAGCACTGGCCAGCGGAGTGGAAAAACAGCTTCTTCGCATGGCACTCACAAAAGGGACGATTTACCCGATCGTAAAAAGCGTTGCGAAGTGGTTCAGCGTGAATATGACGAAGCAGCTCTTCGCGGGCTTTTTCAAGAAGGCTATTCCCGTTGTTGGCGGCGTGATCGGCGGCGGTGTTACATATCTGTCGTTTAAGCCCTGCTGTGATAAATTGAAAGCATCCCTGCAAAACACCATGCTCAGCGATCCGGATTACCATCCGGAGGATGACGAGGGGGATATCCTGATCGTGGAAACAGAGGAAACGCAAACGGCTGAGGAAAACGGATAATCCCATCAGCGGCGACTGTGCAAAAGAGAAAACCGCGCTTGCGCTGCAAGTGCGGTTTTCTATGGTGCGCGCTCACTGCTGCGCATGGCGCAGCGTTACGCGCTCGGCCACGACGGCGATGTAGCCCAGCACGATCGTGAGATAATACGACGCCAGACGCCAGATGAGCATGGCGGTCGTCAGATAGTCACCGAACAGGGGCGAGAAAGCGAGATAGAACGTGCCCTCGCTCGCGCCGGATGCGCCCGGCATGGGAAAGCAGCTCGCCCCGATGTACAGCAGCACCTGCGTGCCCGTGACCTGCCAGAACGGCACGCCGCGCAGGCCGAAGCCGCGGTACGTGCAGTAAGCGACCGACATGTACGCCGCGCACTGCCCCAGTGCAAGCGCGAGCGCGCCGGCGAGCTTGCCGCGGTGCCGGATGCCGGCGGCGAACGCGTCGTGATACTCCGCCACGAAGGCGCACCACTTGCCGGCGGCCGCCTCGGGGTCCGCTCCCCGGCGGACGAACGGGCGGCGCTTGTACAGCCAGCGGATGCATGCCGTGCCGAACGCGGACATCGGCTTCGGGAAAATGGCCGAGAGCAGCACGAGCGACAGCAGCCCCGCGTGCACGAGCAGGCCCAGCGCCAGCACGGGGATCCACGCCGCGCTCTGCGCTGCGAGCTTGCCGCCGCACAGGCACATGCCCACGATGCCGAGCGTCACGAGCGCAACATTCCACAGGCAGTACGTCGTGCAGATGACGGATGTGGCCGTGCCGGTCGGGATGCCGCGGTGGTGCATGTGCAGTACCTGAAACGGCTGGCCGCCTGCGGCTGCGGGCGTCACGGCCGAGTAGAAGAAGCCGATCATCGACGTGTCGATGCTGTCACCGAGCGGCTGCGCGCAGCCGAACGCGCGCGTGATGAGCCGGTACTTGAGTGCGTCGCACAGATAGTACAGCAGCATGCACCCCACGATCGCGACCGTCCAGCCCGGCAGCAGCGCCGCGAGCGAGGCGCGTACGTCGCCCGCGTCGAGCGTTGCGGCGGCGAACACCGCCAGCGCTGCCGCGCCGAGCGTCAGCAGGCCGATCGAGAGCCATTGTTTTTTCTTGTCGCGTTTCATGGGCAGACCTCGTTGCAGGAGAAGATTCGGATTAGACCCTCTATTATAACGGATATGCAGGCTAAGTGCAACCGAAAACCGGGCGCCCCGACTGGGGCGCCCGGTTTGGCATCAAAAGACGAGCTGCACGAGCAGCATGTAGCACACGGTGCCGGCGGCGATGCTCAGCAGCGTGTTGCGCCGCCACCAGTGCAGGCCGGCCGTTACGCCGACGGCGATGACCTGCGGCACCCACGCCCCGGCGACGGAAAACTGCATCCCGCGCAGGCAGTAGACCAGCAGCGAGACCATGACGGCCATGGGCAGAATTTTGCCGAGGTACTCCACGACCTTCGGCACGGCGCGGCGGCCGAACAGCAGCCACGGCAGCCAGCGCTCCAAAAACGTGCACGCGGCGCAGACTGCAATGATGGCGATGCTCTGTCCGACGGAGAGGGTCATACGGCGGCACCTCCTTCGGCATACTTCGGCTCGAGCACCGGACGCAGCAGCGTGAGCGCCGCGACCGTCACGAGCAGGGATGGCAGCAAAAACTTGTCCGGCCCGAGCAGCAGCAGCGCACCGATGCTCGACACCGCCGCGACCACAGCGGGGATACGCGTGCGCGCACCGCGCAGCTGATCGACCACGATGACCGTGAACAGCGCCGTGAGCGCAAAGTCGATGCCCGTGGTGTCGAACGGGATGAGCGAGCCGACGAGTCCGCCGAGCATGGACAGCGCCACCCAGTAAAACGTCACGAGCGCGGCCGTGAGTACATAGGCCCACTTCTCGTTGACGTCGGGGCCGAAATCGTGCGAGCAGTGCAGCGAATAGTTCTCGTCGCACAGCGAATAGATCAGAAACCAGCGCCACGGGCCGAAGGAGCGGAACTTGTCGATGAACGACAGGCCGTAGAAAATGTGCCGGCTGTTGAGCAGCAGCGCCAGCACGGCCACCGTGGCAAGCGACACGCCGCCGGCAAAGAACGTGACCATCAGAAACTGCAGCGAGCCCGCCAGCACGAACAGGCTGCACGCGCCCGACCACAGGAAGTTATACCCCGCCTGCTGCATGAGCAGCCCGTAGGCGATGCCGACGGGGAAGAAGCCGATCAGGATCGGGATCGAGTGGTGGAAGGCGTAGGCGGCCGTCTTGCGCATGGCGGGTCGCTCCTTTCTGCCGCAGGGTGCGGCGCGGAGTCAGTATAACAGAACATTTTCGCTTTTTCAACAAAGGTTATAAAAATGTCAGCGCCCGCCCGTTGGGGCAGACGCTGACGGAAATTTTTTATGCGGGGTTCAGCTCAGGCCGGGGATCTTCAGACCGAAGAAGTCGATGAGCTGGCAGAAGAGGATGAACGCGAGCCGGACCGGCACGATGAACTTGAAGCAGACCTTGAAGTAGCCGGCGGCGCGGTACTTCACGCCGCTCTGCTCGCACTCGAGCTGCACGACCTCGGGCTTGAGCACCCAGCCGATGAGGACCGTCATCACGAGCGCACCGAGCGGCATGAGGATGCCCTCGGCCACCATGTCGTACAGGTCGAGCCAGCAGTCGTTCCACCCGCGCACGCTCAGGCCGAACAGGGTGGCCGGCGTCTCGACGGCGGCGCCGCCGGCAACGCCCGCGCCCAGACCGTCGAGCGCGACGAGCGAGCCCGCCACGAACACGAGCGCCGCGACGCTGGCCGTGTGCTTGGCGCGCTTGGGCGTGAGGCCCTTGTCGAGCTGCTTGTCCACGGCGTAGGCCGTGCACAGCTCGAGCATGGAGATCGACGACGTGAGCGCCGCGATCAGCACGAGCAGGTAAAACAGGAAGCCGATGAAATTGCCGATGCTGCCCATGTGGGCGAACACCGTCTGCATCGAAGCAAATAGCAATCCGGGGCCGGCGCCGTACTCCACGCCGAAGGCGGAGCAGGCGGGCATGACGGCCATGCCGGCCATGAGCGCGATGAGCGTGTCCGCGCCGCAGACGATGAGCGCGTTGCGCTGCAGGTGCTCCTGCTTGCCGAGATAGGAGCCGTAGGTCATCATGACGCCGAGACCGATCGACAGCGAGAAGAACATCTGCCCGGCGGCACTCTTGAGCACGCGGCCGAAGCCGATGTCCGGATTGCTGAACACGGAGAAGTCGGGGCTGAACATGAATTTATAGCCCTCGGCCGCACCGGGCTGGCAGGCAATGTAGAGGATGATGAACACGAGCAGGCAGAACAGCGCCGGCATGCCGACGTTGCAGAACTTTTCGATGCCGCCCTGCACGCCGCCGGACACGACGAGGATGTTGAGCAGGATATAGAGCACGAAAAACAGGATCATGCTGTTCGTATCCGTCAGGAAATAGCCGAAAAAGCCCGTGCCCTGGCCGGACCAGGCAAACTCGCTCCCGCCGAAGATGGCCAGGAAGTAGCCGGCGGCGTAGCGCAGGACGATGCCGCCGAGCACGAAGTAAAAGCACATGATGCAAAAGCCGCACACGATGCCCGCATAGCCGAGCCAGGTGTACTTCTTCGACAGGCTGCGGTAGGTGCTCACGGCGCTCTTGCCGCTGCGGCGGCCGAGCGCGAGCTCGCCGAGCATGACCGTCACACCCACGAGCACGACGAGCACGAGATACAGCAGCGGGAACACGGCCCCACCGCTCTTGCCCATTTTATACGGGAAGCCCCAGATGTTGCCGAGGCCGACGGCCGAGCCGATCGAGGCCATGAGGAAGCCGAAGTTGCTGCCCCAGCCGCCGCGTTTGGATTTGATTTCCGTATCCACGAGATCCCTCCTGTTTTTTCACATTTCTCCCGAAATACCGCGCCGAAAGGCGCAGATTTGCCATCATTATACCAGACAAACGGTCAATTGCAAGCCGCCGTTACACACTTAACGAATATTTGTGCCAACCAAAACGCGGCCGCTCTCAAGGAGCGGCCGCGTGGGACAGGCCGAAAATCCGCGCCGTGGTGGAAAGCGGACAGAGCAGCGGGGGAGCTCGAGGGGGCAAGGCCCGCCTCGAATCCGGTCTAATGCGCAAAGCCCTGACGGGTCAGGGGGTTTGCGCGGCCGCTCTCAAGGAGCGGCCGCGTGGGACAGGCCGAAAATCCGCGCCGTGGTGGAAAGCGGACAGAGCAGCGGGGGAGCTCGAGGGGGCGAGGCCCGCCTCGAATCCGGTCTAATGCGCAAAGCCCTGACGGGTCAGGGCTTTTGCGCGGCCGCCCGGTCAGGGCGGCCGCGGGTTTGATCAACGCTTACAGGTCCAGGATGCCGAGCAGCACGATACCGATGACGATCAGCACCAGCATGAGATAGTGCCGCCACGAGAGCTTCTCGCGCAGGAAGATGCGGCTCCAGAGCACGGACGCGGCGCAGTAGGCCGCGATGATGGGTGCGGCGTACATGACGTGGTCCTCGTCTGCAATGGCGTAGATGTATGCGAACTGACCGGCCGTCTCAAAGAGCGCGCCGATATATTTCGGCGCCTCGCGCTTGGGCAGGAAACGGTCGTGCCGGAAGAACTTGACATACACGAACGACACCACGGCCGCAAACAGGAACGTCAGCTCATACGCGCAGTTGGCCGAGTCCGGGTCGAGGCTTCGCAGCACGAGGCTGTCGGCAAACGTACCGGCGGCGTCGAGCAGACAGTAGGCCACCGGCAGAGCGAGCGCGAGCCAGCTCTTGGCATAGCGGTAGTTCGAGGCCGCCTGGCGCGCGCGGCGCAGCTCGTCATCCTCGCGCGACTCGACCACGCCGAGTCCAATCACGCCCAGACACACGAGCGCCACGGCGGCCAGCGCCATGACGCGCATCCCGCCGGTCAGATCCTCGTCCAGCCCGCCGAAGCACAGATACAGTACCGCCACCACCGCGCCGGAAGCATTGCAGATCGGCGACGAGATGGACAGCTCGATATAGCGCAGGCCGATATAGCCGAGCGCCATCGAGACAATATACAGCAGCGACACGGGCAGGTACGTCCAGATGACGTGCCACGAGATGCTCACGCCGCCGATGAAGATCTCATACGCCGCGTGCAGACCCATGACGACGCCGACGGCGATGACCATCTTCAGGTGCGCGAGCTTGTCGTCCGCGTCGCGGCAGCCGATTTTCGAAAACAGATCCGAGCCCGACCAGCACAGCAGGGCAATCAGGGAAAGCCAGAACCACATACTTTATTTCTCCTCCAATGTTACAAGTCCGGTGTCCACGAGCTTCTGCAGGCTCATGAGGATGCCGAGTTTGGCGTGATACCACGTCAGGCCGCCCTGAAAATACACGGCGTAGGGCGGGCGGATCGGCCCGTCGGCCGACAGCTCAATGGACGAGCCCTGCACGAACGCGCCGGCGGCCATGATGACCTCCGAATCGTAGCCCGGCATGGCCCAGGGGATGGGGTCGACATAGCTGTCTACGGGCGCGGCCGCCTGGATGCCCTTGCAGAAGGCGACCATGCGCTCCGGCGAGCCGAGCTCCACGCACTGGATGATGTCGTGCCGCGGCTCCGTCGCGTTCGGGATGCAGCGAAAGCCCAGCCGCTCGTAGATATTCGCCGCGAACACCGCGCCCTTGAGCGCGCCGGCCGTCACGGTCGGCGCGAGGAAGAAGCCCTGATAAAACGCCGGCATGAGCCCGAGGTTCGCGCCGACCTCCTGCCCGAGGCCGGGGGCGCTCAGACGGAAGGCGCAGCGGTCGACCAGATCCTGACGGCCGCAGATGTAGCCGCCGATGGGCGCGAGGCCACCGCCGGGGTTTTTGATAAGCGAGCCGACGATCATGTCCGCGCCGAGGTCGGATGGCTCGATCGTCTCGACGAACTCGCCGTAGCAGTTGTCGACCATGCAGATGACGTTCGGGTCGATGCGCTTGCAGAACGCGATCAGCTCGCCGATCTGCGCGACCGAGAACGTCGGGCGCGTGGCGTAGCCCTTCGAGCGCTGGATGGTCACGAGCTTCACGCCGCCGCGCAGCGCCCGCTCGATGGCCGGATAGTCAAAGCCGTAGTCCGGCAGCAGGTCGACCTGCCGGTAGTGCACGCCGTATTCCTTGAGCGAGCAGGCGCTCGGGCGGATGCCGATGACCTCCTCGAGCGTGTCATACGGCGCGCCGACGGGGCTGAGCAGCGTGTCGCCGGGCAGCAGGTTGGCGCTGAGCGCCACGGTCAGCGCGTGCGTGCCGCAGGTGATCTGGGGGCGCACGAGCGCGGCCTCGGTGTGGAAGCAGTCGGCATAGACGCGCTCGAGATTGTCGCGCCCGGCGTCGTTGTAGCCGTAGCCCGTGGTGGCGGCAAAGTGCGTCGCGTCGACGCGGTTTTTCTGCATCGCACCGATGACCTTGCACTGGTTGTATTCCGCGACGCGGTCGATCTCGTCAAAGCGCGCGCGCAGACCGGCGAGCACTTCCTCGCCGAAGCGGTGCACCGCCGGCGTGATGCCGAGCGCGGTGTACATGGACTCTGTATTCATCGTTCCTCTCCTTATTAATTACAATTACGATTCGTCCAATTACGATTCGTCAGATTCGTCGAAAATTTTTGCGGCCACGTCGCGCATGACCTCCGGCCGCGTGACCACGATGCCGCGCGCCTCGTCTCCGAGCACGAGCAGCGTGTCCCCCGGGCGGATGCCAAAGACCGTGCGCGCCTCCTTCGGGATCACGATCTGGCCCTTTTCGCCGACCTTCACCGTGCCGAAGATGTGCCGGTCGCGGCTCTGGCCGAGCACGTGCTTGCCTCCGGGCATAGCCTCGCCTCCTGTTGCAGAAATTCATACTTTTCCTACTTGTAGGAACCGATGATACCGCACATCGACGGGAAAGTCAACCGCGTCCGGCACAAAAACCGTCCATTCGGCAATTTGCCGGATTTTTTGCGAAAAACGGTTGCGCGCGCCCGGCGCGGGTGCTACGATAAAAACCATCTTATTGATTGTGGGAGGATGGAGCGATATGCAGCTTCTCGAGCAGCGCATCCTCGCCGAGGGCGAGGTCAAATCCAGCGAGATCCTGAAAGTGGACCGGTTTCTGAACCATCAGATGGACCCGAAGCTGTTTCTGGCGATGGCGGAGGAATGGAAGCGGCTGTTCGACGGCTGCGGCGTGAACAAGCTCGTCACGATCGAGGCCAGCGGCATCGGCATCGCGGCCGTGGCCGGGCTCGTGTTCGACTGCCCAGTCGTGTTCGCCAAGAAAACCAAGAGCCGCAACGTCTCCGACGATGCGTACACGACGGTCGTGCACTCGTTCACGCACGGCAATGACAACACCATCCGCATCTCGCGCGAGTACCTCTCGCCGAGCGACCGCGTGCTCGTCATCGACGATTTCCTCGCCAACGGCGCGGCGCTCGACGGGCTCATCACGCTCATTGAAAACGCGGGCGCGACCGTGGTCGGCGCCGGCATTGCGGTGGAAAAGGCGTTTCAGCCCGGCGGTGCGCGCATCCGCGCGCGCGGCTACCGCGTGGAATCGCTCGCCCGCGTGCAGAGCATGGACCCCGAGACCGGCATCGTGTTCTGCTGAGCGGCATTGTGCAAATCGACGGGGAAAATGTTTCAAAAGTGTGAAATTCGCTCATTTCGACGGTTGACAACCCCGTTCGCCCATGGTAACGTATAAGTGTTCCCGCGCTGCGGGAGCAATCGTAAATAGCAGTCGATATATACCAAAGGATATGGCTTGGCGTTTCTACCCGGCACCGTAAATTGCCGGACTATCGATGTGAAATTCCCCGCGGGAGATGGCCGTACCGGCATCTTCCCGGTTCCACATTGGCAGGAGCGCCGTAAGGCCAGCCCCTGCCAATGTTTTTTTGTATCTTCTTTGCGCAAGCAATGCAGATAAATAAATTTAATAAAATTAGAGGGAGAGCTGAGAATGAAAAAGTTCGTTTCGATGCTGCTCGCGCTCGTCATGGTGTTCGCACTGTGCGCCTGCGGCAGCAAGACCGAGGGCGGCGACAAAGCCGAGAGCAAGATCAAGGTCGGCTTCATCTGCCTGCATGACGAGAACTCCACCTACGACAAGAACTTCATCGACGCCGCGAAGGCTGCCTGCAAGAACGCCGGCCTGAGCGAGGATCAGTACATCATCAAGACCAACATCCCCGAGGGCCAGGAGTGCTACAACGCCGCTGCCGAGCTCGTGGACGCCGGCTGCAACGTCGTCTTCGCCGACAGCTTCGGCCACGAGGACTTCATGATCCAGGCCGCCAAGGAGTTCAAGGACGTGCAGTTCTGCCACGCCACCGGCACCAAGGCTCACACCGAGAAGCTCAGCAACTACCACAATGCGTTCGCCTCCATCTATGAAGGCCGCTACCTCGCCGGCGTCGCTGCCGGTATGAAGCTCAACGAGATGATCGAGGCCGGTGAATTCACCGCCGATCAGGCCAAGATGGGCTACGTTGGTGCCTTCACCTACGCGGAAGTCATCTCCGGCTACACCTCTTTCTATCTGGGCGCCAAGTCCGTGTGCCCGACCGTGACCATGGATGTCACCTTTACCGGCTCCTGGTACGATGAGGCCCTCGAGAAGGAAGCTGCCAACAAGCTCATCGCCGGCGGCTGCAAGCTCATCAGCCAGCACGCCGACTCCATGGGCGCTCCGACCGCCTGCGAGACGGCCGGCGTCCCGAACGTCTCCTACAACGGCAGCACCGAGTCTGCCTGCCCGAACACCTTCATCGTTTCCTCCCGCATCGACTGGACCCCGTACTATGAGATGGTCATCAAGGCCGTCCAGGACGGCACCTCGCTCGACTCCGACTGGACCGGCACCCTCAAGACCGGCTCCGTCGTGCTGACCGATGTCAACGAGAAGGTCGCTGCCAAGGGCACTGCCGAGAAGATTGCCGAAGTCACCAAGCAGCTCGAGGACGGCACCCTGCACGTCTTTGACATCTCCACCTTCACCGTTAAGGGCGAGACCCTGACCAGCTACATGGCCGATGTCGACACCGACGCCGACAACACCGGCGATACCGAGGCCATCAAGGACGGCTACTTCCACGAGTCCGAGTTCCGCGCCGCTCCGTACTTCAATGTGCAGATCGACGGCATCAACCTGCTTGACCAGAACTTTGGCAGCTGATATCTGAATCTACCGCAGAGGGAAGGCCTGTCACACCCAGGCCTTCCCTCATATGTACTTTAAAGCGCGCCGCCTCTGTGCGGCGTCCGCCGGCATTTCGGGAGGGACACCATATTGGATAACAAGATCGCAGCGGTCAAAATGCGCGACATCACCAAGCGCTTCGGCTCCGTCGTCGCCAATGACCGCGTCTGGCTCGATATCTACCGGGGCGAGATCCTGGCGCTGCTCGGCGAAAACGGCAGCGGCAAGACCACGCTCATGAACATGCTCTCGGGCATTTACTTCCCCGACGAGGGACAGATCCTCATCGACGGCGAGGAGGTCGTCATCCGCTCCCCGCGCGATGCCTACCGCTATGGCATCGGCATGATCCACCAGCACTTCAAGCTGGTCGACGTCTTCACCGCCGCTGAAAACATCACGCTCGGCCTCGATGAAAAGCTCGATCTCAAGGCCACGGCCGCGCGCATCCGCAGCATCTGCGAGCGCTACGGCTTCGACCTCGACCCGAACCAGAAGATCTACGATATGTCCGTGTCCCAGAAGCAGACGGTCGAGATCGTCAAGGCGCTCTACCGCGGCGCGGACATCCTCATCCTCGACGAGCCGACCGCCGTGCTCACCCCGCAGGAGACGGACAAGCTCTTCGCCGTGCTGCGCAGCATGCGCGACGACGGCAAGGCCATCGTCATCATCACGCACAAGATGCACGAGGTCGAGGCGCTGAGCGACCGCGTGGCCGTGCTGCGCCACGGCCAGTTCGTGGGCGACATGCTCACGAAGGACACCAATGCGCAGGAAATGACGAACATGATGGTCGGCCACGCCGTGACGCTCAACATCGCCCGGCCCGACCCCGTCGACCCCAGGCCGCGCATCGAGGTCAAGAACCTCACCGTACGCAGCATTGACGGCATCGTCAAGCTCGACGACGTGTCTTTCACCGCCAACTCCGGCGAGATCCTCGGCATCGCGGGCATCTCCGGCTGCGGCCAGAAGGAGCTGCTCGAGGCCATTGCCGGTCTGCAGCCGACGGAGAGCGGCAGCATCTGCTACGTCGAGGACGACGGCACGCGCGAGGAGCTGCTCGGCAAGGACCCGCTGCGCATTGCCGAGATGGGCGTGGCGCTGTCCTTCGTGCCGGAGGACCGTCTCGGCATGGGCCTCGTCGGCAACATGGACCTGTCGGACAACATGATGCTCCGCTCCTTCCGCAAGGGCCGCGGCATCCTCACCGACCGCAAGTCGCCGCGCAAGCTGGCCGAGACCGTCGTCGAGGAGCTCGACGTCAACACCCCGGGCGTGACCACGCCGGTGCGCCGCCTGAGCGGCGGCAACGTGCAGAAGGTGCTCGTCGGCCGCGAGATCGCCTCCGCCCCCACCGTGCTGCTCACGGCCTACGCCGTGCGCGGCCTGGACATCAACGCATCCTACACGATCTATGACCTCATCAACCGGCAGAAGGAGCGCGGCGTCGCCGTGATCTACGTCGGCGAGGATCTCGACGTGCTGCTCGAGCTGGCCGACCGCATCCTCGTGCTCTGCGGCGGCAAGGTCAGCGGCATCGTCCCCGGCCGCGGCGCCACGAAGCGCGACGTCGGCATGATGATGACGCAGTTGGGAGGGAACGAAGCCCATGCATAACAAAGTCCGGGAACCGCTGTTCCACATCGTCAAGCGCGACACGCTGCCCTGGTATCAGGCCTGGGGCATCCGCGCGATCGCCATCGTGCTGGCGCTGCTGCTGTGCGCGCTCATCACGACGCTGTGCACCCACCTCAATCCGCTCAAGGTGTTCGGCACCATGTTCGGCGGCGCGTTCGGCTCGTCGCGCAAGATCTGGATCCTGGGGCAGAACCTCGCCATCCTGCTGTGCATCTCGCTGGCCGTGACGCCCGCGTTCAAGATGCGCTTCTGGAACATTGGCGCCGAGGGTCAGGTGCTCGCCGGCGGCCTCGCCGCCGCGGCGTGCATGATCTGCCTCGGCGACAAGGTGCCCAACGCCCTGCTCATCGTGCTCATCATCGCCGCCGGCATCGCCGCGGGCGCGGTCTGGGCCGTCATCCCCGCCATCTTCAAGGCCAAGTGGAACACGAACGAGACGCTCTTCACCCTCATGATGAACTACGTCGCCACACAGCTCGTGGCCTATTTCGTCATCGTCTGGGAGTCGCCGAAGGGCTCCGGCAAGGTCGGCATCATCAACCAGAGCACCGAGGCCGGCTGGCTGCCGCAGATCGGCGGCTACAAGTACCTGCTGACGATCCTCGTCGTCGCGGTGCTGACCGTGCTCGTCTACATCTACCTCAACTACAGCAAGCACGGCTATGAGATCTCTGTCGTCGGCGAGAGCGAGCGCACCGCCTGCTATGTCGGCATCAAGGTCGGCAAGGTCATCGTGCGCACGATGCTGCTGTCCGGCGCGCTGTGCGGCATCGCGGGCGTGCTGCTCGTGTCCGGCACCGACCACACGATCACGACCACCATCGCCGGCGGCCAGGGCTTCACGGCCGTCATGGTCTCATGGCTGGCCAAGTTCAACCCGCTCGGCATGATCTTCACGAGCTTCCTGCTCGTGTTCCTCGACCGCGGCGCGGGCGAGATCTCGACCGTGTTCGGCCTCAACCAGTCGTTCGCCGATATCCTCAGCGGCATCATCATTTTCTTCATCATCGGCTGTGAGTTTTTCATCACCTACCGGCTGAGCTTCCGCAAGCCGGCAAAGAAGGAGGCGGCGGAGCATGTTTGATTTTGTGTCCTTTATCCCCCGCGCCATCATGCAGGGTATTCCGCTGCTGTTCGGCAGCACCGGCGAGACGCTCACCGAAAAGTCCGGCAACCTGAACCTCGGCATCGCGGGTATCATGTATGTCGGCGGCATCAGCGGCGTCATCGGCGCGTTTTTGTATGAGCAGGGCGTCGGCGGGGCCGCGGGGATGAACGGCTTTCTCGCCATTATGATCCCGCTGCTGTCGTGCCTGCTCGGCTCGCTGCTCATGGGATTGCTGTACTGCTTTCTCACCGTCACGCTGCGCGCCAATCAGAACGTCACCGGCCTTGCCATGACGACGTTCGGCGTCGGCTTCGGCAACTTCATGGGCGGCTCGCTCATCAAGCTCACCGGCAGCGAGGTGCCGTCCATCGCGCTCTCGGCCACGAACAGCTACTTTTCCAAATCGCTGCCGTTCGCGTCGAAGCTCGGCTGGTTCGGGCAGATCTTCCTGTCCTACGGCTTTCTTGCCTACCTCGCCGTGGCCATCGCGCTCGTCGCGGCCTATGTGCTCAAGCACACGCGCGTGGGTCTGCACCTGCGCTCCGTCGGCGAAAATCCGCAGACGGCCGATGCCGCCGGCATCGATGTCAATAAGTATAAGTATGTTGCCACCTGCGTCGGCAGCATGATCGCCGGCCTCGGCGGATTGTACTACGTCATGGACTACGCCTGCGGCGTCTGGTCCAATGACGCGTTCGGTGACCGCGGCTGGCTCGCCATTGCACTCGTCATCTTCACGGTCTGGAAGCCGAACATCGGCGTGCTCGCGTCCTTTCTCTTCGGCGGACTGTACATCCTGCACATCTTCCTGCCGAGCGGCACGAACCTCGCCGTCAAGGAGCTGTACAAGATGATCCCCTATGTCGTCACGATCATCGTGCTCATCATCACGAGCGTGCGCTCCAAGCGCGAAAATCAGCCCCCCGCAAGTCTCGGCCTGCCGTACTTCCGAGAGGAACGATAACCATGAAAAAGCTCCGTTTCCGGTCCGGAAACGGAGCTTTTTTCGTGTTGCGCCCGCCGCGCCTCAGCGGCGGTGCTTTTTCCCCTTGCGGGCCTTTTCCGGCTCGATGCCCTCGGCCTCAGCCATGGCGTCCACGGTCGCCTGCAGGTCGTCGAGCTGGTCGTGCACAGGCTTGAGCGCCTTTTTCACTTCCTGCGCGACGATGGTCTGGTAAAACCGGTAGCGCGCGGCGACGGCGCCGACCGTGCCGACGGCGGCGGCCCCGCCCGCGATGAGCGCGGCGCGGCGGAAACGCGGCGTTTTCATCACCTGCACGGCGATGGTCCTGATGCTCGGCTTTTTGAGCTGCTGCGCGGCGCCGGTCACGAGCGCGGCCAGCTCCTTGCCGCTGTCGACGGTCTGGCGCAGGAGCGCGAGCTCCTGCTGCATGGCCTGGATCTGCTGTTTGCGTCTCATATATGGTTCCTCCCTGTCATGAATTGGCTTTTCAAAGCGAGATCGGCGCGCCGTTGAGCGCGGCCTCGACGAGTGTGTCGCCCTCGTAGCGCAGCTTGAGCAGGAAAAACGGCGCGTCCTCCGCCAGCAGGCGGAAAAAGATCCTGTCGCCTGCCCACAGCGGCAGCGACGGCACGGCCGCCTTGTCCACCCACGCAAGGTCGCCCTCGTCGCACTCGCGCAGCGTTCCGGTGAAGCCCGTTGCCGTGAAGAGGTACATGTACTCGCCCTCCCACTCGTCGGACAAAAACGTCACCACGCCGCGGCAGCGCCAGTCGGTCAGCGTCAGGCCGGTCTCCTCATACGCCTCGCGCAGGAGACACTCGTCCGGCGTCTCGTTGCCCTCGAACTTGCCGCCGATGCCGACCCATTTGTCGTGGTTGAGGTCGTGTTTCTTTTTCACGCGGTGCAGCATGAGATACTGCTCCCCGCGCTCGATGTAGCAGAGTGTGGTGTTGCGCATGGCATGGCCTCCCTTTGCGCCCAGTATACAGAAACCGCCCGGCACTTGCAAGTGCCGGGCGGCGGTTTTGTTCAGATCCGGATCCCGTTGCAGCGGCCGGCCTCGTGCCGGATGATCTGCGCCGGCGCCTGGCTGCACGCTTTCCCGGTAGCCGGACGATGACGGGGCTGTGCATGACGGTGGGCGCGCCGTTGCCGTCAAAGAGGAGGATGCGTCTGCGCGCGCGGGTGCAGATGCCGCGGATCACGGCGTATCGTCTTTGCCGTAATATTCGCGCAGGAAGGACAGAAACGCCCGTGCGGATGTGCCGGCGGCGTTCATGGACTTGACCGCCGCGCCGAGGCGCAGCGCGATCGGCTCCTCGAGCTGGAGCACCCGCACCTGCCCCTCGTACCCGACGAGGGAAAACGCCGACAGCACCGACACGCCGAGCCCGCCGGCGACCATGGACAGGATCGACCCGTCGTCCGACGCCGTGACCTCCAGCCGCGGGGTGTCCGGCGGGAGAAACGGCTCAATGTACTGGTCCGGGCTCGACAGAAACGGTTCGCGCAGCAGCCGCTCGAGCGGGATGGTCTCGCCCTCCCACGGGAAGTCCGGCGGCACGACGGCCACGAGCGGCGTGTCCGCCAGCGGCAGAAAGTCGAACCCCTGCGCGCGCGCCTCGTCCACGAGGGCGAGCTGGATCTCCCCGCTTGCGAGCGCGGCAGGCAGCTCATCACCGCGCACGAGCACGTCCATTTTGATCTCGGGGTGCAGCTCGCGGAAGGCGCGCAGCAGCTCCGGCAGACGCGCACGGGCAATGCTCGCAAAGCAGCCGATGCGCAGCGTGCGTGTGCGCGGGTCGTTCTGCTCGGCGGCCTCCTGCAGGAGCGTGTCGCACGCGCAGACCACATTTTGAATATAGGGCAGCAGGTGCTTGCCCGCGTCCGTCAGGCGGATGCCCTGACTGTCACGCTCGAGCAGCGTACAGCCAACTTCGGCCTCCAGTTTGTTGACCAGGTGCGTCATGGCGGACTGGGTGTAGCCCAGCTGGGCTGCCGCCTTGCTGAAGCTGCCGCATTCGACTGCCGTCAGCAGTGCCCGCAGTTTTCCGTCGTCCATATGCTGCCTCCTTTTTATCATTTTTTTCATAATACCACGAATTTGTTCAACTCAACCAATAAAATTTTCTGACCCATGTCATTTGCTTTTTTCATATCCCCATGAACAACTCTCGTTTCTCATTTATCAAAAAGAATGATACACTATATTTGGAAATTGAAAGCTGTTGTCCGCGCCCGGACGACAAAAGGAGAGAAAACATGAAAGAGACGAAAAATCGGGCGGCACGCGACGTGATCGTTGTCGGTTTCGCTCTGTTTTCCATGTTCTTCGGCGCCGGGAACGTCATCTTCCCGCCGTACCTGGGCATGGAGTCCGGCCCGCAGTGGCTGGCCGGATTCAGCGCGTATTTTATCGCGGACATCGGGCTTGCGCTTGCGGCCATGTTCGCGCTGCTGCGTGTCGGCAGCAGTGAGGCCGTGCTCCAGCGCGTCGGCCGTGTGCCGTCGGAGATCCTCATGTGCGCGATCATTCTGTGCGTCGGCCCCATGGTCGCCATTCCGCGCACGTCGGCCAGCACGTTTGAGATGGCCATCGCCCCGAACCTGCCCGGCGTGTCCGCCGTGGTGTTCTCGGTGCTGTTTTTCGCGCTCATCCTCGCGCTGTGCATCCGCGAGTCCGCCGTGGTGGACATCGTAGGCAAGGTGCTCACACCGCTGCTGCTCGTCGGCCTTGCGGCCATCATCATCAAGGGCATTGTCACGCCGCTCGGCACCATCGCTCCGGAAGCGAAGATCGACAGCGCCGTCGTCACCGGCGTCAAGGCCGGCTACCAGACCATGGACGCGCTCGCCGCGCTGCCGTTCGGCATCCTCGTGCTGCAGAGCGTGATCGACAAGGGCTACACCGAGTCGGGCAAGAAGTTCCGCATCATGAGCGGGTCGTCCATTCTCGCGTGCGTGCTGCTGCTGGCGGTCTATATGGGCCTTGCCTATCTCGGCGCCACCGTTTCCGCGCAGTACGACCGGTCGATCGGCCGCGCGCAGCTCGTCATGGCCATCGTCGAGGCCCTCATGGGCAAGACCGGCATGATCATCTTCGGCATCGTCGTCGGCCTCGCGTGCATCACGACGGCCGTGGCGCTCACCAGCTCCGCCGCCGCGTATTTTGCCAGGCTCTGCCGCGGCAAGGTGTCGTACAAAGTGTTTGTCATCGCGATCTGCGTGTTCAGCGCCGTCGTGTCGAACCTCGGCCTCGACCGCATCGTGGCCGTCGCCGCGCCGGTCCTGGATGTTGTCTATCCGCCGACCCTCGTCCTCATTTTCATTTCGCTTGTCGTGCCGCGGCTGCCAGACCGCATCAGCCGCGGCGCGGTCATCGGCGCGCTGCTCATGAGCATCCTGTGCACGCTCGATGGCTATGGCGTGCCGCTCACGTTCCTGCACAAGCTGCCGCTGTTTGAGCTTGGCTTCGCATGGGTGCTGCCGTCGGTGCTCTTCGGCGCCGTGGCCGCCATGCTGCCGCACCGCAGGGAGAAAGCGGGCAAGGCCGAGCCCGCCTGCGCCGGCGGCGAGCAGGGATAATCCCTGCCAGAATACGGAACGATCCCGCAGGGAACCGCCCTGCGGGATCTTCTTTCTGATTCGGAAAAAGAAAATCGACAAGGTTCCGCAGAACCTTGTCGATTGGCACGCCGTGAGGGATTCGAACCCCCGGCCTTCTGGTCCGTAGCCAGACGCTCTATCCAGCTGAGCTAACGGCGCTTAGTGCGCTCCTAACGCGCCTAAGTATAGTAGCATAGCCCGGCCGGAATTGCAAGCCCTTTTTCAAAAAAGTTTTCCTTTTTGCGTTTTTACCAGCCCATCGTGTCGCGGATGGTGTCCGTCACGTCGCTGACCGTGCGCACCGCGTCCGCCACGATGTTGTTCGTGCGCTTTTTCTGCGGGTGCATCATCCAGCCCGCCGCCGTGCCGACCGCCATGCCGACACCCATGCCGATGCTCATGCCCTTGGCAAACTGCATTGCGTTCATTTTGCTGTCTCCTTTCACGTTTCTGCCTCCCTTCGCAGCTGCACTGCTGCACGGCTAGTATGCGCGCGCGGACAAAAAGCTATGAAATCTGCGCCGCGCCAGTTTCTGGATTGATTCCCCGCCGCCGTCGGTGGTATACTATTTCTATTATCAAATTTTCTTCCGATCACATGGGAGGGACCATCATGATCTTGCGCATTCTGGCCGTAGGCGACGTTGTGGGCGCGCCCGGCCTGACGTTTCTGACCGAGCGCCTGCGCGCGTTCCGGGAGCAGGAACACATTGATTTCACCGTCGTCAACGGCGAAAACGCCAACATCGTCGGCGTGACGCCGAAGCAGGCCGACGCCATCTTCGCCGCCGGGGCCGACGTCATCACGCTCGGCAACCACACGTGGACGCGCTATGAGCTGCAGCCGTATCTCGAGCAGAAAAAGCGCATTCTGCGCCCGGCGAACTTCGCGCCGCAGTGCCCGGGCCGTGGCTGGGGCGAATACTCCGTGCGCGGCGGGCCGATCTGCGTCATGAACCTCATGGGACGCTTCACGCTCGATGCGAACACGGATAATCCCTTCCTCGTCGTGGACGACATTCTCGACCAGACGCAGGCGAAGATCGTCCTCGTGGACATGCACGCCGAGGCCACGAGCGAAAAGCGCGCCATGGGCTTTTACCTCGACGGGCGCGTGACGGCCGTCTGGGGCACGCACACGCACGTGCAGACGTCCGACGCCGAGGTGCTGCCCGAGGGCACGGGCTACCTGACCGACCTCGGCATGACGGGCCCGGCCAACGCCGTGCTCGGCATCGCGCCGGAGCAGTCGATCGGCAAGTTCCTCGGCGACCCGCCGCGGCGCTATGAGGCGGCCATGGGCGCGGCCAAGCTCGAGGGCGCGATCTTCGAGGTCGACAGCGACACCGGCCGCTGCCGCGACGTGCGCCTGGTGCGCCTGAGATGAGCGTGCGCATCCTGCACGCGGCGGATCTGCACCTCGACTCGCCGTTTGAGGCGCTCACGCTCGCGCAGGCGGCGCAGCGCCGCCGGGAGCAGCGCGACCTGCTGCGCGCCCTGCCGGAGCTGGCGCGGGCGCACGGCGCGCAGATCATCCTGCTCGCGGGCGACCTGCTCGACAGCGCGAGCCCCTATCCCGAGACGGCCAAGGCGCTCGCCGAGACGTTTGCCGGCTGTGGGGCGGAGGTGTTTCTCGCGCCCGGCAACCACGACTATTACAGCGCGGGCGCGCCGTATGCGCGCCTGACGTTTCCGGAAAACGTACATATCTTCCGCTCGCCGCGCATCGAGGCGGTGACGCTGCCGGAGCTGGGCGTGCGCGTCTGGGGCGCAGCGTTCACCGACAGCCGCTGCGCCGGTCTGCTGCGGGGCTTTTCCGTGCCGAAGGAGCCGGGGGTGCTGGATGTTTTGTGCATGCACGCGGAGGTGGGAAACCCCGCGTCTGCTTACAACCCCGTGTCGGCCGCGGAGCTGGCGGTCAGCGGGCTGGACTATGCCGCCTTCGGCCACGTGCACCGCTTCGGCGGCGTGCAGCGCGCCGGGGGCACGGTGTACGCCTGGCCGGGCTGCATGGAGGGCCGCGGCTTTGACGAGACGGGGGAAAAGGGCGTGCTGCTCGTGGACGTCGCTGCGGGCGACGTGCAGGCGCGGTTTCTGCCCGTGCCCGGGCGGCGGTATGAGATTCTGCGCGTGGATGTCACGGACGCGGACCCCGTGCAGGCGGCGCTCGCCGCGCTGCCGGAGGGGGCGGCGCGCAATATCTACCGCATCGTGCTCATGGGTGAGACCGACCGCGCGCCGAACCCCGCCGCGCTGCGCGCGGCGCTCGAGGGCCGGGTGTTCGCGCTGCAGCTGCGCGACGAGACGCGCGCGCGCCGGGATCTCTGGGCGCGGGCGGGCGAGGGCACGCTGCGCGGGCAGTTTCTGGCCCGACTGAAGCAACAATACGATGCCGCGGACTCCGACCGCGCGCGTGAAACCATCGTCATGGCCGCGCGCTGGGGGCTCGCGGCACTGGACCACGACGAGGAGGTGGTGACGCTGTGATCATCCGGCATATGCAGGGCACGTTCGGCACGCTCGACGGCGAGCAGCTGCGGCTCGACACGGGCCTGAATATCATCTACGCGCCGAATGA
Source organism: uncultured Eubacteriales bacterium (assembly GCA_900317855.1). Taxonomy (GTDB): domain Bacteria; phylum Bacillota; class Clostridia; order Oscillospirales; family Oscillospiraceae; genus CAG-103. The sequence goes on along the minus strand of ONIG01000026.1, from coordinate 6,422 downwards.
GAGCGGCAAGAGCACATGGTGCGCCTTCCTGCGCGCCATGCTCTACGGGATCGACACGTCCCAGCGCGCGCGCGCCGGGTTCGTGCCCGACAAGCAGAAATACGCGCCCTGGAGCGGCAAGCCCATGGCGGGCGAGCTGGAGCTCGAGCAGGGCGGCAAATGCATCACGATCCGCCGCTGGACGGAGGCGCCGAATGCGCCGCTGCGCGGCTTTTCGGCGGTGTACACCGGCACGGACATCCCGGTGCCGGGCCTGACGGCGGCGGACGCGGGCGAGCAGCTCACGGGCGTGTCGGCCGAGGTGTTTGCGCGCACCGCGTTCATCGGGCAGGGCGGCCTCGTCGTGACGGGCACGCCGGAGCTGGAAAAGCGCATCTCCGCCATCGTGACCTCCGGCGAGGAGGCGAGCTCCTACACCGAGGCAGATGCCCAGCTGCGCGCATGGCTGCGCCGCCGGCGCAGCGGCCAGCACGGCGCGCTGCCGGAGTTGGAGGGTCGCATCACGACGGTGGAAGAGCAGCTGCACCGGCTCGAGCGCAACGCGCAGGAGCAGGCGGCCTGCGCCGCCGAGCTCCGGCAGACGGACGCGGAGCTGCAGACCGTGACCGAGCAGATGAACGCCGCCCGGCAGCGGCAGCGCCGCGCGGCGCTGAGCAGCATGGGCGAGGAGAAATCGAACCTGCGCACGCTCGAGCAGACACTCGAACAGGCGCGGCGGGACGCGGCGGCCAGGCGCACCGCGCTCGAGCAGACGCACTTCGGCGTGCAGACGCCGGACGAGGCGGGCGAGACCGCCGAGCGCGACGCGCAGCGGGCCGAGGCCCTCGCCGGGACGGCGGAGCACGGCGGCAAGCCGTATTTCTGGATCGCGGCGCTCGTGCTCTCGGCGCTGTGCGCCGCGCTGGGTTATCTTGTGGCGCAGCCGCTGTATTATGCGGCCATCGCGCTCGCGGTGCTGACTGTCGTGCTGCTGATCGTGGCCAGAGGCGGCAAAAAGCGCGCGCAGCAGGCCTCCGCCGCGCTCGGAAAGCTCCTGCGCAGCTACGGCGCGCAGGACGCGGACGGCATTTACTATCAGGCGGAGGTGCATAGGGCGGCCTACCGCGCGTGCGCGGCCGCCATGCAGGCGGAACAGCAAGCCGCCGCCGCGCTCGAGGATGCGCGCGAGCACCAGTGCGAGACGCACGAGCGGCTGCTGCAGAGTCTCGATTTTGAGAGCGGCACGGGCGAGGCCGCGGCGCTCTACCAGCGCAAGTGCGCGCTCGAGAGCGTGCGCACGCGCCTGCGCACGCAGCAGGCGCAGCTCACGGGTGCGGCCCTTGCCATCGGCGACCCGATGGCGCTGAAAAGCGAGCACGCGCAGCTGCTCGAACAGCGCGACGCGCTCGAGCGGCAGTACGCCGCCATTGCGCTCGCGATCGAGACGCTCGGCCGCGCGGATAGCGAACTGCAGAGCCGCTTTTCCCCGCAGCTGGCGCAGAAGGCGGCGGACTACATGGACTACCTCACCGACGGGCGCTATGACGAGCTCGTGCTTGCGCGCGACCTGTCGGCCAAGGCGCGCAGCGCCGATGACCCGACGCCGCGCGACACGGCCTATCTCTCGGCCGGGACGGCGGACCTGCTGTACCTGTCCGTGCGGCTGGCGCTGTGCGAGCTGACGTGCCCGGCGGACGATCCGTGCCCGCTCGTGCTCGACGACACGCTCGTGAATTTCGACGATGCGCGCGCCAAGCGCGCCATGGCGCTCTTTCACGAGATCGCGCAGCACCGGCAGGTCATTCTCTTCACCTGCCACGAGCGCGACTGCCCCGCGCAGGGGTAAAAAAACACCGGAAATTTCAGGACCGGACACGGGATGCTCCGTGTCCGGTTTTTGCCGTTGACAGGCGGGGCGAATCGCGTTATACTGACGGCGTTTTGCGTTCCCGGCAAAAACTTTATGGAGAGGGGATCCCAATGGAAAAGCTCTTTCACCTGAAAGAAAACAACACCACCGCGCGCACCGAGATCGTCGCCGGTCTGACGACGTTCATGACCATGGCGTACATCATCGCGCTCAACCCGAACCTGCTGACCGGCTTCGGCGCCGAGGGCGGCACGCAGCTCTGGAACGGCGTGTTCCTCGCCACCTGCATCGCCTCCGCCGTCGGCACGCTCGTCATGGCGTTCGCGGCCAACAAGCCCTTTGCCATGGCGCCCGGCATGGGCCTCAACAGCTTTTTCGCCGTCGTCGTGGCCAACATCGTCACCCTGACCGGCATGAGCTATCTGCAGTCGTTCCAGACGGCGCTGTGCGTCATCCTCATCGAAGGCATCGTGTTCATCATCCTCTCGGTGCTCAAGGTGCGCGAGAAGATCGTCGAGGCCATCCCGCTCGGCATCCGGCTCGGCATCGCGCCGGCCATCGGCCTCATGCTGCTCAACATCGGCATCGGCTCCAACGCCGGCGTGTACTCGAGCGACGGCGGTCCGTTTTACGTCATGCGCGATTTCTTCGGCGCGCTCACGCCCAGCCTTGCCAAGGCCAACATGGGCGACGGCTACCCGCAGATGGTGCTCACGGTCGTGACCATGTTCGTCGGCCTGTTTCTGATCGTGATCTTCGCGCACAAGAAGATCAAGGGCTCCGTGCTGCTGGGCATGCTCTGCGCGTCCGGCATCTACTGGGCGGGCGAGGCCATCTTCCTGCACACGAACCCGTTCGCGTCGCTCAAGGGGGCGTCCTTCGTGCCCGCGTTCGGCGACATGGCCGCGACGACCCTGTTCAAGTTCGACTTTGCCGCCCTCGGCGAGATCGGCTGGTTCACGGTCGTGACGCTCGTCATCACGTTCTGCATCATCGATATGTTCGACACCATCGGCACCCTCGTCGGCACGGCGAGCCGCGCCGGCATGGTCGACAAGGACGGCAACATGCCGCGCATGCGCGAGGCGCTGCTGGCTGACGCCGTCGGCACCGTCACGGGCGCGTGCACTGGCACGTCCACCGTCACGACGTTCGTCGAGTCCGCCTCCGGCGTCGAGGCCGGCGGCCGCACGGGCCTGACGGCGCTGACGACCGGCGTGCTCTTCCTCGCAAGCATGTTCCTCGCGCCCATTGCCGCCATCATCCCCGCCGCCGCGACGAGCTCCGCGCTCATCTACGTCGGCCTGCTTATGCTCGGCGGCCTCAAGAAGATCGACTTTGACGACATGTATCAGAGCCTGCCGGTGGCCATCATGCTCATCTCCATGCCGATCTCCGGCTCCATCGGCCACGGCATCGGCCTGGGCCTGATCAGCTACTCCGTGCTCAAGCTCTGCACGGGCAAGGGCAAGGACGTTTCCGTGCTGACGTATGTCATCTCGCTGATCTTCCTCGTGAAGTTCTTCCTCGTTGCCTGAGCGCGAATATCCGCCTGCACGGCCGGGCGCGTCCGAATGGACGCGCCCGGTTTTTGCGTCTTGCCGCGCCGCCTTACGAAGATGTAAGCCAACTGTAAGCCAAAACGATGGCGATGTGATGCCGCCCGGCGCTATACTGATGCCAGAAACCGGGGCGGGAGCGCCCCATGGGAGGCAAGGATCATGACAAATCTTCTGGGCAGTATCCGGCTGGCGGGCTATGCGTTTTCGCTGATCGCGGCGCTGGTGGCCGTGCCGCTTTTCTGCCGGCAGGTGCGTGCGCGCTGCTTCAACTGGGTGCGCACCGCGTTCGGCGGCCTGTTTTTGTTTTACGTGCTGTGCGTGCTGGCGCTCGTGTTTTTCCCGCTGCCGGATGCGGCGCAGGCGGCAAAGCTCAGCACGCACCGGATCCAGCTCGTTCCGTTTCAGTTTGTGGCCGATTTCCTGCGCGAGACGCCGCTCGTGCTCTCCGATGCGCGCACCTATCTGCCGGCGCTGCTGGACCGCACGGTGCTGCAGGTCGTGTGCAACATTCTGATGCTGCTGCCGTTTGGTATGTACCTGCGCTATGTCTGCGGGCTGGATCTCGGGAAGGTCGCGCTCGCGTCGCTCGCGTTTTCGGCGTTCATTGAGCTGGGGCAGCTCACAGGGCTGTTTTTCGTGTTCCGCGGCTCGTACCGCCTGTGCGACGTGGACGACCTGATGCTCAACACGCTCGGCGGCCTGCTCGGCGGCGAGCTGGTGCGCGCGCTGGAAGCGTATCTGCCGCCGCTCGATGCGTTCGACCGCTTCCCGGGCAGCGCGCTGGCGATGCAGCGGCTGGGGTGACACAGTCCAATGAGAACCGCTTCGCTGGGTTCTCGTTGGAGAAAAAACGGCATGGCGTCGGCCATGCCGTTTTTCGCTGCCGGGTGCATTACGCGTCCTCCGTGTCGCCGTCGATCTCGTCGCGGCCGCGGAAGAGCAGGGAAATGCACCAGATCGCGGCCAGACCCACGAGCGTGTAGATCACGCGGGCGACCACGGAGGCCTGCCCGCCGCAGATCCATGCCACGAGATCGAACCGGAACAGACCGATGCTGCCCCAGTTGAGCCCGCCGATGATCGCGAGGATCAGCGCGATGCGGTCGATCACCTGCATATGCTTCCATCTCCTTTGCTGTGTACTCCCGGTCAGTATGCCCCGCGCGCGAAAAAAGATTCCGCCGCCGACAAAACTAGTGCCCGGCCGACACCGTTCGCTCTTTACATTTTGCGCGCCCGGCGCTACAATACCATCACAGCTTATCCAATTGACTTCCGCAGTTTGGAAGCCACGGCTCATATCTTTATCCCACGACCCTGTTTTTGGCGGACTGTTTACAGTCCGCCCTCTTTTTTTCTGCGCGCGCCCGATTTCGCCGCGTTTTGCGCAATATGTGGATTATTTTTGTGTTGTAAAACACAAGATATGGAGGGTGTGCTATGCAGTTTTCCAACCATCGCAGCCGCGCGGCCCGCGGCAGCATCGTGTATCTGGCGGTGGACGCGATCGCGCCGAGCGCGGTCCAGCCGCGGCAGAATTTTTCCCCGGCGCAGCTCGAGGAGCTCTCGCGCAGCATCGCCGAGTACGGCGTGCTCAGCCCACTGACCGTGCGGCCGCGGCAGGGCGGGTATGAGCTCGTGGCCGGGGAGCGCCGCCTGCGCGCCGCGCGCATGGCGGGACTCAGTGAGGTGCCGTGCATCATCATGGAGCTGGATCTCGAGGAGGCGAGCTTCATCGCGCTGGTGGAAAATCTCCAGCGCAACGACCTGGACTTTCTCGAGGAGGCGCGCGGCATCGCGCAGCTCATCCGGCTCTTCGGCCTGAGCCAGGAGGAGTGCGCGCGGCGGCTGGGCAAGTCGCAGTCGGCCGTGGCGAACAAGCTCCGCCTGCTGCGCCTGCCGGAGGATGTGCTCAACGCCATGCGCAACGCCGGGCTCACCGAGCGGCACGGCCGCGCGCTGCTGCGCCTCGAGACGCCGGCCGAGCAGCGCGAGGCGCTGGCCTATATCCTCAGCCGCGACCTGAACGTTGCCGCGACGGACGCCTACATCGAGCGCCTGCTCGAGGCCAAGACCGCGCCCGAGAGCGAGCAGCAGAAAACCTTCATCCTCAAGGACGTGCGCGTGTTTCTCAACACGATCTCGCACAGTCTCGACCTCATGAAGCAGGGCGGCATCGACGCCGGCATGCGCCGGCAGGAGACGGACGAGGCGCTCATCCTGACCATCAACATTCCCAAGGCGCGGCGCAGAGAGCCGGCGCCGAAGCAGGCCGAGCCCGTGCCGGTCGGGTAAAAAAATCGCGCGCAGCGCTTGACAGCGGCGCGGCGGCTTCCTATACTCTTACATAAAGAAGGGGCCGCCCGGCAGGGCGGAAAAAGGAGGTCACTGCATGAAAACACTGATCCTGTTCGCCTCGCGCTACGGCGCGACGGAGGAGATCGCCTATATGCTCAAGAGCGCCGTCGGCGGCGACGTGACGGTGCGCAATGTCCGCGAGCGCGGCATCTCGCTCGCAGAATACGACACAGTCATCATCGGCAGCTGCGTGTACATGTTCAAGCTCGACAAGCACATCAAGCGCTTCCTGCGCCGGAACGAAAAGACGCTCATGGGCAAGCGCCTCGGCCTGTACCTGTGCTGCTACACCACGCCCGGCACGGAGGGGTACCTGGAGCACTTCTTCTCGCCGGAGCTGCTCGCGCACGCGGCTGCGAAGGACATCCTCGGCGGCAAGATGCAGTACGAGAAGATGAGCTATGCCTACAAGCAGCTCTTCGGCGCGCTGATGACATCGCCGCAGTACCGCGCGCAGTATGCCGAGCCGCAGCTCGACATCGCGCGCATCGACGCCTTCGCCGCCGCCATGCGCGGCTGAGCGGCACGGCAGAAAAAATCACCCGCATCCAAACCTGAAGTGACCCCAAAAAGTTAGACAAAAATATCGAGCATAAATTGTTCAAGCTACCGAAAGGGCTTGCTGTCTGTGAATTGCAGGCGGCAGGCCCTTC
>ONIG01000004.1 GCA_900317855.1 uncultured Eubacteriales bacterium | reverse complement strand
CACCGATGGAATTTCGGTGCCAGTATGTTGCTTAAAATTTCATATCCCTGCTTAGGGGGTGTTTTTTGTGCTGTCCGCACAATCTGGGGCGGTTCAATCCGGTGTGCACCTGTTTTTTTGCGTGATTTGGTTCAGATCAGCAGTCCGCCGTCCACACCGAACACCTGCCCGGTCACGAATCGGGCGCGCTCGCTCGCCAGCAGCGTGATCGCATCGGCCACGTCTTCCGCCGTGCCCATGCGGCACAGGGACGTGCTGTCGGCCAGCTCCGCCTTGTCCTCGGGGCTGAGGTTTGCGATCATGTCCGTGTCGATGCAGCCGGGGGCGACGCAGTTGACGCGGATGCCGGACGGGCCGAGCTCCTTTGCCAGTGCCTTCGTGAAGGCGACGACGGCGCCCTTCGTGGCCGAGTAGGCCACTTCGCACGAGGCGCCGTTTGTGCCGAGGATGGAGGCGAGGTTGATAATGTGTCCTGCCTTCACGTGCACCATCGGCGGGATTGCGCAGCGGCAGCAGTTATACATACCCGTGACGTTCACGTCAAACAGCCGCTGCCAGACGGCCGGGTCGAGATCCGTCAGCAGGCCGTAGACTGCGACGCCGGCGTTGTTCACCAGCAGGTCCAAGGGGCCGATTTTCTCGAACATGGCGGAAACGGCCTGTCCGTCGCTCACATCGGCGCAGATGGCCATGCCGCCGGTCTGCGCGGCGACCGCCTCGGCCGCCTCACGCGATCGGATATAGTTCACGTGCACCGTCCAGCCGTCACGGGCCAGCGCCAGCGCGGTCGCCTTGCCGATGCCGCGGGACGCTCCGGTCACGAGTGCGATTTTTTCCATGCAAAGATCCTCCCAGAAACGAACATTTGTCAAAACGCTGCGTCTATGTTATTATATACTTGTTTCCTTGAAATTTCTATCCATCCTGTCGATTCCGGAGGAAAAAATATGAGCAGACAGACAACCACACGCCGCCGTCACGGCGTCCGGCGCATGAGCGAGCGCAAACGGCTGACGATCACGGCGATCACGGCGGTGCTCGCCCTGGTCACGGTCGTGATCTGCGCGCTGTCCGGCGTGTTCAATTTTCATAAAGGCAATGAGCGCATCCTGCCGAACCTCGTCGGCCAGACGGAGGAATCAGCCAAGGCGCAGCTTGCGGAGCTGGACGCCGAGCCGAGTATCACGTATGAAAACAGCGACGAGACCAAGGGCATCGTCATCCGGCAGGACGTCAACGAGGGCACGCAGCTCAAGCACCGGCAGACGGTCGCGTTTGTCGTCTCGCTCGGCCCGAAGGAGCAGCCCACGGCGCCGGAGGACACCCCGGTCGCGATACCGAGCTTCGTCGGCCTGACGCTCGAGCAGGCGCAGGCGACGGCCAAGAGCCTCGGCGTCACTGTGGAGGCGAGCGGCACTGTCTATGATGACAACGTGCAGAAGGGCTCCGTTGCGCGCCAGAATCCGGTCGGCGGCACGATGGTCAAGCCGGGTACGACGATCCAGGTCTCCATTTCGACCGGCCCGGAGAAGAAGGAGTTCACCGTCACCGTCACATGCGGCACCGGCGGCAGCGTCAGCCCGAGCGGCAATCAGAAGGTGGAAGAGGGCGGCAGCGTGTCGTTCACGATCACACCGAAGGAGGGCTACGAGGTCGCGACGCTGGTCATCGACGGCACCACGGTCCTGCCGCTGACGAGCTATTCCTTCATGAACGTGGACAGCAACCACACGCTCTATGTGACGTTCCGCGAAAAGTAAACACGAAAGTCCAATGCGCCCCCGGCAGCTGCCGGGGGCGCATGATTTATGCCCCGGGAATGGCGCGGATGCCAACGGTGCGGATCGCGCCGTTTTCCGTCTCGATGCAGGCGTATGTGCACGCCGCTCCGACGCCGGCCGTGCCGGGGTTGACGACGTACAGCCCCTGCATGGTCTCATTGACGGCGCGGTGCGTGTGCCCGAAGAGCACTATGTCCGCGCCAGCGAAATAGGCTGCGTTGAGCAGGGCGTCGAGCGTATACTTCACACTGTACCGGTGCCCGTGTGTGAGGAAGAACTTCACGCCGTCGAGCGTGGGCTGCAGCACCTCGGGATTCACAGGTTCCCGGTCGCAGTTGCCGCACACACGGTACAGCGGCAGGTCCGGAAACTCCTTTTCCAGCCGCTGCGTGTCGCGCTCGCAGTCGCCGAGGTGGAACACGGCGTCCGGCTGCTGCTGCCGGACGGCGCGCACCATGCCGAGCGTCCGGCCGTGAGAATCGGAAAAAACAAGGATCTTCGTGGCAAGTCACCTCTGCATTGCTCATAGAATATAATAAAAGCAGGATACCCGGCACGGCCGGGCCATCCGCATTATACGGGACACGGCCTGCAAAGTCAAGCCGCCCCGAATGGAGCGTGACCGATATGAAGGACTTGGATGCGCTGAAAAAGCAGCTTGCGCGCGACGGACGCCTGCAGCGCCTGCAGGAGATCGCCGACTCGACCGACGGGCAGAAGCTGGCCGGCGCGCTCGATGCGCAGAAGATCGAGCAGGCGGCGCGCGCAGGGGATACCGAGACGCTGCGGCAGATCCTCACGCAGGTGCTCAGCACGGACACCGGGCAGCGTCTGGCCGGGAAAGTAAAGGACGCGATGCAGGATGGATGAGATCGGGGAAAAGCTCGACGCGTTGCTCAATGATCCGAAGCAGTTCGGCAAGATCGCGCAGTTGGCATCCTCGATCCTGGGCGACGGCGGCGACAAATCCGCGCCGCCGTCCGCACCGGAGCCGGATCTCGACCTCGACATGGGGCAGCTGCGCCGGATGATGTCGGCGCTGCGCGGCGGCGGGCACGACTCGGCCAACCGTCACCTGCTCGAGGCCATGAAGCCCTATCTGGCTGAGAAGCGCCGGCGCAAGATCGACCGCGCCATGAAGCTCGCGCGGCTCGCGTCGCTTGCCGAGCTCGCCGCCGAGGACTTGGAGGGGGACGACCATGTATAATCGTTATCAGGGCAACAGCGGCCGGGTCGAGCGCGTGCCGGATGCACCGCAGCCAGAGATCCGCCCGCGCCCGCCCGCGCCGCCTGGCAGAAACAACAAGCCGCCGCCGGGCTTGCCCGGCGGCGGCTTGCAGCAGTTGCTGCAGAAATTTTCGCTTGCGGACCTCGAGAGCGAGGACCTGCTGCTGATCCTGGTGCTGTACCTCATGTACCGCGAGAGCGGCGACAAGGAGCTGCTGTTCATCCTCGGCGGGATGCTGTTTCTTTAGTGCACGGGCACGAACGGCTCGGGCGGCTGCGCGCCGAGAAAATGGCTCAAAATGGCCTGTGCGATGCGCGGGCAGGCTTTGCCGTCGCCGTAGGGATTGACGGCCTTGGCCATCCGGTCATAGGCGGCCGGGTCGTCGAGCAGCTCGGCGGCCAGACGGTAGATGTCCTCCGTATCCGTGCCGGCGAGCTTGACGGTGCCGGCGGTGACGGCCTCTGGCCGCTCCGTCTCGCGCCGGAGCACGAGCACGGGTTTGCCGAGTGCGGGGGCCTCTTCCTGAATGCCGCCGGAATCGGTCATGACCATGTAGCTGCGCGCCATGAGTCGGTGCATATCCACGGCGTCGAGCGGCGCGATGAGCCGGATGTTCGGCACGCCGCCGAGCAGCTCCTCCGCCGTGCTGCGCACGACCGGGCTCAGATGCACGGGATAAACGATCTCCACGTCCGGGTAGTCGAGTGCCAGACGGCGCACGGCGGTGAAGATGTTGCACATGGGCCGGCCGTAATTTTCGCGCCGGTGGCAGGTCATGGCGATGACCCGCCGCGAGAAATCGACCTGCTGCAGCTCGTCCGAGACGAACTGCTCTCCACGGACGGTGTAGGCCATGGCATCGATCACGGTGTTGCCGGTGACGAAAATGTCGCCCTCTACGGCCTCACGCTCGAGATTGTGGGCGTTGTTTGCAGTCGGTGCGAAGTGCAGCGTGGCGATGCGGCCGACGAGCGAGCGGTTCATCTCCTCCGGGAAGGGGGACCAGCGGTCGTACGTGCGCAGACCGGCCTCCACATGGCCGACGGGGATCTTGGCGTAAAACGCGGCGAGTGCGCCAGCAAACGTCGTCGTGGTGTCGCCGTGGACAAGCACGATGTCCGGCTGCACCTCGCTGAGCACCTCGCGCATGCGCTCGAGCACGCGCGTCGTGATGGCGGTCAGGTCCTGCCCCTGCTGCATGATGTTCAGGTCGTAATCCGCCCGGATGCCGAAGCAGTCCATGACGGAGTCGAGCATTTCCCGGTGCTGCGCCGTGATGCACACGATGCTCTCAATCTCGGGGTGCTTTTGCAGTTCGAGTACGAGGGGCGCCATTTTGATCGCCTCCGGCCGTGTGCCGAAGACGGACATGACTTTAATGCGTTTGCTCATCGTTGACCTCCTGCGCGGGCGCTTCGGCAGCTGTGGTGTCGCTGTCCTGTTCGGTTTCGGCAGATGCGGCGTCTTTTTCCTGTTCGGCTGCTTCGGCTTCCGCCTGCGCGTCCGCTGCGGCCTGTGCCTCCTGCAGTTCCACGTCGATGTGGTGCTTGTGCACGCTCTTGCGGATGAAGGCGCACACGACAAAGCCGATCAGCAGCGCGAGAATGAGCAGCGCGATGCGGATAGAGCCCTTCGTCGTGAGCACGACGGCGGCGAGGCCGAGCGTGGCGCTGATGGCGTAGAGGATCGCGACGGCCTGCTTCTGGTTCAGACCGAGATCCATGAGCTTGTGGTGGAAGTGGCCGCGGTCGGCGTGAAACGGGCTCTGTCCGTGCAGGATGCGGCGGCAGAACGCGAAGAGCGTGTCCGACAGCGGCACGGCCAGTGCGAGCACGGGCACGACAAACGTGACGATTGCGTAGAACTTGAACAACCCGAGCACCGACACCGTTGCCAGCACGTAGCCGAGCAGCAGGGAACCGGTGTCGCCCATGAAAATGCGGGCGGGGTTGAGGTTATAGGGCATGAAGCCGATGCACGCGCCGGCGAGTGCCGCGACGATGAGCGCCACATTCGGCTCCGACACGAGCAGCGCCACGACCAGAATGGTCACGCAGCTGATGGTCGACACGCCGACGGCCAGACCGTCAAGCCCGTCGATGAGGTTGACGGAGTTGGTGATGCCGACGATCCACAGCACGGTCAGCGGAATGGCGAGCCAGCCGAGGACAATGGCCTCCTGGCTGCTGAACACGTTCGGGTTCGACACGACGTTGATGACCACGCCGTGCAGCACGGCGATGACGGCAGCGAGGATCTGGATCAGAAACTTCGTCCATGCGCGCAGGGAGATGATGTCGTCGATCACGCCGGTGATGACGATGATGATCGACCCGAGCAGAATGCCGCGCACCTCCTGCGTGATGTCCACGAACAGGAGCATCGACACGATGAAGCCCAGAAAGATGGCCAGACCGCCCATGCGGGGGATGGGATGATCGTGCACGCGCCGGGCTTCGCCCGGTACATCCATGGCGCCGAGTTTTTGCGCCAGGATCTTGACGACCGGCGTCAGCGCAAAGCTGACCACGAACGCGATGAGGATCGCGAGCATGACTTTGATCCAGACAGCAGTGTTAAGAAACATGAGAACCGTTCTCCAATAATGTAAGTATTATTTGACGACGAAGCCAACCTTCTTATAGACCTTGCGCAGCGTTTTGTTGGCGATGTAGGACGCCTTATCCGCGCCGGCTTTGTAGACGGTCTCGAGATAGGCTTTGTCCTTGAGCAGACGCTCGCTCTCCTCGCGGATGGGGCGCAGCGTCTCGACGACGGCCTCGCCGACGGCGGGCTTGAACGCACCGTAGCCCTGGCCTTCAAATTCCGCCTCGATCTCCTCAAAGGTCTTGCCTGTGCAGGCGGAGTAGATACTCATGAGGTTCGACACGCCGGGCTTGTTCGCCAGGTCATAGTGCACGCAGCGCTCGGTGTCGGAGTCCGTGACGGCCTTTTTGAACTTGCGCATGATGACGTCCGGCTGGTCGAGCAGGTACACGGTGCCGTTGGGGTCTTTGTCAGATTTGGACATTTTGTTTTCCGGTGATACAAGACTCATCACGCGCGCGCCGACCTTCGGAATGTACGGCTCTGGGATCTTGAACACGTCGCCGTAGATGTTGTTGAAGCGGGTGGCCACGTCGCGGCAGAGCTCGACGTGCTGCTTCTGGTCGCTGCCGACGGGGACATAGTCCGGCTGATAGAGCAGGATGTCCGCCGCCATCAGGGCGGGGTAGGTGAACAGGCCGCCGTTGATGTTTTCGGCGTTTTTGGCGCTCTTGTCCTTGAACTGCGTCATGCGCGAGAGTTCGCCGAACATGGTGTAGCAATTGAGCACCCAGCCGAGCTGCGTGTGCGCGGGCACATGGCTCTGGATGAAGAGCGTGTTCTTTTCCGGGTCGAGGCCGCAGGCGATGTATTGCGCGAGCTGCTCGATGGTGCGGCGGCGCAGGTCGGCGGGGTTCTGCCGCACGGTGATCGAGTGCAGGTCGGCCATGAAATAATAGCAGTCAAAGATCTCGGCGCGCTCGCTCCAGTTCTTGATCGCGCCCAGATAGGAGCCGAGCGTCAGATCGCCGGAGGGCTGAATGCCGGAGAGCATAACTTTTTTTGCATTTTTTTCTTCCATTTTTTATTACTTCCTTAACTGTCGTGCTGAAAATTCGCATTTGTTTGAATATTGTACCACAACCGGTGGTGGAATACAACACAGAAAGTTCCTTGACAATCCATGCGATGTAAAATAAGATATAAATAATTATGGATCGTCTATCCGGAGGATACAGAGAATATGAAAGATCAAAAGTGGTTTGAAGACATGGAGCAGCGCATCCCGCACGGCGAGGTGCGCACCCGTTTCGCGCCCAGCCCGACGGGCTATATGCACGTCGGCAATTTGCGCACGGCGCTGTATACGTACCTGATCGCGCGGCACGCCGGCGGCAAGTTCATCCTGCGCATCGAGGACACCGATCAGGGCCGCTATGTGGAGGGCGCGGTCGATGTCATTTACAGCACCATGCGCGCCTGCGGCCTGACGCATGACGAAGGCCCGGACGTTGGCGGCCCGGTCGGCCCGTATATCCAGACCGAGCGGCGGGGACTCTATAAAGAATATGCCGAGCTGCTCATTGCGCGCGGCCATGCCTATCGCTGCTTCTGCGATAAGGACGACGCTGCCGAAGAAAATGTTTCCGACGGCACTGTCATCCACAAATATGACGGCCGCTGCTCGCGCCTGAGCGAGGAAGAGATCGCGGCCAATCTCGCGGCGGGCAAGCCCTATGTCATCCGCCAGAAGATCCCGCGCGAGGGCAAGACCACGTTCCACGACGAGATCTTCGGCGACATCACGGTCGATAACGACACGCTCGACGACCAGGTGCTCATCAAGCGCGACGGTCTGCCGACGTATAACTTCGCCAACGTCATCGACGACCATCTCATGGGCATCACGCACGTCGTGCGCGGGTCGGAGTATCTGTCGTCCACGCCGAAATATAATCTGCTCTATGAGGGCTTCGGCTGGGAGATCCCGAAGTATATCCACTGTTCGCCGGTCATGCGCGACCAGCACAACAAAATGTCCAAGCGTCACGGCGACCCGTCGTATGAGGACCTGATCGCGCAGGGCTACCTGTCGGAGGCCGTGGTCAACTATGTGGCGCTGCTCGGCTGGGCGCCCGGCGGCGAGCGGGAGATCTATTCGCTGTCCGAGCTCGTGGAGGCGTTCGACATCAAGGGCATCTCCAAGTCCCCGGCCATCTTCGATATCGACAAGCTCAAGTATTTCAACAGCGAGTATATCCGCGCCATGACGCCGGAGCAGTTCGCCGCCGTGGCCGCACCATATATCCGCCAGACGGTGAAAAACCCCGCCATCGATCCCGCGCAGATCGCGCCGCTGCTGCAGCAGCGCTGCGAGGTACTCACGGACATTCCGGAGAAGGTGGATTTCTTCGACGCGCTGCCGGAGTATGAGATCGCGCTCTATACGAACAAGAAGTCCAAGACCGATCCCGCCGTCTCGCTCGAGATGCTCAAAACGGTGCGCCCCGTGCTCGCGGAGCTCCCGACGTGGGACGATGAGACGCTGCTTGCAGCCATGAAAGATCTGGCCGAGCGGCTGGAAGTGAAAAACGCGAAGGTGATGTGGCCGGTGCGCATTGCGGTGTCCGGCCGCGCGGTGACGCCCGGCGGCGCGGTGGAGATCTGCCGCATCCTCGGCCGGGACGAGACCCTGCGCCGGATCGACGCCGGCATCGCCAAACTGGAAGGATGAGCGGCATGAAAAAACGCACGGGCGTGGAGCGGGCGGTCATCGTCATGGCAGTCGTGGTCGTGCTGCTTGTGATCGCGCTGATTGTGGTCAACGTGGCCGGTATCCGTATCCACAAGCCGGCACCGGAGACCCCGGTCGAGACGAATCTGCCGCAGTTCCCGTTTTCCGACGAGCCGGAGCTGATCCTCGGCAGCGGCCAGGCCCCGTCGCGCGACGCGCAGCAGGCGGTTTCCGTTGGCGGTGAGGACAAGACCATGCAGCTTGTCACAGGCTCGTTTGCGCAGCGCGGCGGCCCGGACTTCTCGCTGTATCTGGACACCTCCGTGTTCCTGAGCACGGAGATGGACGGCAAGTGCTGCTTTGCCCGCGCGGACGACGCGAGCATGGACGCCTACCTGGAGATCGGCTATCACCCGGGCGCGGACGCGCAGACGATCGCGGGCACGATCCTCAATGACTACGGCACCATTGCGGCCATGGAGCCGCTCGGTCAGGTCAAGCTCGGAGATTTGAATGCCTACGGCGTCAACGGCGCCACGGTGCAAAAGCAGCTCGAGGCATACCTGATCCCGACGGCGGACGGCTGCATTTCGGTCGTGCTCTGCCGGGCGGGAACGGCGCCGGCGGGCTGGTATGAGAGCCTGCTTGCCTCGGCGCAGACGCTGCAGATCACCGGCTGAGAAAAACTGCACATCAAAACCACCCTTTCCGGCAACACTAGTCCGGAAGGGGTGGTTTGCTATGAAGAAAAAAACGCGCGTGCTCATCATTTCCTACACTGCGGCGCTCGTCGCGGCGCTCGCGATCGGCCTGATCGCCTGCCGCACGGACGCCAACCGCCGCCAGACGGCCATGGACGCCAATTACCGCCACGCTTACGGCGAGGTGCTCAACGCCGTGCAGGAGCTCGACGGCTCGCTGCAAAAGAGCCTGTACGCAACGACGGCAGCCATGGAGTGCACGGTCTGCACGGACATCTACAGCAATGCGCAGACGGCGGAAATGGCGCTCGGCGTGCTGCCGGTCAATTCCCATTCGCTCGAGCGCATCGCGCGCAATATCGCCCTCGCCGGGGACTATGCGCGCACGCTCTCGCGCAATGCGGCGGAGGGCAGAACGTTCACGTCCGAGGAGCTGGAGCACCTGCGCGCTTTTTCCGACGCCACGACGCAGCTGAGCACGCAGCTCGCGGCGCTCGGCCAGTCGCTCTACGACGGCGCGGTCACGACGACGGCGCATGTGCGCAGCACGGAGTCGCTGGAGAATCTGGGTCTGGAGACGGATCTGTCCGATACGCTCGAGGAAGAACTCGCAGCGCTGGCCGATTCGTTTGAGGAACTGCCGCTCCCGATCGCGGACGGCAGCTATCAGGTGCGCACGGCGGCGGACTACGCCATGCTGGCGGGCCGCGATGAGGTCACGGAGGAGCAGGCGCAGGCCGCGGCTGCGGCTTTTCTGGACATGGATGCGGCGCGCCTGCAGGCGACCGGCCGCTCGGAGGGCGCCGTGCCGTGCTGGAACTTTGATATCGACGACGGGGACGACACGTCCTATATCGCGGTCACAGTGTCCGGTGGGGAAGTGCTGCGCTATTATTCCTCCTGCGCCGGCGGCGATCCGGCGCTTTCCACCGATGAGGCGGTGGAGGCAGCCGCGGCGTTTCTGCGCGCGCGCGGCTATGACGGCATGCGCCTGATCGACACGGAGGACGCAGGGCAGTCGCTCATCTGCACGTTCTGCTATGTGCAGGACGATGTCCTGTGTACGGCGGATCAGCTGCGCGTGCGCGTCCGGCTCGATGACGGGGCGGTCTGCGGCTTCTCGTCGGCGTCGTATCTGGACACGCACCGGGCGCGCACGCTCCCGGCAGATACAATCGGCGTGGAAGCGGGGCAGGCGGCCGTGCCGGACGCGCTGCAGGTCGTGGATACGCGCACGGCATTTCTCCGGCTCTATGGCGCGCGCGAGACGCTGTGCTATGAGTACCTGTGCGAAACGGACGACGGGCAGCGCTGCGTCATCGCCGTCAATGCCCGCACCGGGCAGCAGGAGCGCATCCAGACATCGGATCTGTCCGGCGGGGTGCAGATGCAGTTTTGAAAAGTCGCGGAAGAGGGAGAGCGGAAAGCTCTCCCTCTTGACGAAAAATTGCGAACAGTGTATGATAGAAAAACAAATGCGTATCAGATCTTTACATATTGGAGGCTTCCTATGAGCGTCATTCCCAAGATCACCTGTCGGCGCTGCGGGCGCGAGTATTCCGGCCTGCGCAGCCGCTGTCCATATTGCGGCACGGGCCGCAGCAGATCCGCGGAGCGTATCCCGCTGCGCACGTCCAGTGAAAATGCAGGCACCCCGGCGGCAGAGCACGCCGCGGTCAATACAAAGTGGCAGATGCTTTTTGGCGGTATTTTGCTCATCGCGGTCGTCGCGGCCGTCATCGTGCTCATCACCGTGAGCCTGAACGCCGGCAAAAATGCTTCGGCTTCTGCGGAACCGACCCCGCCGGCGACGGTGTCCAGCGCTGCGCCGGTCACCACGCCGACCCCGACGCCGGAGCCCACCCCGACACCGACACCGACCCCGTCGGTCACGAGCATCACCATCACGTTCCTCGGCAGCAAGCGCACGGAGTTTGCGGCCAAGGTCGGCGATGAGGTGCCGCTCGGTACGACGATCTATCCGGCCGGCGGCGACCAGACCGTCACGTGGTCGAGTAAGGATGAATCCATTGCCACCGTCAGTGACAAGGGCGTTGTGACCGGCGTGGGCAAGGGCACGACGACGATCACGGCCGAGTGCGGCGGCGTGAAGGCCGACTGCACGGTCTATATCACGGCGAAGTAAAGTGCCCTATGTTCGACGGCTCCGATTTTTTTCGGAGCCGTCGAAAAAAGGGGGTTGACAAAAAGGTACAGATGCGTTAGAATAACCAACGCTGACACGGACGATTAGCTCAGCTGGTATGAGCATCCGCTTGACGTGCGGAGGGTCACAGGTTCAAGTCCTGTATCGTCCACCATAAAAATGCCGCGACGTTAGTCGCGGCATTTTTATATTTTCGCAGCATTGAAAGAAAAAAGGAGACTGGCAGCTGTGCACAGTCTCCAAGGATGTAGTCAGCAAAGTTTGCAAGACAGGGCTGACCGCAGTGGTTTTATTATAGTGGGATTCCGGAATGCTGTCAAGATGAAAATAACAGAAAGAAACATTTCTTCCGAAAACAAGAATCGACAAATTTCGCATATTTCTCTGCAAAAATGAAAATTGATACTTGACAACCGTGTGCGTTATCATTATAATGAAAAAGCTGCATCGGGGTGTAGCGCAGATGGTAGCGCGCATGGTTCGGGACCATGAGGCCGCGAGTTCAAGTCTCGCCACTCCGACCACCCAAATCCTCTGAGACGATTCGTTTCAGAGGATTTTTCTTATCCTGATCGCAGAATGTTGATTGGGCTGTCTGGGGGAGTGTTTATGCGCCATTATGAATGTGAATGCCTCGCGTGCGGTGTGAACAGCAACTTGCTTTTCTGGATGCGCCGTACCCGCAGTTTGGGGAGACATTTGTCAGATACTGTACAGTGTGCGGCACGGAAACGGCTTACACGCGCGTCCTGACCAGAAAAACTGCGGCGGAACTGCGCGCTGCAGAGCGAGAACGGGCGCTGCGTCAATCCATTGCTGACCGGTGCGCCGAGCTCGGCTTTCGGTGCTGCTTTTTGTATCAGTCTGTCATTGTCATGACCCCATTGTCGGATTGGTGTTTTGACTATCATGAGCGTAAAATCACTTTGTACCACGAAAGTACAGTGAAAATCAATTTTGCAACCGGCGATTACGCAAAAGCGCATATGCAGTTTCACGCACGCAAAATGATGCCTTTGGAGGTGCTCTCCTATATCGCTGTGCATGATGCATGGCGTGCAGGCCATCCCGGCAGAGGCCGGTATTGATCCCAAACCCGATTTGCGATCTTTTTGCCCCCATCCCTTGCGCAGACGGCGCAAGTCCGGTATGATAGAGATACCGATATTTTGAATCACGGAGGAGAGAACATGAACATTGCTGTCATCACCGGTGCATCCGCCGGTATCGGCCGGGAGCTCGTCTACGCGGTGGACAAGGACGCGCGCTATGACGAGATCTGGGTCATTGCCCGCAGAAAAGAGCGGCTGGAGGAGCTGCGCGACAAGTGCACGAACCCTATCCGCCCGATTGCGCTCGATCTCTCGGATCTGAGCAGCATCGATGCCTATCAGGCCATGCTCGAGCAGGAGCGGCCCGAGATCAAGATGCTGGTCAATGCGGCCGGCTGCGGCGTGTTCGGCCCCTTTGCCGAGGCGGACCGCAAGAAGCTGCTCGCCAGCGCGCAGCTCAATTCGCTCGCGCTCACGGGCATGTGCCACGCGAGCCTGCCGTATATGCATACCGGCAGCAGCATCATCAACATGGGCTCGAACTCTGCCTGGCAGCCGGTGCCGTATCAGGCGGTGTACG
Source organism: uncultured Eubacteriales bacterium (assembly GCA_900317855.1). Classification (GTDB taxonomy): domain Bacteria; phylum Bacillota; class Clostridia; order Oscillospirales; family Oscillospiraceae; genus CAG-103. The sequence goes on along the minus strand of ONIG01000004.1, from coordinate 89,923 downwards.
GCGCGAGCAAGAGCTATGTCCTGAGCCTGTCGCGCGCGCTCGGCCGCGAGCTGCGCCCGCAGGGCATCCATGTCATGTGCGTCTGTCCCGGCTGGATCAAGACCGAGTTCCAGCAGGTCGCGCACCATGACGAATATATCCGCTATGTGGACAAGTGGTATGGCCCAGACGAGGTAGCGGCGCAGGCCATGCAGGATCTCAAGAAGAAAAAGAGCGTCTCCATTCTCGGCCACCCGGTGCGCCGCCAGGTGCGTCTGGTCAAGCTCCTGCCGGTGGACACCGTCATGGACATCTGGTGCAAACAGCAGGGCATTGAGTAAGCTATTTTCCCGCTTGACAATCCATCTTCCTTCTGGCATAACACCCTCGTTCGCTGGAGGGCGAGCTGTTCAGAGAAACGGCAGCCGGATAAGGCGCAGACTGAAATGTCTGTTCCTTGTCCGGCTTTTTTCTTTTTCGAGGAGGATGACCATGGATCTGCTCATGGACAATGTGCGCGCGGTCTACCGCAAATATTTTCTGGCGGCGTTCGGCAGCGTGCTCATCTCGTGTATTTACGGTGTTGTGGACATGGCGATGGTCGGCCAGTATCAGGGGCCGGACGGCACGGCGGCGCTGGCAGTCGTGGCGCCGGTGTGGAATGTCATTTACAGTCTTGGCCTGCTCACGGGCATCGGCGGCAGTGTCCTGTTCAGCGCAAAGCGCGGCAGCGGCGCGGCGGGGCAGGCTGAGGCGAACGAGTATTTCACGACGGCCGTGTTCTCATCCGTGCTGTTGGCGGCGCTGGCATGGGCCGGCATCTGGCTGCTGGAGAAGCCGATTTTGCGCTTTTTCGGCGCGGACGCACTGGCGATCTACGGTCCGGTCATCAACATCAGCACCTTTGTCCAGTGCTGTGCCTACAGCGTCGGGCAGGCGGCGCAGCCGATCATTCCCACGAACTTCGGCGCACATCAGGGTGCGCGCATCCGCGCCGTGCTCCGGCTGGCGCTGGTGTCGTGCGTGTCATTCTCCGTTTTCTGGACGGCGCTGAGCCTTGCCTGGCCGAACCTCTATATCCGCATCTTCATGCGGCCGACGGCGGCGATCCTCACCATGGCGCCGGGCATCGTCCGGACGTATGCCGTGTCGTTCCTGCTGCTGCCGGCCGTGCTTGGGCCAACCTCGATCTGGTGGGCGATGCCGGTCACGGAGCTGCTGGTCGCATGCTATGCCGTGACGGCCATGCGGCGCGCGACGCGGGCGCTGCCGCCGTGCTAAAACCGGGCCTGTCTGCATACACTCCTGTTATCGGGGGTGATGTGCATGAAACGCTGGAAAGTTTATTTGTGCGCGGCGGTGTTCCTGCTGCTGACGGCGGTGAAGATGGTCGCCCCGGCGGCGGCAATGGACGCGCGTGAGGTGCTGCTGCCGGCCATCAATACGGACGATGACTATAAATCCGTCTTTGCCGAGATCCGCAGCGTGTTTGCGCCCACAGCGGTGCAGGCGCAGGACGAACAGCTGCGGCAGTATCTGCCCGCCGTGAATGTGAACATGTCTGCCTGGTCGACGCCCGCACCGGAGCCGACGCCAACACCCACGCCGGAACCGCCCCCGGAGCCCACACCGACGCCGACGCCCGAGCCGACGCAGAGCCCGCAGCTGCAGGCTGCCTTCGCTGCGCGCGAGACGTTTCTCAACGAGCAGGCAGTCTATTCCGGCTACGCAGTGCCGGCCAATGTCAGCTATGCTGTCAACGAGCTGACGTTTGCGCATGCGTCGCCGGTCGCAGGCTATACCTCGTCCGGTTTCGGCTACCGGCTACATCCATTGGAAAACAAGGTGAAATTCCACTACGGCACAGACTTCGCGGCCAATTCCGGCACGGCAGTCTGTGCCTTTGCTGACGGCACGGTGCTTGCCGCCGGGCAGGACGACGGGTACGGCAACTATGTGAAAATTCGCCACGCCGACGGCTATACGACGCTCTACGGCCACTGCAGCAAGCTGCTTGTGCGCGCCGGGGAGACGGTCACGATGGGGCAGGAGATCGCGCTCGTCGGCGCGACCGGCAAGGCGACCGGGCCGCACCTGCACTTCGAGCTCATGCATGACGGCTATTACTACAACCCGGAGTTTTACCTCGCCGCCGTATGAAGCGCCGCCGCTTTTCGCTCGATGTTCGCCCGGGCGCGGTCGCGCTGCTCGCCGGGCTGTATTTTCTGCTGCCGCTGCGTTGGTGCGCGCGGCTGGCGCTCGCCGTGGCGGTGCATGAGCTGGGCCATGTTGCGGCGCTGGTGCTGTGCGGTGCGGAGATCTACGGCCTGCGCATGGAGGGCTGCGGGCTGGCGCTGCGCTGCGCGCCGCCGGAGGGCGCGGTGCGCACGATCGCGGCGGCGATTTCCGGACCCGCCGCCGGTGTGGGGCTGTTTTGCATCCTGCGCGGGCTCGGATACCCGGAGGGAGCGGACCTGAGCCTGCTGTACACGTGCGTGAACCTGCTGCCGGTGCTGCCGCTTGACGGCGGCCGCGCGCTGCAGGCGGCGGTCGCGGCGCTGGCGGGGGTGCGTGCGGCGGAGCGGCTGCTGGACGCGCTGGGACTGGTGCTGCCGGTCGCGCTGATGGGGCTTGGCATCGTGCTGTTTGCGCGCGGCATGGGGCTCGCACTGGGCGTGTTTGGCGCGTGGCTTGCACTTTTGCAGCCGGGAATGACTTGCCAAGGGGGAAAACATGATGTAAAATACTCCTACTATCATATGTAGGAGTGTAGTATGGATCAGCGATTGGAACGCATCCTGCCGCGCGTGCAGAAGCCCGCGCGCTATACCGGCGGCGAATACCGCCAGATCATCAAGGACAAGGCGGAGGTGGACCTGCGCCTCGCTTTTTGTTTCCCGGATATTTATGAGATCGGCATGTCGAACATCGGCATGCGCATTCTCTATGCAACCATGAACCGGATGCCCGGCGTCTGGTGTGAGCGCGTGTTCGCCCCCTGGGGCGACATGGAAGCCGAAATGCGCCGCGCGGGCATCCCGCTCTATGCGCTCGAGAGCGGCGACCCCGTCAGCGCGTTCGACGTCGTGGCGTTCTCGCTCGGCTATGAGATGGCGTATCCCGCCGTGCTCAACATGCTCGACCTGGCCGGCATCCCGCTGCGCAGCGCCGACCGGCCGGAGCTGACGCCGCTCGTCATCGCGGGCGGCACGGCCTGCAGCAATCCGGAGCCGATGGCCCCGTTTTTCGACCTCATGATCATCGGCGAGGGCGAGGAGGTCAATAATGAGGTGCTCGCGCTGTTCCGGCGGGCGCGGCAGGCCGGCTGGAGCAAGACGCAGTTTCTCGAAACGGCGGCGAAGATCCAGGGCGTGCTCATCCCGTCGTTTTACGTCCCGCACTGGAACCCGGACGGCACGCTGCACGACCTGACGCCGACGCACGGCGCGCCCGCGCGCGTGACCAAGCGCATCATTCAGGATCTTGACGCCTGCTATTATCCGACCGATCCCATCGTGCCGAGCACGGAGATCGTGCACGACCGTGTGAACGTGGAGCTGTTTCGCGGCTGCATCCGCGGCTGCCGCTTCTGTCAGGCGGGGTATGTCTATCGCCCGGTGCGCCCGCGCAAACCGGAGACGATCATCCGGCAGGGCATCGAATCGCTCAAAAACACCGGCTATCAGGAGGCGACGCTCCTGTCGCTCTCGAGCAGCGACTACCGCCCGCTCGGCGAGGTGTGCGACGGGCTGCTGGAATACTGCGAGCCGCGCAGCATGAGCCTCGCGCTGCCGTCGCTGCGCGCGGACAACTTCTCCATGGATATCATGAGCCGTCTGCAGAAGGTGCGCAAGGGCGGCCTGACCTTCGCGCCCGAGGCCGGCACGCAGCGCCTGCGCGACGCGATCAATAAAAACGTGCGCGAGGAGGACCTGCTCCATTCCTGCCAGGTCGCCTTTGAGGGCGGGTGGAACGGTGTGAAGCTCTACTTCATGCTCGGCCTGCCGACGGAGACGGACGAGGATGTGCTCGGCATCGCGGAGCTTGCCAATCAGGTGCTGCACACGTGGCGCATGTACGCGACGAACAAGGCCCGCGGCGTGCGCATCACAGTCAGCACGTCGTGTTTTGTGCCGAAGCCGCACAGCCCCTTCCAGTGGGAGGCGCAGGTGACGATGGATGAGTATAAGCGCAAGGTCAACCTCCTGCGCGAAAATATCAGGGCCAAGAACGTGACCTACAACTGGCACGACCCGGATACCAGCTTCATCGAAGCCGTGCTCTCGCGCGGTGACCGGCGCATTGCCGATGTCATTGAAGAGGTCTGGCGCCGCGGCGGCAAGCTCGAGGCCTGGGGCGACTATTTCTCATTCGACCGCTGGATGGCGGCCATGGACGCCTGCGGCGTCGACCCGATGTTCTATGCCTGCCGCGAGCGCGGGAAGGACGAGTTCCTGCCGTGGGACATCGTGGACATGGGCGTGCGCCGCGCGCACCTGTGGCACGAGCGCGAGCAGGCCTATAAGGCCGAACTCTCGCCCGACTGCCGCAAGCAGTGCACCGGCTGCGGTGCGCTCGCACTCATGACGGAAGGGGGCAAGTGCGATGCCTGAAAAGCTGAGACTGCGCTTTGAAAAGACCGGCCGCGCGATCTATATCTCGCACCTCGACCTCATGCGCACGATGCAGCGCGTGTTTCTGCGCGCCGACTGCCCGCTGAAATATTCCGAGGGCTTCAATCCCCACGCGCTCATTTCCATCCTGCTGCCGCTGTCCGTCGGCGTCGGGAGCGTGTGCGAGCTGATGGATTTCCAGCTGCGCGAGGACGTGGACCTCGCCGCGCTGCCCGAGCGGCTTACGGCGGTCATGCCGGAGGGCATCCGCGCGCTCGAGGCGTATCCCGGCGGGCGCAAGGTGCGCGAGCTCAAGTGGCTGCGCGTGACCGGGCGGTATGAATATGACAACGCCGATCCTGTGGACATGGCGGAAAAGCTCTGCGCGTTTTACGCGCAGGATGCCATCGTCATCACCCGCAAGACCAAGCGCGGGGAGGGGCAGATGGACATCGTGCCCGCGATCTCGGAGCTGCATGTGCGCCCGGAGGCGCGGTTCGTGACGGTCGAGGCCGTCGTTTCCGCGCAGGAGCCGACGCTCAACCCCGACCATCTTATCACGGCGCTGCATCAGCTCGCGCCCGAGCTGGCGCCGGACTTTGCCGCCTTCACGCGGCAGGAGGTCTACACAGAGGATATGCAAATTTTCCGCTGAAAACACTTGCAAACCGGCACGGGATGTGCTATTATCTTATGGCTTGTGCGAAACAGCGTTTCGCAAGATAACGACGGTCCGCTGCCGTGACCGGCTCTGTCCACCGGTATGAACGTCTGATAAAGGAAGGATTTCATTATGGATCTCATCAAAACTCTGACCGCGCAGTACATGAAACCCGAACTGCCGGCCATGCGCGTCGGCGACACCGTGCGTGTCACTGTCCGCGTCACCGAGGGCAACCGTGAGCGTACCCAGGCTTTCGAGGGCACCATCATCGCCAAGAAGCACGGCGGCATCAACGAGACGATCACCGTCCGCCGCATCTCCTACGGCGTGGGCTGCGAGAAGGTTTTCCCGGTGCACTCTCCCACGATCGTGTCCGTCGAGACCGTTCGCCGCGGCAAAGTCCGCAGAGCCAAGCTGTACTACCTGCGCGACCGCGTGGGCAAGAGAGCCAAGGTCAAAGAGCTTATCTAAGTGGATACCGCAAAAAAGAGGCTTCGGCCTCTTTTTTGCATTTCCGGGGCGTTTTTGCGATGCCGCCGGAAAAGAATTCACACAATTTTAGTTGCCGGAAATGGGTCTGAGCGTGTATAATATAAGCTACGAATTTTTTACACCGAGGTTTTGAAAAATGGACAGCAAGAATCCGAGCGGCGCCAAAGGCCGCGCCGAAGTATACGATTGGATCCAGTGCATCATCTTTGCGCTGGTGTTCTGCGTGCTGCTGTTTGTGTTTGCAGTGCGCATGGTCAATGTCGTCGGTCACTCCATGGTGCCGACGCTCGAGCAGAATGACAAGGTCATCATCTCCAACCTGTTCTATCATCCGAAGCAGGGGGACATCGTCGTCCTGCGCAAGCAGACGCTCATGGAAGAGCCCATTGTCAAGCGCATCATCGCGACGGAGGGGCAGACCGTAGACATCGACTTTGACGACGGCGTGGTCTACGTCGACGGCAAGGCGCTCGACGAGCCGTATGTCAATGAGCCCGTGCACGACCGGGAAAATTTCGAGGGCAAGATCACGGTGCCGGAAGGCTGCGTATTCGTCATGGGTGACAACCGCAACGCCTCCACCGACAGCCGCGACGCGCGTCTCGGCTGCGTCGATGAGCGTTATATCATGGGCCGGGTGTATTTTACGCTCTTCCCGGTCAAGAACATCGGAGTTGTGAAATAACATGGCGCAGGACTTTGAAAAGCTGAACATCCAGTGGTTTCCGGGCCACATGACGAAGGCGCAGCGCATGATTGAGGAGCACATGAAGCAGGTCGACGCCGTGTGCGAGATCCTCGACGCGCGCATCCCGATGGCGAGCCGCAACCCGGACATTGACCGTCTCGCCGGTGAGAAACCCCGCATCGTCGTGCTCAACCGCACGGATCTTGCCGATCCGAAGGCGACGGCAAAGTGGCGCGCCGCGTTTCAGCGGCAGGGCATGACCGTGCTCGAGACCGATAGCCGCAGCGGCAAGGGCGTCAGCGGTTTTGCCGGCGCCGTGCGTGCAGCGCTGCATGATAAGATGGAGGCATATGCCGCGAAAGGGCAGGTCGGCCGGGCGATGCGCGTCATGGTACTCGGTATTCCGAACGTGGGCAAGTCTACGTTTATCAACAAAGTGGCGCGGCGCAAAGCAGCCGCTGCCGGTGACCGGCCGGGTGTCACACGCGGTAAACAGTGGATCACGGTCGATCAGGGGCTTGAGCTGCTGGATACGCCGGGGATTCTCTGGCCGCGGTTTGACAGTCAGGAGGTCGGCGAGTTGCTGGCCATCACCGGCGCGATCAAGGCCGAGGTGCTCGACCGCGAGACGCTTGCGGCCAACTTCATGCTCCGGCTCGCAAAGTTTTATCCCGACGCGGTGGAGCAGCGCTACAAGTTCCGCCCCGACCCGGCCTGCAACGGTTTCGAGCTGCTGGAGCAGGCGGCCAAAAAGCGCGGCTTTCTCATCTCCGGCGGAGAATATGACCTTGAGCGGATGGCGGGCGTGCTGCTCGATGAGTACCGCGGCGGCAAGCTCGGCCGCATCACGCTCGAGATGCCGGAGGCGGACGTATGACGCAGGTCGATTTGTGGACATTGGAAAACGAGCTCCGCACGCCGGACACGGATCCGCTGTGCGGCGTGGACGAGGCCGGGCGCGGCCCGCTGGCAGGGCCCGTGTGCGCGGCGGCGGTGATGCTGCCGCCGGGGCTGGAGATCCCGGGCCTGAACGACTCGAAAAAGCTTTCGGAGAAAAAACGCGAGGCGCTCTATGATACCATCATCGCGCAGGCGCTGAGCTACGGCATCGCATTTGCGACCGTGGAAGAGATCGAGGTGCACAATATCCTCGGCGCGACGTTTCTGGCCATGAACCGGGCCATCGCGCAGCTCTCCCCGCAGCCGGCACTCGCGCTCATCGACGGCAACCGGAACACCGGCATCGCGGTGCCGAGCCGGTGCATCGTCGGCGGCGACGGCAAGTGCGCCGACATCGCGGCGGCCTCCGTGCTCGCAAAGGTCACGCGTGACCGCTATATGCGCCGGATGGCGGAGACCTATCCGCAGTATGGGTTTGAAAAACACAAGGGCTACGGCACGGCGGCGCACTATGCGGCCATCCGGGCGCATGGACCATGCCCCATCCACCGGCCGTCGTTCCTGAAGAAGATGCACTGATATGGCCGGTGCAGTCAAGGGAACGAAGGGCGCCTGGGGCGAAGATTGCGCGGCGGCGTACCTGCGCCGGCACGGTTACCGCATCCTCGCGCGCAACTATAGCTGCCGCTTCGGCGAGATCGACATCATCGCGGCCGACCGGCACTACGTCGTGTTCGTGGAGGTGAAGCTGCGCACGTCCGACCGGTTCGTGCGCGCGGGCGCGTATGTCACCCCGGCCAAGCAGACGCGTATCCGCACGGCGGCGTCGCTCTGGCTGGCGGAGCACGAGACGGAGCTGCAGCCGCGCTTTGACGTGATCGAAATTTACGGCGATGCGGATACCCCGCGCCGCCAACGCAGGATCAATCAGATCGAAAATGCTTTTGAATAATGAGGGACCAGATATGAACTACTACAGCACAAGAGATCATCAGCATATCGTTTCCGCTGCGCAGGCGATCGCCTGCGGCCTCGCACCGGACGGCGGCCTGTTCGTGCCGGAGGCGCTGCCGGAGGTGTCCGCGCAGCAGCTTCAGGCGCTGTGCGGCATGACGTATCAGCAGCGCGCCGTGACGATCATGCGCCCGTTTTTGAGTGAGTTCACGGACGCCGAGCTTGCGCGCTTCACCGCCGCGGCTTATGGCAGCCAGTTTGACGACCCGGCCGTTGCGCCGGTGCACCGGCTCGACGACACCACCGCGTTTCTTGAGCTCTGGCACGGGCCGACGTGCGCGTTCAAGGATATGGCGCTGCAGATCCTGCCGTACCTGCTCACGGCGAGCCTGAAAAAGTGCGGCGAGCAGCGGCAGGTGTGCATCCTCGTCGCCACCTCGGGCGACACCGGCAAGGCGGCCCTGCAGGGCTTTGCCGGCGTGCCGGGCACTAAGATCCTCGTGTTTTATCCCTACAGCGGCGTGTCGGAGATCCAGCGCCTGCAGATGGTCACGCAGACGGGCGACAACGTTGCAGTCAGCGCCGTGCGCGGCAACTTTGACGACGCGCAGACCGGCGTCAAGCAGATCTTCGGCGACAAGGCGTTTGCTGCCGAGCTCTCGCAGCGCGGCTGGTTCCTGTCCTCGGCCAACTCCATCAACTGGGGCCGCCTGCTGCCGCAGATCGTTTACTATTTCTCGGCGTACTGCGACGCTGTCACCGGCGGCATGATCGCCATGGGCGACCGGCTCAACTTCGTCGTGCCGACCGGCAACTTCGGCGACATTCTCGCCGGCTGGTACGCAAAGGAAATGGGCCTGCCGGTGGGCAAGCTCGTCTGTGCGTCGAACGCGAACAACGTGCTCACGGACTTCATCCGCACGGGTACCTACAATAAGAACCGTCCGTTCCACACGACGGCGTCCCCGTCGATGGACATTCTCGTCTCGAGCAATCTCGAGCGCCTGCTCTACGCCCTCTGCGGCAGCGACACGGAAGTCGCTGGCTACATGCAGCAGCTGCGCGAGCAGGGGAGTTATACGGTCTCGGATGCGCTCAAGGCGAAGATCCAGGAGGCGTTTGCCGGCGGCTTCTGCAACGATATTCAGACACGCGAGAAGATCGGCCACGCCTGGCGCGACCACCGCTATCTGATCGACACGCACACGGCGGTTGCCTATCATGTGCTTGAGGATTACCGCAGCGAGACCGGCGACACGACGCCCGCTGTCGTCGTGTCCACGGCCAGCCCCTTCAAGTTCTGCGACCAGGTGCTGCGCGGCATCGGCGGCACGGCCGATGCCTTCGGCCCGGAGCTGATCCGCCGCCTGTCGTGCGAAACGCAGATCGACGCGCCCGCGCCGCTGACCGGCCTGGACGCGCGCCCGGTGCGCTTCGGCGGCTGCGTGGACAAGGCGCAGATGCTGCATACGGTGGACGAATTCCTGAAATAATATGTAACGGACGGGGAGACCCGTCCGCCGGGTCAGAACGCCGCGCTGCCCTTCTTGGTGAAGGTGCTGCAGAACGTCTCGTCCTTGCAGGTGCAGGTGCCCTGGGTGTTTTTGACCTGAATGTGGTCTGCGTGGCAGCGCTTGCCGTCCGCATTGTAGGCGCAGTTGCTCACGTCGCACGCCACGTTGTACTCGCAGCAGTCGTTGGTATGATCGCTCATGGTTTCTGCCTCCAGATCAGATTCCGGCATCCGCCGGTCGAATCTATTGTGTGCAGCCGGGCGCGGAATATACGGAGGAACGCAAATGGCATTGTATGCAATCGGCGACCTGCATCTGTCGCTGGGCGCAGATAAGCCCATGGACGTATTTGGCGGGCCGTGGGAAAATTACGTAGAAAAAATCAAACTTGGTTTTTCGTCTCTGCATGCCGATGACGTCTGCGTGCTCTGCGGCGACCTTGCCTGGGGCATGACCATGGAGCAGGCGCTGCCGGACTTTCAGTTCATTGAGGCTTTGCCCGGGAAAAAGATCCTGCTCAAGGGCAACCACGATTTCTGGTGGAGCACCGCCAAAAAGGCCTACAGCTTTTTTGAAGCGCACGATATGCACACCATGGATATTCTCAATAATAACTGCTACTTTTACGGCGACTATGCCATCTGCGGCACGCGCGGCTGGTTTTATGAGGAGACCAGGGGCGAGGCGCACGACCGGAAGATCATGCTGCGCGAGGTCGGCCGGCTCGAGACATCGCTCAAGGCGGCGGGGGACAGGACGAAGCTCGTCTTTCTGCACTACCCGCCGAAGTATCTCGGCTATGAGTGTCCGGAGATTTTGGACCTGCTCGATGCGTATCATGTGCCGCTGTGCTGCTATGGACATATCCACAGCCGCGGCTGCCGCAGCGCCTTTCAGGGCATGTATCACGACACGGAGTTCCGGCTGCTGTCGGCGGATTACATTTCGTTTTGTCCGCGCAGGATCCTTCCGTGAAACAGGTGTTGATTTTAGAGGATGAATCTGTTATAGTATTTAGGCATGTTCTTTTCATGACAAATTTCACGTAAACTATGCACCCGGCGATAAATGATTAGAGGAGGAAACCCAATGAACATCCAGAACATCGAAAAGAAAGAGAAAAACATGGCGACCTTTGAAGTGAAGGTCCCGGCCGATGTCTTTGACAATGCGGTCAACGAAGTATATAAAAAGAACAAGAACCATCTCTACGTGGCCGGCTTCCGCAAGGGCAAGGCTCCGCGCGCCGTCATCGAGGGCATGTACGGCAAGGAAGTGTTCTATCCCGACGCTATCGAGGCGCTGGCACAGGATGCGTTCGAGGCCGGCCGTGCCGACTGCGGCTTTGAGTGCGTCGGTGCGCCGAGCCTGATCGACCAGAAGGTCACCGAGGACAAAGAGCTGATCTACACCTTTGAGGTCGGCATGTATCCGGAAGTGGAGCTCGGCCAGTACAAGGGCCTCGAGGTCCCGCAGAACCACGAAGCGTTTGACGAGAGCAAGGTCGACGAAGAGATGCACAATGTCCAGAAGCGCAACGCCCGCCTGCTCGATGTTGAGCGCGAGGCGCAGATGGGCGACCATGTCACGATCGACTTCGCCGGCTTCATCGACGGCGAGCAGTTTGACGGCGGCACGGCCGAGGACTATGACCTCGAGCTTGGCTCCAACACGTTCGTGCCCGGCTTTGAGGAGCAGATCGTCGGCATGAAGACCGGCGACGAGCGCGACGTCGTGGTCACGTTCCCCGAGAACTATGTCGAGGCGCTGGCCGGCAAAGAGGCCACCTTCAAAGTCACCGTTAAGAGCGTCAAGGAGCCCGAGCTTCCGGAGCTGGACGACGAGCTGGCCAAGGACATCTCCGACTACGAGACCATCGCCGAGTACCGCGACCACGTCCGCGAGGATCTGGAGAAGGAATTCACTGAGCAGCAGGAGTCTGACTACGCGACCCGTCTCATGAAGGCCGCCGTCGACAACATGACCGTCGAGATCCCCGAGCCCATGATCCTGGCCAAGCTCGACGAGCAGCTGCGCAACTACATCTCCACCATGGGCATCAGCCCCGAGCTCACCCGTGAGCAGGTGCTCGCCTCCATGGGCCTGGACGAGAAGACCTTCCAGGAGATCATGCGTCCGCAGGCCGTGTTTGAGCTGCAGACCGATCTGCTGCTCGACGCGATCGTCAAGGCCGAGAACATCGAGCTCGACGATGGCGAACTCGACGAGACCTACAACAAGATGGCCGAAGAGTACAAGATGGACGTCGACAAGATCAAGCAGCACGTCGACGAGAAGATCATCGTTCTGGATATGAAGCGCCGCAAGGCTGCCCAGCTTATCCGCGACACTGCGGTGGACAAGGAGCCCGAGGCCAAGGAAGAAGCCGCCGAGACCAAGGAAGAGGCAGCCGAGTAATTCCCCGAAAGCTGTTTGGATTCCGGGCAGAACGGTTATGCTCTCTTGGATAAGCGAAACATCGAAAGGAGCGTACCATGAGTTTAGTACCGTACGTTGTCGAGCAGACCTCCCGCGGGGAGCGCTCGTATGACATTTTTTCCCGCCTGCTCAATGACCGCATCATCATGCTGTCCGAGGAGGTCAATGATACCACAGCCAGCCTGATCGTGGCGCAGCTGCTGTATCTCGAAGCACAGGATCCCGATAAGGACATCCAGTTTTATATCAACAGCCCCGGCGGCAGCGTGACCGCAGGCCTTGCCATCTATGATACCATGCAGTACATTAAGGCGGATGTTTCCACCATTTGTGTCGGTCTGGCTGCATCGATGGGCGCGTTCCTGCTCTCGTCCGGCACCAAAGGCAAGCGTCTGGCCCTGCCGAATTCGGAGATCATGATCCATCAGCCCTCCGGCGGCAGTCAGGGCCAGTGCACGGACATTCAGATCCAGGCACGGCAGATCCTGCGCATCAAGGATCGCCTCAATCACATCCTCGCAGAGAACACCGGCAAGCCGGTCGAGACGATTGCCGAGGATTGCGAGCGCGATAACTTCATGACCGCAGAGGAAGCGCAGGCTTACGGTCTGGTGGACAAGGTCATCTATAAGCGATAATCTGTCAGGGGAGGGAACCGCCGTTCCCTCCCTGTTTCAAATGTAGAAAATGTGAGGTTTTTATGGCCAGAAATGACGAGAAAAAGAGCGTGCGCTGCTCTTTTTGCGGAAAACCGCAGTCGTTGGTGAACCGGCTTGTTGCCGGCAACGGCGTCTATATCTGCGATGAGTGCGTGCGTCTGTGCATGAGCATCATCGACGAGGGCTATCAGCCCGAGAGCGTCTCCACGGCGGAGGTCACCCTCCGGCGCGACCAGCTGCCGAAGCCGGCCGAGATGCGCGCCACGCTCGACGATTATATCATCGGCCAGGACCGTGCCAAGGTGGTGCTGTCCGTGGCGGTGTACAACCACTATAAGCGCATTCTGCGCGGCGATCAGGACAATGATGTCGAGCTGCAAAAGAGCAACGTCCTGCTCATCGGCCCGACCGGCAGCGGCAAGACGCTCTTTGCCCAGACCCTGGCCAAGATGCTCGACGTGCCGTTTGCCATCGCGGACGCGACCACGCTCACCGAGGCCGGCTATGTCGGCGAGGATGTGGAGAACATTCTGCTCAAGCTGCTGCAGGCGGCGGATTTTGATGTGGAGCGCGCGCAGCGCGGCATCATTTACATCGACGAGATCGACAAGATCGCCCGCAAGAGCGAGAACACGTCCATCACGCGCGACGTCTCCGGCGAGGGCGTGCAGCAGGCGCTGCTCAAGCTCCTCGAGGGCACGGTCGCGAATGTCCCGCCGCAGGGCGGACGCAAGCACCCGCAGCAGGAGTTCATCCAGGTGGATACGACGAACATCCTCTTCATCTGCGGCGGCGCGTTCGACGGCGTGGACAAGATCATCGAGCGCCGCATGGACAAGAAGTCCATGGGCTTCGGCGCCGAGATCCAGAGTGCCAAGGAGCGCGACCTGACCGAGATCATGAAAAACGTGCAGCAGCACGATCTGCTGAAGTTCGGCATCATCCCGGAGCTGATCGGCCGCATGCCGGTCATCACGGCGCTGGCCAGTCTGAGCCGCGAGGACATGGTGCGTATCCTCAAAGAGCCCAAAAACGCCCTGACCAAGCAGTATCAGGCGCTGATGCAGTTTGATAACGTCGAACTGGAATTTGAAGACGAAGCGCTGGGTAAAATTGCGGATAAGGCGATCGCAATGGAGATCGGCGCCCGCGGCCTGCGCAGCGTCATGGAAGGCGTCATGACGGACCTGATGTACTCCGTTCCGTCGGACCCGACGATCGCCAAGATCACCATCACCGCAGCGAGCGTGGACGGCACTGAGCCGCCGCGCATCGAGCGCCGGGAGCAGTGAGCCATTGCCTCCTGCCCCCAAGACCCCTGAGCGAAAGAGGAATCTGAATGGATAACACAACGACTATGGATCATGCGGAATTCACCGCCCGGCGCAGCCTGCCCATGATGGCGCTGCGCGGCCTGACCGTGTTTCCGGGCATGATGCTGACCTTTGAGGTCGAGCGCAGCATGTCCATCGCGGCGCTGAACATGGCCATGAGCGACGATCAGATCATCTATCTGGTCCCGCAGAAAGACATTGCGACCGACATCCCTACACCGGACGATGTGTACGGCGTGGGCACGGTCTGCCGCATCAAGCAGATGATGAAGCAGCCCGGCACCAAGACCATCCGCGTCATGGCCGAGGGCATCGAGCGCGGCCGGACGCTGGCCGTGCGCACGGATACGCCCTGCTTCGTGGCTGAGGTCGAACCGCTTCCGGATGTGCCCGAGCGCGCTTCCGCGCGCACCGAGGCGCTCATCCGCCATTGCTGCAACCTGTTTGACGCGTACGTCACCGCGTCCGGCAACATGGCGCCGGAGGCGGTCATCAGCGTGCTTGGCAGCACGAATGCGGCGTTCGTGTCGAACTTCATCTCCCAGCATGTGTTCCTGCGTCCGGAAGAGAAGCAGGAGCTGCTGGAGGAAACGCGCCCGAGCCGGAGACTGTCCAAGCTCTCGAAAATGCTGCTGCATGAGACAAGCGTGCTCGGCCTGCAGCATCAGCTTGAGGAAGCGGCGCAGGACCGCCTGAACCAGACGCAGCAGGAGTATCTGCTGCGCGAGCAGATGAAGATCATCCAGGCGGAGCTCGGCGAGTCCGACGATCCGGACTCCGAGAGCGCGGATTACCGCGAAAAGATCCTTGCCCTGCACCTGCCGGAGGACTCTGAGCAGCGCCTGCTCAAAGAGGTCGACCGGCTCAAAAAGCAGCCGTTCGGCTCGTCGGAGGCGTCCGTCATCCGCAACTATCTGGACATTTGCCTCGAGCTGCCGTGGAACACACGCACGAAAGAAACGCTCGACGTGCGCGCCGCGCGCGAGGTGCTTGACAAAGAGCACTTCGGGCTGGAGAAGGTCAAGGACCGCATCACGGAGTATCTGGCCGTGCGCCAGCTCGCGCCCGATGTCAAGGGCGGCGTGCTGTGCCTCGTTGGCCCTCCGGGCACCGGCAAGACGAGCATCGCCATGAGCATCGCCCATGCCACGAACCGCAAGCTCGCACGCATCTCCCTCGGCGGCGTGCACGACGAGGCAGAGATCCGCGGCCATCGCAAGACGTATGTCGGTGCCATGCCCGGCCGCATCATCAACGGCCTGACCATCGCCGGCAGCATGAACCCCGTCATGGTGCTCGACGAGATCGATAAGCTCGGCAGCGATTACCGCGGCGACCCGTCGTCGGCTCTGCTGGAGGTGCTCGACGCGGAGCAGAACGACCACTTCCGGGATAACTTCATGGAGATCCCGGTCGACCTGTCGGATGTGTTTTTCATCCTGACAGCCAACACCCTCGATACCATCCCGCGCCCGCTGCTCGACCGCATGGAGGTCATCCAGCTCTCGAGCTATACGGACGAGGAAAAGCTGCAGATCGCAAAGCAGCACCTGCTGCCCAAGCAGCGCAAAAAGCACGGCCTCAAGCCGTCGCAGCTGCGCGTGAGCGATGATGCCATCCGCGAGATCATCACGCTCTATACGCGCGAATCCGGCGTGCGCGTGCTCGAGCGCAGCCTTGCCGCCGTCTGCCGCAAGACGGCCAAGCGCATCGCGCTCGGCGAGTGCAAGAGCGTGCAGCTGCGCGCGGGCAGCGTGGCCAACTATCTCGGCCCCGCGCGCTTTGAGCCGGAGCACGTCTATGCACAGGACGAGGTCGGTCTCGTGCGCGGCCTTGCCTGGACGTCCGTCGGCGGGGAAGTGCTCGATGTCGAGGCCGCCGTGCTCGACGGTACCGGCAAGCTGGAGCTGACCGGCAACCTCGGCGACGTCATGAAGGAGTCGGCGCAGGCTGCCGTCACCTATATCCGCAGCCGCGCGCAGATGCTCGGCATTGACCCGGAGTTTTATAAGAAAAAGGACATTCACATCCATTTCCCGGAGGGCGCCATCCCGAAGGACGGCCCGTCGGCCGGCATCACGATCTGCATCGCGGTCATCTCCGCGCTCACGAACACGCCGGTCCGCCGCGACCTCGCCATGACGGGCGAGATCACGCTGCGCGGCCGCATCCTGCCGATCGGCGGCCTGAAGGAAAAGACTATGGCCGCCATGCGCATCGGCATCACGACGGTCATCATCCCGCGCGAGAACGAAAAGGATCTCGAGGAGATCGACCCGACCGTGCGCAGCGCGCTCAAGTTCGTCACGACCGATCACGTGGATAAGATCCTGGATGTCGCGTTCGGCCGCCGTTTTGCCGCGGCCGTCAAGGCGGCGCACAAGGACGCGCACGGCGACGCAGCGAATGTGAACCTGCGCCAGTGAGGAGACTGCCATGGCGACACTGAACCTGAATAAGGCGGAGTTTCTCAAGTCTGCCGTCAGCCCGTCCGGCTTCCTCGCGGCCGACCTGCCGGGCATCGTTTTTGCCGGCAAGTCGAACGTCGGCAAGTCCTCGGTCATCAACCGCCTGCTCAACCGCAAGAACTTTGCCCGCGTCGGCTCCCAGCCCGGCAAGACCGTCCATGTGAACTATTTTTGCATTGACGGCCGTGCATACTTTGTCGACCTTCCGGGCTACGGCTATGCCAGCGTGGCCAAGACGGAGCGCGCGCGCTGGGGCAAGCTCATGGAGGATTTCTTCGCTGACCCCGCGCGCATCACCCTTGGTGTCATGATTGTTGATGCCCGCCACAAGCCCACGGCCGACGATGAGACGATGGCGGCATGGTTTCATTCCACCGGCTGCCCGATGGTCGTCGTGGCCAATAAGGGCGACAAGCTCAAAAAGTCGGAGATCGAGCCGAACCTTGCGCGCATCCGGGCCACGCTTTTGCTGCCGGATGACGCGGTGCTGCTGCCGTTTTCGGCGGAGAAGGGCACCGGCCGCGAGGCACTGCTCGGTGAGATCCTTCACGCTGTTGGATGACCCGAAGTGCAGAGCGCTGACAAAGCAGAGCTTTGCGGCGGCTGATTGGATTCGAGGCGGGCCTTGCCCCCTCGAGCACCCCTGCTGCGTATGTGATTCGGCAACGGTGGGGTCGTTTTTGACTGCTCAAAGTGCAGAGCGCGCATTCGCGCGCTCTGCACTTGTTTTTTCGCTGGGGACTTGTTATAATGCAAATATGTAGGAATGGGAGGTGCGCGCGTGAACACCCTGCAATCGATCTGGAACGGACTCGACTGGTCCTATCTGCTGAATATCGTGCTGTCGGTCGTTCCGTCGCTGCTGTGCATTACGTTTCACGAGGTGTCGCACGGCTATGTCGCCTATCGCCTCGGCGATACGACGGCGAAGGATGCCGGCCGGCTCACGCTCAACCCTCTGAAGCACATTGACCCGATGGGCCTGCTGATGATGATCGTGTTCAAGTTCGGCTGGGCAAAGCCCGTGCCGGTGAACATGATGCGCTTTCGCAATCCCAAGCGCGGCATGGCGCTCACGGCGCTGGCGGGGCCGGTGTCGAACGTGCTGCTCGCGCTCGTGTTTCTGTTTTTGTATGGCCTGCTGTACCGGGCGCTGTATTCGGTGCAGTTTTTGCTGGACATGATCTGGCTGACGGCATATATCAGCCTGGCGCTCGCCATTTTCAATATCATCCCAGTCTCGCCGCTCGACGGTTCCAAGGTGCTCTTCGCGCTGCTGCCCGATGCGGCGTATGCCAAGCTCATGCGCTATGAGCGCTATGGGATGATCCTGCTGCTCGTGCTGGTCGCGACCGGTGTGCTCGGCAAGCCGCTCACGACGGTGACGGAGGCTGTGTTTGACAAACTCTTTGTATTTGCGGAGTGGGGTTATGAACTTATCGGCATCTTCGGCTAAGCCGGCCGATCCAACCTATTTTCTTGAAGGCATCATCCACGACAAGAGCGAGATGGCGGATTTTGAGGGGCCCTTGAGCCTGATCCTGCTGCTCTTGTCTAAGAATAAGATCGAGATCCGCGACATCAAGATCTCGGAGATCCTCGATCAGTATCTGGAATACCTCAACGCCATGGAAAAGCTCGATCTCGAGATCGCGAGCGAGTTCGTGCAGATGGCGTCCTACCTGCTCTATATCAAGACCCGCATGCTCCTCACGGAGGAGAAGGAGGTCACGGAGCTCGAGCAGCTCATCGCCTCGCTCGAGCAGCTCAAGTGCAAGGACACTTATGCGGCTGTCAAGTCCGTCACGCCGATGCTCGACGCCGCGGCCCAGACCGGCCTGCACTATCTGTCACGCCCGCCGGAGCCGCTGCCGAAGTCGGCGGGGGAATACCGCTACCGCATCGAGCAGGCAGATCTTCTGCGTGCGCTGCTGTCCGTGTTCACGCGCGGCGGCGCAGCGGCGACGGATGCGCTGCAGATGGCGGCGCCGAAGCGCATCGTCTACAGCGTGCGTGATAAATGCCGCACACTCATTGACGAGCTGCGCGAGCGGGGGAGCATGTCTCTGAACGCGCTCTACGGTCAGTGCACCAGCCGCAGCGAGATCGTGGCGACGTTTTTGTCCGTGCTGGAGCTGTGCAGCCTTGGCCATCTGATGCTCTCCGAGCAAAACGGCGAATATGTGGCAAGCTTCACCGGCGGCGCCACGGACGATATTCTGGAATCCATTGTTGAGTGAGAAATTTTTATGGAACACGAGGAATTACTATCGGTCATTGAGGCCATTTTATTTGCAGCGGGCGATCCTGTGCCGGCGTCGCGCATCGCGCTCGTCACCGGCGAGGAGACGCAGACGATCGTCTCGGCCGCCAGGGAGCTCGCTGCGGCTTATGAGGAAAACCGCTGCGGCATGCGCCTGGTGCAGATGAATGATCTGCTGCAGCTATGCTCCGCGCCGGAGTACGCGGATGATATCCGCCGCGCGCTCGAGCAGCGCAAGCCGCCCAAGCTCTCGCAGCCGGCGCTGGAGGTGCTGGCGATCGTGGCGTATTTTCAGCCCGTCACGCGCGCGTACATCGATCAGGTGCGCGGCGTGGACAGCGCCTACACGGTCACGACGCTGCTCGAGCGCGGGCTCATTGAAGTCTGCGGCAAGCTCGACGCGCCCGGCCGCCCGTCGCTGTACCGCACGAGCGCGCTGTTTCTGCGCACCATGGGCATGCAGTCGCTCGACGAGCTGCCCGTGCTGCCGGATCTGTCGTCCGATGAGGGCGCGGAAAAGCTCGAGCAGGCCATCTCGGAGCTGCGCGGCCGCGGCGAGCAGATGGAGCTGACGGACACGGAGGAAAAACCGACAGGGGAGTGATGCCGATTGACGGCCCTGTGGATCATACTGGCGATCGCGCTGGTGCTGACGGCGCTGAATCTGCTGCCGGTCGGCGTGGATGCGGCCTACGCGGACGATGCGTTTTCGCTCTCGGCGCGCATCGGCCCGTTTCGGCTCAGGCTCCTGCCAAAACCGCCGGATGCAAAGCCGAAGAAGGAAAAGCCCCCAAAACCGAAGAAGGAAAAGCCGAAAAAGAAATCCGCTCCGCCGGATCTGAAGACGATCCTCGGGCTCGCGAAGCTTGGGCTGCAGGCGCTTGACCGCTTCCGGCAGAAGCTGCGTGTGCAGCGGCTGCGGCTGGTGTTCGTGTCCGGCGCGCAGGACCCGTACGATACGGCGCTGGCGTTTGGCTATGTCAACGCCGCGCTCGGCGCGCTCACGCCGCTGGCGGAGCGGGTCCTGCGCATTGACGAGCGGGACATTCAGACCGGCGTGGATTTTCAGGCCGGGCAGCCGCGTATCGACGCGCGCATCGTCTGCACGATCCGCATCGGGCAGATCGTCGTCATCGCGCTGGCGTTCGGCGTTGGATTCTTAAAGCAAAAAATGCACTCGAAACAGGCCCGGGCCGCGCGCGCAAAGACCGCACCGGCCACGCAGGAAAGGAAGGTCAGCAATGGATAATGAAATCAGTGCAGTCATGACTGCGACCATGAGCAAGATCAAGGAAATGGTGGACACGAACACCGTCGTCGGCGAACCGATCACGACGCCGGACGACATCACGCTCATTCCGCTGTCCCGCGTCAGCTTCGCCTTTGCCAGCGGCGGGTCGGAGTTTCCGATGAAGGAGAACAAAAACGGCGTCGGCTGCGGCAGCGGCGCAGGCGTCAAGGTCGAGCCGATGGGCTTTCTGATCGTCAAGGACGGCAACGTGCGCATGCTCAACGTCATGCCGCCGGCATCGAACACGTTCGACCGCCTGATCGACATGACCCCGCAGGTGATCGACCGCATCGACCAGTTCATCGACCAGCGCAAGGCCGACAAGGCATAAACCGCGCCGAAAGCGCCCATAATAAGCACCGCCCGAAACTTGGAAAGGGTGGTGCTTGTTTTGAAACGGACATGTTTTGGCCTTGCCTGCGTGCTGGCCTTTTCTTTGCTTTGCACGCCGCGCGCACATGCCGCCGGGACGGACAATGCGGCCAGGGCTGCCATTGTCGTGCATCCCGAGACCGGTGCCGTGCTCTATGAAAAGAACGCGGACGAGCGGCTCGGCATTGCCAGCACGACGAAGATCATGACCGCGCTCGTCGTGCTTGAGCACTGTGCGCTGGATGAGCCGGTCGAGATCCTGCCGGAATACACGGCGGTCGAGGGTTCATCGATGTATCTGCGCGCCGGTGAGACGTACACGGTCGAGGAGCTGCTCTACGGCCTGATGCTCGTGTCCGGCAATGACGCCGCTATCGCGCTCGCGTGCCACACGGCGGGCTCCGTGGAGACGTTTGCGGACATGATGAACGACAAGGCGCGTGCGCTCGGCATGACCAACAGCGCGTTTCAAAACCCCAACGGCCTTGATGCCGAGGGGCATTATTCCACGGCGCGCGACATGGCGAAGCTCGCCTGCGCCGCTATGGGAAACGAGACATTCCGCACGATCGTGTCCACAAAGAGCACGACCGTGGCCGGGCAGACGCTCGTGAACCACAACCGCCTGCTGCGCAGCTATGACGGTGCGGCCGGCGTCAAGACCGGGTATACGAAAACTGCGGGCCGGACGCTCGTGTCCTGCGCGCAGCGCGGCACGACGCAGTTCGTGTGCGTGACGCTCTCGGACCCGGATGACTGGAACGACCACACGCATCTGCTCGACTGGGCGTTTGAAAATTATGAGTACCGCTGCGTCGCCGGTGACACGCCGGTGTATGCCGTGCCGGTGCTCTCCGCCACGGTGGAGCTCTGCGCGGCGGTTCCGGAGGAACCTGCCTACCTGCTCGTGCACCCGGATGACCCAGTGGCGCTGAAGGCAGAGCTGCCGCGCTTCGCGTTCGCGCCGGTGGAGCAGGGCGCGCAGGCAGGCACACTGACGGCGACCGGGCCGGATGGGCAAAGCGTCTCCGTGGCGCTCTGCTATGCAGAACCCGCGGCGCTCGACCCGGACGTGAAGATCACGCCGCTCGCGCGGCTTGGCCGGCTGTGGACGCACGTCTGCCGGTACTTTTCTTCCTACTATCCTGTATCCTGAGGTGATGACCATGCAGCAGCGGCTGCAAAAGTGCATTTCCGAGGCGGGCGTTGCCTCCCGCCGTGCGGCAGAGACGATGATCTCCACCGGCCGCGTGACCGTGAACGGACAGACCGCACAGCTCGGCGCGCAGGCAGACCCGGAGACCGACGTCATCTGCATCGACGGCCGGCCGCTGCCGTCCAAAGCCCCGAAGCGGTACATAATGCTGAACAAACCGCGCGGCTATGTCACGACGATGCACGATGAGCGCGGGCGCAAAACCGTGGCGGATCTCGTGGTCTCGGCAGGGGAGCGGTTGTACCCGGTCGGACGGCTGGATCTCGATTCCGAGGGACTGCTCATCCTGACGAATGACGGCGAGATCGCAAACTGTCTCATGCACCCCTCGCATGAGATCCCAAAGACGTATGAAGTGGACGTGGAAGGCGGCAACCTCGCAGCTGCAGCGGAGGCCATGCACGCCGTCACGGATCTGGAGGGCTATCGCGTCCGGCCGGCAGAGGTAACGGTACTTGCGCCCGGCCGGCTGTCCGTCACAATCCACGAGGGACGCAACCGCCAGGTGCGCCGCCTTTGCGCGCTCGCAGGGCTGCGCGTCCGCCGGCTTGTGCGCGTGGCGGAAGGGGAGCTGCGCCTCGGCGCGCTCGCACCGCGCCAGTGGCGGCCACTGACGGATGCGGAGATCGCTTACCTAAAATCTCACCTTTGAGGCCTTGAAGTTTATGCAAGTTTTTCGCAGAAAAATTGCAAAAACAACTTGCAAAGTGACTGAAATATGCTTAAAATATAAAAATACGCCGCTGATTGGCGGCAAAAAATGCGTATTTACAAGGTGAACTTATGAAAATGGATATTTTGTCTGTTTTAGAGCATAAATTTCCCTCTTTTTCCAAGGGCCAGCGAACGATCGCGCAGTTTATTCTGAAAAACTATGATAAAGCAGCCTTCATGACGGCCGCGCGCCTCGGTGAAGTGACCGGTGTGAGTGAGTCGACGGTCGTGCGTTTCGCGGCGGATCTCGGTTACCGCGGCTACCCAGGCATGAAGAAGGCGCTGCAGGAGATCGTGCGCAACCGCCTGACCTCGGTCGAGCGTATCGAGGCGGCCGAGAGCACCATGGACGGGCATGATGTGCTCAAGGCGGTGCTGCGTGCGGACATCAACAATCTGCAGGCTACACTCGACGAGGTCGATCAGGACAACTTTGACCAGGCAGTCGATATGATTCTCTCGGCAAAGCATATCTACATCATCGGTATGCGCACGTCCACGACGTTGGCGGATTTTCTCGGTATCTATCTCAAGCTGCTGCTGGACAACGTTACGGTCGTCAAGGAGATTGCCGCGCGCGAGGTGTACGAGCAGATGCTGCGCATCGGCGAGGGCGACCTCATCATTGGTATCAGCTACCCGCGCTATTCCAAGCGGACGATCAGCGCCATGAAGTTTGCGCGTGATCATGGCGCGCGCTGTCTCGGCATGACGGACAGCAAGGTCTCACCGCTCAACGAGATCTCCGATGTGTGCCTGTACGCCAAGAGCGAGATGGTGTCCTTCCTCGACTCGCTCGTCGCGCCCATGAGCCTGATCAATGCGCTCATCATGGCTGTCAGCGCGCGCGATCGGGAGCGCACATTTGAGACGTTCCGCGAGCTGGAGACTGTCTGGAAAGAATATGAGGTGTACGGAACCGTTGAAAGCTGATGTAGTCGTGATCGGCGGCGGTGCCGCCGGATCCATGTGCGCGCTCACAGCGGCGCAGCGCGGATTGAGCGTCGTGCTGCTTGAGCCGAACAAGATGCTCGGCAAGAAGCTGCGCATCACCGGTAAGGGCCGCTGCAACGTAACAAATAACTGTGACATCAAGACCATTCTCGCCAACATTCCGGGTGACGGACGCTTTCTCTACAGCGCGCTCAATCGTTTGAGCCCGCAGGACACGATGGCGCTGTTTGAATCGCTTGGCGTGCCGCTCAAGACCGAGCGCGGCAACCGTGTGTTCCCGGTCTCCGACCGGTCGCATGATATTGCCAACGCCCTTGAGCGAGCCTACGCGCACGCAGGCGGGAAGGTCGTGTATGCCGCCGCAACGGATATTTTGACACACGACGGCGCGGTCTCCGCCGTCGTGACCACAGAGGGCAGCATCGACTGCGACGCCGCCGTTATCTGCACGGGCGGGCTGTCCTATCCGCTCACCGGTTCGACCGGCGACGGTTACCGGCTCGCGCAGCGGCTGGGCCACACGGTCACGACTACGCGCGCCTCGCTCGTGCCGCTGGAATCGGACGATCCCTGGTGTGCCGAGATGCAGGGCTTTTCCCTGCGCAACGTGACGCTCACGGTCTACGATGAGCAGAATAAGGCCATCTATTCCGACCTGGGTGAGATGCTCTTCACGCACTTTGGCGTGTCGGGTCCGCTGGTGTTGTCGGCGAGCGCGCACATGCGCGATTTTTCGCAGCACAAGTACCGCCTGTCCATCGATCTGAAGCCGGCACTGGACGAGAAAAAGCTCGATGCGCGCATCCTGCGCGATTTTCAGAAATACGCCAATCGCGACTTCAAGAACGCGCTCTATGACCTCGCGGGCCATGCCATGATCCCGGTGCTCGTGCGCCTGTCCGGCATCCCGGAGGATACGAAGGTCAACGCCATCACGCGCGAGCAGCGGCACCGGCTCGTGGAGCTGTTCAAGCATTTTCCGGTGTCGGTCACCGGCACGCGGCCCATTGATGAGGCCATCATTACCTCCGGCGGCGTGTCGCTCAAGGAGGTCAACCCGCGCACCATGGGCTCCAAGCTCGTGCCTGGGCTGTACTTTGCCGGAGAGGTGCTCGACCTGGATGCCTACACCGGCGGCTTCAACCTGCAGATCGCCTGGAGCACCGGCTATGTGGCCGGAAA
Source organism: uncultured Eubacteriales bacterium (assembly GCA_900317855.1). Classification (GTDB taxonomy): domain Bacteria; phylum Bacillota; class Clostridia; order Oscillospirales; family Oscillospiraceae; genus CAG-103. The sequence goes on along the minus strand of ONIG01000004.1, from coordinate 65,227 downwards.
CGCAGTCTGCACATAACGCACGAAAGGAAATGAACGTTTTGGATACACACATCACCGTTGCCATCGACGGCCCGTCCGGCGCCGGCAAGAGCACGATCGCCCGCGCGGCCGCGCGCCGCTTCGGCCTTATCTACGTGGACACCGGCGCGATCTACCGCACGGTCGGTCTTGCCGGCGAGCGGGCCGGTATCGACTGCGCGGACACCGCCGCCGTGCAGGCGCTGCTGCCGGGGCTGAAGATCGAGCTGGTCTATGACGCGGCAGGGGAGCAGCGGATGCTCCTCAACGGCGAGGACGTCTCGGAGACGATCCGCCTGCCGGAGGTATCGATTCTCGCCTCGCGTGTGTCGGCGCTGCCGGTCGTGCGCGCGTTTTTGCTGGACATGCAGCGCAGCCTTGCCCGCACACACAGCGTCGTCATGGACGGGCGCGACATCGGCACGGTCGTGCTGCCGGACGCCGGGCTGAAGATCTTCCTGTCCGCCTCGGCGGAATGCCGTGCGCAGCGCCGCTACCGCCAGCTGCAGGAAAAGGGCATTCAGGAGCCCTATGCCGACGTGCTGCGCGAGCTCGAGCAGCGCGATTACGACGATACGCACCGCGCGGTCGCCCCGCTCAAGGCGGCGCCGGACGCCGTGCACATCGACACGAGCGACCTGACGCTGGACGAGAGCATCGACGCCGTGTGCGCGGCCATCCGCGCGCGCTTCGGACTGGAGGCGCAGACGTGAAGGATCTCATTGTTGCCAAGTCGGCCGGTTTCTGCTTCGGCGTCAGCCGGTCGGTGAAGATGGCCGAGGAAATGCTCACCACCGAGCAAAACTGCTACAGCCTCGGCGAACTCATCCACAATGACGATGTGGTGCGCCACCTGCAGTCCGAGGGCCTCACGGTCGTGGACGGGCCGGAGCAGATCCCGCGGGGCGCGTCCGTCATCATCCGCTCCCACGGTGTCAGCCGCGCGGAGTTTGAGGCGGTGCAGCGCACGGGCGCGACGGTGTATGACGCGACATGCCCGAAGGTCAAGCGCATCCATGAGATCGTGGCCGAGGCTTCCGCCGAGGGGCGGCAGCCGGTCATCATCGGTGCAGCCGACCACCCGGAGGTACGCGCCATCTGCGGCTGGTGCGAGGCCCCGGTCGTGGTCAATGACGCCGCAGAGCTCGCCGCGCGCATCGCTGACGGCACCATCGACTGTGCAAAACCGCTGACTGTCGTCATCCAGACGACCCAAACGCAAGAGAAACTGCTGGAATGTCAGAAAATCATAAAAAAACAGTGTACAAACGCAAAATTGTTTGATACAATATGTGGTGCTACGTTTACACGTCAGACAGAGGCTGCGCAGATGGCCCGCACGTGCGACGCAATGGTCGTCGTCGGCGGCAGCCACAGCGCCAACAGCCGCCATCTCTACGAGATCTGCCGCAGTGCGTGCGCAAACGTGCAATTTATTGAAAACGAAGCGCAGCTTGATACAAGCGCGTTCGTACATGCGGATACGGTCGGCCTGACAGCCGGGGCCTCCGTGCCTGCATGGATCATTAAGGAGGTAAAACAAAAGATGAGCGACGAGATCCTGACTCAAGAAAATCCCACGGAGACTGAAAATTTTGATGAAATGCTGGAGGCATCTCTCAAGCCTATATATAATGGAGAAAAGGTAACCGGTACGGTCGTGGCCATTTCTGGCACCGAGATCAGTGTCGATATCGGCACCAAGTATTCCGGCTTCATCCCGACCAGCGAGTTCACCGACGACGGCATCAAGGTCGAAGACGTCCTGCATGTCGGCGACACCATTGAGGCGAGCGTTGTCCGCGTTAACGACGTGGAAGGCACTGCGATGCTCTCCAAGAAGCGTCTCGACGCCGTGAAGAACTGGGCTTCCATCGAAGAGGCGCAGGAGAGCGGCGAGATCGTCGAGGGCAAAGTCACCGAGGACAACAAGGGCGGCATCGTTGTGTCCGTCAAGGGCATCCGCGTGTTCGTGCCCGCTTCCCAGTCCGGCCTGCCGAAGGACGCTGCCATGTCCGAGCTCGTTGGCCAGACCGTGCGCCTGAAGATCACCGAGGTCAACCGCGGCCGCAAGCGCGTCGTTGGTTCCATCCGTGCCGTTGCCCAGAAGGAGCGCCGCGAGCGCGCTGAGAAGATCTGGAGCGAGATTGAGGTCGGCAAGCACTATCACGGTGTTGTCAAGTCCCTGACGTCCTACGGCGCGTTCGTCGACATCGGCGGCATTGACGGCATGGTCCACGTCTCCGAGCTGAGCTGGAGCCGCATCAAGCAGCCGTCCGACGTGCTGTCCGTCGGCGACGAGGTCGATGTCTATGTCATCAGCTTCGACGCGGAGAACCACAAGATCTCCCTTGGCTACAAGGATCCCAACGGCAACCCCTGGACCAAGTTCATGTCCACCTTCCAGGTCGGCGATGTGGCGAAGGTCACCATCGTCAAGCTCATGCCCTTCGGCGCGTTCGCCGAGGTGCTGCCCGGTGTGGACGGCCTGATCCACATCTCCCAGATCGCCAACCGCCGCATCGGTAAGCCCGATGAGGTGCTGACCGTCGGCGATATTGTCGATGCGAAGATCACTGCAATCGACGAGGAGAAGCACAAGATCTCTCTGTCCATCCGCGCGCTGACCGCTCCCGAGCCGGCCCCGGTGCGTGAGCGCCCGGCGAAGAAGCCGCAGGCTCCGGAAGCTGACGCGCTCGTGTACGAAGTGTCCGCTACCGGCGAGGCCACCGGCAACATCCCCGAGATCGACGACGAGATCGACGAGTAATTCCAGTCCCCCAAACATCCCTGCACGAGCCGTGCAGGGATGTTTTTTTGCTGTCCGCACCTTGCGCCGGGCCGGATTTCTGATTATAATGAAAACAAAGAATTCTGACTAACTGCATGATGTTTTGGAAAGGAGCGATCCCATGGCACTTTACGGAAAGATCAAAGCGAAGCTCGTCGGCAAACCGTTTTGCACGATGGTCGTTCTGGCGGCCGGTTCTTCCAAGCGGATGGGCCGCGACAAGCTGATGATGGAGGTCGGCGGCGTGCCGGTACTCGTGCGCTCGCTGCGGGCAATGCAGGACTGCGCCGCCGTGGACGAGCTTATCGTCGTCACGCGCACGTCCCGCCTTGAGGAGATCGCGGCGCTGCGCGACCGATATGGCCTCACGAAGATGACCAAGGTCGTCGTCGGCGGCATGACGCGCGCCGAGTCCTCGCTTGCCGGTGTGCTGGCAGCCAGCGGCAAGGCGACGCTCATCGGCATCCACGATGCGGCGCGCCCGCTCGTGACGGATGCCATCATCACCGAGACCATCCATGCGGCGAAAAAGAGCCGCGCCGCCGCGCCCGGCGTCCCGGTGCGCGACACGGTCAAGACCACGGCCGGCGGCGTCATCACCGGCACGCCCGAGCGCGCGACGCTCACTGCCATTCAGACGCCGCAGGTGTTCCAGGCGGAACTCATCAAGGCTGCACTCACGAATGCCATGCGCAAGCATCTGGCCATCACGGACGACTGCTCGGCCGTGGAGCAGCTGCGTGTCAAGCCGGTCGTGACGCAGGGCTCGGACGAGAATCTCAAGATCACGACGCCGATCGATATCGAGCTCGCGGAGTCCATTCTGAGGAGGCGCGGGCAGGCATGATGCGGATTGGTCATGGTTACGATGTGCACCGGCTCGTCGCGGGCCGCAGGCTCATCCTCGGCGGCGTAGATATTCCGTACGAGAAGGGCCTGCTCGGCCACTCGGACGCCGACGTGCTCACGCACGCCGTCATGGATGCACTGCTCGGCGCGGCGGCCATGGGGGATATCGGCCAGCTTTTCCCGGACAATAACCCGGCTTTTTCCGGCATCAGCAGCATGGAACTGCTGCGTGAAGTCATGGCGTGCCTACGCGCGGAAGGGTATGCGGCCGGCAATCTGGACTGCACCGTGCTTGCGCAGTCGCCGAAGCTCGCACCGTATATCGCGCAGATGCGCCGCAATCTGGCCGGGTGCATGGATGTGGGCGCCGATTGCATCAGCGTCAAGGCGACGACGGAGGAAGGGCTCGGCTTCACCGGCGCCGGCGAGGGCATTGCCGCCCATGCGGTCGTCCTGATCGAACGGATTTCGTAAACGCCCACGCCGCTCCCGCATAGAATGAGGCATAACGATGTGGGAGGGAGCTCATGATGCAGCGCTACTGTCTGATCATGTGCAGGTCATTGACCTATGCGCAGCGGTCATCGCAGGTGCTCGAGCGCGCGGGCATTACCGCTACTGTGCTCAAAGCGCCGCAAAGCGTTTCAAAAACCGGATGCACTTATTGCGTCAAACTTTATGAATCCCGTCTGGTTCGTGCGCTGGCGCTCCTGGACCGCGCAGCGATCCGGCGGGGGAAGGTGTATCGCCTGCTGGAAGATGGCACTTACCAGGAGGTGACGGTATGATCTATCTGGACTCGGCGGCTACGAGTCTGCTCAAGCCGCCGTCGGTGGTGCGTGCGACGGCCATGGCCATGCGCACGATGGCGAGTCCCGGCCGCGGCGGCCACGGCGCCGCCATGCGCGCGGCCGATACGGTGTTTGCCTGCAGAGAAGCGGCGGCGGAACTGTTTCATGTTCCGGAGCCGGAGCGCGTTGTGTTCACCATGAATGCGACGCATGCGCTCAATATCGCGATTTACTCGCTCGTATCGCCCGGCGATCCGGTCGTGATCTCGGGTTACGAGCACAATTCCGTCACGCGCCCGCTCCATGCACTGGGCGCGCAGGTGCGCGTGGCGGAGAGCCCGCTCTTCGAGCCGGAGACAGCGGTCGGCGCCTTCCGGCGCGCGCTGCCGGGCGCGAAGGCGGCCGTGTGTACGATGGTGTCGAACGTGTTCGGCTATCTGCTGCCTGTGCGGGAGATCGCGGAACTTTGCGCCGCAGCGGGCGTCCCATTGATCGTGGATGCCTCGCAGGCGGCCGGCTGTGTCGCGTTCGACGCGGCGGCACTCGGTGCGGCGTTCGTGGCCATGCCGGGGCATAAGGGCCTGCTCGGCCCGCAGGGCACGGGCATCCTGCTGTGCTTTGCGCAGCCGAAGCCCCTGCTGTGCGGCGGCACCGGTTCGCAGAGCGTGCTGCAGGATATGCCCGAGGAACTGCCCGACCGGCTCGAGGCCGGGACGCACAACGTCCCCGGCATCGCGGGCCTGCTCGCCGGGATCCGCTATTTGTCGGCGCAGGGCGTCGAGAATATCGAGCGGCGGGAGCGGCGGCTCGCGCAGCGCCTGACGGCGCAGATGCGCGCGGAGCCGCGGTTGGAGGTGTTCGCGGCACCGGATCCGGCGTGCCAGACGGCGGTGCTGTCCGTCCGCTGCCGGGATATGGACAGCGAGCTGCTGGCGCAGAAGCTCGCGCGCTACGGCATTGCCGTGCGTGCGGGGCTGCACTGCGCGCCGGTCGCGCACCGCTCAGCCGGAACACTGGAGACCGGCACCGTGCGCCTGAGCCTGTCGCCCTTCAACACGGACGCGGAGATCGCGCGCACGGCACGCGTGTTTCACGAGATCCTGCGTGCGGGTTGACACAGATTTATGTATTGAAATCCGCCGGGTTGTAGGGTATAATATTATAATTCATAAGATTGGCGTTTTGTATCTGCAAAACGGAAACCAACAGCCGAGGAAATGCTTATGGCACAACTTGCAGCCTTCTGGGCAAAGCTGACGATGCTGGTATCTACGATCCGGTTTTCGGATATCGTGGATATCCTGATCGTCGCTTATCTGATTTACAATGTCATCATGCTCATCCGCAAGACGAATTCGTATCGCCTGGCGCAGGGCGTTCTGCTGATCCTGATCGCTCTGTGGCTGTCGGGTGTGCTGAAGCTGACGATGTTCAACCGCATCCTGCAAAAGACGGTCGAGCTCGGCCTGATCGCGCTCGTCATCATCTTTCAGCCGGAGCTGCGCCGCCTGCTCGAGCGTATGGGCAGCAAGGCGCTCCCAAGTTTCGGGTCAAAGCCGCTTGAGACGCTGGGCATGGACAACGTCATTTCGCAGACCATCGCTGCCTGCACGCAGCTGTCTGCGACCAAGACCGGCGCGCTCATCGTTTTTGAACGCAGCGTGACGCTCGATGAGCAGATGCGCAGCGGCACCACGATCAATTCGGACGTGACGGCGGAGCTGCTCAAGAACATTTTCTATCCCAAGGCTCCACTGCATGACGGCGCGGTCGTGATCCGGGACGGCCGCATCGCGGCGGCCGGCTGCGTCCTGCCGCTGACGAACAACACGAACCTCAGCCCGGATCTCGGCACGCGCCACCGCGCGGGCATCGGCATGAGCGAGCATTCGGACGCCGTGATCGTGATCGTGTCCGAGGAGACCGGCGGCATTTCCATCGCCGTGGACGGCATGCTCAAGCGCCGCCTCTCTCCGGACACGTTCGAGGCGATCCTCCGCAGCGAGCTGCTGCCGGCGGAAGAGCAGCGGCGCAGACGCTGGGACACCTTTGTCGATTTCGTGAAGAAACTCAATCCGCTTCGTCGGGAGAAACAACATGACAAAAAAGACGACGATCAACAAAATAGTCGGCAGTAAGGCTTTCTGGATCATCATTTCGCTGCTGGCATCGTTCCTGCTGTGGACGTATATCATGTCCACGGAGGAGACGACAATCGAGATGACGTTTTCCAATGTCAAGGTCGTGTATCAGGGCGCGGATGATCTGCGCGCTGCGCGCGGCCTGATCGTAACGGATGCCGATGCCGAAACGGTCTCCGTGCGCCTCAAGGGCACGCGGCGTGTGCTCGGCAACCTCAGCTCGGCGGACCTGTCGGCGGTCATCGATGTGTCCGGCATCTCGCAGGCACGTGAGATGCAGGTGAGCTATTCGCTGCAGTACCCGACCAATGTCGATAAGAGCAGCATCACCGTTCTGAGCAAATCGCCGGAGACGATCAGCTTCTCCGTCGTGCAGGAGGCCAACAAGACGCTTGAGGTCAAGGGCGTGTTCACCGGAAGCGTCAAAGATGGCTACACGGCCGAACCCATCCAGGTGGAGCCGTCGTCCATCACGCTCTACGGCCCGCAGGAGGAGCTCGATGCGGTGGACAGCATCTGCGTCTATGTTACGCGCACGGATCTGGACAAGTCCATTGAGCCGACCAACTGCCCGTATGTTCTGCTGGATAAGGACGGCAATAAGCTCAAGCCCAAGGAGATCTCCGGCAATTATGACACGGTCAGCGTGTCGATGCCGGTGCTGATGAACAAAGACCTGCCGCTGACGGTCTCGCTGGTCGGCGGTGCCGGGGCGACGGAGGACAACTGCGTCGTCGAGATCGAGCCGAAGAGCATCCAGGTCGCGGGCGACACGACAGTGCTGCAAAAGCTCAACCAGCTCGTCGTCGCAACGGTCGACCTGTCGAGCTTTGCCTCGTCGTATGAGACGACGGTCACGATCCCCCTGGGGAATGATCTGAAAAACCTCAGCGGCGTCACGGAGGCCACGGTCTGTATCTCCGTCCGCGGGCTGGAGACGACAAAGATCACGGCGACGAATATCACCGCGACCGGGACGAACCGGCATGTGGAGATCACAACGACGGCGCTGGACGTGACCGTGCGCGCGCCGGCAGGTGCGATCTCGCAGATCACGGCGGACAATGTGCGCGTGGTCGTGGATCTGACAAACTATAAGGCCACGAGCGGTACGGTCGCCGTGCCGGCCAAGGTTTATGTGGACGGCTTCTCCGACGCCGGAGCGATCGGAGAATACGTTGTGAATGTGCATTTTACGGGAGGATAATACCATGACGCAGGACGCAGTGGTGACCAAGCTGGTCAGCCGCCATGTGGCGGAGGTGGAAGTGGAGCGCGGCACGGCCTGCGGCGGCACGTGTGAGTCGTGCGAGGCGTGTGTGTTCCAGAACCGCATCCGTGCCGAGGCGGTCAACAAGATCTCGGCGCTGCCGGGTCAGAAGGTCGTCATCGAGAGCAAGACGTCGGACGTGCTCGGTGCGGCGGTGCTGCTGTATATGGTGCCGTTTGTGCTGCTGTTTCTGGGGTATGCCATCGGCAGTGCGCTCGGCTGGGCCGAGGGCGGCTGTGTCTTGATCGGTTTTGGTTTCTTCGCGCTCGGCGTGGCGTTCAATGTCATCTACCAGCGCAAAAAGAAAGCCAGCCCCATTACTTTTGAGATCATTCAGATCCGGGAATCCTAAGATAAGAAGGGTAAGCCAATGATAAGAAGTATGACCGGCTACGGCGGCGCAAAGGGCGTTGTCGAGGGCCTGAACGTCACGGTGGAGCTCAAGAGCGTCAACAACCGCTATCTGGACATCGCCGTGCGCATGCCGCGCAACTTCCTTTTCGCGGAGGACGCGGTCAAATCCACCATCCAGCAGCACGTCAGCCGCGGCAAGCTGGATGTGTTTGTCACGATCGACTCCTCGCAGGCGGCCGACACCGTCCTGCGCGTGAATGAGCCGCTGCTGCGCGCCTATATCGACACGCTCAACACGCTCGCCGTGCGCTATGACCTGAAAAACGACATGTCGCTCATGTCGCTCATGCGTTTCCCGGACATTCTGTCCGTGGAGAAGGCGGAGGCGGATCAGGACAAGATCCGCGCCGGTCTGGTCGCGCTGACGCAGCAGGCGCTCGCTGACTATGACCAGATGCGCGAGCGCGAGGGCGCGAAGCTCCGCACCGACGTGGAGGAAAAGCTCGCGCGCATCGAGTCGCTGGTGACAAACGTGGAGACGGCCGCCCCCGAAACGGCCGCGGCCTATGAGGCGCGCCTGCGCCAGAAGCTCGAGGCGGTGCTCGCCGCGACCGATATTGACGAGCCGCGCATCATTGCCGAGGCTGCGATCTATGCCGACCATGTTGCCGTCGATGAGGAGACGGTGCGCCTGCGCAGTCATATTGCACAGCTGCGCCAGATGCTCGAGAGCGGCTCTCCGGTCGGCCGCAAGGCGGATTTTCTCATTCAGGAGTTCAACCGTGAGGCGAACACCATCGGCTCCAAGTGCCAGAATGCGGACATTGCGAAGGTGGTCGTGGACCTCAAGTCCGAGATCGAGAAGATCCGCGAGCAGATCCAGAACATCGAGTAAGGAGCCGCGGACTTGAAACTCATCAACATCGGATACGGAAACTATGTTTCCGCGGAGCGGCTGCTGGCTGTCGTCAGTCCAGATTCCGCCCCCATCAAGCGCATTGTGCAGGACAGCCGCGAGATCGGCATGCTCATCGATGCGACCTATGGCCGAAAGACGCAGGCCGTCCTCATCATGGATACCGGCCACGCAGTGCTCTCGGCGCTGCCGCCGGATGCGGTGCAGGCCCGTGTAGAGGCCACAGATCTGGAAAGCGGAGGAGACGCAACATGAACCACCAGACAGGGAAACTGATCCTGATCTCCGGGCCGTCCGGCACCGGAAAGAGCACCGTGATCGCCCGGCTGATGCGCCTGCGGGATGACGTGTGCTTTTCCGTCTCGGCCACGACGCGCGACCCGCGCCCCGGCGAGGTGGACGGAAAGGACTATTTTTTCGTCACGCGCACGGCGTTTGACGCTATGGTCGCGGCGGACGAGCTGCTGGAGCACGCCGAATACGTCGGCAACTGCTACGGCACGCCGAAGAGCTATGTGGAGCGGTGCTGCGCCGAGGGCATGCATGTCCTGCTGGACATTGACGTGCAGGGCGTGCACCAGATCTCCGAGAACCGGCCGGACGCGATCCGTGTGTTCATGATGCCGCCGTCTCTGGCGGAGCTGGAGCGCCGTCTGCGCGGTCGGCACACGGACGATGAGCAGAAGATCTGTGAGCGCCTGGCACAGGCGCGCCGCGAGTGCGCGCTGGCGTATACATATGATTACATCGTCATCAATGACGATCCCGACGTCGCGGCCAAAGAGCTCGACGCCATCATCACGGCAGAGTGCTGCCGCTATCCCGATCGGAAAAACTATTTTACAGAGGTGCTTGAAAAATGATGCTCTATCCCCCCATGAGTGAGCTGGCCGCCAAGGCCGGCAGCCGCTATCTGCTGGTGAACCTGGTCGCGCGCCGCGCGCGCAACATCGCTGCCGCCGCACAGGCTGCGGGTGAGCCGCTGGATACCAAACCGGTTTCCATGGCGATCGACGAGGTGTATGACGGCCGCCTTCAGGTCGTGCACAAGGAATAATCGCTTTCAGGCGGGCAGTACCCGCCTGATTTTTTCGGAGAGGGGGCGCGCAGATGCTGCAGATCCCGGTCGCAAAAGTCGCCGTTCTGGCTGCAACATTTGCGTTCGATCGACCGTATACGTATAAGATCCCGCAGCCGCTGGCGGATACGCTTCGCCCCGGCTGCCGCGTCATGGTGCCGTTTTCGCGCGGGAACCGCCCGTGCGAGGGCATGGTGCTTGCGGTGGGTGAGGCGGAGGATGACCCGAAGCTCAAGCCCATCACGCGCCAGCTCGACCCCGAGCCCATCCTTTCGCAGGAGTTGCTGCGCCTGGCCGTCTGGATGCATGACCGCTTTTTCTGCACGATCTATGATGCACTGCACGCGATCCTGCCCGCCGGCGTCTGGTACCGGGTCAGTACGTTCTACTGCACGGTGCCGGAGCTCGACACGGCCGCGGCGCTAACCCAGTGCGGAAAATCCAAGCAGCGCCGTCTGGCGCTGGAGACCGTGCTGGAGCACGGCGGCCGCTGCCCGCTGGACGAGCTGCAGGCGGCGTTTGGCGATAAAGACCCGGCGAGCGCTCTGCACTGGCTCGTGCAGCAGAAATTTCTGACCGTGGAGGGCGCGGAAACGCGCGTCATGCGCGATAAGCAGCTGGAGTATGCCAGCCTTGCCGTCCCGCTGGAAGAGGCGCAGGAGGAGATCCGCCGCCGCAGACGTGCAAAGCATCAGGTCGCCATCCTTGAGCTGCTGTGCACGATCGGCCGCGCGTCGGCCAACGAAGTGTGCCAGTTCACCGGTGCGCCGAGAAGCACCATGAAAACGCTCGTGCAGCAGGGCGTCGTGCGTATTGACACCGAGCCCTATTTTCGCCGCCCGGTGCACTATACCGGCCAGCCGCAGCCGATCCCGGCGCTTACGCCGGCGCAGGAGCAGGTGTTTTCCGGCCTGCAGGCACTGCTGCGCGCGCCGGATGCGCAGGCGGCGCTGCTCTTCGGCGTGACCGGCAGCGGCAAGACGCTTGTCTACCTGTACCTGATCGCGCAGGCGCTCGCAGCGGGGCAGGGCGCGATCCTGCTCGTGCCGGAGATCTCGCTGACGCCGCAGATGATCGAGGCGTTTTCTGCCTATTTCGGTGACACGGTCGCCGTCCTGCACAGCGGTCTGCCGCTCTCGGAGCGCTATGACGAGTGGAAGCGCATCCGCACGGGTCTTGCGCGCGTCGTCGTCGGCACGCGCAGCGCGGTATTTGCACCTGTGCAGGATCTCGGTCTGCTCATCATCGACGAGGAGCAGGAGGACACGTATAAGTCCGAGAGCACGCCGCGCTACCACGCGCGCGATGTGGCCAAGTTCCGCTGCGCCCAGCACAATGCGCTGCTGCTGCTTGGCTCGGCGACGCCGGACGTCGTCAGCCGTTATTACGCCGAGACCGGCCGCTATCATTACTTCACGCTGCCGGACCGGTTCAACGCCCGCAAGCTGCCGGACGTGATCATCGCCGACATGAAGCAGGAACTGCGCAGCGGCAATGCCGGCTCCATCAGCTCCGTGCTCTACGGCGAGCTGGAGGAGAATCTGCGCCGCGGCGAGCAGAGCATCCTGTTTCTCAACCGGCGCGGCGCGAGCAAGATCGTCACCTGCGCCGAGTGCGGCGCGACCTATTCGTGCCCGAACTGCAGCGTCAGTTTGACATATCACCAGGGCAACCAGATGCTCATCTGCCACCACTGCGGCTACCGGCGGCGGGTCGACCCACAGTGCCCGGTCTGCGGCGGGGAGCTGCGCTTTCTCGGCGACGGGACGGAGCGCATCGAGGCAGATCTGCACGCGCTGTTTCCCGGTGTGGAGACGCTGCGCATGGACGCCGATGCCATCGCCATGGCCGGCACGCATGAGGCGCTGCTGCAGCGCTTTGCGCGTGAGCACATCCCCATCATGATCGGCACGCAGATGATCACAAAGGGGCTGAATTTTGAAAACGTCACGCTCGTCGGCGTGCTCAACGCCGACCAGAGCCTGTATGTCGGTGATTACCGCGCCAGTGAGCGCACGTTTTCGCTCATTACGCAGGTCATCGGCCGCAGCGGGCGCGGCGATGTGCCCGGCCGGGCCGTTATCCAGACGTTTACGCCCGCAAACGAGACCATCCAGCAGGCGGCGCGGCAGGATTACGACGCGTTTTACCGCTCGGAGATCCGGCTCCGGGAACTCAACGGCACGCCGCCGTTCAGCGAGGTGCTGGCCGTCACGGTCTCCGGTGCGCAGGAGAATGCAGTCGTGCGCTGCTGCGCCTATATCCGCGATTATTTCCGCCAGACGATCGGCGAGCGCGCGGAGGTGCTCGGCCCGGCGCCGCTGCCGGTCGTGCGCATGAACAACCGCTACCGCTACCGCGTCACGCTTTACTGCAATCAGAGCAAGGCGGTGCGCCGCGCGGCGGCGAATATCGTCATGTACTGCAACACAGAAAAATCATTCCGCGATGTCACCGTTTTTGCCGATGACAATCCGCTGAATTAGAGGAGAGATACACTATGGCTACAAGAATGATTCTCAAAAACGGTGACCCGCAGCTGCGCAAGCACTGCCACGAGGTCAAGGATTTTAACCCCCGGCTGCACATGCTGCTCGACGATATGCGCCAGACACTGGCGGAGTCCAACGGCGTCGGTCTCGCCGCGCCGCAGGTCGGCGTGCTGCGCCGCGCCGTCATCGTGCTCGAGACGAACGTCCCGGACGACGAAGAGGAGTATATGATCGAGCTCATCAACCCCGTCATTGTGGAGACGGCCGGGGAGCAGACCGGTGCCGAGGGCTGCCTGAGTATCCCGAACGAGTTCGGTGTTGTCCAGCGCCCGGACTACGTGAAGGTCCGCGCGCAGGATCGCCACGGCGAGTGGTTCGAGGTCGAGGGCCGCGGCCTGACGGCGCGCGCCTTCTGCCACGAGATCGACCATCTCGACGGTGTTCTGTTCATCGACAAGGCCATCCGGATGCTCTCTCCCGAGGAGCTCGAGCAGCAGGCGAAGGGGTGAGGCGCATGCGCATCGTGTTTATGGGCACGCCGGATTTTGCGGCCGTGTCCCTGCAGCGTCTGCTTGATGAGCGGTTTGACGTGGTCGGCGTGTTCACGCAGCCGGACAAGCCGAAAAACCGCGGCATGAAGCTCCAGCCGAGCCCGGTCAAGGAGATCGCACTCGCGGCCGGCTTACCGGTGTTTCAGCCGGCAAAGATGCGCGATGGCACGGCGCTGGCCGATCTGAATCGCCTGCGGCCGGACATTCTCGTCGTTGTGGCCTATGGCCGCATCCTGCCGGATGATCTGCTCGCAGCGGCACCTTATGGCGCGGTCAATGTCCATGGCTCGCTGCTGCCGAAGTACCGCGGCGCTGCGCCGATCCAATGGGCGGTGCTCAATGGCGATGCCGTGACCGGCGTTTCGACCATGTATCTCGACCGCGAAATGGATACCGGTGACGTGATCTATGCAGAGCAGACGCCGGTCGGCGAATTTGAGACTGCCGGAGCGCTCTTCGACCGGCTGGCTGTCATGGGGGCGGACCTCCTTGTGCGCACGCTGCGCGATATCGAGGCCGGCACCGCGCCGCGCACGCCGCAGGATCACAGTCAGGCAACCTACACTCGTCCGCTCACGCGCGACGATTCCCCCATCGACTGGAATCAGAGCCCGCGTGCCATCATCAAGCATATCTGTGGTCTGGAGCCTTGGCCCGTCGCAACGGCGGAGCTTGGCGGGCAGACGTTCAAAATTCATGCGGCGGATTACTCCGAGCGAACGACGCACAAAACGCCCGGAACCATCGTAGCCACCGGGAAGGACGGCGTCACGATCGCCTGCGCCGGTGGGCAGACGGTGCGTATCACGCAGCTGCAGGCGCCGGGAAAAAAGCGTATGTCGGCAGCCGACTATCTGCTCGGGCACACGCTGCCCGTTGAGGACTGACTATGGCTATGACTGCCCGGGAAGCTGCCTGGACCGCGCTGCAGCGCTGGCGCAAAAACGGCGCATGGTCGGACGCTGCGCTCAATGCCGTTCTGCAAAATGCGCAGCTGGAGCCGCGCGACGCCGCGCTCGCAGCGCGCATTTGTTACGGCACGCTGCAAAATCTGACCCTGTTGGATCATTACCTTTCCGCCTACTGCACGACGCCGCTGCAAAAGCTCGAGCCGAAGGTGCTCGACCTGCTGCGGCTGTCGGCCTATCAGATCGTGCTGCTGGATAAAGTCCCGCCGCGCGCCGCCGTGAACGAGGCGGTCGCGCTCTGCCGCAGGGGCGGCTGTGCGCGCGCGTCGGGCCTGGTCAATGCGGTGCTGCGCCGCGTGGTGGAGCATCGGGATTCGCTGCCGGAGATTCCGGGCGCGGGCACGGCGGACTATCTTGCCGTGCGCTACAGCCACCCGCGCTGGCTGGCACAGCGGTATATCGACGCGCACGGCTATGCGTTTGCCGAGCGGGCGCTGGCGGCGAACAATGCCGATGCACCGGCCTGCCTGCAGGTGAACACGATGAAAACGACGGCGGATGCCCTGGCTGCATCCCTGCGCGCGGACGGCATTTCGACCGAGCCGCACCCGTGGCTTCCGGACGCGCTGTTGTGCCGCGGCGGCAATCTGGCGGCCGTGCGCGCCTTTGCTGACGGCTGGTTTTATGTGCAGGATGCGGCCGCGCACTGCGCGGCGCTCGTCTCCGGCGCGCAGCCGGGCATGCGCGTGCTCGATGCCTGCGCCGCCCCCGGCGGCAAAAGTTTCGCTGCTGCCGTGCAGATGCGCGATCAGGGATGTATGATTTCCTGCGATATTCACGAGAATAAATGGAAGCGTATCCGCGCCGGCGCTGAGCGGCTGGGGCTGACGTGCATTTCGACGCGCACGATGGACGCCCGCCGCCCGGACGCGGATCTGACCGGAGCGATGGACATAGTGCTGGCCGATGTGCCGTGCTCCGGACTGGGCGTCATCCGCAAGAAGCCGGAGATCCGCTTCAAGGATCTGGCAGAGCTCGAGCGTCTGCCGGGTATCCAGCGGGATATTCTCGCCGGTCTGGCGCCGTGCGTGAAGCCCGGCGGCGTGCTGGTATATTCCACGTGCACGGTGCTCACGCGGGAGAACGAGGATGTGGTGCGCGGCTTTCTGCGTACACATCCGGAGTTTTCACCGGAGGCGTTTTCGCTACCGCTCCCGGGCGCGGACGCACCCGACGGTATGTTCACCTTCTGGCCGCAGGAACACGGCACGGACGGATTTTTTGTTTGTAAGCTGAGGAGACACGAATGAGAGACATCAAAGCCATGCTCCCCGAGGAGATCGCGGCGGCCCTCGCCGAAATGGGGCAGCCGAAATACCGCGCCAAGCAGATCTTTCAATGGCTCGCGCGCGGTGTGACGTCGTTTGACGAGATGACGAACCTGTCCAAGGACCTGCGCGCCGCACTCTCGGAGCGCTTTTATATCTCAAAGCTCGAGATGCTGCGCAAGCAGGTGTCGGCCATTGACGGGACGATCAAATATCTCTGGCAGCTCGGCGACGGCAACGCCGTCGAGACTGTCGTCATGCACTATAAGCACGGCAACACGGTCTGCATCTCCTCGCAGGTCGGCTGCCGGCAGGGGTGCGCGTTCTGCGCGTCCACAATCGGCGGCCTGATCCGCAACCTCGAGCCGTCGGAAATGCTCGATGAGGTGCTCTATTCCGAGCGGGAGTCCGGCAGCAAGATCTCCAACATCGTCCTCATGGGCATCGGTGAGCCGCTCGATAACTTTGACAACGTTATGCGCTTTCTTGAGCTGGTCAACCACCCGGATGGAGAAAACATCGGCATGCGGCATATTTCGTTGTCCACGTGCGGCCTCATCGAGCGCTTTGACGATCTGGCGGCGCGCGACCTGCAGCTGACGCTGTCGGTCTCTCTGCATGCGCCGGACGATGCTACCCGCTCGAAGATCATGCCGGCCAACCACGGCCGCGGCGTGGCAGCGCTCATTGACGCCTGCGCCCGGTATTATGAAGCGACTGGCCGGCGCATTTCGTTTGAATATGCCATGATCGACGGCGTGAACGACACGCCGGAGCATGCCAGACTGCTGGCCAAACACGCGCGGCGCGTCTGCGCGCACGTGAACCTTATCCCGCTCAACCACGTGGAAGAGCGCGCGTTCCGGCCGTCCACGCCGGAGCATCTTAAGACATTCATGCACATTCTGGAGCAGGCGGGCGTGAACGTGACCGTGCGCCGCAAGCTCGGCAGTGATGTGGACGCTTCGTGCGGCCAGCTGCGCAAGAAGGTCGCCGATCACCGCGCCTGAAGGGGGAGAACCCATGAACTGCTTTGCACAGTCGGACAAAGGAACCGTCCGCAAGGAGAATCAGGATCGCGCCGCCTGTGCGCACATCCGGCGCAAAGGCTGCACCATCGCCGTCGTCTGCGACGGGATGGGCGGTGCCGCCGGGGGAAAGCTCGCGAGCGATCTGGCAGCATCCACGTTTCTGGCGGATTTTCGCCGCGAAATGCAAGCGGGCATCGCGGTCGAGCCCGCCATGCGCCATGCCTGCGATGCGGCCAACCGCGCCGTCTATGACCGCGCGTGCGCAGACCCGGATCTGCACGGCATGGGCACGACGATCGTTGCTGCCTGTGTGCGGCACGGCCGGCTGACGGTGCTGCATGTCGGTGACAGCCGCGCGTATCTGGCCTGCCTGCGCCGGATGCAGCAGCTGACGACGGATCACTCGCTCGTGCAGGAGCTGGTCGCGAGCGGCCAGGTGCTGCCGGAGCAGGCGCACCGCCACCCGCGCCGGAACGTGATCACGCGCGCTGTCGGTGTCGGGCCGAAGGTGGAGCCGGACTGCCGCACGCTGCCGTTTCCGCTCGGGGCGCGGCTGCTGCTGTGCACGGATGGACTGTCCAACACGCTGTCAGATGTCCAGATGCATGATTTTTGCCGCAGCTCGCGGGACGCAAAGCAGATCTGCAGCCGCCTGATCGCGGCGGCGCTGGCACGCGGCGCGCGCGACAATGTGACCGCGCTGGTTCTTTTCCGCTGAAAGCGCAACACTTGGGGGATTACTATGGAACAATCAATGAATCGCTATATCGGTCAGATGCTCGATGACCGCTATGAGATCCTGGAGATCATCGGCAGCGGCGGCATGTCGGTCGTTTACAAGGCCATGTGCCATAAGCTGCATCGCTATGTTGCCGTCAAGATCCTGCGCGATGAGATGGCGGCGGACGCCGAGCTGAAAAACCGCTTCCAGGCGGAGGCGCACGCGGTCGCCATGCTCTCGCAGCCGAATATCGTCTCGGTCTACGATGTCGGCCACAGCGGCGAGACGGAGTATATCGTCATGGAGCTCATCGAGGGCGAGACACTCAAGCAGCGCATGGCAGAGCACGGCGTATTCAGCGCCACGGAGGCGCTGCACTACGCCACGCAGATCTGTAAGGCGCTGCAGCACGCGCACGCCCACGGCATCGTCCATCGGGATATCAAGCCGCAGAACATCATGATCACGAACGACGACATGGTCAAGGTCGCTGATTTCGGCATCGCCGCGCTCGAGAATATCCACGAGGAGCGCAGCGGGCAGGCCATCGGCTCCGTGCACTATATCGCACCCGAGCAGGCCAAGGGCCTCAATGCCGACGCACGCAGCGACCTGTATTCTCTTGGTGTCGTGCTCTATGAGATGCTCACGGGCCACCTGCCGTATGACGCGGACACTCCGGAGGAGATTGCGCTCATGCACATCGCCGGCAGCGCCAAGCCGCCGCGGGAGTGGAACAGCGACATTCCCGAGGAGCTCGAGCGCATCACGCTCCGCGCCATGGAGCCGGATCTGCGCAAACGCTATCAGTCGGCGGGGGAGATGCTCAAAGCGCTCAACGCCTGCAAAAAACACCTCAACCAGCAGCGCCCGCTCGCCGAGCGGCGCCGGGAGAGCGCGGAGAAAAAGGACTCCTTTTTCGGTGTCGGTCAGGATCTGACGGAAGAGGCGTACCAGCGCCGGCGCAAGCGGGCCAAGCGCGTGAGTTATTTCACGGGCATTTTCTCGGTCGGCGTCTTTGCCATTTTGCTGTTTGTGTTCCTTTGGAATTTCTGGCTTGAGGATCTGTTCCGCACGGCCGAGCGCGTGGACGTGCCGGACTTTACCGGCAAGTCCTACGAGGCAGTCGTCAATGATAAGCAGTATGCCGACTATCATTTCACGGTCGTGTACACGGTCAATCCCGATGTGCCGGACGGCGTGATTATTGAGCAGGACCCGGTGGCGGGCAAGAGCCGCATGCGCGTCTCGGACGGCATCAACGTGCAGCTCACCGTCAGCACCGGCGTCGTCATGACCGATGTGCCGTATGTGATCAATAAAGACTACGAGGAGGCGACGGCCGCACTCGAAAAGTCCGGCTTTACGGTCACGACGGAGTTTCAGGCCTCGAAGGATGTGACGGCGAAGTATGTCATCAGCTGCGAGCCCGCGCCCGGCGAAAAGGCGGCCGCCGGTTCCAGCGTGAAGCTGATCGTCAGCGGCGGCCCCGAGCTGCGCCCGGTCACGGTGCCCGATCTGTCGGAGCTGACGGAGTCGGCCGCTATCGCGCGCATCGAGAGCAGCGGCCTGTGCTACGGCGGCACGTATAAAGAGGCCAACGACGCCAAGCAGGGCACGGTCTTCAAGCAGAGCGCACCGGCCAACACACAGCTCACGGAGTACAGCAAGGTCTATATCTGGGTCTCCGACGGGCCGGCAAAACCGTAAAGAGATAAAGGAGCAACAACACTTATGGTGCAGGGTGTCATCATCAAGGCGCTCAGCGGCTTTTACTATGTGGCCGCCGGCGATCAGATCGTGGAGTGCAAGGCCCGCGGCCGCTTCCGGTACGACGGGTGCAGTCCGCTGGTCGGCGACCGCGTGGAGGTCAGCTTCGACGCGCACGGCAAGGGCCGCATTGACACTGTTCTGCCGCGGCGCAATGCGTTCATCCGCCCGGCGGTGGCAAACATTGACCAGCTCATCATGATCGCGGCGAACGTCAATCCGGTCACGGACCCATTTCTGATCGACCGTGTGGTCGCCATTGCGGAAAACGCGGACTGCGAACCGGTCGTCTGCCTCAATAAGTGCGACCTTGACCCGGCGGACCATCTCTATGAGATCTACCGCTCCATCGGCTTTCGCGTCCTGCGCACGAGCGCGGCAACCGGACTCGGTCTGGACGAGCTGCGCGATACGCTGCGCGGCAAAACCAGCGCCTTCACCGGCAACTCCGGCGTCGGCAAATCGAGCCTGCTCAATGCGCTTGATGCGTCGTTCGGCATTGCGACCGGCGCCGTCAGCGAGCGGCTCGGCCGCGGCAAGCACACGACGCGCCATGTCGAGCTCTACGCGCTCGGGGACGATACGTTTGTCGCCGATACACCCGGCTTTGCCTCGTTTGAGGTGAACATGGTCGATCCTATCTCGTGTGAGAATCTGCAATATGCCTTCCGGGAGTTCCGGCCGTACATCGGCCAGTGCCGCTTTCGCGACTGCGCGCACCTGAAAGAGCCCGGCTGCGCCGTTCTCGCCGCCGTGGAAGCCGGCAAGATCGCGCCGGAGCGCCATGAGAGCTATGCGCGCCTGTACGCGCTCTCGGCTCAGGTCTGCGACTGGGAAAAGAAGAAGTGACGCACCAAAGCACCACCCTCCGCATACACTGTAGGGAGAACCTGCAAGCGGAGGGCGGTGCTTTATGTTTCGACGGCGGGGGATTTGCTTCTGGATCGGCATCGCGTGCGTGGTCACCGGTGTGTTCATCATTCTGGCGCTGGTGCTGCCGGCCGGCTTCTGGTGGTTTGCGCTCGGCGGTGCGCTCATTGCGGCAGGCGTGTGGCTGCTGCGCTGTTGATGGCAGCATAACCGGCGCGTGCCCGGCATAAGGATGTACAAAAACGACAAGGAGCACATCTTTATGGAACTACAACTGGGCAAGCAGAAACGCATGATGTACGCGCGGGTGTTTGACCGCACGGAGGAAGAGACCTGCAGCGTGGACGCCGTTGTGCCCGATGCGCTGGGGGATATTGGCGCGATCGTGGTCACGGAGGGCACGTTCTGCCTCTGGAATCTGGACTTTTCGGACAAGAGCGCGCAGATCGAGGGCAGCGTCGCGGCTGACGTAGTCTATGCGGAGGAGGGCGGTGCGCTGCGCAGCTTCCCGGTGGAGCTGCCGGTGAAGGTGCGCATCGGCGGCGAGACGCTCTCGCCGGACGTGCGGCCGTGGCTGCGCTGTACGCTCGCCGCGCTGGACGCGCGCGCCGTCAATTCGCGCAAGGTGCGTGTCACGGCGCGGCTGAGCCTGTGCCTGCGCGCCTACCGGGAGACGGAGCTCGCGCTCACAGACCGCATCGAGGGCGACGGCGGCACGGTATTCACGCGCACGGAAACGCTCCGTGTGCAGGTGCCGGTGTCCGTGGAAGAAAAGACGTTCACCGTTTCGGAGACGCACCGCTTCACGGCCGGGCAGCCGGAGGCGGACCGTCTGCTCTGCCACACGGAGACGGTGCTGCTCGATGATGTCAGCGTTGTCGGCAGCCGCGTGATCCTGCAGGGACGCGTATGCGCGGCGGTTTCCTACCTCCAACAGGGACAGATGTGCCCGACGGTCGAGACCTTCGAGACGCAGTTTTCGCAAATGCTTGACTGCCCGGCGGACACATCGCCGTGCCTGCTGCACACGACCGTCAACCTCACGGCGGCCTACCTGAACGTGAGCGCCGCGGCCGACGGCGCGGCGCTGGAGGCGGAGTATCATCTCGTCGCGCAGACGGTGTGCCTTGCGGATGCGGAGGTGGATTGCGTCACGGACGCCTACTGCAACACAGCGGAGCTCACGCTCGAGCGCGAGACGGTGCCGGCCGGCACCGTGCAGCCGGGAGAGCCGCTGCGCCTGTCGGCGGAGGGCACACTCGCGTGCGAGGCGGGCGCGCTGACCGTCGTGTCTCGGCGGGCCGTGGTCTGCGGTCTGACGGAGGATGGCTGTGACGTGCTCGTCCGCCTGCTCGTGACGGATGCCGAGCAGCGTGTATCCTGCATGGAAAAGCGCCTGCACCTGCCGCTCGAGGCGGCAGACGGCGCGCGGCTGGAGCTGTTGAGCGTGCAGCCGGAGGAGCCAGCGGTGACGGTCACGGCGGATGGGTTTCTGATCCGTGTGACGGTGACGGCGCGGACAGCTGCGCTTCAGGAGCCCGGCTTCCGGCAGGTCACCGGTGCGACGGCGCAGGAGCGCGCCTGCCCGTATGCCTCCGTGCCGTCGCTGACGATCGTGCGCTGGGGCGGGGAGGACCTGTGGGCGCTTGCCAAGCGCTACTGCTCGAGCGAGCAGCTCATCCGCGAGACGAACGGTCTCACGGACGAGGCCGCCATGGCCGAACCGCCGCAATATCTCCTCATTCCCAAAACACAGGCGTAGTTTTCGCGCAAATATGCGGATTTTTCTTGCCACACGGCCCGGAGTGTGCTAAAATATTCAAAGCATTTTAGCAAGAGGAGTTGTGACTATGTCCGGACATTCCAAGTGGCATAATATACAGAAAACCAAAGGCGCGCAGGACGCCAAGCGCGCGCAGGCGTTCACGAAGATCGCCCGTGAGATGATCGTGGCCGTCAAAGAGGGCGGCAGCGGCGACCCCAATAACAATTCCCGCCTCGCTGCTGTCATCGCCAAGGCGAAAGCCGCCAACATGCCGAATGACAATATCAAGCGCACGATCGACAAGGCGCTCGGCTCCGGCAACACGGATAACTACGAGTCCATCACTTATGAAGGCTACGGTCCGTCCGGTGTCGCCATCATCGTCGAGACGATGACCGATAACCGCAACCGCACTGCCTCCGAGGTGCGCCACTACTTTGATAAGTACGGCGGAAACATGGGTGCGACCGGCTGCGTGTCGTGGTCGTTTGATAAGAAGGGCGTCATCGTCATCAATGACGAGGATCAGGAGCTCGAGGAAGACAAGGTCATGGAGGACGCGCTCGAAGCCGGTGCGGCGGACTTTGCGCCTGACGAGGGTGTTTACACGGTCTATACCGATCCAGACGATGTGGCATCGGTGGCCGAGGCGCTCACGAATGACGGCTATGAGCTGCTGAGCGCGCAGGTGGAGATGGTGCCGCAGAACACCATCAAGCTCACCGACGAGGGCGACATCAAAAACCTCCAGAAGATGCTCGACATGTTCGAGGACAACGAAGATGTCCAGAACGTGTGGCACAACTGGGAAGAGTAAACTGCCTGTGAAACGCATGCGTTTCCGGACACAAAACAGCATATTTGACGGATAACATGGCGCTTTGCAGCTTCAAACGTCGTTTCCTGCGGGAAAACACGGCGTCAGCTGCGACATACATGGCCACCTCTGTTGTGACATACATGAGGAGGACATGGGTATGAAGATCCAAAGTGCTGTCGAAGAGTATCTGGTTGAGATTGAGGTTCGCAAGTATACCCCGAAGACGATTCGGAGTTACCGGTGTAACCTCAATCTCTTTTTGCGTTTTTGCGCAGAGAAATTGCACGTCGAGACTGTCGAGACGCTCACGCCCGCAGTTGTGCGGCAGTTTTCACGCTGCATGAGCGAGGCAGGGCGCAAGGGCACCTATATCAATGGCGTGCTCAAATCGATCAAGTCGTTCATTCAGTATTGTTATGAGGAAGGATACGGCGGCTTTGATACGCGCAAGACGTTCAAGTGGTGCAAGGAGGAGAAGCCGGTCATCACCGCGTTTTCTCCGGAGCAGGTGCGGATCATGCTGCAAAGCTGCCGTGGGCATGATTATCTCTCGCTGCGCGACTATGCGATCCTGGCATTACTCTTTGAGACCGGAATTCGCTGCTGGGAGCTGTGCTGCATCCGTGAGGAAGATATCCACGACGATTTTATCATCATCAATGGCAAGAACCATAAGCAGCGCGTGGTGCCGATTACGCCTGTTCTGAAAAAGGCGATGCTCAGATATGAGAGCGGTAAAGAGAAGTGCTTTGTGCTTCGCCCGCATGATGCGTTTTATTTCCTGTCGTTCCATGGCAGGCAGTTGACGGACGGAGCTGTGGAGTATGTTCTTCGCAAGCGCGGAGCGGGGATAGAAGGTGTTCGCGTGTCTCCGCATACATGCCGGCATTTTTTCGCGCAGCAGCAGGTGAAAATGGGAACGGATCTCTATACGATCAGTCGCTTGCTGGGACATGAGAATATCGGGATCACGCAGACTTACCTGAACAGCCTGCGCGACCAGGAAGTGATCGAGATAGCCAAGCAGAAAAGCGTGCTGATGAATATGCGATAAACAGCGGCGCCTTCTTTTTGAAGAGAAGGCGCCGCGGTATTATATTTGTTGCAACTCGCTGTTATCACGTAGGCGATTTTTATTCGGACAATGCGCCTTAGCTTTTGGAGATATCACGAAAGAATTCAAGACGCACCAATCCTCGATGCTTCGAGACGAGCGTCATCAGCAATTTGTAGCACTGCCGGGTGTAGGTGGTGTATGGGAAAATGTTTTGTGCGGCCGCTCATTTATCCATTATATGAGCGTTAAGAGCATATGTCTCGGCAAAAAAACGAAAAATTGCCAAGACATATGCTTTGAAAATGGAGAGGGAATCATCTCCCTTCTTAATGACGAACTCCCCACCGTAATTGGTGGGGAGCTGTCAAGGGATTACCCTTCGATCGCGATGTATTTCTTTTCAGGCAGTTGCGGCTTTGCTTCCTTCTTAGGAATCTGCAGCGACAGAATACCGTGTTCCAGTTTGGCCTTGATGTCCTCTTCCGTGACATCTTCGCCAACATAGAAGCTACGGCTCATGCTGCCGGCGTAACGCTCCTGACGGATGAGCTTACCGGTCTTCTTGTCCTTCTCATCCTTGTCAAGGCCTTTCGCCGCCGTGATGTTCAGATACCCGTTCTCCAGGCTGAGCTTAACTTCATCCTTGTGGAAGCCAGGAAGCTCGATATCCACTTCATAGCTGTCGTCGTGCTCCCGCACATCCGTCTTCATCAGGTTCTTGGCATTGTGACCGTAAAGCGGTTTCTCCATCCGGCCAAATTCACGATCCATGTCATCGAACCAACGATCCATCAGATCCTCACCAAAAATACTAGGCATGTACAACATAAGTCAAACCTCCTTTTATTTTCGGTCCTGGATGCTGTTCAGGGCTTTTGCTATGGTATATGCCGCAAGGGGAGATGAGGAAACCCGGAACCTCAGTTCCGGATCTCTTTCCCTCTTGCGATTATATTATACCACCATTTTTAGCACTCGTCAAGAGAGAGTGCTAATTTTTCTGTGAAGAATTTGTTAACATTCATATATAAAACCTATAACGGATTTTGTTTGGTGGGAGAAGTTGGATTTGAACCAACGTAGGCCGAAGCCAACGGATTTACAGTCCGCCCCTTTTGACCAGACTCAGGCATTCTCCCATATATGGTGGGCTCTCCAGGAATCGGACCTGGGACGCGCAGATCTTCAGTCTGCCGCTCTACCAACTGAGCTAAGAACCCATGGGGTGCGTGACCGGGCTCGAACCGGCGACCTCCAGGGCCACAACCTGGCGCTCTAACCATCTGAGCTACACGCAACATAAATGGTTGCAGGGGTGGGAGTTGGACCCACATAGGGCAGCTTATGAAGCTGTTGCATTACCGCTCTGCCACCCTGCAATATGGTGCACGAAGTGAGAGTCGAACTCACAAGCCCATGACGGGCACCAGATCCTTAGTCTGGCGCGTATTCCAGTTCCGCCATTCGTGCATATGGTGCGCCTTGAGGGGATCGAACCCACGACCTTCGGATTAAGAGTCCGCTGCTCTACCAGCTGAGCTAAAAGCGCATATGGCGCGTCCTGCAGGACTTGAACCTGCGGCATACGGATTAACAGTCCGTCGCTCTACCAACTGAGCTAAGAACGCATATGGTACGCCCTGCGGGGCTCGAACCCGCGACCTGCGGTTTAAAAGACCGCTGCTCTACCAACTGAGCTAAGAACGTATATGGTGCACAGAGCGGGACTCGAACCCGCATGCCTTGGGCACCAGTTCCTGAAACTGGCTTGTCTACCATTCCAACACCTGTGCATGTGGCGGAGTGAGAGCGGCTCGAACGCTCAAACACATTACTGCGTCGCCTCCTTAGCGGGGAGGTCCCTTACCTGTTAGGGTATCACTCCATATGGCGCAGGACGGAGGTGTCGATCCCCACAACATCTCTGTTGCCCTCGGTTTTCTAGACCGGTGTCAGCGCCGGCTGACATCATCCTGCATATCTGCTTTGGCACCGCACCGAGGTTTCGATCCTCGTCCTCCTGGGTCAAAGCCAGGTGTGCTCCCATTACACCAGTCCGGTATTTGGTGCGCGAGGTGAGATTTGAACTCACAAGCCCATGACGGGCACCAGGGTTTGAGCCTGACACGTATACCAGTTCCGTCACACGCGCATGTGGTGCCTGCCGAGGGACTCGAACCCCCAATCCTTACGGCGTCCGATCTTAAGCCGGACGTGTATACCAATTCCACCACGCAGGCAAATTGGTGACCCCTGCGGGATTTGAACCCGGCATTTCCGGCTTGAGAGGCCGGCGTCCTAACCTGTTAGACTAAGGGGCCAAATGGCAACTCCGACGGGACTCGAACCCGCGATCTCCTGATAGACAGTCAGGCGTGATAGCCATCTTCACCACGGAGCTATATGGCACGGGCCTGTGGATTCGAACCACAATGACCGGTTTTGGAGACCGGCATACTACCATTGTATGAGACCCATATATGGCTCCGGATCATGGACTCGAACCACGGCCTCCTGAGTCAGAGTCAGGCGTGCTACCATTACACCAATCCGGAATATATGGTGATCCCTGCGGGATTTGAACCCAGCATTGCCGCCTTGAAAGGGCGGTGACCTGACCAGTTAGTCGAAGGGACCACGCCAGCCCGATCCTTTGGGCTGGTTTTTGTTTATGCGGAAATTTGGATCACTCCGCATCCTTGAAAAATAAGAATGTCATCGATCTTCACGCCGAACACTGCGGCAAGGACGACAAGGTTGTCAACGGTCGGGAGTGCCGTTCCGCGCTGCCACTTGTAGATGGCCTGCGGGGTGCTGAACCCGAAGATGTCCTGGAGATCCTTCACCGTCAACCCGGCGTTTACGCGAAGGCGGGTGATGTTGATACCCGTTGCGGTCATGTCGATGACCGGTATTCGATTCATTTCATTTACGCTCCTGTTCCGGCGCAGAGCCGGAAAGGAACCGGCTCAGTTGGCCTTAAAGTTATAGATAGGTTTCAGTACTTCAATCACATCGACGCTCTCGCTGATCACGTCGATAATGTCGGATAAGGATTTGTACGCCATGGGGGCCTCATCCAGCGTGGCCTCGTTGACCGAGGTGGTGTAGATGCCCTCCATTTCACGGCGGTACTCGTCCAGATCGAGATTCTCCTTTGCCGCGGTGCGGGACATGATTCGGCCTGCACCGTGCGGAGCGGAATAGTTCCAGTCGGGATTACCCTTGCCGATGGCAAGCACGCTGCCGTCACGCATGTTGATCGGGATCAGTACCTTTTCGCCCTCGTGCGCCGCGATGGCGCCTTTGCGGAGGATCATCTCGTCCGTGTCGATGTAGTTGTGGATCGTGTGGAAGGCGTCAACCGCTTCGATGCCAAGGCGCTGCAGGATGATCTCAGCCATGAGCTCACGGCTCCGGCGGGCAAAGCGCTGGCAGATCTCCACGTCGTGGAGATAGTCTTCGAGGTACTGGCCGTATACGAAGCAGAGGTCCTCCGGGATCGTTGCCTCACGTGCTTCCCACTTGAGCGCCTTCAACGCATCCTGGATCTCATTCCGGCGGCCGGCAGCTTTGTACTCTGCAATCAGCGCATCACGCTTGGCAAAGTACTCCTCCTTGCCCTTGTTCAGTTCGATGGCAAGGCGCTGGTAGAACTCGGCCACCTGTTTGCCCAGGTTGCGGGAACCCGAGTGGATCACCAAGTACTTCGTTCCGTCTGCGGCCTGGTCGATCTCGATAAAGTGGTTGCCTCCGCCGAGAGTGCCGAGGCTGCGTTCGAGACGCTTGGCGTCCTTCAGCCCGCGGTAGCAGCGTAAGCCAAGCAGGTCGAAGTGCTCCTTCCGCCCCTCCCATACGTTCAGTCCGGAGGGGATGAAGTGCGCGGCGGCGTCCATCTGTTCCATATCGATTTCGACTTTGCCAAGATTCACGGTGTACATGCCGCAACCGATATCCACGCCGACGATGTTGGGAACTGCCTTGTCCCTCACGGTCATGGTCGTTCCAATCGTGCAGCCCTTGCCGGCATGGACGTCAGGCATGATGCGGATCTGGCTGCCTGCCGTAAACTCGTAATCACACATCCGGCGGATTTGCTCAATAGCCTCGTCCTCGATGACCTTAGCAAAACAGACCGCGGTATTCACTTGCCCCTTAATTTCCATCATGTTGTTTTCTCCTATAAATGGACGTGAAAAAGCCGCTCACCTCATACAAGGCAAGCGGCCAGAATCTATCTGATATTCCCCGGGCGGGTTATGAGATCACATTACGATTCTTCTTTGCCTTATATGAGCGCGTGAAATGACGGTCCAGATAATTAAAGCTGGACTGGAGCTGTTCCATGTGCTTTTTCCAAGACAAAGAGAAACGAACTGCAATCATGTCTTTTTTCCTTTCCGGGCGCTGCCCTTGTTTTTACTGACGCCAATATACCACGGTAGGTTCCCGTTGTAAAGAAACCTGTAGTATAAAAAGCCTTTTTGTATGCTTAATCTTCCTCCAAAAGAATACGAAGCATCCTGTCTGGATTGGACAGGAAATCTTTTGTCACCTGAAAGTGCTCTGTATCTTGATAGCTGACGTGCTTAAGGCCTTCATCAGAGAACTGGATAATATCTGCCCCAGGAAGGGTAATAAGAATCGGCGAATGCGTAGAGATAATAAACTGTGCCCCTCGTTTTGCCAGGTCATGAATATCCACCAATAATCTGAGCATGCGCATGGGAGAGATTGCGGCTTCCGGTTCATCTAAAATGAAGAGGCCATCTGCAGAAAAACGGTTTTCGACCAGAGCGAGAAAACTCTCACCATGTGAAAGCTTGTGCAGTGATTCTCCTCCGTAGGAAAGAAGCACCTTGCTATCCATCGTATCCAGGTAGGAGGCTGCATTATAGAAGCTTTCCGCCCGCAGAAAATAACCGTCTGAATGGCGATCAATTCCCCTTACCAAATGAACGTGTTCATGGAGCGATGAATGGGAATCAGCCGTAGAAAAATTATAGTTACGTGTTCCGCCTTCAGGGTTGAAGCCTGCAGCGACAGCAATTGCCTCAATCAGAGTCGATTTACCAATTCCGTTCTCGCCGACAAAGAAAGTGACAGGTTTTGTAAGTGCAATCCCGTGTTCTCGGACTATTTGCTTAACTGCTGGAAGGTCCGTGTAATACTCAGTTTCAGGGATGCCATCGTCGATACGGATTTCCCGGATATCCAATGTGCTGAATCTGTTCTCCATGTTTCTTACCAATCGTCATCTAATAAAGCGGAAAGCCCCTCCGCCTCATCAACCCACGACGGATCATATTTTGTTTTCTTCATCTGCACTTTACAGGCCGGACAGAGTTGGTAAGGCTTTGAGAAAGAAGCTCCGCAGGCTGAGCAGACAAACTCATCGGCCCTGAAAAGATGAGTTTTCTGAATCCAGTGCGCGTTTTTCATGGCGTAAATTTACTGGAGCTGGTTTTCAGGAGAAGAGAGGAACGACAATGCCCAGTCCTGATCGATGTAGTATTCTTCATCGCCGGCAGTCAACTGCTTCTGGAACTGCTGAGCGATATTGTTGTACATCTCCATGGTGACCGGTACATATCCAGAACCTTCTTCCAAGGCAACCTCAAACGCAGGCTCGTCCCCGGGAATAAAGTATACGCCCATGAGTTTTTTCCCGTTCAGCTGCTCTTGTAACTGGGCCATTACGATCAGCTTCAGTATCTCAGTCACACGGTCGTCAAGCCCAGCATTGAAGATCGAAGTTTTCTCACGTAACGTGCTCTGGTCCAGCACAATGCGGGTCCGACCCGGATACAACTTTTTCATAGAATCCAGGGCTTCTTCGGTTTCTTTTGCATTGTCAGGGATGGCATTGTAAATCATCACCTGGTGGATCATGTCATTAAAGAGGATAGGGTAATTAACATGTGTTTTGTGACCGCATTTTTTGCACTCAACTTCAAAAAGCTTCCCGCTGATAATATCGTCGATTGCATTGGGCATATCCGTGTTTATAGAATGCCAGAGGGTAAACTCGATAGGTTCACCACATTTGGGGCAGGAAACGGTTTGCTTTTCAGGTCTAGACATCTCGAATCCTCCTTTTCGGATTTCTTTTAGTATTATAACGTAATTGCCAGTAACAGACAAGCTATTGGACGATGCTACTCTAAGGATAACATATGGGGTGTGCAAAAAAAGTGACTTGCACCTGAAAAGCCCTCGATTTATAGTAGCATTAGGCATATTTGTATGCTATACTCTGAAAATAGAAGGTTTCGGAAGAATCTGCGTTAAAGAGAAAACTATTGAGAGAAAAGATTATGGAGACAGAGAGCATTCTTTTCTTTGATACCGAGGTCACTTCTGACGGAAGCAAGCTTCTCGATATCGGGGCGGTAAAGGACGACAAGACTGAGCTTCATACGACCAATCGGGGGATGTTCACATCCTTCGCGGCTGGTTGCGCCTTCATGTGCGGGCATAATATCTTTTCCCATGATCTGAAATATGTACAGGCAGACTTGAAAGCAGCGGGACAGGAGCATGACTTTATCGACACGCTCTTCTTATCCCCGCTGCTTTTCCCTAACCGGCCGTACCATCACCTGCTGAAGAACGATAAGCTCCAGACGGAAGAACTGAACAATCCCCTCAACGATGCCAAAAAGGCCCGAGATCTGTTCTACGATGAGGTTACTGCATTTAACCGTCTGCCGGCGCATCTCCAGGCCATTTATTGCTCATTGCTCTCGAAGCGGCCTGAGTTTGCATCCTTCTTCAAATTCGTTCATGCACAGGGAGAACCCAATCTGGTTACGCTTATCAGATTCTCTTTCAACGGGAAAATCTGTGCTCATGCGGACATTGCTGACTTGATCGAGTCATACCCGGTTGAGCTTGCGTACTGCCTTGCGCTTATCAATACCGATGATAAGTATTCCATCATCCCGCCCTGGGTATCCTTTAACTTCCCAGACGTGGATATGGGGATATGCAATTGGCGCTGCAGATGGGGCTGGTGATCAAAGTCGATACACGCCATTACATGATTGCAAAAACCCCAAGCCCGGAGCTCCCGGTCTTGAGCAAGTCTCAAAGACGTATAGCAAAAGAAATGTATGATAATTTTGGCGATGGCACATTCTCACAGGAAATGGTGATAGCAACGCTAGATTACGCGGGATCTCATGTGAGCGCCATCCTGCATCAATTCACGCTCATCCGCATTTTGGATTGCAGGAAAGAAGATGTGTATACATATAACGGAATTCGATACGCTATTTCCTCTTACTCAGGGGTTTATTACATGAGCATCGTAATTGAATGAGACGCAAAAGCTAATTATTTCAGAACATATATTTTAATAACGAAAATGCAGCCCCGGTACGGGAGAAATGTCTCCGCACGAGCCGGAGCATTTTATTACGCACATGACGAGCTGTGCACCTTCTGACGATGGGGCGGTTATCTGGGACACGTTTTTGCACCAGATTGCCTGTAATGACGAAACGCTCGTGGCGTTCCTCAAGCAGATTGCGGGCATGGCCGCGATCGGTAAGGTCTATGAAGAGCGGCTCGTGATCGCGCTCGGGAGCGGCGGCAATGGCAAGAGCACATTTTTTAACGCCATTCAGGATGTGATGGGAGATTACGCTTGCACGATCCGCTCGGAGCTTCTGGTCGCAAGCAATGACAGCGGCAAGAAATTTGAGCTGGCGAGGCTGCGCGGAAAGCGCCTGGCCATTGCAGAGGAATTGGAAGAGGGAAGACAGCTGGATACTGCGGAGGTAAAGCATTTGTGCAGTACCGGAGACATCAATGCGCAGTTTAAGGGGAAGGACGTTTTCACGTTCAAACCATCTCACTCCATCGTGCTGTGTACGAACCACATGCCGTCGGTAAAGGTCATGGACAGCGGTACTTGGGATCGCCTGATTGTAGTGCCGTTTCGCGGCAGATTCCGAAGCCAGGAGAACGAGATTAAAAACTATGGCA
Source organism: uncultured Eubacteriales bacterium (assembly GCA_900317855.1). Taxonomy (GTDB): domain Bacteria; phylum Bacillota; class Clostridia; order Oscillospirales; family Oscillospiraceae; genus CAG-103. The sequence continues at coordinate 33,714 of ONIG01000004.1, read as the reverse complement.
ATTACCTCGTGCGAGCCTGCGGCGGCGCGATCCTGAGCTGGATCATTGATGGTGCCCGCGAATATATCCGTAATGACTATAAGCTAGACATTCCGGAGTGCATCATCAGCGCGACGGAGCAGTATCAGCAGGAAAATGACTGGCTCACGGATTTTTTCAACGAGTGGGTCGCTCTGGATAAAAATGAGGACACATATGGCAGCGATATTTATGGGGCGTATACGTCCTTCTGCAGTGAGCACGGTGAGCGGATGCTTCCCATGTCCTCCGTGCTTCCGCTGGTTGCAACGAAGGCGGGTGCAACAAAGAAGCGCACAAAAAAGGGCAATGTGTATCAGGGCTTGAGAATTATCAGCGAGTTCGAGCGGGCTGCATCCTAAAAGGAATGGCGGTGTATGGTGGTGTGGGCATATTTCGCTCGCGGTTAAAAACGGATAAAAATGTAAATTAGCAATTTGCCATACACCGTTATACACCGCTTCACTGTATCCACCGCTGCGCGGCGGGGCCTGTCTTGCAGCGCAGTACGTGCTACGCCCGTTCTGCTCGCTTGAATTTTGCCTGCTCGCTGCGCTCGTCAGCCCAAATTCGCCGAAAAACACAATCGTATGAATAGCACAATCGCAAACAAGTGTGCTTGACATGGATATCGAGCGATTTTTTCGCGGAAATCAATCGTCATTGCTCGGGTCAGTGCACAAGTCAGTCACCTACATGCAGCGCTGAAAAAACAGCCGCTCACGCTGGTTTTAACTGCCCCCGATGAATACCGTTTGCAATTCTTGGCTCGATATGCTATTATAATAGTGTCCAGTTCTACTGTGACATACATCTGCATAACAGAGGAATGTGCCTCTGACAAATGTGCTGAAATTGCAGCTTTTTTTCCAGAAGATGCTCGATATGTTCGAGGACAACGAAGATGTCCAGAACGTGTGGCACAACTGGGAAGAGTAAAACTTTATACAAAAAAGCGACTGCGGCCGATTCGCCTGCGGTCGCTTTCTTGTCGAAAAGATGAATATTTTGTGAATTTCAGGATTGTAAATCGTAAAACAATATGCTAATATACAAGAATTGGAGCGATACTTTCGCCCAGAGATATGAATGGAGGGAAAACAGATGAAATACTGCAGTCAATGCGGCAAAGAGCTGGTCGACGAGGCGGTCGTGTGCCCGAACTGCGGCTGCGCGGTGCAGACGCCGGTAAGCCAGCAGGAGGATAAACCGTCGACAGGTTTGAACATTCTGGCGTTTTTGTTCCCGCTGGTCGGCCTGATCCTGTTCCTGTGCTTCCAGAAGACGACGCCGGTGCGCGCCAAAGCGATCGGCAAATGGGCGCTGATTGGCTTCATCGTCGGTGTTGCGCTCTCGATTCTGAGCGGGGTTCTGGGCGCCTTAGCTTCATAACGTGTGTGTGCGGGTGAAATGCGGTGCATTTCACCCGCGTTTTTCATGTATGCGGTTTCGGATTTGACACAAAAATGCTATCCTACACTCCAAATGTTTTTTGGAGGCGGTAGTATGAAGCATCCAAAGCTCTGGGACAGCATTTCGACCATTCTGGTTCTGCTTGGGCTGGGCCTGTATGGTGGCAACGGTTTTCTGATCTATCATTGAGTCAATTTATATGATTTTGAGTATACAATCTCATGCATTTATGCTAAAGTAATTATTAACATGAGAATTCTGTGGCACCTGATTTTTCTATATTCCATACGCGTATGAGTTTTCTAGCGTCCATTTGATTGCGTAGTTCACCAGCTGAAAGATGTTCTATTTATCGAGTCTGTAACAATGATTGAGGAGTATTGATGGAAGCATATTTCGCATTTACAGATGAGTGCGGGTGTTACCAGAAAAATCGCACTGAGAAATTTAATATGGCACACCCTTTTTATGTCCGCTCAACTGTAATCATGTCATTTTCTGATTATTTGGTTTTGCAAAATGGAATGGATAGAATTAAAATAACTTTTGGAATGCGACCTGAAATAGAAATAAAATGGTCTCATTTTGGGAACGCTCTGAAAGGACATTACAGAAAGGGTCAATGCAAATTATCGCCTGCGCAACTGGCGGAGTATTATGCGCAAGTATTAGATTTACTGACAAGTTTAGAGTCCGCAGAGGTTTATTATACGCTTACTGATAACAACATTATAGGACACGTGGATAAAACCGCATTGTTCAAGATGCATCTTCAAAACGCATATCAGAAAGTGCAATCAACAGTTTCTGCGAAAGGTGGATTTGCAATTGTTGTAGCAGATGATCTCAATAGTGAGACAAGGGCTCTTAAAGATGCTGTTTATGATATGACTATGGCTGGCGATTATGTAAATTACACAAATATTAAGAAAGGACTGTATATTGATTTTTCAAATCAGTGTCATGGATTGCAAATTGCAGATATTTGTGCTGGTATATTTACAGCTTCGGCAAAATATGAGAGTGTTTCAGAAACGGAAAAGCACAAATACGAGCAAGGACATGCTTTGCTTTTTAGCTATGCATATAAGAAAACAAGAAATGGTTTTTATAATGCCCCATATTATGATGTATACAAATATGGAGTAAAGGAAATTCCAAACGGTGCTGGTCGAGCTATTGCCAAAAAATTAGCAAAAGATATTGGAGATCGGCTCTATACGGACTTAATGAGAGAAATTACATAGAAGTAACATATTAATATAACGTTGATATTCAAGTGATTATTTATAATAGGAGATGGTCAATGTGGGTCTTTTTGTGAGCAGCTTTGAAAGAGCAATGTATAAAGAACTAATGGACAGTCCGTTTCTGGGATATAGTCTCGTTGCGCAAGTACCATTGTCAGATATTATCTTTGATTTTTGCGCGTCAGTTTCACACAATAAAGATATATTCCCCAACGGAGTAGAAAAGAAAAAACGTGAACGGGTTTTATATGCAAGCTATGCCTTGGGAAGCTATTTGTCAGGCATATTTGCTTCAGACGAAGAAACGGATCAAGTTGCAAAAGCGGCATTTAATGGGTTTAAAAGAACGGCAATTAATAGTGGCGCATCTCAATCTCTTGTTGTTGATAGACTTGGGCTGATTATGCAGTGTATTAATTCCGCAAACGAACTTATTGACAAATATGGAACAGATGACGCTAAAAGCGAGACTACAATGAAAATTGCATATCTTCGTATGTTTGATGTTGAACCAACAGAACAGACTATTAATGGGCTGACAGATGAAATTGAGAAGTATTATGAGGTGTTTCAGGATTTCTTGTTAGCTCATTCGTGAGATTTATACGTACTATTCTGCATTTCACCCGTTTTTACACGGTCGCGGTATTAGCAGTAACGTGTGTGCGGACAGAAATGTTTGACAGCGCCGTTATTTTCCGCTATGCTGGCTATGACGATCATGCGAAAGCGGGGATACCATGAAACTTGGCCTGTGCCAGATGCCGGTCACGGCGTCCAAAACGGAGAATTTTGCGACCATGCGCCGCTATGTGCGCGATGCCGCCGCGGCCGGCTGCGATCTGGTCGTGCTGCCGGAGATGTGGTGCTGTCCGTACAGCAACGCGGCGTTTGTGGAATATGCCGAGCCGCAGGGCGGCGAGACGTGGCGTCTGCTGTGCGGCTCGGCGCGCGAATACGGCGTCTGGCTCGTGGCGGGTTCTGTGCCGGAGCGCGACGGGGACGCGATCTACAACACCTGCTACGTGTTTGACCCGCAGGGAACGCAGCGGGCAAAGCACCGCAAGGTGCACCTGTTCGATATCGACGTGGCGGGCGGCCAGCGCTTTTTTGAGTCCGACACGCTCTCGCCCGGGCAGCGATACACGCTCGTGGACACGCCGTTCGGAAAACTCGGCGTGGCGATCTGCTTTGACGTGCGCTTTGCCGAGCTCTTTCGTATTCTGGCGCTCGAGGGCGCGCGGCTGATCGTGGTGCCGGCGGCGTTCAATATGACGACCGGTCCGGCGCATTGGGAGCTGCTGTTTCGCGCGCGGGCGCTGGACAATCAGTGCTTTGTCGCGGGCTGCGCTCCGGCGCGGGACGAGACGGCGGGCTATGTTTCCTATGCGCACTCGCTCGTGTGCGACCCGTGGGGGCGCGTGCAGGCACAGGCGGAGGCGGCGCCGCAGCTGCTGATCTGTGACATGGACCTTGCGGAGACGGACGCCGTTCGTGCGCAGATCCCGGTCCTGAGTGCGCGGCGAACGGACCTGTATCAACTGAAATATGAAAAAGACTCGTGAACTTCACGAGTCTTTTTCTGCAATGTCCGTGACGGTCAATTTTTGTCCAGCCACGGTGAATTTCACCTCATAATCGCCGAATTCCAGCCCGTAGACACGGCTGGCGTCCGCCTGATACCGAGGGCGCGGATCCTGCGCGAGCACACCGACGAGTGCGTCGCGCTTCTCAACCGGGAAGCGGGCCAGCAGCTCCGGTGGGATATCCACCGTCAGCGCATGCATCTCCACCTGCCCGGTGAAGCCTTCCGTCGCCTCCGGATGGCAGTCGGCGTAGGGAATATAGGGCTTGATGTCATAGATCGGCGTGCTGTCCATCAGGTCCGCCCCGGCGACATGGAGCACCGGGCCGCGCGCGTCGGAAAATGTAATGTCCTCCAGACGCACGCACGACAGACCGATCGGGTTCGGCCGGAACGGCGAGCGCGTGGCGAACACCCCCATGCGCACATTGCCGCCCAGACGCGGCGGACGCACGGTCGGCGACCAGTCGGCGCGCACGTTCTCGGAAAACTCCCAGATGAGCCAGATGTGCGAGAACGCTTCCAGCCCGCGCACGGCGTCGCGGCTGCGAAACTCCGGCTCGAACACGATCTCTGCCTGTAAACTCCCGACCACGCCGCTCTGGCGCGGGATGCCGAACTTCGTGGCAAAGTCACTGCGGATGTGGGCGATGGGCTTCATGCGTCCGCCTCCTCCGCTGTCTGGCACACGTGGCGCACACAGCACTGGTCACACATCGGCTTGCGCGCCGTGCATACGGCGCGGCCGTGCAGCACGAGCCGGTGGCAGAAGTCGGATGATTCCTCCGGCGGCAGGATCTTGCGCAGCGCGGTCTCGATCTTGACGGGGTCTTTCAGTCCGTCTACAAGCCCCATGCGGTTCGAGAGCCGGATGCAGTGCGTGTCCACGACCACGGCGGGCTTGTGGTACACGTCGCCGAGAATGAGGTTGGCCGTCTTGCGGCCGACGCCGGGCAGGGAAGTGAGGGCCTCCATCGTGTCCGGCACGCGGCCGCCGTATTCCGCGACGAGCTTGCGCGCGCACAGGACGATGTCCCGCGCCTTCGCCCGGTAAAAGCCGCAGGAATGGACATAGGGCTCCACGTCCTCCGGTTCAGCGGCGGCAAATGCCTCGAGCGTCGGGAAGCGCGCATACAGCGCCGGCGTGACCTGATTGACGCGCTCGTCGGTGCACTGCGCGGCCAGCCGCACGGCAAACAGCAGTTCATAATCTTTTTCATATTGCAGGGAGCAGTCCGCGGGGTAGGCCTGTGCCAGACAGCGGAGGATCTCCTGCACTTGTTCCGGTGTGCGCATATTGTTCACCTCTCCGGCAGTGTAGCACATTTTGCGCCGCCTGCCAAGTGCGGCGAGTTGCCAAGGCGCGGAAAATGCGGTATAATATCGCCATTGCATCACAGGAGGCGCACTATGTACAGACCATTGGCGGATGAGATCCGGCCGACGACGCTCGACGAGGTCGTCGGGCAAAAGCATATTCTGGGCCCGAACGGGATGCTCCGCCGCATCGTAGAGTCCGGGGAGATCCCGAACATGGTGTTTTACGGCCCGTCCGGCACCGGCAAGACCACGGTCGCGAGCATCATCGCGGCCAGCACGAACCGCACCCTGCGCCGCTTGAACGCCACGACCGCGAGCATTTCGGACATTCGCAATATCATTGCCGAGCTCGATACCATGCTCACGCCCGGCGGCGTACTGCTGTATCTCGATGAGATCCAGTATTTTAATAAAAAGCAGCAGCAGTCGCTGCTGGAGTTCATGGAGGACGGCCGCATCACGGTCATTGCCTCCACGACGGAAAACCCGTATTTCTATGTCTATAACGCGGTGCTCAGCCGCAGCACGGTGTTTGAGTTCAAGCAGGTGCCGGCCGCCGAGGTGGAAAAGGCCGTGCTGCGCGCAGTGTCCATTCTCAGCGAGCGGGAAAACGTCACGGCAGACATCGAGCCAGGCACAGCGGGGTATATCGCGTCCGTCTGCGGCGGCGATGTGCGCAAGGCGCTCAATGCGGTCGAGCTGCTCTTTTCGGCGGCGCCGAGAGAGGGGGACACCATCCGTCTCCTGCGTGCCGATGCCGAGAACATCACGCAGCGCAGCGCCATGCACTATGACCGCGCGGGCGACGATCACTATGATGTTGTGTCCGCGCTCATGAAGTCGCTGCGCGGCTCGGATCCGGACGCGGCGCTGCACTATCTGGCACGTCTGCTCGAGGCCGGCGACCTGATCGGCGCCTGCCGGCGCATCCTGTGTTCGGCGAGTGAGGACATCGGCCTCGCCTATCCGCAGGCGGCCATGATCGTCAAGTCCTGCGTGGACAGCGCGCTGCAACTCGGCCTGCCGGAGGCGCGGCTGCCGCTGGCGGAGGCGGTGCTGCTGCTGGCCACGGCGCCGAAGTCCAACTCCGTCGTCATGTCCATCGATGCGGCCATTGCGGACGTTCGGGCAGGGAAGGCGGGCCCCATCCCGCGTGAGCTGCAGAACGTCCACGCCGACGGCACGGGCTTCGAGCGCGAACAGGGCTACAAGTATCCGCACGGCTACCCGGGCCATTGGGTGCAGCAGCAGTACCTGCCTGATGAGCTGAAGGGAAAGCATTACTACGAGTACGGCGATAACAAGACCGAACAGGCTGCGCGCGCCTATTGGCTGCGCATCAAGGGGGAGTGAGCGATGGACATTCAGGTCGGCGACATTCTGACGATGAAAAAACAGCACCCCTGCGGCGAGAAACGCTGGGAGGTGCTGCGCATCGGCGCGGATTTCAAGCTCCGCTGCCTCGGCTGCGGGCGTGAGGTCATGGGCCCGCGCGCGAAGTTTGAGAAAATGGTCCGGCAGATCGACCGGAAAGAAGAATAAAAAAACCGGAGGACACGTCCTCCGGTTTTCCTTTTATCTGTGGATGCCCTGGAAAAACAGCGCCACGGTGCCGGGCCCGACGTGCGAGCCGGTGACGGGCTCATAGCACACGGTCAGGCACTCGCCGGTGAAGCCGCGCTGACGCAGCGCATCGAGCAGAAACTGCGCGCCGGCTGCATCGTCTGCGTGCGCGATGCCGATCTCCTCGGTCTTATCGGCGACGAGCTTCTCGTAAAAGTCCGCCAGCGCGGTGAGCGACTGCTTGCGGCCGCGTGTCTTGCCGCACTGGACGATCTTGCCCTCGTCATCGCCGCGCAGCAGCGGCTTGATCTTGAGCACGGTGCCGACGATGGCGGCAGCCTTGCTCACGCGGCCGCCGCGCTCCAGATAGGCGAGGTCATCGACCGTGAAGTACTGGCACATCGTATGGCGGCGGCGGGAGATCTGCTCGACGATCAGCGAGAAGGGGGCGCCGTTTTCAAGCATCCGCGCGGCCTCGAGCACCAGCAGCCCCTCGCCGAGCGAGGCGGCATAGGTGTCGATGGCGGCGATCTTCCGCTCCGGGAATTCTTCCTGCAGCTCCTCCACGGCCATAGCGGCCGCATGCGCCGTGCCGCTGATGCCGCCGGACATGCCGATATAGATCACGTCGTTTCCATCAGCCAGTGCTTCATGCAGCGGCTCCAGAAAAGCGGCGAGGTTAATCATAGCCGTGGACACGGGCGCGCCGCTGCGCATGGCGTCATAGTAGGCTTTTCCGTCAAAGTCCACGGTCGGATCCTGCTGTGCCTGCACGCCGTCGATGGAATAGTGCAGGGGGATAACACGCAGGGAATATTTCTGAATGTAAGCAGCCGGCAGGTTTGCCGACGTGTCGGTAAAGATCTGGATCATGAGAGTGCTCCTTTGCTTGCTCAAAGTGCTGCACAGTGTGCGCTCTTTATCCGTACACCCGCTGGCGCGCAAATACAAGCTACTGTCATTTTTCCCTGTCTACGTTCCAATTTTACGGTCTCTACCGAAAAAAATGCGGCTCTACACGTCTGTAGAGCCGCTCTACTCCTGAAAAACTGCGGTCTTTATCGCTTGCTTTCGACGAAAAGGGAAAAATGAGCAGAAAAATCCCGCGGCTCTGTTCAGAACCGCGGGACAGATCACAGAAGTGAAACTTACTTGATGAGCTTCGCGACTTCCTCGGCGAGGTCGTCCTGACGCTTCTCAATGCCTTCGCCCTTCTCGAAGCGGGTGTAGCCCACGAGCTTGATAGAGGCGCCGACCTGCTTGGCGACGGCGGCGATGTGCTCCTCAACGGAGACTTTGTCGTCCTTAACGAACGGCTGCTGCAGCAGGCAGATCTCCTTGAAGTACTTGCCGATGCCGCCCATGACGATCTTCTCGATGATGGCGTCGGGCTTCTTGGCGTTCTTCGGATCTTCCTTGGCCTGTGCCAGGCGGATCTCCTTTTCCTTCTCGATGAACTCGGCGGAGACGTCGCTCTTATCCTTGTAGGTCGGGTTCAGAGCGGCAATCTGCATGGCGATGTCCTTGCCCAGCTCGACGACAGCGGCGTCGGTGGACTCGGTCTCGAGGTTGACGAGCACGGCGATGCGGCCGCCCATGTGGACATAGGGGACGTTCAGGCCGGTGTCGTAGCGCGCGAAGCGGCGGACCTTGATGTTCTCGCCGATGACGAGGACCTTATCATTCTGCTCCTCGAGCACGGTCTTGCCGTTGCCATAAGCGCAGGCGTACAGCGCGTCGAGATCGGCCGGATTCTCCTTGGCGACGACAGCGGCGACACCCTTGACGTAGTCGACGAACAGATCGTTCTTGGCCACGAAGTCGGACTCCGCATTGACCTCGACGATCACGCCGATGCCATCGACGACGGCGGCGTAAGCCATGCCCTCGGCGGCGATGCGGCCGGCCTTCTTCTGAGCGGCGGCGAGACCCTTCTCACGGAGCCATTCCACAGCCTTATCGATATCGCCGTCAGCAGCGGTGAGGGCCTTTTTGCAGTCCATCATGCCAACGCCGGTCATTTCACGCAGATTTTTCACATCAGCAGCAGAAAATGCCATAATTCTTTCTCCTTTATTGTTTTATCAGAAGGGCGGGTACACGGCCCGCCCTTGCAGTTTCCAATTACTCTTCGACCTTCTGGGCCTCTTCCTCGGAAGCGGCTTCCTCAGCGTCGGCGCCCTGACGGCCTTCCTGCACGGCGTTGGCCATGGTGGAAGCGATCAGGCGGATGGCGCGGATGGCGTCGTCGTTCGCGGGGATGACATAGTCGATCTCGTCCGGGTCGCAGTTGGTGTCGACGATGGCGACGATCGGGATGTGCAGCTTGCGGGCCTCAGCGATGGCGTTGTGCTCCTTGCGGGGGTCAACGACGAACAGCGCGCCGGGGAGCTTCTTCATTTCCTTGACGCCGCCGAGGTACTTCTCGAGCTTCTCCATCTCACCGAGCAGCTTCATGACTTCCTTCTTCGGGAGCATGTCGAAGGTGCCGTCTTCCTGCATCTTCTTGAGCTGAGCCAGACGGTCGATACGGGTACGCATGGTCTTGAAGTTGGTGAGCATGCCGCCGAGCCAGCGGGCATTGACGTAGTACATGCCGACGCGGGAAGCCTCTTCCTTCACAGCGTCCGCAGCCTGCTTCTTGGTGCCGACGAAGAGGATGGTCTGGCCATTCTCCGCGAGGGTGCGCACGAAGTTGTAAGCCTCCTCGAGCTTTTTGACGGTCTTCTGCAGGTCAATGATGTAGATGCCATTGCGCTCGCAGTAGATGTACTCCGCCATTTTCGGGTTCCATCTGCGGGTCTGGTGACCGAAGTGGACACCGGCCTCGAGAAGCTGTTTCATAGATACGACTGCCATAGTTTTTTGTTTCCTCCTTTAATTAGTTGCTACCTCCGGGGGCGTCAGCTGTGCCCGACCAGGCCGAAGCCACATGGTCGCACATCGACCCCCGTGCGTAATGCTCTGGTATTATACCAGAGAAATCCGGGCAATGCAAGAGGATTTGCCCGGATTTTTGCCGTTTTTTCAGCTCTTCAGAGATAATTCTGCCGCTTTTCCCGCCGGCGGCGCGGCTGCTGCGCCGCGACCTCGGCGAGAATGATATCCTCGCCCAATCTGGAGATGGATTCCCACGGCAGGATGTAGTCGTCATCGCCGCTGAGCAGACCGCCGAGCTTCTTTTGCCCCGGCACGATCAGGGACACGATCTTGCCATCTTCCAGGTCAATCTCCGCGTCGCAGACATAGCCGAGCCGCTGCCCGGTGGTCAGGTCGATGACTTCCTTATATCGCAGATCGGATAAACAGCATTTCATGGTAACCCCTCCGCAGCGTTTTGGTACCAGTCTATGGCGCCGGGCGGCAGCTTATGATGGGAAGATGTTCTTGCGGATCTTGCCGAGCGCGTTTTTCTCCAGCCGGGACACCTGCGCCTGACTGATGCCAATCTCACCGGCGACCTCCATCTGCGTCTTGCCGGCGTAAAAGCGCAGGGAGAGGATCTTTTTTTCGCGCTCGTTGAGTTCGGAGATGGCGTTTGAGAGCGCCAGATGCTCCAGCCATTGCTCGTCTGTGTTTTTTGTGTCGCCGACCTGATCCATCACGCAGATGCTCTCGCCGTTGTCAGTGTAGATCGGCTCGAAGAGCGAGATCGGGTCACTGATTGCATCGAGCGCGAACACGACGTCCCGGCGCGGGATGTCGAGTTCTTTTGCAATCTCGTCGAGCGTCGGCTCGCGGCCGGAGGCGGCGGTCAGGCGCTCTTTTGCCTGCAGAACTTTGTAAGCGGTGTCGCGTGTGGAGCGGCTGACGCGGATGGGGCTGTTGTCGCGCAGGTAGCGCCGGATTTCCCCGGAAATCATGGGCACGCCGTAGGTGGAAAAACGTACGTCGTGGTTTTCGGCGTCAAAATTGTCGATGGCCTTGATCAGGCCGATGCAGCCGACCTGAAACAGGTCGTCTACGTTTTCACCGCGGCCGATGAATTTCTGGATCACGGACAGCACCAGCCGGAGGTTGCCGGCAATGAGCTGCTCGCGTGCGTCGGTGTCGCCGTGCTTTGCGCGGATGAGCAGTGCCCGGCAGGCGTCGCTGCTCAGGACCTTCAGGTCAGCCGTGTTGACACCGCAGATCTCGACTTTTCCAAGCATAAAAAATTCCTCCCATCCGGTACACCGTAGTGTTTCCGGGTGGAAGGAATTTGATACATCGGCAGATTACTGCTCGATTGCCTCGTTCTCTTTCTTCTTGGCGATTGCCTTCTGGAGCCAATCCTTGCCGTCTACATAGCGGGAAACGATGAAGGATACAACATAGTCGCCGGCGGAGTTGACCATGGTTGCCGGGGGATCAACAAGATTGCCGATTGCCAGCGCGATCGGATAGGCAACGGCCAGCTGGTCGGGGAAGAAGATCGTGCAGACCACCAGCTCGCCGGTGCCGCCGCCGCCGGGAATACCGCTCATGGCCACGGAGGAGAACACCGCCACGATGATGGCCAGAATGGCCTTTTCCGTCGTGAAGTCCAGTCCGAACACGCCGAACAGGAACGCGACCTTGATGATGGCGCTCATGGCCGAGCCGTCCATGTGCATGGTGGCGCCCATGGGCAGCACGATGTCCGTAACATCCTTGCTGATACCGGTCTCCTCCGCAACTTCCATGTTCGTCGGAATGGTCGCGACGGAAGAGCAGGTGCCGAACGACACGGCCGCCGGACGGAACAGCTTGGAGAACATGATCTTTGCGCCGCCCTTGCCGCCGCCGAACCGGGCGTAGATGGGGAAGAACACGAACATATAGACAAAGCTCATGACGTAGTAGATGATGAGCGTGCGGCTGTAGTCCGCGACCAGCTCCGGGCCGTAAGTGGCCACCAAATCGGCAAAGAAGCCGAAGAAGCCGATGGGGGCGTAGTAGGTAATGAGCTTCACGGTCTTCATGATGCAGCCCGTGATATCCTCCAGAAATTGTGCGGTCTTTGTCTCGGGGCCGCCGTTCATCTGGATGCCGAAGCCGAAGAGCACCGCCGCGACGATCAGCGGCAGGATGGCCTTGCGGCTCAGCAGCTCCATGAAGTCAGGCTTGGTAAAGAAGTTGACGATCATATCGCCGAAGCCCAGCGTATCGCCGATCTCGCCTTCCGTGATGGTGTAGTGTCCATCCACGAGCGGGAAAATCCGGCAGACGATGTACATCAGGACACCGGCAATGGCTGCGGTGACCAGGAACGTTGCGATGGTCACACCCATGATTTTACCGGCGCGCTTGACGCTCTTCATATTGGCGATGGCGGAGGCGATGGAGCAGAACACCATCGGAACCACCACACAGAACATCATATTGATGAACAGTGTGCCCAGGAATTTGATCTTGCTGCCGAAGTTCGGGGCGAATGCACCCACGAGACAGCCGGCCACGATGCCGGTCAGCATGAAGATCAGGAACCCGTAAGTCTTAAAGAAGGACTTGGAACCGTTTGCCTTGGACATAAATGCAACACTCCCAGTGCGTAGTTTGCGCCGTAGCAGCGCTTTGGTGACAGTATATACAATTCTCGGTTGCAATAATTGTACAAAAGTGCTATTATACATTGCAAAAGATGCTTTTTCGGAGGGAAACTATGCAGCAGAGCGATTATGAGCGCAGGGGGTATCTGCATGAGGATTTCCGTCTGTTCCATTTGAGCAGCGCACTGGCGGAGGACACGGCTTTTCACTATCACGAATTTCATAAGCTGGTCTTTTTTCTGGCCGGACGCGGGAACTATATCGTCGAAGGGCGCACACATGTGCTGCGGCCGTATGACGTGGTGCTCGTGCGGCAGGGCGCGATCCACAAGGCGCAGATCGATCCGAGCCAGCGCTATGAGCGTGTGATCCTCTACATATCACCGGATTTTCTCCGTGCGCAGTCCACGGCTGACTCCCGGCTGGATGCCTGTTTCCGTCTGCCGGCCGATGGACAGAGCTTTGTTCTGCGGCCGGAGGCCGGGCTGCGAGCGGCGCTGCTGCGCACGCTCGATGCGCTCGAGGCAGAGGAGCAGAGCACAATCTACGGGCATGACCTGCTCGCGCGGGCACAGATGCTGCAGCTGCTGGTCATGCTCGGCCGCGGGCTGAATGACGATGGAGCGAACTATGCCCCGTCTGAGCACTGCAATGAGAAAACGGCGGCCATTCTTGAATATCTCAACACGCACCTGACAGAAGATGTCAGCATTGATACGCTGGCGGAGACGTTTTACCTCAGCAAATATTATATGATGCGTATGTTCCGTGAGGAGACCGGCTTCACCATCCACGGTTATCTTACAGACAAACGTTTGCGTGTGGCGCGCGACCTCATTGCGCAGGGCGTGCGCACGACGGACGCCTGCTTTCAGTGCGGCTATCATGACTATTCCGCTTTCTCGCGGGCGTACAAAAAACGGTTTCAGGTCAGTCCGCGTGCCGACCTGACGAAAGGAGTGCAGTGAGCCATGCAGCTGCATCCGCAATATTATTACCAGCAGCTCCCGCCGCAGGAGCGCGCAGCCTATCACGGTATGCTGACCTGCCTGCAGGCGCTGGCGCCGTCGGCGCGCATCCCGCGCCTGCCGATGGAAACGCTCGGCACGCTCTTTTTCCAGCTCCGGCTGGATCATCCGGAGATCTTTTACGCCGTGGGCTTTTCGTGCCGCGCGGTGCCGGAGGCGGCGTTTGTGGAGTTCTGGCCGGAGTACCGGTTCGAGAAAAAGCGCATCCGGGAGCACCGGCAGGCGATCGAGGCACGCGTGACGCGCCTGCTGCGGCCGCTGCGCAGTCTGCCGCCGGTGGAGCAGGAGAGCGCGATCCATGATTTCATCGTGGAAAACGTCCGCTATGACAAGCTCGAAAAGCCGTATTCCCACGAGGTCATCGGCCCGCTGACCAACGGCGTCGGCGTGTGCGAGGGCATGGCCAAGACGGTCAAGCTGCTGTGTGACGGGCTCGGTCTGCCGTGCATAATCGCCGTCAGCGACCGGGACCGCGCCAACGGCGAGCGCTACCTGCACGCATGGAACATCGTCCAGCTCGGCGGGCAGTGCTATCATCTGGACGCCACGTTTGACAATTCCCTCAGTAAATACGGCCCGCGCTACGACTATTTCAATCTCGACGACGCAAAGATTTTCCGCGACCACCGTCCGCTGCTGTATCCGGCCCCGGCCTGCACGGACGGCGGGCAGTTTTACTATAAGCTGCAGCACCTGTCCTGGACGAAGCCGGAGGAGGTCGCGCGCAGGGTCGATCAGGCGCTGCGCAAGAAGCAGCCTGGGCTGGTGTTCCACTGGCGCGGCGGCTATCTGACACGCGAGGTGCTGGCGGAGCTGTGCGCGCAGATCGACGCAGCGGCGCAGGCGCGCGGCCGCGCGGCCGCCGTCTCGGTCAACTGGCCGCAGGCGGTGCTGCAGGTGCGCTTCGTCGATGCGGCTCAGCCGGTGGAAACGGAGACGCTCGAGGACATCTGAGGCCAATGCGTTCCGGGTAAAATGACGGAGCGGGAGGCCAATTTTGCCGCGCGCGTGCATGGAATGGCGAAAATGCTTCTGCCTTCTTGACACGGCCGCGAGCGGCTCCTACAATGAGTGCAATTTCAGGTTTCACAGGGAGGAATTCCAATGAAAAAGCCGTTTGTAACAGCGCAGCAGCTCGAGGACATTGCCGCGCGCTATCCCACACCGTTTCACCTCTATGATGAGCAGGGCATCCGCGAGAATGCCCGCCGCCTGAAAGCCGCTTTTTCGTGGAATCCCGGCTACCGGGAGTATTTCGCCGTGAAGGCCACGCCCACGCCCGCCATCCTCAAGATCCTGCAGGAGGAGGGCTGCGGCTGCGACTGCTCGTCGCTCACGGAGCTGATGATGGCTGAGCGCATCGGCTGCACCGGCGAGCACATCATGTTCTCGTCCAACGAGACACCGGCCGAGGATTATCGCCTGGCGGCAAAGCTCGGCGCGATCATCAATCTGGACGACATCACACACGTGGACTTTCTGGAAAAGACCATTGGCTATATCCCGAAGAAGATCGGCTGCCGCTTCAATCCCGGCGGCACGTTCTCGCTCGGCGAGTCGCGCGAGGGTTTTCAGGTCATGGATAACCCCGGCGACGCCAAGTATGGCATGACGCGCGAGCAGATCACCGAGGCATTCCGTATGCTCAAGGCCAAGGGCGCGGAAGAGTTCGGCATCCACGCATTTCTGGCATCCAATACGCTCTCCAACGCTTACTATCCCGCGCTGGCGCGCATTCTCTTCCAGCTTGCGGTCGAGCTGCAGCAGGAGACCGGCTGCCACATCACGTACATCAACCTCTCCGGCGGTGTGGGCATCCCGTATCGGCCGGAGGAGCCCGAAAACGACATTGCCGCCATCGGTGAGGGTGTGCGCAAGGTGTATGAGGAGATCCTCGTCCCAGCCGGCATGGGCGACGTGGCGCTGTATACGGAGCTCGGCCGCTTCATGCTCGCACCGTATGGCCATCTCGTGACGCGTGCGATTCACGAAAAGCACATTTACAAGGAATATATCGGCACGGATGCCTGCGCCTGCGACCTGATGCGCCCGGCCATGTACGGGTCTTACCACCACATCACGGTCATGGGCAAGGAGGACGCGCCCTGCGACCATACGTATGACATAGTCGGCGGCCTGTGTGAGAACAACGACAAGTTTGCCGTTGACCGCATACTGCCGCGCATCGACATCGGCGATCTGCTGGTTATTCACGACGCCGGTGCACACGGCCTCGCCATGGGCTACAACTATAACGGCAAGCTTCGCTGCGCGGAGGTGCTGCTGCAGCCGGACGGCTCCACGCGCCTGATCCGCCGCGCCGAAACGCCGGATGATTATTTCGCCACCATGATCTGGGACGATTGAATGAAACAAAATGAAACAAAAAAATCCGGGGACGGCCGTCCCCGGACTTTTTTCTGTCTGCTGCGGTCACATCACACGCACGCAGTCGCGCGTGATCTCGCCGAGCGTGTGCACGCCGCACATGGCCATCGTGTCGCGCAGCTCGCTGCCGATCTTTTCGATGTAGGTTGCCACGCCCTGTGCGCCGTCGCCGTAGACCATCGGCACGAACGGGCGGCCGATGAGCACGGCGTCCGCGCCGAGTGCCAGCGCCTTGAACACGTCCGTGCCGGTGCGGATGCCGCCGTCGACGAAGATCTTCATTTTGCCGCCCACAGCGTCGGCAATCTCCGGCAGGACCTCGGCGCTGGCTGGCGTCTGGCCGAGCACGCGGCCGCCGTGGTTGGACACGATGATCGCTGCGGCGCCCGCCTCAGCGGCCTTCTGCGCGCCGCGCACGGTCATGACGCCCTTGACGATGAACGGCATGCCGGCGTAGCGGATGATCTCCGAGAGCTCCTGCACGGACTTGCTGCCGGCCGGCGGCGTCATATTCTTCAGGAAGGGGAGGCCCGCGCCGTCAATGTCCATGGCGACGGACTTGCAGCCGCTGGTTCTGGCCAGATCGAGCTTTTCAAAAACCAGTTCCTGGTTCCACGGCTTGATCGTCGGCACGCCGACGCCGCCTGCTGCGCGGATGGCTTCCATCGCGCCCTGGAACACGGCAGCGTCCACACCGTCGCCGGTGAAGGCGGCGATGCCGCTGTCGGCGCAGGCGTTGACGAGGATGCTGTTATACTCGCGGTCGGTGTACTTTTCGCCGTAGTGCAGTTTCATCGCGCCGAGCGGGGCCGCGAAAAACGGATAGCGGTACATGGTGCCGAACAGCTCCACGGCCGTATCGACCGGTTCGTTCGGGCAGATTGTGTCCATGTTGACGCAAATCTTCTGCCAGGCGTCGAAGTTGCGGATAAAGCCGCTGCCGGGCGCTTTCGCGCCGGGGCCGGGGACCTGGTTGCCGCAGGCTTTGCCGTTGCAGACCGGGCAGGCCTTGCAGTACGGCCCGATGCAGGTGCGTGCGCTGTCAAGAATCTCTTTGTACTCCATGAGGGTACCTCCGTATATCTTTTTCTGTATTGAAAGAATCGTGGTTCAAACGCCGGTGCCGTCAAATGCCGGGATCATGTCTCCGGTCGCGGCATCGAGGTCCTGATAAAAGCCGTCGGCGATCGGGCTGTCGATCAGGTATTGGTACATTTCTTCGTTCAGTTCTGGGGAGATGGGGTGCTGCAGCTCCGGCCACTGTGCCAGATCGCCGACGGGCGTGTACTGGCTCATGAGGCTGAAGAGCACCTGCCCGGGTGCGAACGTTTCCCCGACCCAGTCGATGACGCGGCGGGTGTTTTCCGCCTGCCGCGGCAGAATGAGGTGCCGGATGAGCACGCCGCGCTGCAGCAGGCCGTCCTCGTCGAGCCGGAACGGGCCGGTCTGGCGGTACATCTCCAGAACGGCGGCGCGGGCGACCTGCGGATAGTCCGCCGCGGCGGAGTAGCGCGCGGCCGGTTCCGACAGGGCGTACTTCAGGTCCGGCAGATATACCTGCACGAGCCCGTCGAGCATGCGCAGCGTTTCGACGCATTCATAGCCCGAGCTGTTCCACACGACCGGGATGCCGAGCTCCAGCCCGGAGAGCGCCTCGGCGATCTGCCGCGTGTAGTGGCTCGGCGTGACAAGATTGATGTTGTGCACGCCTTCATCGCGCAGGCGCAAAAAAATGTCGTGAAGCTGCGCGACGGTGATCTCTTTTCCGTGCTCTCCGCGGCTGATGGTGCGGTTCTGGCAGAATACGCACCGCAGATTGCAGCCCGAGAAGAACACCGCGCCGCTGCCGCGTGTGCCGGAAATGCACGGTTCCTCGCCGAAGTGCGGTGCAGCCCGCGCCACGACCGGTGCGTCCGGGACTGCGCAAAAGCCAAATTGCCCGCCCGCGCGATCGACGCCGCAGCCGCGCGGACAGATGGAGCAAAGTTGTGTCATAATGCCTCCCACGCATAGGATGTTGCGTGAAATCAATGGATTCTGTGGATATTATAAAGTTTTTTCATTCATTTCGCAACGGTCTTGGTCATGTTTCACGAAAAGTTCAGAAATGCAGCACTTTCCAGCGGTAGCTTTATTTAAAAGGGAGATTGCAAAAAAAGCGGCTACGAGATAAAATAATAAGCGTAAAAATAGAAAAAATATGTAAGAGGAAAACAATATGGTGGACATTGTTTTGGTGGAGCCGGAGATCCCGAATAATACCGGCGCCATTGCCCGCACCTGTGCCTGCACGGGCTCGCGGCTGCATCTGGTCAAGCCGCTCGGGTTTGACATTTCCGACCGCGCGGTCAAGCGCGCTGGACTCGACTACTGGCATCTGGTTGATATCTCGGTCTATGAGAACATCGACGAGTATTTTGCCAAAAACGGCGATGAGAACCTCTGGCTGCTCACAACGAAGGCGAACGTGAGCTATGTGGACGCCGATCTCTCGACCCCGAACGTGACGCTCATGTTTGGCAAAGAGACAAAGGGCCTGCCGGAGTGGCTGCGCGAGCGCTATGCCGACCATTGCCTGCGCATCCCCATGCGCGCGGAAGCGCGCAGCCTGAATCTGTCCAATTCTGCGGCGATCCTGTGCTATGAGGCACTGCGCCAGCAGAATATGCTTGGGCAGATCGATCTGAATGTCTGAATACCATATCACACGCCTGTGTGAAATCACAAAACAGGAGGAAGCAAGATGAACTACAACAAAATGACCGTCAAGGACGTCCCGCTTTCCGGAAAAAAAGTGCTCCTGCGCTGCGACTTCAATGTCCCGCAGGACAAAACGACCGGCGAGATCACGAGCGACAAGCGCATCGTGGCCGCGCTGCCGACCATCCGCTATCTGCTCGACAACGGCGCCGCCGTGATCGCCTGCTCGCACCTTGGCAAGCCGAAGGGCACGTGGAAAGAGAGCCTCACGCTCGCTCCGGTGGCCAAGCGTCTGTCGGAGCTGCTGGGCATGGAAGTCATCTTCGCCAAGGACATCATCGGCGAGGACGCCAAGGCCAAGGCGGCTGCGCTGCAGCCGGGCCAGCTCCTGCTGCTGGAGAATCTGCGCTTCGATCCCCGCGAGGAGAAAAATGACCCCGAATTTGCCAAGGAGCTTGCCTCCATGGCGGAGCTCTATGTCTCCGATGCGTTCGGCACGGTGCACCGCGCGCACGCTTCCACCGCCGGTGTCGCGGCGTATCTGCCCGCGTATGCCGGACTGCTGATCGAGAAAGAGCTGTCCGTCATGGGCAAGGCGCTCGAGGATCCGAAGCGCCCGTTCGTGGCCATCCTCGGCGGCGCGAAGGTGTCCGATAAGATTGGCGTCATCAACAATCTGCTCGAAAAAGCTGACACGATCATCATCGGCGGCGGCATGGCCTATACGTTCGTCAAGGCGCAGGGCGGCGAGATCGGCACGTCTCTGCTCGAGGCCGACAAGATGGACTATGCGCTTGAGATGATCCAGAAGGCGAAGGACCGCGGCGTGAAGCTGCTGCTCCCGGTGGACACCATGGCCGGCGATCAGTTTGCCGCAGACTGTGCGCGCAAGGTCGTGCCGACCAATGCCATCCCGGCCGACTGGATGGGCCTGGATATCGGCCCGGAAACCATCAAATTGTTCACGGAGGCCGTCAAGGGTGCCGGTACGGTCGTCTGGAACGGCCCGATGGGCGTGTTTGAGTTCCCGGCCTTTGCCACCGGCACGGAAGCCATCGCGGCGGCGCTGGCAGAGTCCGGCGCGGTCACGATCGTCGGCGGCGGCGACTCGGCCGCTGCGGTCGAAAAGCTCGGTTTTGCCGATAAGATGACGCACATTTCCACCGGCGGCGGCGCCTCGCTGGAGTTCCTGGAAGGTAAGGAGCTGCCGGGCGTTGCGTGCCTGCTGGATAAGTAAGCCGCAGAAAGGAAGCATAAAACATGAATTTGAAAGAGAGAAAAGCAATCATCGCCGGCAACTGGAAGCTCAATAAGCGTGTGGCCGAGATCCCGGCCTTCACGCAGGAGCTGCAGGCGAATCTTCCCGCCGAGCGCTGCTGCGACGTGGTCATCTGCGCACCGTATCCGCTCATTGCCGCGCTGGAGACGGCGGGGCAGGGCTGCCATCTCGGCGTCGGCGCACAGGACGTGTCCGAGCATCAGCACGGCGCGTTCACCGGTGAGGTATCCGCCGAGCAGCTCAGCGACCTCGGCGCACAGTATTGCATCGTCGGCCACAGTGAGCGCCGCAGCTACCACGGCGAGACCGATCTGCAGGTCAATGCCAAGACGAAGATCCTGCTCGACAACAGCATCACGCCGATCATCTGTGTCGGCGAGAGCCTTGCGCAGCGCGAGCATGACCTGACCGAGACGTATGTGGCCTATCAGGTCGCGGCAGCCTTCTCCGGCCTCACGGCTGAGCAGGCCATGCACTGCGTCATCGCCTATGAGCCTCTGTGGGCCATTGGCACCGGCAACACCGCCACGAGCGCGCAGGCGCAGGAGGTCTGCGCCGCCATCCGCGCTACGCTCGGTAAGCTCTATGATCTTGAGACGGCCAAGACGATCAGCATCCTTTACGGCGGCTCCATGAACGCGGGCAACGCAGCCGAGCTGCTGGCTCAGCCGGATATCGACGGCGGCCTGATCGGCGGCGCGTCGCTCAAGCCGGTCGATTTCTCGAAGATCGTCGCCGCGACAGCGCAGGGAGCCTGCGAATGAGCAACGGGAAAGTCGCACTCATCATCCTCGACGGCTACGGCATCGGCGAGCCGAACGACGGCAACGCCATTTACATGGCTCAGACCCCGGTCATGGACAGTCTCCTGCAGCGCTGGCCGCACACGAAGCTGTCCGCCTCCGGGCTGGATGTCGGCCTGCCGGACGGCCAGATGGGCAACAGCGAGGTCGGCCACACGAACATCGGCTCCGGCCGCGTTGTGTTTCAGGATCTGCCGCGCATCACAAAGGCCATTGAGGACGGGACGTTTTTTGCGAATCCTGTCTATGGAGCTGCCCTTGATAACGCGGCGAACGGCAAGGCCCTGCATATCCTCGGCCTGCTGTCCGACGGCGGTGTGCACAGTCACATCCGGCACATTCTTGCCATGGTGAAAATGGCGCACGACCGCGGCATCGCGCGCGTATACCTGCACTGCTTCCTCGACGGGCGCGATGTTGCGCCCACGAGCGGCGCGGGCTACGTCCGGCAGCTGCGCGACTACTGTGCCGAGCTCGGAACCGGCAAGATCGCGACGCTGCAGGGCCGCTTCTATGGCATGGACCGCGACAAGCGCTGGGACCGCATCGAGGCCAGCTACAACGCCATGGTCTGCGGCGAGGGCATACAGGATCCCGACCCCGTTCACGCGATGGAGGCCAGCTACACCGCCGGTGTGACGGATGAATTCGTCAAGCCCGTCGTCTGCGTTCCGGATGGGCGCATTCAGTCCGGTGACAGCGTGATTTTCATGAATTTCCGCCCCGACCGTGCGCGGGAAATGACCTATGCACTCACGCAGCTGGATTTTGACGGCTTCGCGCGCAAGACCGTTGCAGAAAACCTGCACTATGTCTGCACGACGCGCTACGATGAGAAGCTCACCGATCTCCCGGTCGCGTTTCCGCCCGAGGAGCTGCACGATACGCTCGGCGAGATCGTCAGCGCCAACGGCCTGCGCCAGCTGCGCATCGCGGAAACGGAGAAATACGCGCACGTCACGTTTTTCTTCAACGGCGGTACGGAGACACAGTATCCCGGTGAGGACCGCGTGCTCATCCCGTCACCGCGCGAGTATCCGACCTATGACCTCATCCCCGAGATGAGCGCCGTCAAGGTCAAGGACGAGCTTGTTAAGCGCATCCGCACCGGTACATATGACATGATCGTCTGCAACTTTGCCAACTGCGACATGGTTGGCCACACGGGCGTGATGTCGGCCGCCATTCAGGCGGTCGCGTGCGTGGACCGCTGTCTCGGCGAGGTCGTTGCGGCGGCGCAGGAGATGGGCTATACGCTGCTCGTCACCGCCGACCACGGCAATGCCGACCGCATGGTCGAGCCGGACGGTTCGCCGAACACGGCGCACACGACGAATCTTGTGCCGCTGGTGCTCGTCGGCAGAGATCTGCCGCTGCGCCCGCGCGGCCGCCTTTCCGATATCGCACCCACCATGCTCGAACTCATGCACATCGAGCCCAAACCCGCAATGACAGGCGAGAGCCTTATCGAAAAATCATAAAGGAGTATGAACATGAAGGATTATTTTGAAATTGTGGACGTCAGCGCCAGAGAAATTCTCGACTCCCGCGGCAACCCGACCGTGGAAGTGGAAGTCACGCTCGACGACGGCACCGTCGGCCGTGCGGCCGTTCCGTCCGGTGCTTCCACCGGCATCTACGAGGCCTGCGAGCTGCGCGACGGCGACAAGAGCCGTTACCTCGGCAAGGGCGTGCTCAAGGCTGTGGAGAACGTGAACGTCGAGATCGCAGAGGCGCTGCAGGGCATGAACGTCCTTGACCAGACCTCGATCGACAAGCTCCTCATCGAGCTCGACGGCACGCCGAACAAGACACGCCTCGGCGCCAACGCCATCCTTGGCGTGTCCCTCGCGTGCGCGAAGGCCGGCGCGCTGGCGACCGGCCAGAGCCTGTATAACTACATCGGCGGCTGCAATGCCAAGACCCTCCCGGTGCCGATGATGAACGTGCTCAACGGCGGCGCGCATGCCACCGGCAGCAACGTCGATATTCAGGAGTTCATGATTATGCCCGTCGGCGCCAAGAGCTTCTCCGAGGCGCTGCGCATGTGCTCTGAAGTGTTCCACGTGCTCAAGAAGGTCGTCCCGGCCTCCGGCGTGGGCGATGAGGGCGGCTACGCGCCGAACCTTGACAGCGACGAGGATGCGCTCAAGGCGCTCGTCAAGGCCATCGAGCTGGCCGGCTACAAGCCGTATGACGATTTCATGATCGCCATCGACAGCGCCTGCTCCGAGTGGTTCAACGCCGAGGACGGCTGCTATCATCTGCCGAAGCGCGGTATCGTCATGACCCGCGAGCAGATGGTCGATATGTATGCCGACTTCGTGGAGAAGTACCCGATTATCTCCCTCGAGGACGGCATGGCCGAGGATGACTGGGAAGGCTGGAAGATGCTCATGGACCGTCTCGGCAAGAAGATCCAGCTCGTCGGCGACGATCTGTTTGTCACAAACGTTCAGCGCATCAAAAAGGGCATCGAGCTTGGCGCTGCCAATGCCGTGCTCATCAAGCTCAACCAGATCGGCACCCTGACCGAGACACTCGACGCTATCCAGATGGCGCACCGCGCCGGTTGGACGGCCGTCGTTTCGCACCGTTCCGGCGAGACCGAGGACACCACGATCGCGGATATCTCCGTGGCTGTCAACGCCGGCCAGATCAAGACCGGTGCGCCGAGCCGCACCGACCGCGTCGCGAAGTACAACCAGCTCCTGCGCATCGAGGACGAGCTGTTTGACGTGGCGCAGTATCCCGGCAAGGATGCATTCTTCAGCATCAAAAAGTAATTTTCCCAAACCGGTATAAAAGGTGTTTGCGTGGGTGACAATACCCATGCAAACACCTTTTTTCTTGGAGGGAAACACGATGGAACCGAACAAGGACAAGAAACCGGAAAAGAGATCCGTACGCTTCATCGAAGGCAAGGGCTTCTACATAGCCCTCGTCCTGTGCGCAGCGGTGATCGGCGTTTCCGCCTGGTCACTGCTGTCGGGTACGAAGACTATGGATGACGGACGCGATCAGAACGCGGTGCTGGAAGTCACGCCCGCGCCGACAATCCCCGTGCCGGCGACGCCGGTGCCCACGCCGGAGATGACGCCGGAGCCGGAAATTCCGGTCGAGGACGCCGCTGAGACGGCGGCGCAGGACAAGTATGTCTGGCCGGTGGACGGCGCCGTACTGCGGCCGTATGCCATGACGGCGCTGGCCTATGACGAGACCATGTCGGACTGGCGCACGCATGACGGCATTGACATCGAGGCCAAATACGGCACAGTTGTCTCGGCCATGGCGTCCGGCACGGTCACGAAGGTGTATTATGACGATCTGTATGGCACGACTGTTGTGACCGAGCGGGAGGACGGTCTGCGGTGCACGTACGCCAACCTTGAGTCGATCCCGACGGTGAATGTCGGCGATCAGGTTTCCGTTGGGGATACCATCGGCTCGGTCGGTGATTCCGCCGGCTGTGAGTCGGCGCAGGAGAGCCACCTGCATCTGTCGGTTGCGGCCTCCGGTCAGAGCGTGTCGCCGCTGGACTATCTGCCGCAAAAAAATTAAAAATTCGCCGCAAAACTTATTGACAACAGGAGCATTGTTTGGTACAATGCTCCTTGCGTTTGGCAGTTGCTGAGGCGCGAACAACATGGCGGCATAGCTCAGTTGGCCAGAGCATTCGGTTCATACCCGAAGTGTCCCCGGTTCGAATCCAGGTGCCGCTACCAAGGGGATGCTGCACCCGCAGCATCCCATCTTAGGCCCGTTGGTCAAGTGGTTAAGACACCGCCCTTTCACGGCGGTAACATGGGTTCGAGTCCCGTACGGGTCACCATTTGGAGGCTTAGCTCAGCTGGTTAGAGCGCATGCTTCACACGCATGAGGTCGATGGTTCGAGCCCATTAGTCTCCACCAGCAAAATCCTGTGTTCTTTGAACACAGGATTTTCTTATTTCAGGAGGTGCTTATGAAGCTGATCGCTCTGGATCTGGACGGGACTCTGCTCAATTCGGATAAGGTCGTTTCCCAGCGGAATTTTGCCGCGCTTTCGCTTGCGGCCGGGCAGGGGCACGTGATCGTCCCCGCGACCGGACGCGCCCTCCGGGCGATCCCGGAGCAGGTGATGGCGTTCCCGTTTCTGCACTACGCCATTACCATCAACGGCGCAAAGGTTTCGGACACGCGCACCGGGGAGGCGCTCCTGCGCGCGGAGATCGCGCTCGACACCTGCCTGCGTCTGCTCGATTTTGCCGGGCGTTATGATGCGATGTATGACTGCTACTGGAACGACACCGGCTGGGTGGATCGGTCGTTTCTGGAGCGGGTGCGCTATTATAATTCCGATGAGGAGGTAGTCACGCTCCTGCGGCGGACCCGCGCCCCGGTGGATGATCTGAAGGCATTCCTACGCAAAAACGGCCAACCGGTCCAGAAGGTGCAGCTCTGCTTTCGTGACATGGCCGAGCGGGAGACCGCCCGGGCGGAGATCGCGGCGGCGTTCCCGGAGATCCTGGTCACGTCATCCTTCCGCAACAATTTGGAGCTCAATGCGGCCAATGCGGACAAGGGCAGGGCGCTGCTGGCGCTTGCGCAGCACTTGGGCATCCCGGCTGCGGATACCATCGCCTTCGGCGACAGCTCCAACGATCTGCGCATGCTGCGTGCTGCCGGTACGAGCGTTGCCATGGGCAATGCCGCATCAGAGGTGCGCGCGGTCTGTGACTATGTGACCGAAGCCAATGATCGCGACGGTGTGGCGGCGTTCCTGTATGCGCACGTTCTGCATTGAAAGAAAAAGACCGTGTTCCGGAGAACACGGTCTTTTTATATCGGGAAATTACTTCTTGAGGTTGGCCTTGATGACCTCGCCCAGAATGGTCATGCCCTTTTCAATCTTCTCTTCGGGCATGCAGGAATAGTTCAGGCGGATGCAGTTGTTGTGGCCAGCATCCGGGAAGAAGCCGTCGCCCGGGACGTAGGCAACGTTGCGCGCCAGGCACTGCTTCGCCATCACGTTGGTGTTGATGTACTCCGGCAGTTCGACCCAAGTGAACAGGCCGCCGTTGGGGTGCGTGAACTTCGCCTCGGGCGGGAACTCGCGCTCCATGGTCGCTATCATGACGTCGCGGCGCTTTTTGTAGCACGCACGGATGGTGGCAACGTGCTCGTCGAGGTCGAACATGTCGATGAACTTGGAGACAACGAGCTGTGCCTCGGTGGAAGCCTGCAGAGATGCGGCCTGCGCGAGGAAGTTGTACTTCTGGAGGATCTCGCCATCGGCGCAGACCCAGCCCAGACGGTAGCCGGGCGCCAGAATCTTGGAGAAGGTGCCGAGGAAGACAACGAGGCCCTTGGTGTCCATGCTCTTGAGCGCGGGCAGGTACTCGCCTTCAAAGCGGAGCTCGCCGTAGGGATTATCCTCAACGACGGGGATCTCGTACTTATTGATGATGTCCATGAACTGCTTGCGGCGCTCGAGCGGCCAGGTGCGGCCGGACGGATTCTGGAAGTCGGGGATGACATAGATCATCTTGACGTTCTCGGTCGTGGCAAGCACTTTCTCGAGCTCTTCCATGATCATGCCGTCGCCGTCGGTGGGGATGGCGACAAAGTTCGGCTCGCAAGCCTTGAAAGCGTTCAGAGCGCCAAGGTAGGACGGGCTCTCGATGATGACGACATCGCCCTTGTTGCAGAAAACACGTGCCGAGTAATCCAGACCCTGCTGAGAACCGGAGGTCACGAGGATGTTATCAGCGCTGGTCTTGATATTGAGCTTCGCTTCCATGCGATCGGCGATCTGCTGACGGAAGTGCTCAAAACCGTTGGTGCTGGAGTACTGGAGCGCGACCTTGCCCTGTTCATCAAGGACAGCGTCGGTCGCAGCCTTGATCTTGTCAACGGGGAAGAGCTCCGGAGCGGGCATGCCGCCGGCGAACGAGAGCACTTCCGGTTTGTTGGCCAGAGCAAGGAGCTCGCGGATCGCGGAACCCTTCAGCTGACTCATTCTGCTGGAAAACTGTACCATTTCTAAATTTCCTCCTTATTTTGCAGGTAATGATGAACAAAATCATCGATTACATCTCGACTTATTTAAGCACATTTTCATAGAAAAGTAAACCGTTTCCACGAATTCTGAAAGAAATTTTCGTTTTCATAATTTTTAATGCTGTTTTTATTTCTTGACATAGAGCGAAAAATTCGATATGATGATGAGGCAAAGGGGTGTTCAGCATGATCGGAACCACGCTCAAAAAACTGTTGGATGAACGCGAGATCAAGGTCAATGAGTTCGCGCGGCAGATCCAGGTGCCCGCGCAAACGCTCTACAGCATCATCCGGCGCGACAATATGAAGATCGATTTTGAACTGCTTTTGCGCATCTGCGACGCACTGCATGTCCCGCTGGAGACATTTTGCGGCACCGGCAGCACCGACCAGCCGACGCCCGAGGAGTGGGAGACGCTCTGGAAGCTGCGCCGCCTGGATGACCACGGACGCCTCGTGACCCTGCAGCTGCTGGACGCCGAATGCGCGCGTCTGCAGGCTGCCGAGCAGCAGCCGGAGCAAAATAAGATCATTCCGCTGTATATGACGCCGGCCGCAGCCGGCTATGCCTCGCCCGCCTTTGGGGACGACTATGAGGATTATACCGTCGCGGCAGATTCGGAGGCGGATTTCGCGGTTCGCATCGCAGGCGACAGTATGGAGCCTTATATTCACGACGATTCGATCGTGCTCGTCAAGCGCGGTGCCACGATCTGCGACGGGGACATCGGTCTGTTCTTTGTGGACGGCGACATGAAATGCAAGCAGTATTGCCAGGACTATCTCGGCAATGTCTATCTGTTCTCCCTCAACCGTGCGCGTAAGGACGCGGATGTGACGATCAGCGCCTCGTCCGGCATCACCATTTGCTGCTTTGGCAAGGTGCTGCTCAAGGGCAAGATCCCGCTGCCGCAGGACTGAAAAGAAATGATTTTCGTGATGATACTGTCTGATGAAAAGAGCCTGCCGATGCCGACAGGCTCTTTTATGTTATTCGGCTTTCCTATATAGGTCTCTCTATGAAGCAGAATTGACATAAACATTGTAATCAAACGATGAGTAGTCACCGGCCGTAACATCCGATGCCTTTGAAATGTCACCATACGGAGCGTATGTGCAGGAAGCAATCGTGAACGCACCGTTGGTGTCGTCTCCGTCACAATATAGATACACCACAACCGCATTTATTTTGTGCGATCGAGTATAGCTGCTGGCAATGAATTTCGCCATATCAGATAGCTGTTCGTCTGACATTGCATAGAGGTAGTCCTCAGAAGCCGTAACGCGAAGTGTCATCCGCTCCGCAGAGCTTGTGCTCGTGTCTTCGAACTCAGCGACTTTGTAGATATATCCTGATACCGTGACCGTTATCTCGTCCGTTTTCGATCTGCCGTCTTTCGTTTGAGCGTAAACTGTAGCTGTTCCTGCCGATAGAGCATTAATCTTGTAATAAACACAAGTGTCAAGCACAGTTTCGTCGTAAACGAATGTTGCCACCGCGGGGTCAGAGCTTACGAACTCGATATCGTCAATGGAGAAATCCTTTTTGCCATCGACCTTGAAGTAGCCCTTTGCAGAGTCACCCGCATCAAGCTCGACGTGCCCGCTTGAAGCAACCAATTTTAGCGATGATATTCCGGTTGAAGTTGATTCGCTGCAAGCGGACATGGATAAAACGCATAGAAAAGCTGATAATAGTGCGAGCATTTTGCGCGTATGACGCGTATGAATCTCATCCTATTCATATTCTTGGCCATCCGCCGATCGACGGATGGCCGTTTTTGGTACTTTTATGTATCAGCGGTACATGAACGAGTAGTCCACATTCAGGTCGCTGCCGGTCCAGGAGCCATCGAGCTTGCTGAGCACACGCGCATAGCCCTCCTCGTCCTCTTTGTACGGGCGCGGGCGGTAGTCGTTTTTGCTGTCCGTGCTCGACAGGCGGCAGGGAATAAGGTCATACCCCTCGACGGTCCAGCTGTTGCCGTCTTTTTTCACGGTCACCTGCGCGATGGCCGTGTCCACGTCGCGCGGGGCGGTGTTGCCGCCGAAGCTGAAGTTGCCAAGGCTGTAGAAGATATAGCCGCCATTGTAGGCTTCCATCTTCTGCAGGACGTGCGGGTGGGTGCCGAAAACGATGTGCGCGCCCGCGTCAATGGCTGCGTGAGCGAAGGATTCCTGATTTGCAGTTACCTTGTAGCTGCCCTCCGTGCCCCAGTGCGGTGCGAAGATCAGGATATCCGCACCGGCGTCCTTGAGCTTCTCCATACCGGCGGTGATGTTGCTCTTGCTCAGGCCGGTCCACCCCGGACAGTAGATGCCGATCTTCAGCCCATGCTCGGTCGTGACCACCTTGGATTCCCCGGCGGCCGCCCACGGTACACCAACTGCGTCAAGTGCAGCCTTTGTGTCCGTGACGCCCTTGGCGCCAAAGTCGTCCGTGTGGTTGTTGCCGAGCGTGACACATTCAACACTGCCCTGCACGAGAATGTCCGCATAGGACGACGGGCCGCGGAAGTAGAACAGGGAAGAGGACTTGAGCTTTTCATCCGAGAACGTGCACTCGAGGTTTGCCAGTGTGAATTCATCCTGACTCAGATACTCCACAACGCCGGAAAAGGGCCAGGACGTCCCATTTTTATCGATATAGCTGTCAAAGTCGCGCCCGGTCTGGATCGAGGCGAGCGTGCAGTCGCCGACCATGGAGATGACAAATGTGTCCGGCTCCTTCGGCTTATCGGCGTTTTGCACCGGCTGCGGCGTACCGGCAGCGCTGCCGCGGTCGGGCAGTGTGATGGGGTCCTTCGCCAGAACATTGCAGGTCATGACCGTGACCCAGGCGCCGAGGCCAATGGCGATCACGAGCACGACGATCAAAAAAATACCGGATTTGGAAAGCTTCATGGCGTCACCTTTTCAAAACAAACTAATAACAATATTATAAACGACCGGTCGGAAAATGTAAATATCGCATTTCGCTCTTGTCCGCGCGGCGCGTTCGGGGTACAATAGAGCGATACTGTTTGGAGTGAAGATGCTATGGAACGAAATGATCCGAAAATTCTCATCACGGATAAGGCGGCGCGCAGCCTGCGCAGCGGTCATCCGTGGGTTTATGCAGACGAAGTGCTGCAGGCGGACGCCGCCTGCGGCAACGGGCAGATCGTGGATGTGTGCACGCGCGGCGGCCATTGGCTCGGCGCCGGGTTTTATAACAGCGCGTCCAAGATCCGCGTGCGCGTGCTCTCGCGCAACGCGAATGACCGTTTCGATGAGGCGTTCTGGGCGCGGCGCATCCAGTATGCGGTCGATTACCGCCGTACGGTCATGGGGCCGGATTCCGATAACTGCCGCCTGATTTTCGGCGAGGCGGACGGTTTTCCGGGCCTGACGGTCGATCGCTTCGGCCCGATCCTGGTCGCGCAGGTACTCTCGCTGGGTATGGAGCTGCGCAAGGTGCAGCTGTTCACGCTCCTGCTGCAGACGCTGCGCGCAGGCGGGGAACAAATCGACGCGATCTACGAGCGCAACGACGTTAAACTCCGGCAGAAAGAGGGCATGGAGCAGGGGACCGGCTTTGTGCCTCTGGATGGTCTGCAGACAGACCTGGACGGACATGTGACGATTCGGGAAAACGGGATCCTGTACGATGTGGATTACATCCACGGGCAGAAAACCGGCTTCTTCCTCGACCAGAAGTATAATCGCCGCGCGGCCGCCCGGCTTGCTCCGGGCAAGCATGTGCTCGACTGCTTCACGCACACCGGGGCCTTCGGACTCAACTGCGCGGCGGCGGGCGCGGCATCTGTCGTATCGGTGGATGTATCCGAAGACGCGCTCACGACCGCGCGGCGCAACGCAGCGCTCAATGGTCTGCAGGATCGTGTGGAGTATCTCTGTGCCGATGTGTTTGATCTGCTCACAAAGCTGGCTGAGCAAAAGCGCGGGACATATGATTATATCATTCTCGACCCACCCGCCTTCACCAAGAGCAGCGCAACCGTGGCCAACGCCATCCGCGGCTACAAGGAGATCAACCTCAAGGCCATGCGCATCCTGCCGCGCGGCGGCTATCTTGCCACTTGCTCGTGCTCACACTTCATGATGGATGACCGCTTTCGCGCCATGCTGGCGGACGCCGCTAAGGACGCGCAGGTCTCCCTGCGGCAGATCGAGGCACGTCAGCAGGGGCCGGATCATCCGATTCTCTGGAATGTGCCGGAGACGGATTATTTGAAGTTCTATCTCTTCCAGATCGTTTGACATAGGCGAAAAAAAGCCCGTTGGCAGCTGCCAACGGGCTTTTCCATGCATGAATTTACAGCACGTTCATGAGGTTGAACGCGATGATCAGGCCTGCAAACACGATGGAGACCGTGGAGCAGAGCTTGATGAGGATGTTCAGGGACGGGCCGGAGGTATCCTTGAACGGGTCGCCGACGGTATCGCCAACGACAGCCGCCTTGTGCTGGGGGCTGCCCTTACCGCCGTGGTTGCCGCGCTCAATATACTTTTTCGCGTTGTCCCAGGCACCGCCAGCGTTGGACATGAACACGGCCATCGCAAAGCCGGTGACGGAAACACCGCCGAGCAGACCGACAACACCGGTGGGTCCAAGGATCAGGCCGGTGACGATCGGAACGACAACAGCCAGCAGCGCCGGGGCGACCATCTCGTGCAGGGCGCCCTTGGTGCACAGGCTGACGCAGGCCGCATAATCCGGGTCTGCCTTGTAGTCCATGATACCGACGATCTCGCGGAACTGACGGCGCACTTCCACGACGATGGACTGCGCAGCGGTCTGCACAGCGCTCATGGTCAGTGCGGAGAAAACGAAGGTGAGCATCGCGCCGATGAACAGGCCGACCAGGACGGACGGGCTCGTCAGCGTGAAGTTGAGGGTCTCGGGCGTGCGGGTCTGCACGATGTTGACGTAGGACACGAGCAGCGCCAGAGCCGTCAGGGAAGCAGAGCCGATCGCGAAGCCCTTGCCGGTGGCAGCAGTGGTGTTGCCAAGGGAATCAAGCGCGTCGGTACGGTCGCGGACTTCTTCCGGCAGACCGGACATCTCGGCAATGCCGCCGGCGTTGTCGGCCACGGGGCCGTAAGCGTCGGTCGCAAGGGTGATGCCGAGGGTGGAGAGCATGCCGACAGCGGCAATGCCGATGCCGTACAGGCCCTGGTTGAACTCAGCGGTGAACGCGCCGCTGGCGTCGATGATCGTGGTGGTGCCGCCTGCGCAGAAGTAGCTGAGCAGGATAGCGACGGAAACGATCAGAATGGAAGCCATGGTGGACTTCAGGCCCAGAGAGATACCGCCGATGATGATCGTGGCGGAGCCGGTCTCGGAAGCGGCGGCCAGCTGCTGCGTGGGCTTATAGTTGTCAGAGGTGTAGTACTCGGTGAAGTAGCCGATGGCGCAGCCGCCGATCAGGCCGCAGAGGATCGCAACGTAGACGCCCCAGCAGTGCTGCTCGGGTCCGAGAATCAGGTAGGACAGGGGCAGGGCGAGCACAGCGGAAAGGGCGGCAGCCGTGTAGGTGCCGGTGCGCAGGCTCTTGAGCAGGGACATCTGGGTGGCGTCTTCCTTCGTCTTGATGAGGAAGGAGCCGATCAGCGAGCAGACAATGCCGCAGACTGCCAGCGCGACGGGCAGCAGCATGCCGCTCCAGCCGTAGTTGGCGGCGGCGCTCAGCGCGAAGGTGGCAAGGATGGAGCCGACATAGGACTCGTACAGGTCAGCGCCCATACCGGCAACGTCGCCGACGTTATCGCCAACGTTATCCGCGATGGTCGCGGGGTTACGCGGGTCATCTTCCGGAATACCGGCTTCGACTTTACCGACGAGGTCGGCGCCGACGTCAGCAGCCTTGGTGTAGATGCCGCCGCCGACACGGGCGAACAGCGCCATGAAGGAAGCGCCCATGCCGTTCATGACCATGATGTTGGCAAGCACGGTGGGATCGGTGATCTTGCCAATGTAGCGCAGGCCGATAAACCAGAGCGTGATGTCCAGAATGCCGAGGCCGACGACCGTGAAGCCCATGACCGTGCCGGAAGAGAAGGCAACGTTCAGGCCGTGGTTCAGGCTCTCGTGCGCGGCGTTGGCCGTGCGGGCATTGGCGGCGGTAGCAATCTTCATGCCGATCAGGCCGGCGAGCATCGACCAGATACCACCGGTCAGGAAGGCAAACGGCGTCACTCTGGAGAGCATCTGACCCTTGGAAGCAAAGGCAATGATCAGCAGGATGACAAATACGACTGCAAACACTTTTGCAACAGTGGAATACTGCTGCTTCAGGTAGGCGTTGGCACCGGCGCGGATCGAAGAAGCGATCTTGACCATCTTTTCGTCGCCCTCAGAGCACTTCATAACTTTGCACTTCTGCAGGTAGGCGAAAATCAGGGCGAGCGCGGCTCCGACGAAGCCGATCCAGAATAGGTTATCCATGGTTTTTCTCACTCCTAATATTTTGGGCTTTGGCCGGCGCTCTCTCTTCCATACGTCGGTCAACTGTCTTAATGACGTACATATATTAAACTAATCTGATCATAAAAGCAAATACTTCTTGCAAAAACGATGAATTTTTTTATAAAATTTTCGTTGGAATCGTGCACTTTGTATTTCTGCCAAAAAAAGAAGAGGGAGAACCAGGCGATTCTCCCTCTTTTGGGGCGATTTCAGAAGCGATTACTTCTTGGCGAGACCCTTCTGGCGAGCGTACTCGGCAGCGCCCAGAGCGCCCATCAGCTGCGGGTCGGTCTTCAGCTCAACGACTTTGAACTTCAGCACGTGCTCGATGGCCTGCTTCAGG
>ONIG01000007.1 GCA_900317855.1 uncultured Eubacteriales bacterium | reverse complement strand
CGGAACTGCACCTCTTTGCCGTCAACTTCGATTGTTTTTGTTACTGCCATATCGCGCCTCCTTATTCACCACTACTTACTGAAGCACTCGGCTCATATATCCCTATTGCAAAGGAATTCAGAATCAGGGAATCTTTGTGGCTAAACTCTTTCGGGCGGGAGGAAGCAATCAGTTTTCTGATTCTCCGTATAACAGCCACGAATATGAGAAGAAATTGATTAGCGGGCAGAAGCCAAAGCCGTTGACGGATAAACTAACGACACGCCATAGCCGCTTTTGAGCAGCGTCTTGATCGCGCCGATGTTGCCGATCTCGACCGTGCGGGCAAAATCCGCGGCCGCCAGGCCGTGCTCCTTCAGGTAGTACTCCAGGATCACGCGCGTGCCCGAGCCCTCCTCGCGCAACAGCAGCGGCTCGCCCAGCAACTCCGTCAGGGGCCGGCCGCGATAGCGCGCAGCCTTCTCCGGGTCTCCGGCGGCGACATACTCCTCCGTGCCGAAGACGAAAAAATCATACTCCGCCTTCGGGAAGTCGCCCTCGACGACCGCGAAATCCAGCTCACCGGAATCAAGCTTACTCAGCAGCACCTTCGTGTCCGCCACCTGCATCTGTATATGGCTGTCCGGGTGCAGCTGCAGAAACCGGCCGAGCGCCTCGTTGATCATGAACTCCGCGACCGAGAGCGTCGCGCCGAACGAATAGTCGCGCGTGCCGGAGGCGGCCTGCTGCATGCGCTTTTGCAGGTGCTGCTCATCATGCTTCATCGTGATCAGCGTGCGGCGCAGAATCTCCCCCGCCTCGGTCAGCTGAAGGCGCTTGCCGTTGTGCTGGAACAGCGCCGTGCCGTAAGCCTGCTCCAGATAGTGCATATGGTGCGAAACCGCGGGCTGCGTGATGTTGAGCTCACGCGCCGCCTTCGTAAAATTCATGTGCCGGCACACGGCCAGAAAGGTCTCGACGCGAAAATCCAGCATGGGCATCCCTCTTTTCCTGTAGATCTTTTTACTAATGATAACACAAAATTATCATTTGATAAATAGAAATCATTTTTCTTTATCGTTCGGTTATGATATGATGCTCTCTGCAAACAACGCATGGAGAGAAAGGAATCCTCGACCCACTATGAACTTCATTCAGAAAAACTGGAAAGGCATTCTCGTATGCCTCGTCATGGCCGTGCCCTGCTGGCTACTCGGGCAGCGGTTCCCGATCGTCGGCGGCCCGGTGTTCGGCATCCTCGCCGGCATGATCGTCACGCTGCTCTGGCACGACAAGACCGCGGCGCAGCCCGGCATCTCGTTCGTGTCGAAGAAGGTGCTGCAGTACGCCGTCATCCTGCTCGGCTTCGGCATGAACCTGTCCGTCATCTGGCAGACCGGCAAGCA
This sequence comes from uncultured Eubacteriales bacterium, assembly GCA_900317855.1. Classification (GTDB taxonomy): domain Bacteria; phylum Bacillota; class Clostridia; order Oscillospirales; family Oscillospiraceae; genus CAG-103. Next base: position 64,836 of record ONIG01000007.1, on the reverse strand, counting down.
GTCGCTGCCGATCATCCTCGTGACGATCACGACGTCGCTCGTCGTGGCGTGGCTGCTGCACAAGCTGCTGCACATCCCGGGCAAGATCTCGACGCTCGTGGGCGTCGGCTCGTCGATCTGCGGCGGCTCGGCCGTCGCGGCGACCGCGTCCGTCATCGACGCGGACGATGAGGAAGTCGCGCAGGCGATCTCCGTCATTTTCTTCTTCAATATGCTCGCGGCTATCTTCTTCCCCGCGCTCGGCGCGCTGCTCGGCTTCTCGACCACGAACGGCGAGGCGTTCGGCATCTTCGCCGGCACGGCCATCAACGACACGTCGTCCGTCACGGCCGCGGCCTCCACGTGGGACTCGCTCTATGGGCTCGGCAGCCAGACACTCGACAAGGCCGTGACCGTCAAGCTCACGCGCACGCTCGCCATCATCCCGATCACGCTCGTGCTCGCTTTCGTGCGCACGAAGCGTGCCAAGACCGACGGCACGAAGGTGGATTTCAAGAAGATCTTCCCGATGTTCATCCTCTACTTCCTGCTCGCGTCCGTGATCACGACCATCTGCGTGAGCGCCGGCGTGTCGGCAAGCGTGTTCAACCCGCTCAAGACGCTCAGCAAGTTCCTGATCGTGATGGCCATGTGCGCCGTCGGCCTGAACACGAACATCGTCAAGCTCGTCAAAACCGGCGGCAAGCCGCTCATCATGGGCTTTTGCTGCTGGGTCGGCATCGCGGGCATGAGCCTGCTGATGCAGCACGTGCTCGGCATCTGGTGACAAGATACGAAAAAATCCGCTTCTCAAGCAGGAGCGGATTTTTTCTATGCCTTTCAGAGCACAATGTCCTCGAGCTGGTGCAGCTGCTCGAGCGCGACGCTGCCGCCGCTGACGACAAAGCAGACCTTGTCCCCCTTGCGTACCGGGAGCTGCCCGGCCAGCGCGGCACCGATGCCGATGGCGGACGACGGCTCACACAGCAGCTTGCCCTCCAGGAGCAGCAGCTTCATGCCGCGGAGGATATCATCATCCGCCACATCCGCAAAGCCGTCGGTATTCGCCGCCACGTACGGGAAGCACACATCCCCCGGCATCTGCGCGACGAGCGCGTCCGCGACCGAGCGCTTTTGCTCCACCTGCACCGGATGCCCGGCGCACAGGCTCTCCGTATAGCGCGGGAGCGCGGCCGGCTCCGCGCCGAAAACGCGCACGCGCGGCGCGAGCGCCTTGACGGCCGTGGACACGCCGCCGATGAGCCCGCCGCCGCTGACCGGAACGACGACCGCGTTGATCTCCGGGCACTGGGCCATGATCTCAAGCCCGACGGTGCCCTGCCCCGCCATGACCAGCTCGTCATTGAACGGCGGCACCATGGCCGCACCCCGCTCGGCGCAGAGCCGCGCCGCGACCGCAAACCGCTCGGACGCATCGCACAGCACGAGCTCCGCGCCCAGCGCGCGGATGGCCGCCTGCTTGACGGCCGGGGCCGTGCGCGGCATGACGATGCAGGCATGCGTGCCGAAGCACTGCGCGGCATAGGCCACCGCGCGGCCGTGGTTGCCGGACGAGGCCGCGACAAAGCCGCGGGCACGCTCGGCATCCGTCAGGGCGAGGATCTTGTTCATTGCGCCGCGCAGCTTGAACGCGCCCGTGCGCTGCATGCACTCGGCCTTGACGTACACCTCGCAGCCGAGGGCGTCATCGAGCGCCGGCAGACGCAGCAGCGGCGTGGGCACAATATAAGGGGCGATGCGCGCATGCGCCGCCCGAATGGTTTCCAATGTCATACTCATGGAGGAACGCTCCTTTCCGATTTTTTATTGTAACGCATACCGCGCGGGTTGTAAAACCAAATCTGAGCGCCGCGGCGCTTGACAATCCGGGGCGCAGAGGTCATAATCAAAAGAAGTTTTTTGCAAATTTTCGAATTCAGGAGAAATCGCACGTGAAACACGCCGACAAAAGCAAACGCACCCGGAATCTGTGCAACGCGGCCATGCTCTGCTGTGCTGCCGCCGTGCTGCTGACCGGGCTCGGGCGCACGCTGCTGCGCCCGAAGGACGTCAACTACTATGAAAACCGCCCGGCCAACACCGTCGCCCCGCTGACGGCGGAAAGCTGGCTCGACGGTTCGTTTCAGGACGCCATGGAGGCTGCGCTCAGCGATCAGATCCCGCTGGCGCAGGCGATGAAAAAGACCTTCAATGACGCGCAGAACAAGATCCGGTACGACTCCATGATGCGCCTGTCGCGCCGGTATCCGAACGTGCCGGTCCAGTACGACCAGTTTCTCGTCTACGGCGGGAAATATCTGGCCTACGCCTACCGCAGTCCCGACATGGTGATACCGGAGCTCACGCGGCACAGCGAAAACCTCAATGCACTGATCGCCGCGCATCCGGACGTGACGTTTTATCTCTATATGGTCGAGGGCGACTCGAACAACAACTTCCAGGCCGGGGAAAACAACGGCGCGTTCGAATATCTCAGCAGCCAGGTGAACCTGCCGGCAGAACAGATGGGCAGGTTCGCGGCAGACGATCTGGCAACGTTTGAGCGCGATTTTTACCAGACCGACCACCACTGGAACAACGTCGGCTCCTACCGCGGCTACCGCGAGGCGGCCGCCCTGCTCGGCTGCACCGACCTGCTCGAGCCGCTGGAAACGGTGCGCGTGTCCGATCACTTCTCCGGCTCAAAAGCGCTGTCTATCGGCGCGCAGGAGCAGTTTTTTGAGCCGATGGATGTCTACCGCTTTGCTTTCCCGCAGATGTCCGTGACGATTGCCGGAGAACCGGCGGATGATTACGGCTGGCAGGACGCCGCGCTCAGCGGCCAGCTCACGGACGCCAACTACGGTGGGGTCTACGGCTGGGACAACGGCGAGGTCATCCTCGACACCGGCACGACCGGACGCGGGAATCTGCTGATGCTCGGCGAATCGTATGACAACGCCATCCTCAAACTCATGGCTTCGCACTTTGACCGGGTCTACAGCGTCGATCTGCGCAGCTATGAGCAGGACATGGGAAAGCCGTTTCGGCTGGCGGAGTATCTGCGCGAGCACCGGATCACGAAGGTGCTCTGGATCGGCAGCACGACGTTTTTCACGTCGGACGACTTCATGGTGGAGGACTGAGCGATGGTATTCAGCAGTCAGACATTTCTGTTTTTCTTCCTGCCGCTGGCGGGGCTGTGCGTGCTCATCCGCTCGAAGCCCGTGCAGAACGTCCTGCTGCTCATCGCGTCGCTGATCTTCTACGCCTGGGGCGAGCCGAAAATGGTCGTGCTCATGGTGCTCGTGACGCTCGTGGCCTACGGCAGCGGCTTTGCCATCGTGCATTTTGAGGCGCGGCCGCGCGCGAAAAAGGCCGCGCTGATCGCGGCGATCGTCGTCATCCTCGGCAACCTCGTCGTGTTCAAATACCTCAACTTCCTGTGCCGGACGTTCTCGTTTCTCGGCCTGACGGACCCCGGCATCGCGCTGCCGATCGGCATCAGCTTTTACACGTTTCAGATTCTGTCGTATGTCATCGACCTCTACCGCGGCAAGATCGCCCTGCAGCGCAACTTTTTCTACCTGCTGATGTACGTCAGCTTCTTCCCGCAGCTCATCGCCGGCCCCATCGTGCGCTATGAGACCATCGAGCAGGAGATCCGGGAGCGCCAAGTGACCATGGACGATCTCGCGCAGGGCTTCCGGCGCTTTGTCGTAGGTCTGGCCAAAAAGCTGCTGCTGGCCAATCAGGTCGCGCAGGTGGCCACCATCGTCTACAGCGGCAACCCCGCCAATTACGGCTCGCTCATGTACTGGCTGGCCGCCATCGCCTACACGCTGCAGATCTATTTCGACTTCTCCGGCTACAGCGACATGGCCATCGGTCTCGGCCGGATGTTCGGCTTCCACTTCCTCGAAAACTTCAACTACCCGTATATCTCCCTGTCGGTCACGGAGTTCTGGCGGCGGTGGCACATCTCGCTGTCGACCTGGTTTCGCGACTATGTGTACATCCCGCTCGGCGGCAACCGCGTTTCCCGGGGAAAGTGGGTGCGCAACATTCTTGTCGTCTGGGGCCTGACCGGCCTGTGGCACGGCGCGGACTGGAACTTCCTGCTCTGGGGCCTGTACTACGGCGTGCTGCTGCTGATCGAAAAGCTCTGGCTGGGCAAGTATCTCGAGCGTCTGCCGAAGGCGCTGCGCTGGCTGCTGTGCATGATCATCGTGTGCATCGGCTGGGTGATGTTCAACCTCACGGACTTTGTGCAGATGCGCTGCGCGCTCGCGCGGATGTTCAGCTTCACGCACGTGGCGCTCTCGCAGTCGCTCGCAGCGGATGTGAGCATCGTCCCGCCGCTGCTGTGGATGCTGCCCGCGCTCGTATTCTCCACACCCGTCTGCCGGCGCGTGCACCTTGGCGAGAGCTGCGGCGCCGAGATCGTGCGCAACGTCGTGTGCCTGGCGCTGCTGGCCGTGTGCATCGTCTTTTCCGTGAGCGCGACGTTCAATCCGTTCATCTATTTCCGCTTCTGAGGAGGTTTCGCTATGTATGATCTCAACCGCTTTCTCACCGCACAGAGCCGGGACTATGCCACCGCCCTGCGCGAGATCCGCAGCGGCCGCAAGCGCAGCCACTGGATCTGGTACATCTTCCCGCAGGTCGCGGGGCTGGGCATGAGCAACACATCGCAGTACTACGCCATCTCCGGGCTCGACGAGGCGCGGGCCTATCTGCGCGAGCCGACGCTGCGCGCGCACCTGCTGGAGATCAGCAACGCCCTGCTGGCACTCGACGAGAGCGACCCGTCGGTCGTGTTCGGCTTTCCGGACGATCTGAAGCTGCGCTCGAGCATGACGCTCTTCGCGGCTGCCGCGCCGGATGAGCCGGTGTTTTCCGCCGTGCTCGAGAAATTTTTCGGCGGGCAGCCCGACACGCGCACGCTGCAGATCCTCGGCCTGTAAGGAGACGCACCATGGACAACCTGACCGAAACGAAACTCACATCCGAGAAAATCTACAGCGGCTGCATCCTCGACTTCTACCGCGACACCGTGCGCCTGCCCAACGGCGGCACCGCGCCGCGCGAGCTGTCGCGCCACGTGGGCGCGGTGTGCATCGTGCCGCTGCTCGACGACGGCCGCGTGATCGTTGAGCGGCAGTTCCGCTACCCGGTGAACGAGGTCATCACGGAGATTCCTGCCGGCAAGCGCGACAGCCGCGACGAGGCGCCCGAGGCCGCCGCGCGCCGCGAGCTGCGCGAGGAGACCGGCATCACGGCGCGCGAGCTGCTCCCGCTCGGCCCGTTCTACCCCGCCGCCGCGTACTCGGACGAGGTCATCTGGATGTACCTCGCCCGCGGTCTGACCTTCGGCGAGCAGCAGCTCGACGACGATGAATTTCTCAACCTGCAGGCCGTGCCGCTCGAGGAGCTTGCGCGCGATGTGCTGGCCGGGCGCATCCCGGACGCGAAAACGCAGGCGGCCATCCTGCGCGTGTACTGCATGGAGCACGGCTTTGAGCCGAAATAAAGCAAGCGGCACGCGGCGGTCATCTGACCGCCGCGTGCCGCTTATCTCACCGGGCTATGCTCAGTGCCGGTGGAACAGGCCCTTTTTCTCATACGGGGCGCAGGCGTAGCCCGTGAGCTCGTAGCCCGTCTTGGCGATGACCGGCTTCAGCTCCGTCTCCGGGATCTCCGTCTCGGAGAGGATGACCGTCTGGCCCTTGCTGTGCGAGGACGTGACCTTTTTGACCGAAAAGGCGCTGCGCACCGCATCGTTGATGTGGCTCTCGCACATGCCGCACATCATGCCGTCTATGTTCAGTGTGATCTGATACATGGGATGACCTCCTTGAAAACCGATTGGTTAGATATGTTTAATCCAGCTGCATGATAGCACCGCCCCGCCCGGGTGTCAAGCCCTGCGGGGCAGAAAAAAGCGGACTTCCGGATACAGAAGTCCGCTTCCTTTTCATGTACCGGTTTACGCGTTCGGGAACACGACGCGGATGGTCGTGCCCGTGCCGGGCGTACTCTCGAGCTCGATGCGGCCGTGGTGATACTGCACGGCGTGCTTGACGATCGACAATCCGAGACCCGTGCCGCCGGACGCCTTGGAGTGGCTCTTATCCACGCGGTAGAAGCGCTCGAACACGCGGCCCTGATGCTCCGGCGCGATGCCGATGCCGGTATCGGCGACGGTGATGCTGCTGCCGTCGGCATCGGCGGCGACCGTCACGTCCACGCGCCCGCCGTCGCGGTTATACTTGATGGCGTTGTCGCAGAGGTTATAGACGATCTCGTAGATCAGGCGGCGAACGCCGGGAATGACGGCCGGCTGGCCCGTGACGCTGACCGTGACGCTGCGCGCGGCCGCGGCGTCGTGCAGATTCTCCGCCGCCTCCTGCGACACGGCGAGCAGGTTGACCGGTTCCGTCGGCATGGCGGCGCCCTCGTCGAGCTGGGACAGGCGGATGATGTCGTCGATGAGCGTGACGAGGCGCGCGGCCTCGGCGTGAATGTGGCCGACGAAGCGCGGCAGATCGTCGGGCTTGACCATGCCGTTTTCAATCAGCTCGGCGCTGCCGATGATACCCTGCAGCGGCGTTTTGAGTTCGTGCGAGACATTTGCCGTGAACTCCCGGCGATTGCGCTCTGCGAACTCCTGCTCCGTGATGTCGAAGGCCAGAATGACCGTGCCGAGCAGCTTCCCGTCGGACGTGATGCGGCTGATGTCGAACTGATACACGCGGCCCGCACGCTCGGCGCGCACCTCACTGTGGCCGTCCGTGACGGCGGCCTGAATGGCGGCGCTGATCTCGTGGCTGCGCTCGATGGTGAGAAAGTCACGGCCCACGCACTGCGCGTCCGTGCTGAAGAGCGCCTGCGCCGCAGCGTTGATGCTCAGGATGCTGCCGTGCTCGTCGAGCAGGACAAGGCCCTCGCGCATGCTGCCGGTGATCTGCGTGAACTCATCGGTCCGCTCGTGCAGCTCGCGCAGCTGCGTCTGGATCTCGACGTGCTGGCGGTGGATGCGCTTGAGCAGCGGGGAGAGCTCCTCATAGGCGTCATTATCGAGCGGATGCTCGAGGTCAAGACTGTTGAGCGGGTCGACGATGCGCCGCGACAGCCGTCTGGCCAGCAGTCCGGAGAAAATGAGCGCCACGATGAGCACAATCAGCAGCGGCTGGATCATGCCGACGGCGATCATGCCGACCGTCGCGCGGCTGATGGAGATGCGCAGGACCGTGCCGTCATCGAGAAGCTGGGCATAGTACATGGTCTTTTCCATGAGCGTCGAGGAATAGCGCGTGCTCTCGCCGGTGCCAGTGGCCAGCGCCTGGCTGACCTCGGCGCGCGAGGCATGGTTCTCAAGGCTCTCGGCGTCGGTCTTGGTATCGTACAGAACGCTGCCGTCGGCCGCGATCCACGTCAGGCGGCAGCGGTCGGCCGTCAGCTGGGACAGGTAGTCCGTGCCGCCGTCCTCCACGGCCGCCGCGGCAAGGCTCAGCTCGTCGCGCAGCTGGTTTTCCTCCACGCCGCCGAAGTAATCGTACAAAAAGCCCATGATGATCAGCAGGCTCGCCAGCAGCACGCACCCGGCCACGAGCAGGATCGATTGAAAAATCTTTTTGGTCATGTCGTCGCCTCCATGCGGTAGCCAACATTGCGCACCGTTTCGATCCGCCGTCCGTAGGGGCCGAGCTTCTGCCGGAGCGTCCGGATGTGCATGTCGACCGTGCGGGTCTCGCCGCAGTAGTCCATGCCCCAGATCTCCTGAAAGAGCTGGTCGCGCGTGAACGCCATGCCCGGATGGGACAGAAACAGGCGCAGAAGTTCAAATTCTTTATACGTAAGCGCGACGCGCGCGCCGTCGACCGTGACCGTGTGTGCGTTCAGATCGACGACGAGCCCGCCGCTGCGCAGCAGATGCGCAGCCTTTTCCGGCTGGCAGCGGCGCAGTACCGCCTTGACGCAGGACACAAGCTCCATCACGCCGAACGGCTTGACGAGATAGTAGTCCGCGCCCAGGTCGAGGCCGCGGATCTTGTCGTACTCCGCGCCCTTGGCCGTGGCCATAACGACCGGGATGGTGCGCAGCTCCGCAGACGCCTTCATGCGCTTCAGCAGCTCGATGCCGTCCACGCCGGGCAGCATCACGTCGAGCACGACCAGATCGGGCTTCTCCGTCTGGAGCGCCGCCCAGAACGAGACACCGTCGGCAAAGCCGCGGGCGTCAAACCCCGTGGACGAGAGCGTATAGACCTCAATGTCGCGGATGCTGGCGTCGTCCTCCACACACCAGATCATGGCTTACCCCTCCTTGTGCACCCCGGTGACCGAGAAGATCACCCACTCGGCGATGTTCGTCGCGTGGTCGCCGATGCGCTCGAAGTATTTGGCGATCATGAGCAGGTCGAGCGCGTACTCCCCGTCGTCGGGGTGGGCGGCGATCTTGTCGATCAGCCGGCGCTTGACCTCATCGAAGGCGTTGTCCACGACATCGTCCTCGGCAATGACCGTCTCTGCCAGCATTGTATCACGCTGAACGTAAGCGTCAACACTTTCTGTGACCATACGGATGGTCGAGCGGGCCATTTCGCGCAGCAGATCGTCATTTTCCGCCGAACGGCCGGCGAGAAACTGGATGATCTCCGCAATGTCCTCGGCCTGGTCGCCGATGCGCTCCATGTCCGTGATCATCTTCAGCGCCGCCGAGATCTGGCGCAGGTCGCGCGCGACGGGCTGCTGCTGGAGCAGGAGCTTGAGGCACAGCGACTCGATGTTGCGCTCTTTCTGGTCGATCTCGGCATCGAGCGGCGCAACCCGCTTTGCCAGCTCCGGATCCGCCTCCGTAAGGGCCTTGGACGCGAGCGCGATGACCTCCTCGCACAGTGCGCCCATCTCGATCATCTCCTTGTTCAGGAGCGCGAGCTGTTCATCAAACCGGCTTCTCATTAGCCAAACCTCCCTGTGATGTAATCCTCCGTGCGCTTATCCTGCGGCTGCGAGAACAGCTGCTGCGTGTCGCCGCACTCGACAAGCTCGCCGAGCAGGAAAAACGCCGTGCGGTCGGAGATACGCACCGCCTGCTGCATGTTGTGCGTGACGATGACGATCGTGTACTGCTCCTTGAGCTGCATGGCCAGCTCCTCGATCTTCGACGTGGAGATCGGGTCGAGCGCGCTCGTGGGTTCGTCCATGAGCAGCACCTCCGGCTCGACCGCGAGCGCGCGGGCGATGCACAGACGCTGCTGCTGGCCGCCGGAGAGGCCGAGGGCGTTTTTCTTCAGGCGGTCTTTCACCTCGTCCCAGATGGCCGCGCCGCGCAGGGACTTTTCGACGATCTCGTCGAGCTTTGCGCGGCTTTTGATGCCGTGCGTGCGCGGGCCGTAGGCGATATTGTCGTAGATGCTCATCGGAAACGGGTTCGGCTTCTGAAAGACCATGCCGATCTCGCGCCGCAGCTCGTTGACGTCCGTGCCGGCGGCAAAAATGTCCTGATCGCGGTAGCGCACATCGCCCGTAATCTTCACGCCCGGGATGAGGTCGTTCATGCGGTTGAGCGTTTTGAGAAACGTGGATTTGCCGCAGCCGGACGGCCCGATGAGCGCCGTGATGCTCTTTTCGGGGATGTTCATACTGATATCGTGCAGTGCCTGATGGTCCCCGTACCAGAGATCCAGGCCCTGGACTGTCATAATGTCACTCATAGACTTCTTTTCCTCCTGAAGTATCTCTCAACGAGCGTGGCCGCGCCGTTGATAAGCAGTGTAAGGATCATCAAAATGGCGGCGATGGCAAAGGCCACATCGAACTGACCCTGCTCCTTGGCGTAGACGTAAAGCGCGACGGTGAGCGTGGCGCCCGCGCTGCTCAGCCCTTCAAAGAAGCCGTTGAGCGCGTGGGCAAAGCCCGCCGTGAACAGCAGCGCGGCCGACTCGCCGAGAATGCGGCCGACGGACAGGATGCAGCCGGTGATGACGCCGTCCACGCAGCCGGGCAGCACCACGGTGCGGATGACGCGCCACTTGCCCGCGCCGAGGCCGAACGCGCCCTCACGGTAGCTCTGCGGCACGGTCTTTAAGCTCTCCTGCGTGGTGCGCATGATGGTCGGCAGATTCATGATGACGAGCGTGAGCGCGCCGGCCAGCAGCGATGTTTTCATGTTCAGAAACTGGCAGAAAAACAGCATGCCCACAAGGCCGTAGATAATGGACGGGATGCCGGAGAGCGTCTCGGCCGCATACTCGATGGCGCCGATGAGCCGGCGGTTCGTGGCGTACTCGGTCAGGTAGATGGCCGCGCCGACGCCGAGCGGCAGGACGATGAGCAGCGTCGCGATGACGATATAGAGCGTGTTGAGAATATCCGGCAGGATGCCGATGCGGTCGGACAGGTAGCTCGGCGCGGTGGACAGCAGCGTCCACGACACGTTCGGCAGGCCCTTGATGAGCACATAGGCGATCAGAAACAGCACGAGCGCCGCCGTGATCACGGCCGCCGCGCCCATGAGGATGCGCATGGTGAGGATATAGGCCCTGCGGCTGCCGGAAATGGCTTTCTTTTTCATTTGTCCCCCTCCTGATTGCGCTTGAGGAAGAAATTGAGCGTGGCGTTGATGAGCATGATGAACAAAAACAGCACCAGCGCGATGGAAAACAGTGCCTGCCGCTGCAGGCCGCCGGAGTAGGACATTTCGCTGGCGACGGCGGTGGTCAGAAAGCGCACGCTCTGAAACAGCGTCGGCATGTTCGGCACGTTGCCCGACACCATCATGACGGCCATGGCCTCGCCGATGGCGCGGCCGACGCCGAGCACGACGGCAGCGGCAATGCCGCTCTTCGCCGCCGGGACGGAAATCTTGAAATACGTCTCGATCGGCGTCGCGCCGAGCGCGAGCGACGCGTCCTCATACTCGGGCGGCACGGCCTCGAGCGCGGTGACGGATACCTTGATGATCGACGGCAGGATCATGATCGCCAGCACGATAATGGCGGCGAGCAGGCTCGCGCCGTCCGCCAGGTGGAACACCCTGCGGATGCCCGGCACGAGCACGAGCATACCCACAAGACCGTAGACGACCGACGGGATGCCGGCGAGCAGGCTCACGGCTGATTCGAGCACGGTCTTGAGCCGTGGCGGGGCGACCTTCGCCAGATACACGGCCGTCAGGAACCCCAGCGGCACGCCGAGCACGATGGCCCCGGCCGTGCCGTATACACTTGTCAGAATGAACGGCAGAATACCGTACGACGGCTCAGCCGCCGTGGATGCCCACGTCTTGCCGAACAGGAACGGGACGAGCCCGATCTGCCGGATGGCGGGGATGCCGGAGACAATCAGGTACACGCTGATGAGCAGCACACACCCGACGGTAATGAGGCCAAGGAGCAGAAACACGCCATGCACGACCGTCTCCAGAACTTGAGATCTCTTTTTCATATCAGCACCTCTGTATATGCGAAAGGCGGCTGGTCACCAGCCGCCTGTACGCTTGTCTGTGGTTCAGGCCACCGGGACTGCGCCCGCCGCGGAGATGATGGACGCGGCGTCCGCAGAGGTCGCGAAGTCGAAGAACTTCTGCGCGGTCTCGCTCAGGGCAGCGCCTTCCTTCGTCACGAGGACGAACGGACGCTGCACGAGGTAGGTGCCGTCCTTGACGGTCGCTTCCGTCGGGGCCACACCGTTGACGGTCAGGGCCTTGACGCTGTCCTTGATGGCAGCCAGGGAAGCATAGCCGATGGCGTTCGGGTTCTGGGACACGGTGGCGATGACGTCGCCCGTGGAGGTCAGCTCCTGACGGTACTGGCAGACGTCCTTCGTGTCGGTGATGGACTCGAAGCCGTCGCGCGTGCCGCTGCCGGCCTCGCGGCCGATGCGGACGATCTCGGCATCCTCGCCGCCGACATCCTTCCAGTTGGTGATCTCACCGGTGTAGATCTTGGCGATCTGCTCCAGAGTCAGGTCCTGAACGGGGTTCTGTGGGTTGACGATGATGGCGATGCCGTCGAGGGCGAGGGTGGTCTCCTTCAGACCGGAGGCCTTTTCGTCGTCCTTGAGCGCGCGGCTCGACAGGCCGATGTCGCAGCGGCCTTCGGAGACGGCCTGGATGCCGGAGCCGGAGCCGGTCGGGTTATAGGTGAAGGTCGTGCCCGAGTTTGCTTCCATGAAGGATTCGCCCAGCGCGCCGATGACTTTTTCCATCGAGGTGGAACCGTCGGTCGCGACCGTGCCGCCGGCAGCGGCCGTGTTGTTGTCGTCCGCCTTCTGGCCGCAGCCCGCAAACAGCGAGAGCGCCATGACGACGGCACACAGAATGGTAATGATCTTTTTCAAGATGAAGTGCTCCTTTCGAACTTCAATTTTGATTTTGGTTTTTTGTTCCCTACGCTTCACAGAATACGCAGGGGATGTAAAAACGAAAAGAGCGCTTATGTAAAATGCGTGTAAAATTGTAAAATACCGCTGCATTGCGTAAATTTCTTCACATTTATATACAATTTTATTTGTTTGTGTCGAAAAACGGTCAGATTCCATTTGCTCGTCAGCGAAAAATCGTGAAAAAAACTGTGCAACTTTTCATCCCCCCAGGGCGCTTACGCGGCTGCTGCCCGTCCGGTATACTGGTGGCAGCGCTCCGGAAACGGGGCAAACAACAGGAAATGAGGATGGAACGCATGAAAAAACGCAATATCATCTGCCTGCTGCTGGCAGTCCTGATGCTGCTGGCCTGCACGGCCTGCGGCGGGAAAACAAGCACCGGTGACACCGCTGGCACCCGCACGATCACGGACAGCAAAAACCGCACCGTAACCATACCCGACAAGGTAGAGCGCGTCGTGTGCGTCGGCGTCGGCGCGCTGCGCTACAGCTGCTATGTCGGCGCGTCTGACCGCGTGGTCGGCGTGGAGGACTATGAGACTAAGGCCGGCATGAGCCGCCTGTATAACTACGTGAACTTCGATAAATTCAAGGACCTGCCCGTCACCGGCACGAACGGCGAGCCGTATGTGGAGCAGATCATCGACGTCGCGCCGCAGGTCATCGTCATGAGTGCCTATGCCTCATGCGACGCAGATGAGCTGTCCGGCAAGACCGGCATCCCGGTCTTTGTCGTGCCCGGCAGCGACACCACGCTCGACGATGCGGCCTATGAGACCATCCGTCTGCTCGGCGAGCTCTACGGGCTGGAAACGCGCGCGCAGGAGCTGACCAAGTACCTCAAGGGCATCCAGACCGACCTCGACACGCGCACGGCCAAGATTGCAGACGATCAGAAGCCGTCCGTCTATGTCGGCGGCGTGTCCTTCAAGGGGCAGCACGGCTTTGAGGGCACGGAGGCAGGCTACGGCCCGTTTGCGCTCATCCACGCCAAAAACCTCGCCGACACGACCGGGCAGACCGGCGCGTTCAACATTGACACCGAGCAGGTGCTCACCTGGGACCCGGACGTGATCTTCCTGGACTTTAATGGTATGCCCCTGATCAACGAAGATTATCAGGCCAACCCGGCTTTTTATAACAGCCTCACCGCCGTGCGCAGCGGCAAGGTCTATTCGCAGATCTCGTTCCGCTCCTCGGCCTCCAATCTGGAGACGGCGCTGGCCGATGCCTATTACGCCGCCTGCGTGCTGTATCCGGAGCAGTTTGCCAATATTGACCCCGATGCCAAGGCCGGCGAGATCTTCACGGAGCTGCTCGGCTCCAACCCCTATCCCGATCTAAAGGAGGCCGGGTATGCATTCCGTGCCATCACACTCGGCGCATAAGCCGCACGATTCCGACTACAGCCGCAACCGCGCCAGAAGCATCCGCTTTCTGGTCCTGCTGGCGGCCATTCTGGCGCTCGCGTTCTTTTTGTCGCTGCGCGCCGGGTCTTACAACACGCCGGCCGCCGAGCTCATCCGGGGCATCTTCGGCCGGGCATCAGACGCGAAGATCAATCTCGTCATCCGCAATAACCGCCTGCCGCGCATCTGTACCGCCATGGTCGCCGGCGCGGGGCTGGGGCTGGCCGGGTGCATCCTGCAGGCCGTGCTGCGCAATCCGCTGGCCTCGGCCTCCACGCTCGGCGTGTCGCAGGGCGCGACATTCGGCGCGGCCGTCGCCATCATCGGCCTCGGCCTGAGCCAGACCGGCAGCTGGGCTATCCCGCTGTGCTCATTTCTCGGCTCGCTGCTCGTCGCGGCCGTCATCCTGGGGCTGAGCCAGTTCAAGCAGATCTCCTCGGAGGGCATCGTGCTCGCCGGCGTCGCCATCAGCTCCATGCTGACCGGTGCGACCACGCTGCTGCAATACTTTGCCGACGAGGTCGCGCTCTCGTCACTCGTGTTCTGGACGTTTGGCGACCTCGGCAGTACGGACTGGCAGTCTCTGCGCGGCATGGCGCTGGCCGTGCTGGTGCTGATCGGCTACTGTTACCTGCACCGCTGGGACTATAATGCCCTGCTCTCCGGCGAGGAGACGGCGCTGAGCCTCGGCATTCACGTCCGGCGGCTGACGCTGACGAATGTCGTGCTCACGTGCTTTGTCTGCTCGGTGATCGTGTCGCACGTCGGCCTTATCAACTTCATCGGCCTCGTCGCGCCGCACATCGTGCGCATGGTCGTCGGCAACAACTATATCTATCTCATCCCCGGCTCCGTACTCGCCGGCGCAGCGCTGCTGCTGCTGAGCGATCTGGCCGCGCGCGTGGTCATCATGCCCGTTATTCTGCCGATCGGCGCGCTGACAGCGTTTCTTGGCGGCCCGCTGTTTTTGTATCTGCTGTTCAAGGGGAGGGGCCGGACATGATTTGTGTGGACCATCTCTGCTATCACTACAAGGGCGGGCGGCCAATCCTCCGCGACGTGAGCTTCGAACTGGAGGACGGGCACTTTCTGGCCGTGCTCGGCAACAACGGCGTCGGCAAGAGCACGCTGCTTAAGTGTATGAACCGCATCCTCACGGCTGACAGCGGGCACTGCCGCATCGACGGCGAGGACCTGCTCACGCTCTCCCACCGGGAGATCGCCAAACGCGTAGCCTTCGTGGCACAGCACGTACCCGACACGCAGATGACCGTGCACGACATGGTCATGCTCGGGCGGCGTCCATACATGACCTGGGGCGTGACGGAGCACGACCACCGCGTCGTACACGAGGCCATGCGCTATCTGAATCTGGAGGACATGCGCGGCCGGTTCCTCAACCGGCTCTCCGGCGGCGAGCGGCAGAAGGTCATGCTCGCCCGTGCGCTGGCGCAGGAGCCGACGCTCCTGCTGCTGGACGAACCGACCAGCAATCTCGACATCCGCAATCAATATCAGGTGCTGCAGATCACGCGCGACCTGTGCCGCGAGCAGAACCTCACGGCGATGATCGTCATCCACGACCTGAACCTCGCGCTGCGGTTTTGCGACCGCTTTCTGCTGCTGCGCGCAGGTGAGGTGTACCGCTACGGCGGCGCGGAGATCTTCGACGCCGACGCCCTGCGGGACGTCTACGGCGTGACGGGCAGCATCGTGCAGGTGCAGGGTCAGTCGCTCGTACTCATTGAAGATGAAGAAAAGGAGAAACTATCATGACCAATTGGGAAAAATGCGTTGCCTTTCACGGCCACGCCTGCGGCGGGCTGACGATCGGTTACAAGGCCGCGTGCTACGCCGCCGAGCTGCTGGAGCTGAGCTTTTCCGGTGACGAGCAGGTCGTGTGCATCGCGGAAAACGATGCCTGCGGCGTGGACGCCATTCAGGCGCTGCTCGGCTGCAGCATCGGCAAGGGCAACCTGCTGTTTCACATGCGCGGCAAGCAGGCATTTTCGTTTTATAACCGCGTCACGGGCAAGTCCGTGCGCCTGGTGCTCCGGCCGCGGCCGGAGGGGATGACGCGCGAGGAATCGTTCGCCTACTATCAGGCGCAGGAGCCGGCCGACCTGTTCGACATCAAGCCGGCGGCCATCCCGCTGCCGGAGCCGGCCCGGCTGTTTGATTCCTACCCGTGCGCGTGCTGCGGCGAGGTGACGGGCGCCAACTGGATCCGTCTCGTCGGCGGGCAGAAGCTGTGCCTCGACTGCGCCGGGAGCTACGACCGGTTCGACGTATAAACGCAGAAAGATCCCCGGCTTCCGTTTCGGAAGCCGGGGATCTGCATTTTCAGGTATCGCGGCCGCGCAGCAGCGCGAGCTGGTAAAACGCGACGGCGCTCGCCGCGGCCACATTGAGCGAATCGACCCCGTGCGTCATGGGGATGCGCACCGTGTAATCGCACGCGGCGATCGTGTTGGATGCCAGCCCGTCGCCCTCCGTGCCAAGCACGATGGCGAGGCGCGGCACGGCGCGCAGGCGTTTATCGTCAATACGCAGCGAATCGTCCCGCAGCGCCATGGCCGCCGTCTGAAAGCCGAGCGCGTGCAGCGTCTCCTGCCAGTCGGCATCCGCAGGCAGATACGTCCACGGCACCTGAAAGACCGTGCCCATGCTCACGCGCACGGCGCGGCGGTAGAGCGGGTCGCTGCCCGCCGACGTGAGCAGCACGGCGTCCACGCCGAGCGCCGCCGCCGATCGAAAGATGGCGCCGATGTTCGTCGGGTTCATCACGTTTTCCAGCACGGCCACGCGCGCAGCGTTCGCGCACAGGGCGGCGACCTCCGGCAGCGCCGGGCGGCGCATGGCGCAGAGCATGCCGCGCGTGAGGTGAAAACCCGTCAGCTGCGTGAGCACATCGAGCTCGGCGGCGTAAACCGGGATGTCCTCGGGGCAGCGCGCCAGAATGTCGCGCGCCTTGCCGTCGATATGGCGGCGCTCCATCAAAAACGACACCGGCACGCACCCCGCGTCAAGCGCGCGGCCGATCACGAGCGGGCTCTCGGCGATGAAGAGGGCGTTGGCCGGGTCGGCGCGGTTGACGAGCTGGTTTTCCGTCAGGCGGGCGTACACGTCCAGCTCCGGCGCGGAAAAGTCCGAAATATCAAAAATCTTTGCCATAGCTGCATCTCTCTTTTCCATAGGGTCAGCCCGATTATAACCGATTTTGCGTGCGGACGCCACCGCTTTTTTCCCACCGGTGTATGCCCCGCCGTGCCGGTGGGCATACTGGCTCTGAGGTGATATTTATGCAGTTGACCCCAAAAGAGGCCAGTTTACTCAAAGATCTCAAAGGGCAGGAGCAGCTGTGCGTGGACAAGTACAACCGCCACGCCGCCAGCGCCAATGACCCGCAGCTGAAAAACCTGTTCGAGCAGATCGCGCAGGTCGAGCAGCAGCATCTCGACGCGATCACGCAAATGGAGGGCGGCACCGTCGCCGCCCCATCGGACTCCGCGACCGTGCCGACGACGTTCACGGCGACCTACAACAACACCGAGACCCCGCAGAAGCAAAACGACTGCTACCTGTGCACGGACGTGCTCGCGATGGAAAAGCACGCCTCGCACCTGTACGACACGTGCGTGTTCGAGTTTGGCGATGCCAACGCCCGCAGCGTGCTCAACGACATTCAAAAGCAGGAGCAGCACCATGGCAAGGTCATCTATGACTATATGAACACCAATGCCATGTACGCCTGACACCATCCACGCAAAAACGGCGCCCCCGAAGGCTCGGGGACGCCGTTTTTTGTTTGCGGAGGTTACTTGGAGAGGCCGTAGCTCTCGGCCAGCTTCCGGAACGCCGGGAGCGAGCGCTCGAGCTGGCTGCGCGCCACGCAGTAGGCCAGACGCGCATAGCCGGGGCAGCCGAAATCATCGCCCGGCACGAGCAGGATGTCATAGTCCATCGCGCGGCGGCAAAACGCCCTGGCGTCCGGCTCCGGCGACTTGAGGAAAAGATAAAACGCGCCGTCCGGCCGCGCGCACGCATAGCCCATGTCCGCGAGCGCGCCGTAGATAAGTTCGCGGTTGGCCGCATAGGCCGAGATGTCCGCCGTCTGGCCGAGGCACTCCGCCACGGCGAGCTGGAACAGCGACGACACGCAGATATACCCCAGCGCGCGCCCCGCGCCGAGCACGGCCGCGTGCACGGCTGCGTAATCGTCCATGGCCGGGTGCAGGGCAAGAAAGCCCACGCGCTCGCCGGGCAGGGACAGCGTCTTGCTGTAGGAATAGCAATAGATCGCGTTCGGATAGATCGCGGGCAGAAATGGCACCTCCACCCCGCCGTAGACCAGCTCGCGGTACGGCTCGTCGGCGATGATGTAGATCGGGTGGCCGTACTGGGCCTGCTTTTCGCGCAGGAACGTGCTGAGCGCCTCAAGCTCCGGGCGCGAGACGACGACACCGGAGGGGTTATTCGGAGAGTTCAGGATGAGCAGCGCGGTCTTTTCCGTCACTGCGGCCGCGAGCGCATCCAGATCGAGCGCAAACGTGTCCGCCCGGCACGGCACGACGCGCACGCTGCCGCCCGCCGCCTCGGCATAGACAGCATACTCCGGGAAATACGGTGCGAACACGATGGCCTCATCCCCCGGGCCCATGAGCGCGCGCGTGAGGATGGCCAGCGCGCTCGACGCGCCGTCGGTCATGTAAATGTCCTGCGCACGGTACGCCTCGCCGAAGGTGTCCGTCAGGTAGGCCGCGACCTTTTCGCGCACGGACGCCATGCCCGGTGCGGGCGCGTAGGCATGCAGCTGCGTGGGCGGCACGGTGCGCAGCAGCCGCTCGACGGCCGCATGCACGCAGTCCGGCGGGTCGATGCTCGGGTTGCCGATGGCAAAGTTATAGACGTTTTCAGGGCCGATCTCGGCCGCGCGGCGCTCGCCGTAGGCTGCGATCTCGCGGATGGAGCAGCCGCTCTCGCCCCAGTCGATCATTTGTTTCGAGATCATGCGTTTGCCTCCTCCAGATACTGTTTCAAATACAAGATTGCCTGCCGGTAGCCCTCGAAGCCGAGGCCCATGTACGTTTTCACGCACGCCATGCCGGCGTAGGAGATCTGACGGAAAGGCTCCCGGGCGCTGACGTCCGACAGGTGCACCTCCACCGCCGGGAGGGCCACAGCCTTGAGCGCATCGAGAATGGCGACACTCGTGTGCGTATAGGCGGCGGGGTTGATGACGATGCCGTCCACGGTGCCGTAGGCCGCCTGAATGGCATCGACGATCGCGCCCTCGTGGTTGGACTGGAACAGCGCGACCTCCACGCCTGCCTCGGCAGCGGATGCGCGGATGAAATCCTGCAGCGCGGTAAAGCTCCGGCTGCCGTAGATGGCCGGTTCGCGCAGGCCGAGCAGGTTCAGGTTCGGCCCGTTGATGACGAGAAACTTCATGCCAGCGCCTCCAGAATTTTGTGTACCGTCTCCTCCGGCGTGCCGTTGTTGTCAATGACCGCGTCGGCGAAGCGGGCGTACAGCGGCGCGCGCTGCGCGTAGAGCGCGGCAAGGTCGCTGCGCTGGGAGATGGGGCGGCCGTCCTTCGGCAGGCGCGCGAGGTCGCGCTGGAGCCAGAAGATCGTGCCGTTCTGGTGCAGGAGCGGGTAGTTTTCCTCGCGGCAGACGCTGCCGCCGCCGGTCGCGAGCACCGCGCCGGAGCGCTTGCCGAGCTCGGCGAGCGCGGCCGTCTCCCGTGCGCGGAAGGCGTCCTCTCCCCCGGCGGCAAAAATGTCCGGGATGGACATGCCCGCCGTCTCGACGACCTGCGCGTCGCTGTCAAGCACCGGGCGGTGCAGCCGCTCGGCGAGCAGCGCCGCGATGGTGCTCTTGCCGCTGCCTGGCATGCCGATGAGGACGACGTTCTCCATCTCCTGCCGCAGCAGACGGTGGATGCGCAGAATCTCCGCATCGTCGATGACCGTATCAGTGAACACCTCACAGCTGCGCTTGGCCTGCGCCACGAGCATGTACAGCCCGCCCGCGCACGGGATGCCGAGGCTTTCCGCCTGCAGCAGCAGCGCCGTGCGCGCGGGGTTATAGACGATGTCGAGTACGCCCGCGCACTGCGGGAACTGCCGCAGGTCGACGGCGGCTTTGCCCGTGTTCGGATACATGCCGACCGGCGTGGTGTTGACGATCACGTGCGCGTCGGCATGGCGATCGAGGTTCTCATAATTATCCGGCCCGTGGCGGGAGATGACCGTCACGTGCGCACCGAGCTGCTCGAGCACGGCCTGAATGGTCGCGGACGCGCCGCCGTTGCCGAGCACGAGCGCCTTTTGCCCCGCAACGTCGATGCCGCTGCGGCGCACGAGGTACTCGAAGCCGAAGGCATCGGCATTGTCGCCGTAGAGCGTGCCGTCCGCCCGGCGGACGAGCACGTTCACGCTGCCGAGCCTGCGCGCGATCGGCGAGAGTTCCGCGCAGTACGGGATGACCGCCTTTTTATACGGGATGGTCACGTTGAGCGCGTCAAAATCGCCGCCGGTCAAAAACGCCGTCAGGTCCTCCGGCGCGACCTCATAGAGCCCGTAGGCATAGTCGGCGAGCTGCGCGTGGATGGCCGGCGAGTAGCTGTGGCCGAGCTTTTCGCCCAGAAGTCCGCACCGCATCATCACACCACCTCGCGATAGCTGCCGAGGTAGGAAAACTCCTCACACAGGCCCGGCAGCTCGCCCATGAGCTGCTGGAACTGCGGCGAATAAACCGACGTCTCGAGGTCAAAGTAGAACATGAACTCAAAGTCGCGCTCCGGCAGCGGACGGCTCTCGAGCTTGTTGAGATTGATGCCGAGCGCATAAAAGCGCGAGAGCACCTTGTACAGGGAGCCCGGCTTGTGCGGCAGCACCATCATGAGGCTCGTGCGGTCGGCGCCGGGATAGATCTCAAGGTCCTTGGCGATGCAGATAAAGCGCGTGTAGTTATTGCCCTGATCCTGCACGGAGGAGGCCAGGCTCTCGAGCCCGTAGAGCCCGACGCACGCGCGCGACGAGAGCGCCGCGACGTCCGTGCGGTCCGACTCGGCCACGCGCTTGGCGGCCATGGCGGTGTTCTCGCAGCGCACGACCGTCACGCCCGGCAGGCTCTGCAGGAAGCGGCCGCACTGGCTGATGGCCTGCTCATGGGAATAGATTTCCTTGATGTCCGAGAGCTTCGTGCCGGGCTTGGCCAGCAGGCAGTGGTCGATCTTCAGGCGCACACTGCGCACGATGCGGAAGTTGTGCTGCATCATCAGATCGTACACGGCGTTGACGGAGCCGGCCGTGCTGTTTTCCAGCGGGATGACACCGTAGCGGCACAGGCCCTTTTCGATGGCGGCGAACACCGCCTCGAACGTAGCGCAGTAAAACACGTTCGGCATCGTGAACAGGCGGTCGCACGCGAGCTGGGAATACGCGCCCTCCACACCCTGACACGCGACGGCCGGATGCTCCGGAAACAGCTGGGGCGTGCGCGCGATGGCCTGCTCGATCTCTGCGGTCAGCGGGCTCGTGACGCCGAGCAGCCGGTTCTGGCAGCTGCGGCTGAGCTCAAAGATGAGCGAGTAGAGCGACACGGCGTATTCGCGCAGATCCTCCGGCGCGGCGTCTGCGATCTGCTGCAGCTTTGCGCGCTCGCGCCCGGCGTCGAGCGCCGGGAGGTTGTGCGCCTTCTTGTAGCCTGCGATCTGCGCCGCGACCTCCATGCGCTGGTAAAACAGGGCGAGCAGCTGGCTGTCGATGCCGTCGATCTGCTGGCGATAGTCACTAAGTTCCATGGTCAAGCTCCTTATTCAAGTTCTGTGTTCTCCGCTGCGGGAACGGTTTTCAGCGCAGAAAGATCCGTCCAGAAGCGGGGATAGGATTTGTCGGTACAGGCGCAGTCATGCACCGTGACGGGCGCGGTACAGCCGCAGGCGGCGGTGGCCGCCGCCATGGCGATGCGGTGGTCGCGCTGCGGATCGACCGTGCCGCCGGTGAGCATCTTTCGGCCGGTGATGGTCAGGCCGCTGTCATGCACCTCCACCTGCGCGCCGAGCGCGCGCAGCATGGCGGCCGTGCTCTCGAGCCGGTCAGACTCCTTGAGCCGCAGACGGGCGGCGTTGACGATCCGTGTCTCGCCGTCCGCGAGCGCGGCGACGACGCTCAGCACCGGGATCAGATCCGGGATGGGCGCAGCGTCGATCGTGACGCCGCGCAGCGCGCCGCGCCGGACGGTGACGGCGTCCTGTGTCTCGCGCACGTCCGCGCCGAAGCGGCGCAGGACATCGAGCACCGCGCGGTCACCCTGCGACGAGGCCGCCGACAGGCCCGTGACCGTGACGCCGGCGGGCGAGAGCGCGCCCATGCACAGGAAAAACGCGGCGTTCGACCAGTCGCCCTCCACATGGCTCTGTGCCGGGAGGCGCACCGTCTGGCCGCCGGGGATGGTGTACGTCCGCTCCTGCTTTTGCAGGCGGATGCCGGACAGGCGCAGCGCGTCCTCCGTCATGGCGATGTAGCCCGCGGACTCGAGCCTGCCCGTCACGGCGAGCGTGCTCTCCCCCGGCAGACGCGGCAGCGCCATGAGCAGGCCGGAGATGTACTGCGAGGACACGTCGCCCGGCAGTTCGTAAGCACCGGGCCGCAGCTGCCCGGCAACGTGCAGCAGCGCGCCGTCACGCCGGATGGTCATGCCGTGCGCGGTGAGCACCGCGTCGAGCGGCGACAGCGGCCGCTCCGGCAGGCGCCCCTCCATGTGGAAGGTCACGTCCGCACCGAGCGCGCCCACGACCGGCAGCAGAAAGCGCAGCGTCGAGCCGCTCTCACCGCACAGCATGTCGGCGTGCGCGGGCATTTCCCCGGCAATGGGAACAATGCGGAATGTGCCCGCGCCGTCGTCCGTGATGTCCGCGCCGAGGGCGCACAGGCAGCGCGCCGTGGCGGCGATGTCGGCCGAGACGCCGTCGCACTGCAGCATCACGGGCTGCGCGCCGAGGGCGGCGCAGATGAGCAGGCGGTGCGCCTGCGATTTGGAAGCCGGGATGCGCACGCTGCCCGTGCGCGGCCCGGGGAAAACGGTCTGATTCATGCAACGCCTCCGTCCGCGAGCCAGGCGCGGATGTCCGCCGCCGGGATCGTCTCGATGCGGCAATGGCCGATGCGCTCCGGCACGATGAGGTGCAGCTTGCCGTCGGCGATCTTCTTATCCGAGCGCGCGGCGTCCGTGAGCGCGTCACAGGTGAAGTCCGTCTCCGTCGGCAGGCCGTACTGCCGCAGGAGCGCGATGATCTGCGCGCAGGTGTCCTCCGTGCAGATGCCGCGCTTGGCGGCCGCGCGCGCGATGATGGCCATGCCGATGGCCACGCCGCAGCCGTGCGGCACGGCGTAGTCGCTGCATTTTTCGACCGCGTGGCCGAACGAGTGGCCGAGGTTCAGCAGCTGGCGGCTGCCGCGGTCGAACTCATCGGCCGCGACAAGGTCGCGCTTCATGCCGACGCACGTCGCAATGACGTGCTCCACCTGCGCGCTGACCGGGACCGCGCGCAGCTCGGAGAAGAACGGCTCGCTGCGCAGCACGGCGTATTTGATGACTTCGGCACAGCCGTTGCGGTATTCCTCCGGCGGGAGGGTGCGCAGCGTGTCCGGGTCGCAGAGCACAAGGCTCGGCTGATAGAAACAGCCGACCTGATTTTTGCCGCTCGTAAGGTTCACGGCCGTCTTGCCGCCGACGGAGGAATCTACGGCGGCCAGCAGCGTCGTCGGCACCTGTACGAACGGGATGCCGCGCTGGTACGTCGCGGCGGCAAAGCCCGCGAGGTCGCCGGTCACGCCGCCGCCGAGCGCGACGATCAGGTCGCTGCGGCTCAGCCGGTGCGCAGCCAGAAAGTCCAGCAGCGCCGCGTAGGTGGCGAGCGTCTTGCAGTGCTCACCGCCGGGATAGGTGAATGTCACGGCGCGAAAGCCCGCGCGCGTGAGCGACGCCGCGAGCCGCCCGGCATACAGCCCCGCCACGGTCTCCCCCGAGACGATGGCCGCTGTGCGGCCCGTGCCGAGCACCTGCGCGATCTGCGCACCGGCATCATCGAGCAGGCCCGGCTGCACGAGCACGTCATAATCGCGCGAGGCGGTCACATGGATGGTCGTCATCGGCCGTCTACCTCCTCTTTGCGCCGGCGGCCCTCGTCGAGCAGGCGCGTGAGCGCGGGCAGGTCGTCGCGCGCCATCGCGTCGCGGTACTCGCCGAGGTGCGCCATGAATATGTCCAGCTCATGGAGCAGATTGTCCTTGTTTTCCAGAAAGAGCTCAGCCCACATCTCGGGGCTCAGCCATGCGACACGGGTCATGTCCTTGTAGCTGCCGGCGGAAAAGCCCTTGTGCCGGTCCGCCGTGGGGCTCTTGATATACGCATTCGAGACGACGTGCGCCATCTGCGAGGTGAAGGCGATCATCTCGTCGTGCGCCTCCGCCGTCGTGAACGAGAAGCGCGAGAAGCCCGCGGGCTGGAGCAGCTGCTTGACGCGGTCAAAGAGCAGCACATCGTCAAAGTCCGGCGGCACGATGACCATCGGCGCGCCGTGGTACATGGTCGCTTTCGCGTTTTTGAAACCGGAATACTGCGTGCCGGCCATCGGGTGGCCGCCGAGGAACGTGACGCCGTGCTCCTTCGCGATCGGGAAGCAGGCGGCGCAGATGGTGCGCTTCGTGCCGCCGCAGTCGAGCACGACGGGGTGCGCTCCGATGTGCGGGGCCATGCGGCGGAACCAGTCGATGGTCGCCTCCGGGTAGAGCGCAATGAGCACAAGGTCGCACGCGGCGATGTTCTTCTCCGTGAGCTCGGCGTCCACCGCGCCGCTCATCATGGCAAAATCGAGCACGCTGCGGCTGCGGTTCCAGGCGAGCACGGTCGCGCCCGCTTCGTGATACGCCTTGGCAAAGGAGCCGCCGATCAGGCCCAGGCCAACGATGCCGACCGTCATTTCGCGATCACCTCACGGATGCTGCGCACCTTTTGAGCGAGGTCGTCGTAGACCTCCGGGCGCAGGGACTGCGCGCCGTCGCACAGGGCGTGCATGGGGTCGTTGTGCACCTCGATGATGAGGCCGTCCGCGCCGCAGGCCGTCGCGGCGAGCGCCATCGGCTCGACGAGACGGGCGATGCCGGTCGCATGGCTCGGGTCGACGATGATGGGCAGGTGCGTCAGCTCCTTGAGCATGGGTACGGCCGCGAGGTCGAGCGTGTTGCGGGTGTAATCGTCGAACGTGCGGATGCCGCGCTCGCAGAGGATGACCTGCTCGTTGCCGCCGGCCATGATGTACTCGGCGCTCATGAGCAGCTCCTTGAGGGTGCTGGCAAGGCCGCGCTTGAGCAGGATGGGCTTGCGGAGCTTGCCAAGCTCACGCAGGAGGTCGAAGTTCTGCATGTTGCGCGCGCCGACCTGAATGATGTCCACATCCTCGAACAGAGGCAGGTGCTCCACGCCCATGATCTCCGTCACGATGGGCAGGCCGGTCTCCTGCCGCGCGATCTTGAGCAGCTCGAGGCCGGTGGCCTTCAGGCCCTGAAAGTCGTAGGGCGAGGTGCGGGGCTTGAACGCGCCGCCGCGCAGGATGTTCGCACCGGAGGCCTTGACAGCCTTCGCGACCGCAACGATCTGCTCCTCGGACTCGACGGAGCAGGGGCCGGCGATCATGACGAAGTTGCCGCCGATCTTCACGCCATTCACGTCGATGACAGTGTCGTCCGGGTGGAACTTGCGGTTGCAGCACTTGAAGGGCTCGGTCACGCGCTTGACGCTGTCGACGATACCGAGGCTCGCGATCAGGTCCATGTCCACGCGGGTCGTGTCGCCGACAAGGCCGAGCACGGTCTGGTATTCGCCCTCGGAAATGTGGATGGTCAGGCCCTGCCCCTTGAGCCAGTCGATGAGCTGCTCGCGCTTTGCTGCTTCCACGCCATGTTTGAGTACGACGATCATGATGTTTACCTCCGATGTATTTATCTGAATTTTTGTTTTTGTTTTTCAAAAGAAAAATGCGGCACAGGCTCAACCTGTGCCGCATGAAACATTCTCGGGATCCGAGCTATTTTTTGCATCACAAATCAGCCTTACTATATTGTCATAGTAAAGTAATAAGCGTATGCAAAATAGTAGTTACGGTTCATGATATTTGCTCCGATTCTGATGAAAAATCTTGATGGTTCGAGTATAAAAACTTCGCGCACAAATGTCAACCGCAAATTTTCACAAATTCCGCATTTTTTTGCGCCCCGGCGTATGGCAGATGCCCAAGAAGTGGCCAAAAAGTGCGCGGGGGCGGCTTTTGCCGCCCCCGCTGGGAAATTACTGTGCCGGGGATATATGAAAAAGAGGATCAAGCGTTGACCACGTGCTCGACGTAGCCCATGAGGATCATGGCGACCTGGGCGCGGGAGGCGCTGCCCTGGGGGTCGAGGATCGTCTGCGTGCCGCGCACCGCGCCGCTGATAAGGCCGGATGCATTGGCCCACGCGAGGGCGGACTGTGCCCAGTCGGACACGCTGCCGGCGTCCGGGAAGGCCGAGAGGTCGGCGCGCGCGCTGACGTCATAGCCCTTGCTCTGCGCGTAGTTGAAGAGGATGACGGCCGTCTGCTCGCGCGTGACGGAGCCGTCAGGATCGAAGCGGCCATTGCCGATACCGGCGACCACGCCGTTCTCCGCCGCCCAGGTGACGGCGTCCGTGTACCACGTGCCGTCCGGCACATCGTCAAACGTGTTGGCGCCCTTCGGTGCGGGCTCGCCCGCGAGCCGCCACAGCACGGACACGAGCATAGCGCGCGTCATGGTCATATCCGGGGCAAAGGTCGTGGCGGTCGTGCCGGCGAAGA
The DNA here is from genome assembly GCA_900317855.1 of uncultured Eubacteriales bacterium. Lineage (GTDB taxonomy): Bacteria > Bacillota > Clostridia > Oscillospirales > Oscillospiraceae > CAG-103. Next base: position 38,179 of record ONIG01000007.1, on the reverse strand, counting down.
GACCGTTGTTGTAGGCATAGGCCGCCGCGCCGTAGTACCAGCTGCCGGCGGGCACATCCGTGAACGGGAAGCGCGCGATGGCCGTCACGCCGGAGACGACATCAAAGGTATAGGTCTGCTGCTGCGCATCCCACGCACCGCCGACGGCGGAGATGGCGCCGTCCTCGGCGAGACTCCACGCGGTCAGGTCGTCCGCTGCGCGCACGGGAATACCGGCGCGCACGCTGCCGGCGGGGTAGCTTGCCGCCGCGCCGTCAACGGTGACGGAGGCATTGGCAAGCGTCGCCGTATCGGCCTGCGTGCCGAGGGCACGCTGCTGCGCAGCGTTGAGAGAGGCCTCCGTGAGCGAGACGGCCACGTCCTTGTGCAGGTCGAGCGCCGCGAGCGCGTCGCTATCCAGCGTAACGGTGCCGGCTGCGAGCTGCACCTGCAGGGCCGCAACACCCGCGCTGCGCGCATTGGCGATCGAGCGGCCGGCCAGGATGACCGTGTCGGCTGCGGGATCGGTGGCGTTGACCGTCACGGTCGCGCCGGACTGGGCGTCCGTGGCCGTGCGGAGCTGGCGGCTGGTGAGGAACACCGTCGCGGTGCTGCCCTGTACGTACGCCTGCGTAACGGTGGCGCTGCTGCCGGTGACCGGCAGGAGGCGAACCTGCGCATTGCTGCCCTCGAGCAGGATGGTCTTGTCATTGTCGTCGGGGCAGTTGTTGTCCACGCTCATGGAGACGACGATCTTCACAAGCAGGTCGTTGAGCTGACCCTTGAGGTACTTGGTGAACAGGCCCTGGAACTTCGTGAACTGCACGCTGCCGCGGCCGAACGCGTCTCTGGCAACGATGTCGAGCACCTGATCGAGCAGTGCGCCGCTCTTGAGCTGGTCGACGCCGGACTGCACCCAAGCGGGATAATTGCCGTCGTCCTCACCGGCGAGGTTGCACTGATAGATCCAGTTGGCAAAGTCGAGCAGGTCCTTGCCGTCCGCGATCGGAACGGCGGCCACATCGTCAATGATCTGGTCGATGTTCGCCACGATCTTCGTGACCGGCCAGGTGTCATTCGGCAGATACTTGCCGAAGAAGGACTTGACGAAGTCGCCCGCGACCGTCTTGAGCATATCGGTCGAGAAGCCGAATTCCCGGGCATACTCGGTCAGGTCGTCGATCACATGCGCAGTATCCGTGGCGGGATCTGTGTAATTGATGGGGCCGGCATGCGTCTTGGTGCTCACGCTCATGTAGGTGTTCGTCTCACCGCCGACGGTGCTGCGGCGCAGGTCGACAAAGCGGATCGGGCACGGATACGTCAGCGCAGAGCCGGTTTCGATGTCATAGAAGGTGTTGCCGGCCGTCGTGGTCATGGCAGCGATGTCGACCGCGTGCATATGACCGGTGAAGACGACGCTCATGCCGGCATCGGCATACTCCTGCGCGATGCGCTCATAGCCGTTGACGAGGTACATGGGCAGGATGGTGGGCTCGACATCGAAGTGCGGCACCAGACCGTGGTGCTCCAGACCGATGACAAGGTCGCCGCGTGCCTTGGCGGCGGCGGTCTGCTCGATGACCCACTTTTCCAGATCGGCACTGATGGCACCGCTCGTCTCATGCTCATCGTCGCCGTTGGAGGTGTTGTCCGAGCTGTAGCGGCAGGTATCCATGGCGATAATGGTCAGCCCCTCGACCGGTCGTGCAACATAGGACAGACCGCCGGCCTTGTTGCCCTCGGCCGGAGTGAAGGTCGCGATGACGGTCGGGTCGGAGTAAACAAAGTCATAAATCTGCTTGAAGTCCTCCGGCTCCGTGCGCGTGGCGGGCACGGCCTTACCATCGGGGGTGTTGAAGTTCTTGGCATTGTAATTACGGATGTCATGGTTGCCGTTGATGACATAGATCTTCAGCCCCGGAATATCCTGCTGCAGCTGCTGCAGCTGCTTTGCCAGCGCCGCGTGGCACTCCTGCTCGCCGTCCTTGGTCAGGTCGCCGGACACGAGAAGGATGTCGGGCTTGTCCGCGCGAACTTGCTCAAACATTTCGTACAGGATTGCGGAGCTCTCCTTGAGCAGCTTGCGGTCGCTGTTGAGCGCGTGCTCAAAGTCCGCCGTGTCTGCAATCATATCCGGCGAGAGATAGTGCAGGTCGGACATGACTGCGATCCTCAGGTTCATGTCCTGCGGCTTGTCCGCCGCAAGAGCCGGAACCGTCAGTGTGAAGACAAGGACTACCGCCAGCAGCAGCGACAGCAGTCTGCTTCCATTGTGCATTCTGGTTTTCATTTCTTCCTCCTGTTTTTTAGATTCCTACAACATTGCACGGCCCCCTGCCGTGCAACTGTATTCTTTCAAACCCGTGTAAAATCTGCAAGCCGGTTTCGGTAAAAAAGAAACCGTACCGTTCCGGTCGCCGCGGGTAATGTCACTGTATCATGTGCGTGCCCGGATTGCAACCAAAATCCAACCGTTCCGGCCGATTGCGGAAAAATCCCGGTCTCCCGGCACTTTCCGCCTTGACAAGCAGGCGGTTTCGTCTTATCATAAAGTGTAACAAACACGGGGAGCCGCTTTGGCTGAGAGTAAGCATCCGCTTAGACCCGCACACCTGATTTGGACAATGCCAACGTAGGGATTCATACTGCCGGACCACAACAGCAGCACTCTTTACGGGCGCCGCTGTTTTTTCATGCAGACATTTCCGCAAAAGAAAGGAGCCATTTCCTATGGAGCAAGTGCTCAAGACCATGCTCGAGAACGTGCGCGCGAAATCACCGCTCGTGCACAACATCACGAATTACGTCACCGTCAACGACGTGGCGAACGTCCTGCTGGCGGCCGGCGGCTCGCCGATCATGTCCGACGATGCCGACGACGTCGAGGACATCACGAGCATCTGCGGCGGGCTGAACATCAACATCGGCACGCTCAACAAAAACACCATCCCGTCGATGTTCCTCGCCGGGAAGAAGGCAAACGCGCTCGGCCACATCGTCCTGCTCGACCCCGTGGGCGCGGGCGCAAGCCGCCTGCGCACCGACACGGCCAACCGCCTCATGCGCGAGGTACGCTTTGACGCCGTGCGCGGCAACATCTCCGAGATCAAGACGCTCTGCACCGGCAGCGGCAGCACCAAGGGCGTGGACGCCGATGCGGTCGACGCTGTGACGGAGGCAAATCTCGACGACGGCGTGCAGCTCGTCAAGGCGTTCGCCAAGCAGACCGGCTGCATCATCGCCGTGACCGGCGCGATCGACCTTGTGAGCGACGGCGAGCGCTGCTGGTGCATCCGCAACGGCCGCGCGGAGATGAGCCGCATCACCGGCACGGGCTGCCAGCTCTCGGCGCTGATGACGGCGTTCCTGGTCGCAAATCCCGACCGCAAGCTCGACGCCGCGGCGGCCGCCGTGTGCGTGATGGGTCTCGCGGGCGAGATCGGCTGGGCCAACATGCAGCCCGGCGACGGCAACAGCACCTACCGCAACCGTATCATTGATGCGATCTTCAACATGACCGGCGACGCGCTGGAGGAAGGAGCCAAATATGAACTGCGATAACGCATCTCTGCTGCTCTACGCCGTGACCGACCGCTCGTGGCTGCACGGCCAGACGCTCTATGCGCAGGCCGAGCAGGCACTGCAGGGCGGCGCAACGTTTTTGCAGCTGCGTGAAAAGGAACTCGACGAGGCACATTTCAAAGAAGAAGCCATTGCGCTCAAGGCACTGTGCAAACAGTACGGCGTGCCGTTCGTGCTCGACGACAACGTGGCGCTCGCCATAGAAACGGACGCCGACGGCGTGCACGTCGGCCAGAGCGACATGGCAGCCGGCAAAGTGCGTGAGCTCATCGGCCCGGACAAAATTCTCGGCGTGTCGGCCCAGACGGTGGACGAGGCGCTGCTGGCCGAGCGCGAGGGCGCGGACTATCTCGGCGTGGGCGCCGTGTTCCCGACCGGGACGAAGGCCGATGCCAACGCCGTGAGCTATGATACCCTGCGCGAGATCTGTGCGGCCGTGTCCATCCCGGTCATTGCTATCGGCGGTATCACGAAGGACAATGTCGCCCGGCTTTCCGGCAGCGGCATCGTCGGCATCGCCGTCGTGAGCGCGATCTTCGCGCAGCCGGACATTCCCGCCGCCACGCGGGAACTCAAAGCCGCCGTGCGCACGGCACTGGATCTGTAACCCCCTGCGCGCGGGCGCAGACAAGATAAAAAAACAGCGGCGGATCGGGGGCACCACTTTCCGTCGCTCAACAAAATTGATGCTGAAAAGGAGACAGAATATGAAAACAGCATTAACGATCGCCGGAAGCGATTCCAGCGGAGGCGCCGGTATTCAGGCCGATCTGAAAGCCATGACCATGAATGGCGTATTTGCCATGAGTGCGATCACGGCGCTGACCGCCCAGAACACGACCGGCGTACAGGGTATTTTTGAAGTAAGCCCGGCATTTCTCGGCCAGCAGATCGACAGCGTCTTTACCGACATCCGGCCTGACGCGGTGAAGATCGGCATGGTCGCGTCCTCCGGCCTCATTGAGGTCATCGCCGAGCGGCTGCAGCACTACGCAGCGCAGAACATCGTCGTCGACCCCGTGATGGTCGCCACGAGCGGCGCGCGGCTCATCTCCGAGGACGCCATCGCCACGCTCGAGGCGCGGCTGCTGCCGCTTGCCACCGTGCTCACGCCCAACATCCCGGAGGCGGAGGTGCTCTCGGGCCTGACCATCGCCTCCCCCGACGACATGATCGCCGCCGGAAAAGCCATCAGTGAGCGCTACGGCTGCGCCGTCCTGTGCAAGGGCGGGCACCGGCTCAACGATGCCAACGACCTCTTGTACCGCAGCGGCGGCTACGAGTGGTTCAACGGCAAGCGCATCGACAATCCCAACACCCACGGCACCGGCTGCACGCTCTCGAGCGCCATCGCAGCCAACCTCGCCAAGGGCTATGACCTCGACACGGCCGTCCGGCACGCAAAGGACTACCTCTCCGGCGCACTGGCCGCCATGCTCGACCTCGGCGCCGGCTCCGGCCCGATGGACCATGCGTTCGACCTGAAGCCGGAATACCGGCAGGAGGCCCAAGCATGAAAAAGACCTCCAGCTTCCAGAACAGCCTCATCTGGTTCGGTGCGGCCGTGTCCATCGCGGAGATCCTCACGGGCACGTACTTTGCGCCTCTCGGCTTCACGAAGGGCCTGCTCGCCATCCTCGTCGGCCACGTCATCGGCTGCGCGATGTTCTTCTTCGCGGGCCTCATCGGCGGCCGCACCGGCCGCAGCGCCATGGGCACGGTCGAGCTGAGCTTCGGCCGCATCGGCTGCCTGTTTTTCGCCGCGCTCAACGTGCTGCAGCTCGTCGGCTGGACGGCCATCATGATCTATGACGGCGCGCTGGCGACGAACACCGTGCTCGGCATCGGCAAGTGGGTGTGGTGCCTCGTCATCGGCGGGCTCATCGTGGTGTGGATCGCCGTCGGCATCAAGAACCTCGGCTGGATCAACAAGATCGCCATGGCGGCGCTGTTCATCCTCTCGATCGTGCTGTGCGTGGTGGTGTTCCGCGGCGGCACGCCCGTCACGGCGCCGGACGACAGCCTGAGCTTCGGCGCAGCGGTCGAGCTGGCCGTGGCCATGCCGCTGTCGTGGCTGCCGCTCATCTCCGACTACACGCGCGAGGCCGAAAAGCCCTTCGCCGCCACGCTCTCGAGCACGCTGACCTACGGCGTCGTGAGCTGCTGGATGTACGTCATCGGCATGGGCGCGGCCATCTTCACCGGCGAGGGCGACATCGCGCTCATCATGGTCAAGGCCGGTCTCGGCGTGGCCGCGCTGCTCATCCTCATCCTCTCGACCGTCACGACGACGTTCCTCGATGCGTACAGCGCCGGCATCTCGGCCGAGTCCCTGTCGAAGAAGATCAACGGCAAATATGCCGCGCTCATCGTGACCGTCATCGGCACGGTCTGCGCCATCTGCTTCCCGATGGACGACATCACGAACTTCCTGTACCTGATCGGCTCGGTGTTTGCGCCGATGATCGCCATCCAGATCACGGACTTCTTCCTGCTCAAGCGCGGCGGCGCGAGCGGTAAGCTCGATGTGTGCAACGCCGTCGTCTGGGTGCTGGGCTTCGTGCTCTACCGCGTGCTCATGACCGTGGACATTCCGGTCGGCAACACGCTGCCCGACATGGCCGGCACGATGCTCCTGTGCCTGATCGCGCACAAGATCGTCCCGGACAAAGCCAAGGCTGCCTGAAGCCTTTTTCGAAAATTTCCAAGCCGGAAACGCCCGCACGATGTGCGGGCGTTTTTGCGTCTTGAATTCCTAGCAAAGTCGTGTTATTTTAAGGGCAGAAAATCGTTTCAGGGAGGCAGGCATATGAAAGATCTCAAGCCGACGTGCCGCATCGCCGTGGTGCAGGCGGCGCCGGTGCTGTTTGATAAAACCGCGTGCACGGACAAGGCCGTGCGCCTGATTGCGGAGTGCGCGCAGCTCGGTGCGGAGCTCATCGTGTTCCCGGAGCTGTTCATCCCCGGCTACCCGTACGGCATGACGTTCGGCTTCACGGTCGGCGCACGCAACGAGGACGGCCGCAAGGACTGGCAGCTGTATTGTGATAACTCCATCGTCGTGCCCGGACCGGAGACGGAGCGCCTCGCCGCGGCGGCAAAGGCCGCGGGCGCGTATGTGAGCATCGGCGTGTCGGAGCGCGACGGCGTGACGGGCACGCTCTATAACGCGAACCTCATCTTCTGCCCGGACGGCACGCTCGCACCCGTGCACCGCAAGCTCAAGCCCACCGGGGCCGAGCGCGTGGTCTGGGGCGACGCCGACCGCGGGTATTTCCCGGTCGTAGACACCCCGTGGGGCCCGATGGGCAGCCTCATCTGCTGGGAGAGCTATATGCCGCTGGCGCGCACGGCACTGTATGAAAAGGGCGTGACGCTCTACATCTCGCCGAACACGAACGACAACCCCGAGTGGCAGGCCACCGTGCAGCACATCGCACTCGAGGGCCGGTGCTACTTCATCAACTGCGACATGGTCTTTCACCGCGCGGACTACCCCGCCGGGCTGCACTGCCCGGATGAGATCGCGCGCCTGAACGACATCCCCTGCCGCGGCGGCAGCTGCATCGTCGACCCCTACGGGCACTATGTCGTGCAGCCGGTGTGGGACAGCGAGGACATTCTCTGCGCCGATCTCGACATGCAGCGCGTGCCCGCAAGCCGCATGGAGCTCGACGTGTGCGGCCACTACGCGCGGCCGGACGTGCTGCGCCTGACTGTGCAGGACGCATGAAAGGAGCAAGTGTATGAAGCTTGCCATGGCGCAGATGTCCATGAGCGGAAGCATGGACGAAAATCTGAAAAAATCCCTCGCCTTCTGCGACGCCGCCGCAGGCAGCGACCTGCTGTTTTTCCCGGAAGTGCAGCTCACGCCGTTTTTCCCGCAGTATGAAGGGCGGAATGTGGACGCCTGTGTCGTCCCCGCAGGCAGTCCGACGGTGCAGGCCTTCGCGGACAAGGCGAAGGCGCACCGGCTCTACCTCTCGCCGAACATGTACCTCGAGCAGGAGGGCCGTCGCTATGACGCCTCCCTCTGGCTGACGCCGGAGGGGGACTGCGCGGGCGTGGCCAAGATGGTGCACATCATGCAGGCGGCGCAGTTTTACGAGCGCGACTACTACACGCCGTCCGAGGACGGCTTTCTCGTGTTCGACGCACCGTGGGGCTGCGTCGGCATCGTGATCTGCTTTGACCGGCACCTGCCGGAGAGCATCCGCACGTGCGCGCTCAAGGGGGCGGACCTCGTCATCATCCCGACGGCGAACACAAAAGCCGAACCCATGGAGCTCTTCGAGTGGGAGATCCGCGTGCAGGCGATGCAGAACCAGATCTTCGTTGCCATGTGCAACCGCGTGGGGCGCGAGGACGGGATGGACTTTGCCGGCGAGTCGCTCATCGTGCACCCGAGCGGCGACGTGATCTATAAAGCCGACGACCGTGAGCAGCTCATCGTGCAGGAGCTCGACCTCGCCGAGGCGCGGCTCTGGCGCGAACAGAAGCGCCCGTACCTTAGGCAGCGGCGGCCGGAGTGCTATCTGTAAACAAAGTGAACCCCGCACCGGCTGTCTGGTGCGGGGTTCGCTTTTCGCTGTATTCATTTATACTCCGGGCATTGGTAGCGGGGCTTGCCCTGGCTCTTGTGCCCGTACTCGATGGCGGACACCGGGCAGCCGCAGATGCAGGCCATGCAGTGCGTGCACGCGCCGTTCCAGTGCGGGCGGCGCCCGACGATGTCGATACCGTTGACCGGGCAGCTCAGCGCGCACTTGCCGCAGCCGATGCACGCGTCCGAGACCGTGAACGGCCCGGACTTGACAAACCACTGATAAAAGATCGTGTTCACCGGGCCGGTCTTGAACCGGTCGAGCGGGCCGACCTTCGGCGCCGGGAACGGCTCGCCGCGCTGCACGCAGGCAATGCCCCCGTCGATGGACGGCTGCGCCGCCGCGATGATCTGCGCCGCCTCCTCCGCGCCGGGCACGTAAAACATGGCGACGTAGTTTTCCGGCATGACGACCTGCAGCGCGCCCTGGTAATCCAGCCCGATGTCCGCGCACAGCGCCGCGATGCGGCTGCCGGCATTGCCGATCTCGCTGCCGCAGGTCATGACAAAGTAGGCCTTCCGGCTGCCGGTAAAACGGCCGCGGCGGAGAAAGTCCGCAAAAATGTGCGGGATCTGCCAGCCGTACGTCGGTGAGACGAACACCCATGGCCGGTCGGAATGCAGGTCGGCGGGCGTGTCGTTTTTGATGTATTCGTTCGCGGTGATGAGATCGTCGCCGAGGGCGGCGGCGAAGCGCTGGGCAACATAGCGGCTGTTGCCGGTGCCGGTGTAATAGACGATCATGGTACTTCCCCCAAAGTATGATTTTTGCTCAGTATAGCACACCCGCGCCCTGATTTCCAGCCGGACGTTGTGTCCGCGCGCCCGGTGTGCTACAATGGGAAAAACACCGCGACTTATGGGAGGGACCGCATTTGTATTGGTATACCATTGGGCAGACGCTCACGCAGCAGGAGCACGCGCCCGCGCCGGAGCAGCCCGCCGTCGTGCTGCTGACGTCCGAAGAGCTGTCGCACCAGCCGGCGCTGCCCGGTCTGGAGCGGACGCTGCACCACACACCGCCGGCGCGCGACGCGCGCGTGTGCAAGGCCGAGGTACGCTCGGACTGTCTGGCGGGCACGCTCGTGCTGCCGCACCAGGGCAAGGACGGCAAGCCGCTCGCCTGCGGCTATCTCGTCACGGCCACGCGCGTCGTGCTCGTGGACGATGAGAGCGCGCTGCAGGGGCTGCTGCGCCGCATCGCCCGGGAAAAGCGCTGGACCGACGGCAGCGTCGGCCGGTTCCTCTACGACTTTTTTGAGCAGCTCATCGCCCGCGACCTGCACCGGCTCGAAAAGATCGAGGACCGTATCGAGGCGCTCGAGGACCGGGTGCTGGCGCACGAGCTGGACGACTTCTCCGCGCCGATGACCGCGCTGCGCAAGGAGACCATGGCGTGGTTTCGCTACTACTCCCAGCTCGACGACGTGGCGTGCGAGCTGCACGAGAATGAAAACGGCTTCTTCACCGACAGCGAGCAGCTGCTGTTTCGCATGTTTGAGGAACGGGTCATCCGCCTGCGCGAGGAGTCGCAGCTGCTGCGTGAATCGTGCGCACAGCTGCAGAGCCTGTTCCAGGCCGAGATCGACACGCGGCAAAACCGCATCATGCAGATCCTGACGATCGTGACGACGATCTTCCTGCCGCTGACGCTGCTCGTCGGGTGGTACGGCATGAACTTTGTCGGCATGCCGGAGCTGACGTGGAAGTACGGTTACCCCGTCGTCGTCGTGAGCATCGTGACCGTGGGCATCAGCCTGTGGGTGTGCAAGAAGAAAAAGTTCTGGTGACAAAAAGCACCGGCTGAGGGAAACCCTCAGCCGGTACTTTTTATTTCCCCGCACGCTCGGAAAAGTGCTCCGGGTTCTCGATCGATGTCAGCCGCAGCGGAAACGCCTGCTGGCCGAGATCTGCATAGGTGATGATCCACTCGCCGGAGTCGATCATCATCGCCATCGACAGCAAGTCGGCACAGTCCACCGTACCCTGCGCGCCGGCCGGGAGCGCGCCGACGTTCACCCCGTCTGCATCGCCGAAATCGAGCACCCGCACCTCCAGCGTTTTCGCGTCCTTGTCGCGCGAGAGCACCTCCACGCGCAGGTAGGCATAGCCCCCGTCGAGTGGGAGGTCGCTCATGTCCGGGGCGGGCGTTGGCTCCACTGTACCGCCGGCGGCGCAGCCCGTGCACAGCAGCGCGAGCGCAAGCAAAAGGGGCAGGATACGGATATGCTTCATGCGTTTTCTCCTTTCAAACCGTCGCGGTGCAGTTTGGCCGAGCACAGATACAGCGGAATGGCCGCCAGCTGCGCCGCCGCATCCCGCCGCTCCCCGGCCGGGAAGCTCTGGGAAAGCAAACGGAAAACCGCGTCAAAATCCTCCGGGCGCATACGCTCAATCTGCATCATTCCGCAGCCTCCTTTTCCATCTCCCCGCGCTCGCGGTAGCAGTCGGCAAACGTATGCTCCACGCCGCCGGATTTGTAGCCGACCATGGTGTCCAGACAGACGGAGTGAATGCTGTGGAAAATGCTCTTTTCAATGTCCGGATTCTTGCGCCGCAGCTCGCGCAGCAGCAGCTTGACCTCCTGCCGCTTGGAGCTGCTGCCGTCGCTGCTGTGCGCGGCCGCGCGCTCGGTAAAGCGGCAGGCACACTGGATGAATTCCAGATCGTTATAGCGCTGCCAGGCGATGATGTCGTCCTCGTGGATGCAGTACATGGGGCGGATGAGCTCCATGCCCGGGAAATTGCGGCTGCGCAGCTTCGGCGGCATGGCCTGCAGCTGCGAGCCGTAGAACATGCCCATGACGGTCGTCTCGACCACGTCGCTGAAGTGGTGGCCGAGGGCGATCTTGTTGCAGCCGAGTTCGCGCGCCTTGCTGTAAAGATAGCCGCGGCGCATGCGCGCGCAGAGGTAGCACGGCGACTGCTCGATGCCGCTCGTGACATCGAAAATATTCGTCTCAAAGATCGTGACCGGGATGTGCAGCAGTGCTGCGTTGCTCTCGATCTTCTGCCGGTTGACGGCGTTGTAGCCCGGGTCCATGACGAGGTTGACGACCTCAAACGGCACGTCGCTGTGCCGCTGCAGCAGCTGCAGGAGCTTGGCCATGAGCATGGAGTCCTTGCCGCCGGAGATGCACGCGGCGATCCGGTCGCCGGGGGCGATGAGTTCGTACTGCTTGATGGCGGTGATGAACGGCGTCCAGAGCACCTTGTGGAATTTTTTCTGGATGCTGCGCTCGATCAGCTGATAGGGTTCGAGTTGTCTGCTCATGTGGTTCGCTCCTGCTTGTAAAGAGTGCCCCTCCCTTTTGGGACTACCCGGTAGGATACCACGTCGGGGCGCGAATGGCAAGCGGCGCTTGCCAAATCCGGCGCGGGGCGCTATCATGGGAGCATCTCAACCATCAGGAGGCAGCACCATGCCCAAACAGGCACTGATCATGATCGACATGCAGCGGGGCTTTCTCGACAGCGCGTCCCCGCTGTGCATTCCGGCGGCGGAGGGGACCGTGCCCGCGTGCGCGGCGCTCATCGACCGCTGCCACAAGGCGGGCGTTCCCGTCATCTACGCCGTGCGGCACTACCGGGCCGACGGCACCGACGTGGAAAAGCCGCGCGCGGCCGCGTGGGCTTCCGGCGGCAAGCCGCTCTCGGAGGACTGCGCCGCGCACCTGTCGGACGCGTTTCCGGCTGCCTTTCCCGTCCTGCCGCAGGACTATGTGCTCGTAAAGCCCCGGTTCTCAGCGTTTTTCCACACAAGTCTTGACCTCATTTTGCGCCGCCTCGGCGTACAGACCGTCCTGCTCGCGGGCACGACCACGCCCAACTGCATCCGCACGACGTGCTATGACGCCATCTCGCTCGACTATGACGCCGTCGTGCTCTCGGACTGCACGTCCTCTGTCACTGACGCCGTGCAGGCGGCGAATCTCGCCGATATGCAGCGCGTGGGCGCGATTGTATGCGCGAGCACGGAGCTGACGCTCGCGGAAAGCAGCGACCGGTAAAGCCGGGCGAAAAACAAGATCCCCCTTTGTGCAGGATAATGGCTGCACAAAGGGGGATCTGTTCTGTATCCGGGGCTGCGCTCCCGATCGGTCATGGCGCAGTCGAGATGCGTGTGATGTTCAGGCCGCACTCGCCGACCTCCACACTGCCGTCCTTGAGCGAGATGAAGGGCGAAAACGACACCTTCTCCCCGTCGGAGGCCGTGATCTCGACCGTCACGTCCGGAAAAATATCGCTGACGTTGCAGCCGATCACGAACGGGCTGCCGTCCGGTTGCTCATAAAAGATCGAGCTGGTCTGCGTGAGCATATCGTTTTTGTACAGGCGCACGGTCGCGTTCGGGTCGCGCGGGATGATGAGATAAAAGTCCCCGTCCGAGATGTGGTGCACCGGCAGCTCCCGGCCGCCGAAATACGTCTGCCGGAAGAAGTCCAGGTCCGTCGGTGCCTGATAGCCGAGGTAGGCCGCGGCATAGAGCTGGCCGTCCGTATACGGCAGGGTGCTCAGCGGGTCTGGCGTCGGCGTCGGCGTGGCCGCCGCCTCCTGCGCGGGGGTGGGCGTCGCGTCCGGGGCCTGGGCCGCAGTGCCGCAGCCGGTCAGCAGCAGCGCGCAGAGCAGAAGGGTCGAGAGGATCGTTCGCTGTTTCATGGGTCGCCATCCTTTCTGAATCGTATTGTATGGTTACGTTTCGTGCGCGTGGTCGTAGATCGGCTGGATGTCCGGCGGCAGCTGGTCCGGCAGCATGGCGTGCACGCGGTCCTCATTGCCGTCGCGCATGGCCTGCTCGTAGTACCAGCACTTGAAGCGGATCATGTCCAGAGACTTCTGCAGACGCTCGATCTCGGCCTCCACCCGCTCGGCCTGCTGCACAAAGAGCGCGTGCCGCTGAGGGTACGTCTCGCTCCCCTGCGCGCACCAGTCCATAAACTGCTTGATCTCCTTGATTTCCAGCCCCGAGCGCTTGAGGCACTCGATCACGCGCAGCGCCTCGAGCTCCTGCTCGCCGAAGCGGCGGATGCCCGACGTGCGCGTGAGCGCCGGAAACAGACCCTCCTTATCATAATACCGCAGCGTGGAGACCGGCAGATCAAACCGCTCCGACACCTGTCCGATCGTATACATGGGATCACCTCAAAAAAATTCGTAAAAAAGTGCTTGACCTGAAGTCAGCTTCAGGTTGTATGCTTATGGTATCAGATCACAGCGGCAGTGTCAAGCCGCTCAAAAAGGAGAGGACCGATATGGCCAAAAACATTCTTATCCTCAGCGCGAGCCTGCGCGCGAGCAGCAACTCCGAAGCGCTGGCAAACGCCTTCGCCGACGGGGCGCGCGCCGCCGGGCACGCGGTAGAGGTCATCTCGCTGCGCGGCAAGAACATCGCGTTCTGCCGCGGCTGCCTCGCCTGCCAGACGCTGGGCAGGTGCGTGATCGACGACGATGCCGTCGCCATCACGGAAAAAATGCAGCACGCGGACGTGATCGTGTTCGCCACACCCATTTACTATTATGAGATGAGCGGCCAGCTCAAGACCCTGCTCGACCGCGCCAACGCACTCTTCCCGTCGGACTACGCGTTCCGCGACATTTACCTGCTCGCCTCGGCGACCGAGGACGAGCCGGACACGGACGAGCGCGCCATCCACGGGCTCGAGGGCTGGATCGCATGCTACGAAAAGTGCCGTCTCGCCGGAACAGTGTTCGCCGGCGGCGTGACGGAGCCGGGCGCCATCGCCGGCCACCCCGCACTCGAGACCGCCCGCGCCATGGGCGCGGCCATCGCATAAAACCGGTACAGGAGGTAAAAAGCATGAACAGCACCCTGACTCTCACGCAGGAATGGGACAAGACGTTCCCGCAAAACGACGCCGTTGACCACTGCAAGGTCACGTTTCACAACCGCTTCGGCATCGAGCTCGCGGCCGATCTCTACAAGCCGAAGGGCGCGCAGGGCCCCTTCGCCGCCGTGGCCGTGAGCGGCCCGTTCGGCGCCGTGAAGGAGCAAAGCTCCGGCCTGTATGCGCAGGAGCTCGCCGCGCGCGGCTTCCTGACCGTCGCCTTTGACCCGTCGTACACCGGCGAGAGCGGCGGCACGCCGCGCTGTGTCGCATCGCCCGACATCAACACTGAGGACTTTTCCGCCGCGGTCGATTTCCTGTCCGTGCGCGACGATGTGGACCCGGAGCGCATCGGCATCCTCGGCATCTGCGGCTGGGGCGGCATGGCGCTCAACGCCGCCGCCATCGACACGCGCATCAAGGCCACCGTCACGTCCACGATGTACGACATGACCCGCGTGACCGCCAACGGCTACTTTGACACCGACGACAATCCGGATGCCCGCTACGCCCTGCGTCAGGCGCTCAACGCGCAGCGCACCGCCGACTACAAGACCGGCACATACCAGCGCGCGGGCGGCGTGGTCGACCCCGTACCGGCCGACGCTCCGTTTTTCGTCAAGGACTACCACGACTACTACAAGACGCCGCGCGGCTACCACCCGCGCTCGCTCAACTCCACCGGCGGCTGGAACGTCACGTCCCCGCTGTCGCTGCTCAACGCAAAGCTGCTCGCCTATGCCGGTGAGATCCGCAGCGCCGTGCTCATGATCCATGGCGACAAGGCGCACTCGTGCTACTTCAGCCGCGACGCCTTCACCCGGCTGCAGGGCGACAACAAGGAGCTGCTGCTCATCCCCGGCGCCGTACACACCGATCTCTACGACCGAATGGACATCATCCCGTTCGACCGCATCGAAGCATTCTATCATCAGTATCTGAAATAAGGAGGCACCAGCATGGTCAAACAGACTGCGGGCAGAGACGCCCTGAATGATTTTGCACCCAAATTTGCCGCGCTCAACGACGACGTGCTCTTCGGCGAGGTCTGGTCGCGCGAGGGGCAGCTGCCGCTCAAGCTGCGCTCGATCGTCACGATCACAGCGCTCATCAGCAAGGGCATCACGGACAGTTCCCTCACCTATCACCTCACGACCGCGAAGCAAA
Organism: uncultured Eubacteriales bacterium; assembly: GCA_900317855.1. Classification (GTDB taxonomy): domain Bacteria; phylum Bacillota; class Clostridia; order Oscillospirales; family Oscillospiraceae; genus CAG-103. Next base: position 22,999 of record ONIG01000007.1, on the reverse strand, counting down.
ACGGCGTGGCGAAAACTGAAATGGCCGAGATCCTCACGCACCTCGCCTTCTACGCCGGCTGGCCGAACGCCTGGGCCGCCTTCCGGCAGGCAAAGGAGGTCTACGCCGACGACGGCACGGACACGAACGGCGGCCTCTTCGGCCTCGGTAAGCCAAACACGGCCTATGCGCAGTACTTCACCGGCGAGAGCTTCCTCAACCCGCTGACCGACCCGACGAAGACCGTTTTTCTCGCAAACGTCACCTTCTCCCCCGCCTGCCGCAACAACTGGCACATCCACCACGCGAAGTCCGGCGGCGGCCAGCTGCTGCTGTGCACGGACGGTCTGGGCTGGTATCAGGAGGCGGGAAAGCCCGCGCAGGCCCTGCACCCCGGCGACGTGGTGACCATTCCGGCCGGGGTCAAGCACTGGCACGGCGCACAGAAGGACTGCTGGTTCAGCCACATCGCCATCGAGTGCCCCGGCGAGGAGACGAGCAAGGAGTGGCTGGAGCCCGTCACGGACGCGGAATACGCAGCGCTCGACGCCGACTGTGCACAAAACCCGTGATTTTGGGCTTCCCGGCACATATTTTCTGCATACCGCCACTTGTTCTTCCCCCTACAACCGTGGTATGATATAGCATCCGCAAAACCCGGAGCGCTTTGCGCTCCGGGTTTTGCCGATTACGATTGCAGAAAAGGCGTTTTTCCGCTGTGCAGATTCCTGAGCAGCGGGGGAGCTCGAGGGGGCAGGGCCCGCCTCGATTCCAATCTGCGGCGCAGGCAAATTTTGCCGTGCCGTCCGGAGCGCTTTGCGCTCCGGGTTTTGTTATTTGAAAGGGTGAAACAATCATGATCCACGGTTTTCTGAAAGCCTGCACGGTCTCGCCCGCGCTGCGCGTGGCCGACTGTGCGTTCAACACGCAGCAGACCATCGCCGCCATGCAGCGCGCAGCAGCGGACGGCGTGCAGCTGGCGGTGTTCCCCGAACTGGGGCTGACCGGCTACACGTGCGGCGATCTGTTTTTCCAGCAGCCGCTCCAGCGCGCTGCGGCAAAAGCGCTTGCCGCCGTGCTGGAGGCGAGCACGGCGCTCGACCTCGTGGCGCTCGTGGGCCTGCCCGTCGCGGTGGACGGCAAGCTCTATAACTGCGCCGCCGTCGTCTGCCACGGGAAGCTGCTGGGTCTGGTGCCGAAAACATACCTGCCGAACTACGGTGAGTTTTACGAAAAGCGGCAGTTCAACCCCGCGCCCACCGGCATGCGCACGCTGCACTTTGCCGGGCAGGAGGTGCCGTTCGGCACGCGGCTGCTGTTTCGCTGCGCGGAGATGCCGGAGTTTTGCCTCGCGGCCGAGGTGTGCGAGGACCTGTGGGCCCCGCTGCCGCCGAGCACGCACCACGCGCTCGCGGGCGCAACCGTGATCGCGAACCTCTCGGCCAGCGACGAGACCATCGGCAAGGCCGACTACCGCCGCGCGCTCGTGAGCCAGCAGTCGGCGCGGCTGCTGTGCACGTACCTCTACGCCGACGCCGGCCACGGCGAATCCACGACCGACATGGTCTTTGCCGCGCACGACCTCATCTGCGAGAACGGCTCTCTGCTGGCGGAGTCCAGGCCCTTCGGCCCCGGCTATGCCTGCACGGAGCTCGACCTTGGCCGCATGGTCAGCGAGCGCTGCCGCAGCACGACGTTCCAGCCCGAGAGCACAGGATACGAGACGGTGGTGTTCCACCTGCCGCTGCGGGAGGTGCCGCTCACGCGGTACATCTCGCCGGCGCCGTTCGTCCCGGCCGACGATAACGCCCGCGCCGAGCGCTGCGAGCTCATCCTCGCCATGCAGGCCGATGGGCTGGCCAAGCGCATCGCCCACGCGCACGCAAGGACCGCCGTCATCGGCATCTCCGGCGGGCTGGACAGCACACTCGCCCTGCTCGTTGCCGTGCGCGCGATGCGGCAGCTCGGCCGCCCGGCGCAGGACGTGCTGGCCGTGACGATGCCGTGCTTCGGCACGACGCACCGCACCCGCTCGAACGCCGAGATCCTCTGCGGCGAGCTGGGCGTGACGTTTCAGGAGATCCCGATCGCGCGCACCGTCCACAGCCACTTTTCCGACATCGGGCAGGACGAAGCCGTGCTCGACGTGACGTATGAAAACTGCCAGGCGCGCGTGCGAACGCTCGAGCTCATGGACCTCGCCAACCGCACGGGCGGCCTCGTCGTCGGCACCGGCGACCTGAGTGAGCTGGCCCTCGGCTGGGCCACTTACAACGGCGACCACATGAGCATGTACGGCGTGAACGCAGACGTGCCGAAGACCCTTGTGCGGCACATCGTGCGCTACGAGGCCGAAGCAACGGAAAACGAAGCCCTGCGCGCCGTCCTGCTCGACATTCTCGACACCCCGGTCAGCCCCGAGCTGCTGCCGGCAAACGAAAACGGTGAGATCGCCCAGCAGACGGAGTCGCTGGTGGGGCCGTATGAGCTGCACGACTTTTACCTGTACTACGTGCTGCGCTTCGGCTTCGGCCCGGCAAAGATCTACCGGCTGGCGCGCCGCGCGCTCGGCGACCGGTACCCGGACGACGTGCTGCTGCACTGGCTGAAGAATTTCTACCGCCGCTTTTTCGCCCAGCAATTCAAGCGCAGCTGCCTGCCCGACGGGCCGAAGGTGGGTTCGGTCACACTCAGCCCGCGCGGCGACTGGCGCATGCCCAGCGACGCCTGCACCGCCGTGTGGCAGGCGGAGCTTGACCAGCTGGGATGAAAAAAAGAACATACCTATGCACAAAACCGGGAAAGCAAAGCTTTCCCGGTTTCGTGCTGAGGAGAGATTAGGAAATTGAAAATAAGGAGATCAAAAGAGAGATAGCAAATAAAACAGAATAACAGAAAAAGGTTTTACAGAATAACAGAAAAAGAAAGAAGGGAGTATTGGATCAGTTGAGTGTCTTGCCACCGTCGCAGACAAAGTTCGCGCCGTTGACGTAGGAAGCCTCATCGGACAGGAGGAAGCAGACGACGTTTGCCATCTCTTCCGGCGTGCTGGGACGGCTCATGGTGCCGTTTTTCAGCTCGTTTTTCTCGGTGTGCACGCCCTTGGTGACTTCGTACTGGCTGAGGATGGAGTCGAGCATGTCGGTGTCCACCCAGCCGGGGGCGTAGCAGTTGATGCGCACGCCGTTGCCGCCATTTTCATTGGCCGCGTTCATGGTCATGCCCATGACGGCGAACTTACTGGAACCGTAGCCGATCTCCAGCTGGTAGCCGCGCATGCCGGAGCAGGAACACGTATTGACGATCGCACCGCGATGCTGCGCCTGCATGATCGGCAGGCAATACTTCATGGTCAGGAACGTGCCGAAGACGTTGATGCTGTAGACCTTCTTGAAGTCGGCAAACGTGTAGTCCTCCACGCGCTCACTCGGGCCCGGGATACCGGCCATATTAGCCAGAATGTCCACCGTTCCGAACATTTCGTGGACCTTGGCAATGGCCGATTTGACCTGCTCCTCGTCGCTGACATCGACGGACATGGCATAACAGCGGTCGGCGCCGATCGCATCGACCGTGTTCTGCAGAGCGCTGAGCCGACGTCCGAAGACGACAACCATTTTTGCGCCGTCTGCCGCCAGACGCTTGGCCACAGCAGCGCCGATGCCGCTGCCGCCGCCGGTCACGATGGCAACTCTGCCCTGAAATCGTTCGCTCATAAATAAGCTCCTTTCGTGGATCGTTAGATCTCGATATATTTTCCGGGCAATGCCCGGTTTTTTTCATGAACGGGAAATCACTCGCTGAGCATGGTCTCCAGCTGCTCGGCAAAACGCAGGTGCGCGCCGGTCTTGGCACGGATCTCGTCGGGCGTCACACCGGGCGCGATCGCCGTGACCGTCAGGCAGCCGGGCTTGCAGTCGATGATGCACAGCTCGGTCACGATCGTATTCACGCAGCCGGGCGCCGTGAGCGGCAGCGAGCAGTGCTCCACGATCTTCGCATCCCCGTTTTTCGTGCAGTGCTCCATGGCGATGATGACCTTTTTGGCGCCGCTGACGATATCCATCGCGCCGCCCATGCCGTTGAGCTTCTTGCCGGGGATCTTCCAGTTGGCAAGGTTGCAGTCCTCATCGACCTGCAGTGCGCCGAGCACGGTCGCATCCAGGTGGCCGCCGCGTGCAATGGCAAACGCCATCGTGCTGTCAAAGCAGCTGGCACCGGGGATAAGTGTGATGACTTCGCCGCTGGCGTTGCACAGGTCCTTGTGCACGGTCTTCCAGCTGCCTTTTTCGCCGGCGCAGCTGTCCATCCAGGCGATCACGCTCTCGCGCGTTGAGAAATCCCACGGGAAGCCGCCGGCTTCTCCCGCGCCCACGCAGCCGTTTTCCGCGTGGAACAGCACCGTCATGCCCTCCGGCACATAGGTGCTCGCCAGCGTCGGAATGCCGACACCAAGGTTGACCACATCCCCGTCGTGGAACATGGCGGCGACATTCCTGGCAATGAATTCACGTTTTCCCATCAGAACATCGCTCCTTCCTTGACAACGATATAGTCCACGAAGAATCCGGGCAGCTGCACGTCATCCGGGTCGATCTCGCCGACCTCGACGAGCTGCTCGACCTCGAGGATGACCGTGTCGGCGGCCGTCGCCATCCAGGGATTGAAGTTTGCCGCCGTGAGCTTGAAGACGGCATTGCCCATGCGGTCGGCCCGATAGGCCTTGACAAGTGCGACATTGCCGCGCAGCGGCTTTTCAAAGATATACTTCTTGCCGTCAATGATCTTGGTCTCTTTGCCTTGCTCGACCTCGGTGCCGACGCCGGTGGGCGTGTAGAACCCACCGAGGCCGGAGCCTGCGGCGCGCAGACGCTCAGCCAGCGTGCCCTGCGGCACGAACTCCAGCTCAAGCTTGCCGTCATTGATGGCATTTTCGATCACCTTGTGACTGCCGATGAAGCTGACGACAATCTTTTTGAGCTGACCGGTCTGATACAGTACCTCCGGCCCCTGAACATAGTTCAGGCCGCCGTAGTGCATATCCTCGGACACGAGGGTCAGACCGTCGATATCTGGACGCTTTGCCAGCGCGTACAGCAGGTGCAGCGGTGCGCCCACGTTGCCGAAGCCGCCGAACAAAACGGTGTCATTCTTTTTGATTTGATCGATCGCTGTGTCGATATCTACAACTTTGTTTTTCATAGTTTTCGGGGAGGCCGCACAGGCCCCATACCTTTCTGTGACATTCGCAGAAGTTCGCGTAAGAGAGGCCCGGCCGGCATAGACGACCGGGCCAGAGAGATGAAAAGAGATAGGTAGCTATTATCAGAATCAGAATCAGAACCGGGGCATACCGGCCGGAACCGGTATGCTCCGAAAGGAAAGAATGAAATCGGGAATTACTCTGCCGCTTTGGCCGGCTCCGGCTGCTTCGGGCTCTTCTTCTGCATGAGCGCGAGGATCAGGCTCATGACAAAGCCCAGCACGAGCATACCCAGCAGGCAGGCAAAAATGATCTTATAGGCTGCGACCGGCTCGTTGGCATCGAGGATGGCGCCGAAGATCGGGTGCAGTGCCACATCGGGCAGGTTGAAGCCGATGAGGCTGGCGATGGAGATGGCCATGCCGTTGACGCTCTGGTCGACACCGATCTCATCGAATACGGAGAACTGCACGCCCTTCATGGCCACGTCGACAAGCGCGAGGGCGAACATGAGGATCATGATGGGCACAAGCGCGCTGTTGGAAGCCGGCATCATCATGAAGGCGATCATCAGAACGATGGCGACAACGAAGCCGATGACCATGAACTTCAGGCGGCCGATCTTGTCGCAGATCGCACCGGCGATCGGAGCGCCGACCAGACGGGTGCCGTAGTTTTTCAGGGTGGCGAGGCCGCCGGAGAACGCAACGCTGACACCGAGCACGGTGGAGAAGTAAGGCGTCAGGTAGCTGCTGCCGCAGTAGAAACCGTACACACCGAAGACCATCAGGCTGAACATCCAGACCTTGGGCATCTTGAACACGCGGAAGATCTCCTTGGTGCTCGCGCGCTTTTCGTGCTCCGGCTTTTCCTTGTTTTCGGTCTCAACGGCATCGAGCTGCGCATGATACAGGAACGCGACCAGAAGCGTCGAGACGACGGAGGCCGCAATATAGAAGATGTAGACAGCCTTCAGGGCATCGACGGAACCGCTGGTCACGCGGGCGAACACCCACAGAGCACCGAAGTTGAAGAGCATGCTGCCGATGCCGTTGAAGCCCTCAAACAGGCCGTAAAACTTGCCCTGGTCTTCCTTGGAACCGGCCATGGAAACGGCCTTGAACACCGGTGACCAGAAGGCCAGCGTGCTCGACAGGCCCATCAGGAAGAAGCACACGAGCGTCATCGTGTAGCTGCGGATGAACAGCAGCGCCATGACACTGAAGATCGCGTGCGCGACACCGGACAGGACCAGCATTTTCTTGGGCGGGAAGCGGTCGGCGATCCAGCCGCTGGGGACCGTGCTGATGATGGCTGCGACAATGTAAGCGCTCAGCGTGATGCCGATCTGCGTATTGGTAAAGCCGGTCGCCGCAACGATTGCATCATAGAAGATGTACTTGATATAAGGCAGCAGGTACATCGAGGAGTACAGGAAGGCGCACGCAAGGACGCCAACAATACCTTTCCACTTCTTCATGGGGTGAATCCTCTCTTTCAAATTAAACTTATCATTCCCGGGAGGCCCCGGAGGGGAAATTTACTTTCTCACACCGTTGCGAATGTCATGGACGGCGTCAAAGTTGCCGTTGACATAGTTCATGGCGTTTTCCATGGAGTACTTGCGCACCAGATAGTCCGAGGTATCGGACCAGTAGCCGCTGTGGGGGTTGATGATGAGGTTCTTGCGCGGGGGATCCTCGATGAGCACACACTTGCTCAGATCCGGGTCTTCCGACTCGAGCATGTCGATGCCGGCGCCGCGGAGAATGCCTTCGTCCAGAGCCCACTTGAGCGCGGCCTCTTCGACCATCTCGCCGCGGCCCTCGTTGATGAAGATGGGGTGCTTCTTCATCTTGGCAAAGGTCTCTTTGGTGAAGAAATACTTGTTGTCGGCCGTGAGGTTCATGTGCACGGAGATGACGTCGCCCTCTGCAAGCGCGGTGTCCAGATCGACGAGCTCCACGCCCTGCTCCTTGGCGATCTCGGGCGGCAGGAACGGATCATAGGCGATAACCTTCATGCCCAGGCCCTTGCCGGCGATGCGGCCGACGTGCTGACCGATGCGGCCGAAGCCGATGATGGCCATGGTCTGGCCCTCAACGCGCTTCATACCCGGGAACAGGCTGTAATCCCAGACCTTATCCTCCTGGATCGCACGGTTGTAGTTGATGGTGTTGCGCTGCAGGCACATCATGGAAGCAATAGCGTTCTCGGCCGTCTCCTGCGTGCAGTAGTCACGGATGGAAACCACGGCGACGCCCTTCTTGGCGGCGTACTCGAGGTTGGCGGCGTTGTAGCCAGTGGACTGGAAGGAGATCACCTTGCAGTGATCCATGGCGTCGAGCAGCTCTTCCTGGAAGTCAACATAGCTGTTGATGATGATGTCGGCGTCCTTGATATCCGCGACGAACTTCTGGTTCTTCTCCGAGGTGATCGGCTGCGCCGGATCGTACTCGGATATGATGTGCGTAACGCCTTCCGGCAGGAAGCTGTCATCGACAGAATGATCCTGCCCCATGGTTGCAGGGGTCTCTGCATAAACTAGTTTCATTTTCGTTTCCCTTTCTGTTTGCACGATTTTCTTTACTTTATTTCCTCCGGTTTTGCGTCCGGGTTTGCGAAAAAGATTTCACAGCGCTGCTTGTCCGCCTCCGTGGGTTTGGTTGTAAGCGTCATGACGAAAAACACCACGCCAGAAGACAGCAGGCCGGGCCAGAGCGCGTCGATTGCAAAGAGCTTGCCCCAGCCGAGGCCGTCGCCGACCAGCCAGAGAAGCACCACCGCCAGCGACACGATCATGCTGACAGAGGAGGCCTTTGCCGTCGGCTTCTTCCAGAACACGCCGCACACCGTCGGGAAGAACAGCGCCGATGCCTGGAACGTGAAGGCAAGCAGCAGCAGCTCGATGATGTCATACTTCCACCAGGCGAGCAGCGCGCCAATCACGCCGACGACCAGCGAGCTGACAATGCCGAGCACCATGACCTTGCGGTCCGGTGCGTCCGGCTTGATGCGGTCTTTGTAAATGTCCACACTGATATTGGCCGAGCAGAGGTTGATGCACACGACACCTGTCGACATGATTGCAGCGAACACACCCACCAGCACGAGGCCGGAGATGCCGACCGGGAAGAACTTTGCCACGAGGGCAGCATAAGCGCTGCTGCCGGCCGGAAGCTCGGGCAGCAGGACCTTTGCGGCCATGCCCATGATCGTGGCGCCAATTGCGACGAAGAACACACCGAGACCGGCCCAGAGGGCGCCGTCACGGGCGACCCGCTCGTTTTTGGCAGCAAAGCAGCGGGTGTAGCTGTCCATGCTGGTGAAAAACGAGAACACAGAGCTCACGCCGAGCGCAAGGATCATCGGCCAGCCGCGGCGGCCGATGTCAAACCACTCGGGAGGAAGCGTCTGCAGCTGGCTGAACCCGCCCATTGCCTTGGCAGACAGCGGGATGCCCAGCACAACCGTACCCAGGACGATGAGAATGAACTGAATCCAGGTCGTATATTTAATTGCCATCAAACCACCGATGGCGGAATATGCAATGGTGATAACGGTGCTGATGATAAAGCAGGTCGATGCGCTCCAGCCAGTGATCGTCGTCAGCATGCTGCCCATGGCAACGAGCTGACTGGCCAGGAAGCCGACATTTGCAAGAAAGCAGCAAATGATCACGATATCGCTCGAGACGCGGTCATACCGGCTCATGATCAGGCCGGGGTAAGTAATGTTTTTGAGCTTGTCGCCCAGCGTTTTTGTTACCTTGGAGAACGTAAGACCAAAGAGCACGCAGCCAACTGCCAGGATCGTTACGTACCAACCGCCGGTAACGCCGAGATTATAGGCATCTGTGGATGTGCCCACGATGGATGAACCGCCGATCCAGGACGACAGCCACATAGCCGCCAGAGAAAACGTGCCCATGGACTTGCCGGCGACAAAAAAGTCCTCACTGGTCTTGTTGCGGCGATAAGCGATGATACCCATGACCGCCATGACCGCAAAGTAGACGACAATAATAATTGCGTCAACAACTCTGACATTTCCCATAATTCTATTTTTCCTCTCTCCTGCCGCCTCGCACTTCGGTACCGGCGGGTGTTTCCCCGCCGATGCCGAAGCGATGAGACAGTTTATACCTGCGCCTTGGCTGCTTCCACGCCGCGGTCGAAGCAGATGGCGTTCTTCGGGTTGACCTTACCCTTCTTGGCGAAGAAGTAGTCGATCGCGCCGCGCATATACGTCACGTCAAAATCAGGAGAAGCGTAAGACAGTGCACCGAGCATCACGATGTTCGTGCCGCGGGCGTTGCCGAGCTCATTGGCGATGTCCGTTGCCGGAACCTTGATGACCTGGATGTCATCGCGGTACACTCTGTCCTTGCGAGCCAGGCTGCTGTTGACGAGCAGGATGCCGCCCGGACGGACCTGGCTCTCGAACTTGTCGATCGCCGCATCGTTGAGCGTGTAAAGGATGTCCAGCTGATGACAGTAGGGGCTGGGGATCTCCTCTTCGCTGATCTTGATGTTGCAGTTGGCGGTGCCGCCGCGCATTTCGGAACCGTAGGACGGATACCAGGTGACGTTTTTGCCGTCTTCCATGCCGGCGTCTGCAAGGATCATGCCGGCCACGAGGACGCCCTGTCCGCCAAATCCGGAACAAATAATTTCAGTCATTATGCTTCTCCTCCCTTATCAACAAACTCGCCCAGCGGATAGAAGGCTTCCTGCTGCTCTTTCATGAATTCGAGCGCGTCGGCAGGCTGCTTGTTCCAGTTGGTCGGGCACGGGCTGAGCACTTCGACCAGGCAGAAGCCCTCGCCGTTCATCTGCTTCTGGAGCGCCTTTTTGATCATCTTGCCGGTCTTGATGACCTGCGCCGGGCTGTCCACGCTGCCGCGGGCCAGATAAGCGATGTCAAAGCTGCTGAGCGTCTTGGTCACGTCGAAGGGGTGGCCGTTCTTTTCCACGTCTCTGCCCTTGGGGGAGGAAGTGGTCTTCATGTTCGGCAGGGAGGTCGGGGACATCTGGCCGCCGGTCATGCCGAAAACGCTGTTGTTGACGACGAGCGCCAGGATGTTCTCATTGCGCAGCGCGCAGTGAATGGTGCTCTCCATGCCGATGCTGTAGGCGGAACCGTCGCCCGGGTGCGCGATGACGATCGCGTCGGGGCGGGTGCGCTTGGCGCCGGCAGCCGTGATGATCGGGCGACCGTGGGCAGCGCCGATGGTGTTGAACTTCAGGACGTTCTGCGCGAACTCACCGCAGGCCACGTCCTCGACCATGATGATATTTTCTTCGATCCCCAGATCTCTGGCGGCTTCCGCGACCAGACGGGCCACGATACCGTGGCCGCAGCCCGGGCACCAGCCCACATGGGCATCCATGTTGATTCCATTCGGTACACTCAGTTTCATTGTCTGTCCCTCCTCAGTACTTCTTCAGCATCTCTTGGACGCGCTCGAGAATGACATCCTCAGACGGGACATTTGCGAACTCGCCGTAGCTCTCCACCGGATGCTTGTTGCCGCAGGCCAGCACCACGTCGTCGCACATCTGGCCCAGAATGCTCATCTCGACCACAAGGAAGCCCTTGACCTGATCGCCCAGCGCATCAAACGCTTTCTGCGGGTACGGCCAGAGGGTGATTGGGCGGATGAGGCCGAGCTTGATGCCCTGCGCACGCGCCTTCTTCACCGCTGCCTTGCAGACACGGGAGCTGATGCCGTATGCCACGAGGACGATCTCAGCGTCGTCGGTCTGGACGTTCTCCCAGCGCTGCTCATTGGCCTCGATCGTCGCGTACTTCTCCTTGAGGTAATCCATGTAGGCGTCGGCGCCGATAGTGTAGTAGGTGTTCCAGATGACCTTCTGGTCCTCGCCGGCCTTGCGGGGGCGGATGGCCCAGTCATACGTGTTGATGTCGTGCTCGCGCATCTCGGGCAGCTCGACGGGCTCGACCATCTGGCCGATGGCGGCGTCGGAGCCAATCAGAACGGGATGACGATATTTCTCCGCCAGATCGAAGGCCAGGTAGGCCAGATCGGCGTTCTCCTGCACGCTCGACGGTGCAAGAACGATGGTGCGGTAATCGCCGTGGCCGCCGCCGCGGGTCAGCTGCCAGTAGTCGCCCTGGCCCTGGAAGATGTCACCCAGGCCGGAGCCGATACGCATGACGTCCGCGATGACCGCCGGGATGTCGTTACCGCAGAGGTAAGAGATGCCTTCCTGCTTCAGGGAGAAGCCGGGGCCGGCGGAAGTGGTCAGCGCACGCGCGCCGCAGCAGGCCGCGCCGAAGAGCATGTTGACGCCGGCAAGCTCGGACTCCGTCTGGATGAACTGACCGCCGACCTGCTCCATGCGCCAGGACATATACTCCAGAATCTCCGTCTGCGGGGTGATGGGATAGCCGCTGAAGAAACGGCATCCAGCGCGAAGACAGGACTCTGCAAAGGCCTCATTGCCTTTCATCAATACTTTAGCCATTGTTTTGTCACTTCCCTCTCATTTCAAAATTTCGATCGCGTAGTCAGGGCACATTCTGTAGCAGCTGCCGCAGGTGATGCACTTTTCTTCATCGACCTTCACGGTTTCATAGCCCTGCTCGCCAAGCTCACCGGACGGAGAGAGCGCCTTGACCGGGCACACGCTCACGCACAGGTAGCAGCCCTTACACCGCTTGGTGTTCAACTTGATTTTTTCCATCGCTGGATCAACCCTCCTGCATGATTTGTCTTACCGACACACAACCCCACCTCTGGACTCTGTATGCCTGGCAGTTTTGTTTTTCAGAACGGCGTTCTATACAGTAGAACAAAGAAGTGCAGGCGCGAGGGCCTGCATCTCTTCTGCCTCTACCTAATCGACTGTGGAATGCAAAAGGCAAAACAGCATGTGTTCTAAATTATAGAACGCTGTTCTGCATATAACACAAAGAAAAAATAGAGTGCAACCATCCTATGGCTTCATATTAGCACTGTTTTCCGAATACGTCAATTTGGACTATATCACAAAATTCCAGCGCAAAATTGTTTATTTCGACAAATCACTTTCAATTTGTCGGACATGCTGCCGCAGAATTTCAACAAACTGCATAACCCGCGCATCCTCCATGCGCGGAGAAGGCGCGCTGATGCTGATCACACCCTGCAGATTACCGTGCACCACGATCGGCACGGCCACACAGCTGATGCCAACGGAGTATTCCATCTGGTCCCGGGAATAGCCGCGCTCGCGGATCAGGTCGATCTCCTTACTCAGCTCCACCGGATCGGTGATGGTATACTCGGTAAACTTCTCCATGGGCATGGACAAATACTCCTTTACAAAGCTGTCCGGCATGCAGGCCAGCATGGCCTTGCCGCAGCTTGTGCAGTGGAGCGGCTCCATATTGTTGCGAACGGAGCTGACGATGGCCGGGCTGCGCTCGTTCGACGGCACGGCAACATCCAGGTAGAGCACGGAGGTGCCCATCAGGGTCGTCAGATAAACGGTCTCCCCCACCTCGGCAGCGATCTCGTGGATGTGACGGCCCGCCAGCTTGTGGAAGCCAAAGCGGTCACCCACCGCATTGCCCAGCCGTGCAATACCAATGCCCAGCTCGTATTTGCCGGTCTCCTTGACCTGCGTCAGATACTCCATAGCCGTGAGTGTCGTAAGAATATCGTATACATTGCTCTTATACAGACCCAGCATCTCGCTGATCTCCGTCACGCCCAGCGGCTGCTTCTTGATGAAGCAGTTGAGCACATCCAGGGCTTTCTTTACGCTTTTTACTTTGATCTCGGGTTCTTTTTCGCGGTTGTCTTTCATGGTTCCTCCTGTATTCTATGTGGACGGCCGCACACGCCGGAGCCGCAGCCCGGCGGTCGCAGAAATTGTCAGTTCCGCCCACCGCTATCCATCATTAGCAGATGTTTTGCGGATTGTCAAGTAAAATTCCATTGTTCACAATATATACCCGTGTATCCGGCTACACGGTTCAAAAAAACTTTACATTTTCACACTTGACCTAAAGTCAGCTTCATGCTGTATGATGACGGTAACCTGAAAACAATATGCAATACGGAGGTAAGCAATATGAAATCTCTGATCCTTTACTATTCTTACCGCGGCAACACGCAGCGCATCGCCGAGCGCATCCACGCCGCCATCGGCGGAGACATTGCCCGCATCGACACCGTCGTACCCTACACCGGCTCGTATGACGACGTGGTCGCGCAGGGCGAGCGGGAGGTCAAGCAGGGCTTTCTGCCGGAGCTGAAACCGATGGACATCGACCTGAGCCGCTACGATACGATCGTGCTCGGCACACCCGTCTGGTGGTACACCTGCGCCCCGGCCACGCGCGCGTTTCTGACCGCGCACGACCTCGGCGGCAAGACCGTCTACCCCTTCGCAACGAACGGCGGCTGGCTCGGCCGCACGCTCAAGGACGTGGCGGCGCTGTGCCCGGGCGCGGACGTGAAGCCGGGCCTGGACGTGCACTTTGACGATGCGACCCTGTGCACGCCGGACAAGACCATTGACCGCTGGATCGCGGCCATTCATGACTGAGGAGGTACCGCCATGAAAAAGATCATTCCCCTGCTGGTCAGCACGCTGATGCTCCTGAACCTCGCCGCCTGCGGCAGCAAGACCACCGCACCCGAGACCACCACGGCCCCCGCCGCAAGCGGCGGCAAAACGCTCGTCGTCTATTTCTCCGCGACCGGCAACACGAAGGCTGCAGCCGAGGCCATCGCCGCCGCGACGGGCGGCGACCTGCTGGAGCTGGAACCCGCCGAGCCGTACACGAGCGCCGACCTGGACTACAACAACGCCGACAGCCGCGTCTCGCGCGAGCACGACGATGAGACTCTGCGCGACGTGGCGCTCAAGACCACGACCGTGGCGAACTGGGCCGACTATGACACCGTCTACATCGGCTACCCGATCTGGTGGGGCATCGCCGCGTGGCCGGTGGACACGTTCGTCAAGGCCAATGACTTCACCGGCAAGACGGTCATCCCCTTCTGCACCTCCGGCAGCAGCGACATCGGCGAGAGCGGCGCGCAGCTCGCAGCGCTCGCCGGCACCGGCGACTGGCAGACGGGCAAGCGCTTTGCCTCCGCCGTCACGCAGCAGGAAATCACCGACTGGGTCAAGACCCTCGGCAAATAACCGCAAAAACCGCATCCCCGGCCGACGGCTCTCACCGTCGGCCGGGGATGCTTTTCAAATCTTTATCTCATATATACAGGTTTTCTTGCTATTTCCTTGAATTTTCGCCTGAAATATGCTATCTTTTTCTTAGCAGCAGTGCCGGATTTCGGTACACCTCCTGTCGACACTGTACCGCCGCGGATCATGCGGCCGGGAAACTTTCAGAATCAGAAAGGATGACCCGATATGCAGCCCGAAATACTCGACGTCCTGTACCGGCTCATTGGCGAGCACGGCTGGAACTGGGGTATGGCGCGCAATCTCATCAATCGCCAATTCGGCACCAACTACACGATCAAAGAACTGTAGCGGTTCTATCTCCGCCGTCCGCGGCCAAAACCTGACTCGGTTTTCAAATAAACGCATCATTCAAAATCCCCGGCGACGGTATTCACCGCACGCCGGGGATTTCTCCCTGTTCACAGGTTTTCTGGAGCATCGGCTGAATATGTTCGGATATTAGGATAATACTGTGTGATCAATTTATAATTCTCCTCCGTAAACGGAAGGATTGCAATCGTTTTCATATGAAACACAGCAAACTGCATATCCTGCCACCACGGCCAAGTCTGTCCAAATAAGATAGCTTTTTTCTTTGCAAACTTTGTTTTGTCCAAAGACGCGTCCTTTGTGCACCGGATAATACGGTGGAAATTACTATTACTGAGTCCTAAATTGCACACGCATACATCTTCCACATCCGCCCACTTATAGAAATATTTTTTTCGAAATGAAAGAACGCAAATGCCATTGTTTGAGACCATATACTTCGCAAAGAGGAACCTCATATTACAAAAAACAAAATATGCAACAAGGAACAGCAAAACATACACAGCCAGTGCCGCTATAATATCTGCATCTGACAATATGACAGCATTCTCAGACACATCTTTCGCCATCGAATAAGCAATCCAAAAAAAGGCAAACACAATGGCGGGTATTGTAATCACCAATTCAACAATCAAGCTGCCTTTTTCTTCGCTGTTCAAAGGAACGCACTTCTCCGGTTTCCGTTCGTCCATCGCACACCTCTACCTTCTGGCGTTTCACCGCAATACAAAGGGTTCTGACATCAGTATACATGGCTGCGTACTGCCTGTCAAACGAGCAAAAGGCAACAGACAAAACGCGTGCGGTGCCGATGTCCTGCGTCAGCGGCCCCGCCATTCGTAGTCCGCTGGCAGCTGCCCATTGCGCCTGCTCTCTGCATTCCATTCGATTTTAAAATGAAAAGAGACATCCGATCGGATGTCTCTTTTCGTGGTGGAGATAAGCGGGATCGAACCGCTGACCTCTTGAATGCCATTCAAGCGCTCTCCCGGAAGATTCGGTTACACACCCCCAAAAGGCAGGGATGTGCGCATCATGCGCGCGTCATTTGCCATGCTCTTATAAGAACGACTTTATATTTGACGCCTCAGGCTCAAGCGGTTGGGTGACATGGGGAATGAACTGCTCCGCGATTCGCTTTGCCCGCTCTTTTCGGGAGCTGAAATAGCCAATCAGCGCAAAGGTCAAGGCACCAAGGAAGTTGACGAAGAGATCCTCCATCGTGTCATAGAGTCCGATATCCAGATACCCGCCGGAGGCCAGTACCTGCCCGTTTACCGTGACGCTGTCGATCCCGCTGACAACAACTGGGATGTTTCGGTGGGTCTCGTCCAGCAGCGTGCTGGCAAACTGCGGGATGATGGTGTCCTTCTGCATATCCATGAGAAACAGACGATCCATGGCAAACTCAAAAAACTCCCACAGCACGCCGATCGTCATGGAAAAGCAGAGCGCTGCCACCGCGAGATAAGCAGGTGACAGATGAAAGCGTTCGGGCTTATCCCGGTTCAGCAGATCAACCAGCAGATAGCCGATCGCAGCGCAGAGAAAGGCCCAGACTGTATGCACGATGGAGTCCCAGTGCGGGTACTGCACATAATAGCAGGCGATCTCGCCCAGAAACTCTGTGGCGAAGATGTGGATCAGAATGACGATCTGCATCCCGGTCGGGAACGTGATGCGCAGGTTTTTCTGCACGATGCTGGGAAGCAGAAACAGTGCCAGCACCAGCAGGCAGATGAACACGTTGTCCCACGAGCCCAGCATGACCGAGCGCACCAGTGCCGCAGCCACCACCGGCTGCAGTACCAGCCAGACAATCAGTGCCGGGCGGTTGGTCGCCCATTGCTCGCGGAACGAGCGACGGAGCCGATCTCTGTTCTTTTCCGGCTTTTTTGCTTTCATCGAGTATCGTTCCTTTCATCATTCGACTCTACGGCGTTCTGATCCGCGAACACATAGCAGTACAAGCGTATTCTGCAGAGCTGCAACTATGGTTAAAAATTAAGATTCATGCTTCAGATGGCGTAAGATCGTTACGCCATCTGCGCGAGAACCAATGCCCCTCAGGATGGTCTCACACCAATCGCTGTGAAAAAACACTTCGATCTCTTTCTTGGAATATGTACCTCTATAGAAGGGCTTGATTTCCTCTACGTCTTTTGTCTTCAATTCTCTGTAATCTGAAACTGCCCGCTCCACAATTGCGGAAGCAAGCTGTTCACTATTGCAATTGTCCATATGGGCCTCCTGAAAAAGTGTCAAACATAAGGGTGTCAAGCGTATGTGGTTCTTACGGCCAGACATTGATTAAATGAAAGGCTCAAGGGCTTACTGCTCGCAATCTCATAAGAGCAATCTTTTGAAAAGAGTAGCGGTCGGAAGTGAACACTCATTTCTCCTCCATCTGCAAAATCTCCGCGGCGCGGTGCATGACGGCTTCAAATGTGTCGTCCAGTTTTCCGGGCAGCTTATGGAGCTTATGGTAGGCATGGGTGTCGTCCCGGGGATCTCTTCCGAAGGCGGTGATATCGCCATTTTTGAGGCTCGGTAGCCAGAGTGCGCGTTCGCTGCGGTGTGTGAGGGCGGAGAAGCTCAGTTCGCCCTTGCAGCCAACGGCGAAGAGCCTTTGCGCATCGTCATATTCCATCTGCTCCACGCCCATGATGAGTATCCCGCGAACCTGATGCATCAACTGTCGGAGCGAGGCAATCATCCTATCTGTGAGTTTGCCCTCCGGCAGACGCAGCAGAAGCCAGCCGTCGCCGATACAGAGCGCGGACAAGTCCTGCCGCTCCAGTTCCGGCTGCCAGAGCACCTCCGCGCCGAGCACCACCAGGGGCATCCCCGGCTGCAGGATCAGTTCCAGATGCTCGGCAGCCACGTCACAGCGCTTCAGGAAAAGGTCCGTCGGCATTTGATTTAAGTCCAGCAGCGGCGTCGCCACGAGCACGTCGACCCCGGCGCGCTGCGCCTGCAGCAGACGGCGGATGGAAACCAGATGGGTGGGACAGGCGTCATCCATCCCTGGCAGGATCTGCGCGCGAAAATCAATCAGCATATTGTTTCCCCTCTCTCTGTCTTGCGCGATTATAGCATGATCTCGCTCCTGGCCTTACTCTCGTTGATGAGCCGGTTGAGCCATTTGGCCGGCCAGTAGAGTGCGAGGCCGAAGGCAACGGCACCCAGCGTGAAGAGCGCGAGCGCTCCCATACATTTCGCATAGCTGTACCCATACATTCCTGCGACGCACTCGCGCATGGCGTCCATGGCATAGCGAAAAGGCATGGCCGGATAGAGCTTCTGAAACATCTTTGGCAGCACCTCCACCGGGTAGGTGCCGCCGGCTCCTGCCACCTGCACCACCAGCACGATCACGCCCAGCGCCTGACCGATGCTTTCCAGCGAGAACACCAGCGCGTAGTTGATCATGGTGAAGCAGATCCCATTGAGGCAGGCCGCGAGCACAAAGCGCACGGGATGCAGGCACTGGATGCCGACATAAATAAGATCGCCCAGCGACACGATGAGTCCTTGGGCGAGGCCCACGAACAGAAACAGCCCGTATCGTCCGAAAAAGCTCTGCCACAGACGCAGGTCGGGATACTGCTCCGGGCGCTTGATGCGCACCTTCAGCAGGACCGCCGCCAGCAGCGCGCCGACCCACTGGGCCAGCACGGTATAGAAAGGTGCCATGGCCGAGCCGTATTCCCGCACCTCATAGATTACCTCGGTGTTCATCTGCACCGGGGAGGCGAGATAGCTCGCGATGGTCTCGGCGTCGTCCGACAGAATCCCGGTCAAGCGGCCCAAGAGCTCGCTTTCCGAGAGCCGTTCAAGCAGCGTCGAAACCGCCGTGAGCTGATCCTGCAGACCGGAAACCGCCTGCGCCGTGCCGACCAGGCCGCCCTGAAGCGCATCCAGTGCGGCGCTGTAGCTTACGAGTACCGCGCCGAGTTGCTGAAAGCTGCCGCCCATGCCGGAAAGAGACGCGCTCGCCTCGTTCACAGCGGTCTGCGCCGCCGTAAGCGCCGTTTGGAGCTTGCTTTCCAAAGCGTCCGTCCCGGCGCTGCCGAGGGTGGTAACGACCGTTTGCGCCTCGGCGATCTCAGACAAGATCTCCTGCTGCTCCGAGCGGATGGAGTCCCAACCGTCCGCGCTCACGTTTTCCAACCTGGAGAGACGGTCATAGATGCGCCCGTACCGCGCCGCAAGGTCGGAAAAACCCTTTGACAGCACCGTGAGACCGAGGGTATCCAGATCGTTGGCCGCAGTCTGCGCGTTGTCCCGATAGGCTGCGGCAAGCGCCGCGCGGGCGCTCAGATCGTTCGTGACAAAATCGTTGTAGCGGTTCAAGTCTCCAAACGCGATGGTGAGTGTATCGGAGAGATCCCCCAGATCGACGTTAAACTGCGTGATCAGACTTTGGAGCGCGGCGGCGGTCTGCCCGGAAGCGGTATCCGCGTCCGAGACCGTCTCTCCCGCCGCGTTCAGCACCGATTGCCCCGCCTGCGTCACAGCGTTGGCGTCGCCCACCAGCGTTCCGGAGAGCCCGATCAGGCTCTCTGCGGCTCCGGTGAGTCCTGACGCGGCGCGGAGCACCTGATTTACATCCTCCAAGCGATTGTTCAGCTGCCCCGTCTGGGCGGAGACGGACCGCAGCACGGTCTGCGGATCATAGCCGCTGGCAGTGAGGACGGAGGCCGCGTCGCTCACATAGGTGGCGATCGTCTCGACGAAGGTTGCGTTCACCTGCTCCTGTACGGCGGTTTTCGCTTTGCCGGTAATCTTTGGCGCGATGGCGTTTTTCTTTTCGTTCTCGTAATAGAGGAGCTTCGGGTTTTCCAGCGAGCCGCCGAGAAAGCTCAGAGTGTTTTGCGTAAAGTCCTCCGGGATGATGAGCGCCGCATAATATTCGCTAGCCCAAACGCCCTCCAGTGCCTCATCGGCAGCGTCCGGGAAGACCCAGCCGATGGAATCGTTCGACTGCAGCGCTTCGATGATCTTGTCGCCCACGTTCACGCGAAGCCCCAGCACCTCTGCTCCAGCGTCAGAATTAGCCACGGCCACACGGATACGCCCAGTGGCGTCGGTGTCATAGGGCGCCCAGTTGGAGAAGATGTTGAACCAGGCATAGAGGCACGGAATGATGCAAAGCCCCATCAGTGTCACGATAGCGACGACGCTGGCAGTCATGCGGCGCAAGTCGCCCCTCAGAACACGCAGAATGTTTCTCATAGCTTTTGCGCCTCCTTAGGTGGCGTGTCCGACATCTGCGCCCGCCGCTCGACGATCCGGTTGTGGATCGGGCGATCCAACTTCAGCAACTCGTCAAAGTCGAGTTCCGTGTGGGAGACGCCCTCCATGGCGCGCAGCACCTTGAAATCCAGATATTCCACCGTGATGAGATAGGCAGAAAGCAGAAACATGCCCAGCACCCAGATAAGCAGGAACACGATGCGCGAGCTGTCTGTGAGCCAGAGCAGCACCGCCAGCACCAGCGGCATTACCAGCAGCCCCCATAGGCCGCGCCGAATGCGCCGCTTGTTCGATTGATGCAGCAGCTCCGTCTGGGTCAGAAGCTCAGAATAGAGCTTTTCATAGCGGTCGTCCTGCCGGGATTTCTTTTTCGCCATCATAACACCTCCGTCTCTTCCAGCTTTTCTTCCACAAATTCATTCATATTCATAAAGGGTCTTCGCACCACCAGCCCGATCAAGAGACCCAGCGCCCCGAACAGCAGGAGCTTTCCGAGGTAGATCAGATAATCCTGCTGATACACGCCGCAGATCGCCTCACGCATGGCGTTGATGGCGTACGGAAACGGGAAAAAGAGATAGATCTTGCTGAAGATCTCCGGCAGGATCTCGATGGGATAGGTGCCGCTGGAGCCTGCGATCTGCAGCACCATGACCACAACAACGATGGCCTTGCCGATGTCGCCGAAGGAGAGCGTGAGCGCGTAGATCAGCAGCACGAACACCAGACTCGTCACCGCCGCAGCCACCCATAGGAGCCACGGATTTGCCGCCTCGACGCCCAGCAGATGGAGGTCGCCCAGCACGATCACGGCGGCCTGCAGCTGCCCTACGAGGAAAAACAGCGCGAAGCGCCCGAAAAACCGCTGCGACTCCGTGGCGGCGGGAAACTTCTCGGCGTCCACATACACCTTTAAGATCGCAACGAGGATGACACCGCCGACCCAGAGGGCGAGCACGGAATAAAACGGTGCCATGGCCGTGCCATAGGAATTGACCGAATAGACCTCCTGCACCTCCATATCCACCAGCGCGGAGAAAAACGAGCCGTATCGCGCCGCGTCTCCGCCCAGCAAGTCGATCAGTGTTTGGAGCTGTTCATCGGGCGTTGCTGCCTCGACGCGGGCAATCAGGTTCGAGAGCGTGTCGCTCCCGCGGCTGAGGATCGCGCGAAGCTGACGCAGGGCGCCATCCACGGAGGTGACGGTGCTCTGCGCGCCGTCCAGCACCAAAGCAAGATCCTCAACGCCGCCCTGCACGCTCCGGAGCAGGGGCTCTACGGTGTTCAGAACAGCGGTGAGGTCGCTTGCGATCGTGTCGAAGGCAGGACTCAGCGAGCCCGTCACGACCGCGCGCATACTCTGCACGGTTTCGCTCCATCCTGCCGAGAGCACTGCGAGATCGGAGAGGTCACCGGTGCGGCGCAGTGTTTCCAGATCCGTCTGTAATTCGGCGGTACGGGCGATGAGCGCGTCCAGATCCGCCGCCGCGCGCTTCGCGCCGATCAGCGCGGGGTTCTCCGGGAACATGGCGCGCAGCGTTTCATAGTGGGTTTGGAGCTTTGCCGCCTGTTCGATTGCGCGGTCGAGCAGCGCCGCCTGCGTCGCGGTCATCTGCCGGACGGACTCCGACTGGGAGAGCGCAGTGATGTCCTCTGTGAGCGCATCGAGCGCCGACTCCACCTCGCCCAGCTGCTGATCTGCCGCGCCGGAGAGGGCATCCACACTCTGCTGTGCGCTGCGAATGGCGTTTTTCGTCGTCTGCACCGCGTCGCTGCCGGAAAGATCCGCCTTTGAGAGCACGGTTTTGGTATCTCGCAGGAGCGCGTTCAGGTTCTCTGTGTTGTCGGTAAATCCGTCGATGGCGGCGGTATAGGCCTGCAGCGTGTCGCGCAGCTCCGTCATCTCCTGTACGGCGTGGCGCACAGCCTCGCCGGAATCTGCCGCGTTTTCCACGCCGTTGGCATAAAGGAAAATGGTCTGAAACAGCGTCTGGAGATACTTGGTGTTGATCGTCTCCTGCAAAGTGCCCGCGGCGGTCTGCGTGATCTTGGAGGCGATGGCGTTTTTCTTGCCGTTCTCGTAATAGGTGATTCCGGCATCGTCTGACAAGAGACCCTGCTCGAAGTCGAACATGTTTTTCGAGAAGGTCTCCTCAAACACGATGGCGGCGTAATAGTCCCCGGCCTCAACACCGGCGACGGCGTCCTCCGGCGAATCGAGGAACACCCAGCCGATGCTGTCGCTCTCACGGAGCGTGTCCATGACGGCGTCCGCCATGTTGACAAAGCTGCCGTCCGGGAGCGCTGCGCCGGGGTCGCTGCTCGCAACGGCGATGCGGATGTTGCCGGTGCTGCCGTAGGGGTCGTGGTTGGAATAGATATTAAACCACGCGTACAGGGCAGGCAGCACGCAAATTGCGATCAGAATCACCATCGCGAAAAACTGCCGGCTCACACCGCGCAGATCGGATCGGAAGATTTGAAGAACCGTCTTCATTTCGTCACTCCTTGTTCTGGACGTCAAACAGATCTCAATTTTATCTATTTTGGACGAGAGGGCAGGAAAAGGCCACTGAGAATCCCGCCGTTTTCTCCGGTTGTCTCACAAAATCCCGCTTCTGGTCAAATGACAGAAAGCCGCCCGCAAGGGACGGCCTTCCGTGTAAGGTGGATATCAAGGTTTTTAAGGGTTATGCCATTGGGTTGTCCCTTAGGTTGTCCCCGTGAAGCTCCAGTTCTCGTATGGTGCTTGTTTCCCTTAGGTTTTTATAATATAGCACAAGCTGATTGTTTTTTCAAGAGACAAGAAGAGGAGCCGATATTATTCGGCTCCTCAACAGGTTACTCCGCTTTCACGTACATGTTGTTGAATGCGTTATTTACAATGGTGGACAGCGCATCGGGGCTGTTGTATTTCACCTTAGCATATATGTCCATTGTAATTTTGCTGTTTTCATGACCGGCCAGGTACTGAACAGTTTTGGGATCTACCCCAGCATATATCAGGTTCGTGATATAT
>ONIG01000003.1 GCA_900317855.1 uncultured Eubacteriales bacterium | reverse complement strand
GAAGAAGCCGTTTCCGTCAGTATCCATATCAGCGCGGAGATAACCGATCAAGCCGGTTTGCGAAGAAATCTGAGAACTCTGACGGAAGGTGTATTTATCTGAAGCCATCAGTGGCAAATTGCGCTCTGAAAACTCAGAAGCGAGTTCCGGGTGCTTTTCAGCAAAACTTATTCCCATTCGCATCACCTCCTCCGCGTATAGTGTAATCAAAACACAGAGGAAATTGAAATGTGTGGGTTCTAAATCAGGAACGGCAAAAAAATAAGAGCCCCGAATCGAATCGGAGCTCTTAGGAAAAATGTGCGAATTCCAGTGACTTATGGCGACTTGCAGTCACTTTGGTGTACTTATGGTGTATTTGTGTGAATTTCGGCTAAAAAGCGGCAATGTAGGACATACCGTTTTTCCGGCAAAAGAGTACATGCCATGGTGTACTTATTAGTACAGTTTTGCGCCTGCCGGAATGCTCGGGTCTACCATAAGCAGATGAAGCTTTTCTTCTTCGCCTTCCTTATGAACGGCACTAATCAGCATACCGCAGGAATCGATGCCCATCATCTTGCGCGGAGGCAGATTGGTGATGGCGATGCAGGTCTTTCCAATGAGCTGTTCCGGCTCATAATAGGCGTGAATTCCGCTTAAAATGGTGCGATCTGTGCCGGTTCCGTCGTCCAGCGTGAACTGCAGCAGCTTCTTGCTCTTCGGAACGGTGATGCAGTCCTTGACCTTCACGGCACGGAAATCGGACTTGGAGAAGGTCTCGAAATCGACGAGATCCTCAAACAGCGGCTCGATCACGAGGCTTGCAAAGTCAGGCTTTTTCGCATCGAAGATCGGCATGGACGGATCGCTTACGTTCACCGCCGGAACCTCTTCAGACGCCGTTTCTGTTGTTGCAGCATCCTCAGATTTCTGTACACCATTCTTGTCCTTTGGTGTATCTAAGGGTTTCATTGTCGGGAACAGGATCACGTCGCGGATGGAGCTTGCGCCGCACAGCAGCATGGCGCAGCGGTCAATGCCGAAGCCCAGACCGCCGGTGGGCGGCATGCCGTATTCGAGCGCCATGACGAAGTCCTCGTCCATCATGTTGGCCTCTTCGTCGCCGTGCGCGCGCTTTTCGGCCTGCGCCTTGAAGCGCTGGTACTGGTCGATGGGGTCATTGAGCTCGGAGAAGGCGTTGCCCATCTCGCAGCCGCAGATGAACATCTCATAGCGCTCGGTGAGCGCGGGCTGCTCGGGGCTGCGCTTGGCCAGCGGGCTGACCTCGACCGGGTACATGGTGATGAACGTCGGCTGAATGAGTGTGGCCTCGACCTTCTGGTCAAACGTCTCATAGAGCGCGTTGCCCCACGTGTGGGCGACATTTTCCATGTCCACGCCCACGCTCTTGGCAAGGGCGACCGCCGCGTCCGCGTCGCCAATGATGGCCATAAAGTCGGCCCCCGTGACGTCCTTGACGGCGTCGGCCATGGTCACGCGGCGCCAGCTCGGCGTGAGGTCGACATCATGGCCCAGCCACTGGAGCTGATACGTGCCGAGGATCTCCTTGGCCGCGCCGGAGAGGATGCCCTCGAGGATGTCCATCATGCCGTCGAGATTGGTGTAGGCCTGATAGAGCTCACAGGTCGTGAACTCCGGGTTGTGCTTGGTGTCCATTCCCTCGTTGCGGAAGATGCGGCCGACCTCGTACACGCGCTCAATGCCGCCGACGATCAGGCGCTTGAGGTGCAGCTCGGTCGCAATGCGCATATACATATCAATATCGAGCGTGTTGTGGTGCGTGATGAACGGACGCGCCGTCGCGCCGCCGGCGATGGGGCTGAGCACGGGGGTCTCGACCTCCATGAAGCCCAGGCCGTCCAGATAGCGGCGCAGGTAGGCCACGAACTGGCTGCGGATCTGGAAATTGCGCTTGCTCTCGGGGTTCATGATGAGATCCACGTAGCGCTGGCGGTAGCGCAGCTCCGTGTTCGTCATGCCGTGGAACTTCTCCGGCAGCGGGCGCAGGGACTTGCTGAGCAGCGTGACCTGCTGCACATGAATGGAGATCTCCCCCGTCTTGGTCTTGAACGCATAGCCGCTCACGCCGATGATGTCGCCGATGTCATACTTACGGAAATCGGCAAACTCCTGCTCCGTCACGGCATCCTTGCGGACGTAGAGCTGGATCTGGCCGCGGTCGTCCTGAATGTCGCAGAAGATGGCCTTGCCCATGCCGCGCTTGGACATGATACGGCCGGCGGCCTGCAGCGTTTTGCCGTCATAGGCATCAAAATCATTCTTGATGTCGGCCGAATAGGCGCTGCGCGCAAAACGTGTCTGTGTGAAGGGATCGCGCCCGGCGTCCTGCAGTGCCTTGAGCTTGTCGCGGCGCACCTGAAGGATCTCGGACAGGGACGGCTCTGCCGCCGCCTGCTGGTTCTTTCTCTCTTCGTTCATGATGGACTCCTCAGTCTTCGTTTTCGACGGCGATGATCTTGAACTGCAGCTCGCCGACCGGGGCTGCGACCGTGACGGTCTCGCCGACTTTGTGGCCCTTGAGCGCAAAGCCGAACGGGCTGTCGTCCGAAATGCAGCCTTCCATGGGGTTGGCCTCCTGCGAGCCGACAATGGTGTACTCCTCTTCCACGTCCTCATCGACATCGAGCACGCGCACGCGGCTGCCGATGGTCACGACGTCCGCCGCGACTTCGACCTTCTCCACGACCTCGGCGTTCTCGATCAGGTCCGTGATCTCGGCAATGCGGGAGTAGAGCTTGCCCTGCTCCGTTTTGGCCTCGTCGTACTCGCTGTTTTCCGACAGGTCACCGAACGAGCGCGCCTCCTTGATGAGCTCCGCGACTTCCTTCTCGCGGGTCGTCTCGAGGTAGTGCAGTTCTTCCTTGAGCGCGTCCAGACGCTCCTGACTCATCTTATATCTGCTGTCGATCGCCATAATCCGTCTCCTTATATCATTGAAATTTTCGTATATACGATTTTGATTCAGCGCAGCGCGGCGATGGCCGCCTCGAGCTGCGCATCGACCTCGCTGTCCGCGGCCGGGGCCACGACGATATCCGGCACAAGGCCGCCCTGCTCGGACAGGTCCACGCGGTTGGGCGTGAGATATTTCCGGCTCGAGATGTGCACGGCGCTGCCGTCCGGGAGCGCGATGGTCGTCTGGCTGCGGCCCTTACCGGTCGTGTTCTGACCGACGATGGTCGCCCAGTCATACTCCCGCAGCGCGGCCGCGAAAAACTCCGCCGCACTGTAGGTGTTGCCGTTGACGATGACCGCCATCGGCACCTTGACGCAGACGCTGTCGCTCTGCGTGACGGTCTCTTTCCCGTTGCCGTCGACGCTCACGAACAGGTCGCCCTGCGGCAGCAGGTGGTCCAGGATCGTGATGAGCTCCGAGAGCAGGCCGCCGGGATTATCGCGCAGGTCAAACACGAGCGACTTTGCGCCGAGGTCGAGCAGCTTATCGACCGCCTGCACGGCACGGCTGCCGCCGCCGGTCTCAAAGTTGCGGATCTGGATATAGCCAACGCCGTTGTCCATGAGCTTATACGTCACGGGGTCGGTGTAGATGACCGTGCAGTCGAGCGTGACGGTCTGGCTCTTGCCGGCGGAATCCTGGATGGTGAGCTTGAGCGTCTTGTTGAGCTTGGCGCGGATGGTGCTCTGCACATCCGAGAGCGTCTTGCCCGTGACATCCTCCCCGTCGATCGCCGTAATGATGTCGCCCTGCTTGAGGCCGGCTTTTGCCGCGGGCGAATCGCTCGTCACCGCCGTGATGCGAAAGCCCTTCGTCTTATCGTCGAGCTGAATCGTCACTCCGATGCCGGCGTACTCATTGTTGGAGTACATCTGATAGGCCTTGTATTCCTCGGCCGTCATATAGTAGCTCCATTTATCGCCGATAGCACTGATGATCGCGCTTGACGAAGCGTCGCTGATGGCCGTGTCGTCCGCGTCGCCGATATAGTCTTTGTCCACGACCTGCTTGACCTGTGCAAACTTCAGCGCGAGCTTATAGTTGCTGCTGCCGCCGAATTTGCCGACGAAGATCAGCGACGTGACCAGTGCAGTGACCAGAATGCAGATCACACAGGCAAGAATACTCGCCTTCCAGCCGCGCATTCTGCCGCTTTTTCTGCGGGCGGGCACTTTTTCCGGTGCCTGTTCCTGTGGCTTGTGTTCGTCCATGCTATCCCTCCGGATCCATTTGCTGCCCGCACCGGGCAGCCCCCAATGCAGCAGACGAGCCGGGCAGCCATTTTCCGGCCGCCCGGCAGTTTCATTCAGTCAAAATATGTCCGATCAGCTCGCATAGTTGAGCGGGTTCTGGCGCACGCCGTTGACCGTGACCTCCCAGTGCAGATGCGGGCCGGTGGAGTTGCCGGTCGAGCCGACATAGCCGATCGTCTGGCCCTTGGAGACCTTCTGGCCGGCGGACACTGCGATGGAGCTCATGTGGCCGTAGAGCGTGGTGATGCCGTTGCCATGGTTGATGACGACACAATTGCCGTAGCCGGACACGGAGCCAGCCGTGATGACCGTGCCGCCGTCGGCCGCAACGATGGTCGCGCCGTAGCTCGCGCCGATGTCCACGCCGGAGTGGTACTTCTGCGTCTTGTAGATCGGGTGGTAGCGCCAGCCGAACTGCGAGGTGATGTAGTGGCAGGACGGGCACGGCCACATCATGGTGCCGGTGGAGCCGTTGGCTTTGCCCGGGTCATAATTCGGGTTTTGCTGTTGCTGCTGCTGCTCCTGGCGGCGCAGATCCGCGACCTGCTTGTCGATCTGCGACTGGACGTTTTTCTGCTGCTGCTCATACTGGTCGTAGACGCTCTTGTAGGCGTTGATATCCGATTCCAGACTGGCCAGCAGCGAATTGGCCTCCGCAACCTTCTGCTGCAGCGCGACCTGCTTGGTCTCGAGCTCGGACTGCTTATCCTGCAGCTCGGTGCGGGCATCCTCGAGCTCCGCCTTGACGGTCTCGACCTTTTCACGGGCGGCCGTCATGTCGGCCTGCACCTGCTTATTATATGCAATGACCTCACCGACCATGTCCATGCGGGCAAGGAGGTCGGACAGGCTGGTCGCCTCGAGCAGGATGGCGATGTAGGACATCTGGCCGTACTCCTCGAGGTGGCGCACACAGCTGCGGAAGCGGACCGTCTGGGCCTCTTCTTCCTGCTTGGCAGCCTCGAGCTCAACGCCCTTGTCCTCGATCTGCTGGTCGTAGGCCGTGATCTGCTCCTTGACGAGCTCGATCTCTTGCTGGGCCAGATCGTTTTCCTGGTCGAGCGCGGCTTTCTGATCCACCACGCTGGCTTTCTTGGAGCGCAGGTTGTTGATGAGCTTCTGCTGCTCTTTCTGCTTGGCCTGCAGCTCTTTGCGCTGCTGCGTGAGCTGGTTGATCTCCGACTGAGACGCCGCGCTGGCGTTGGTCGGGATCAGCGCTGTCATAAGCGAGATGATAAAGATCAGCGCGAGCAGCACACAAATGACGGATCGAACGACTTTGCGGTTCATCTTCATTCGATTTCCTCCTTAGACTTTCAGATAGTTGCGAATGGCCGTGAGGCCGCCGAACACGCCGACGAGCACACCCACGCCGAGGAACACCAGCAGCAGCGGCAGCGACACGGATGCAAACGGGAGCACCGTGATGATACCGGCCGCCATGGTGGACATGATCTTGCTGACGATCAGGCTGTAGAGCCCCCACTGAAGCAGGAACGCGACCAGACCGCCGACCAGGCCGAGCACAAGGCCCTCGACCACGAACGGCAGACGGATGAAGCCATTCGTCGCACCGACCATCTTCATGATGGCGATCTCCTCGCGCCGGCCGAACGTGGCCAGCTTGATGGTGTTGGTCATAATAAACAGGGACACCGCGATGAGGATCACGATCAAAACGACGGAGACCACGCTCACAATGTTCCGGAACGTGATGAAGTTTTCCGCATAGTCCAGGTGCGCCGTGACATCGGCAATGCCGTCCACATTTTTCAGCGCGGCCTGCGTGTCCTTCATGAGCGACAGGTCGTCGAGCGTCACGACGTAGCGGTGACGGAAGACCGACGCGTCAATGTTGTCAAAGAGGTCGGAGTCATACTCGGCCTCGAACGTCTGCATGGCCTGCTCGCGCGTGACGAACTCGACCGAGGCGACATTCGCCACTGCGGCGACCTTGGGCTCGATGGCCCGGGCCTCGTCCTCCGTGAGCGTCTCATCGACGTAGGCGATGACCTCGTTCTGGTTTTGCAGGCGGTCGATGTTCGCGTCAATGTTGAGCGTCAGCAGCGAGAAGCTGCCCATGATGAGCAGGCACGCGATGATGATCGTGATCGACGCGAAGGACATGAAACCGTGCGTGAAGATGTTTTTCACGCCCTGCGCCATCAGGTAGTTGAATCTATTCAGCTTCATATCCGTAGTACCCGTCCAATCCGTCACTGATGACTCTTCCGGCGTCGATGGAGATGACGCGCTTGGAAAAAGCGTCGACCAGTTCCTTTTCGTGCGTCACCACGAGGACCGTGGTACCGAGCTCGTTGATCTTCTCCAGCAGCAGCATCAGCTCCAGGCTGCGCACCGGGTCGAGGTTGCCGGTCGGCTCGTCCGCGATGATCATGCGCGGATTGTTCACGAGCGCGCGGGCGATGGCCACGCGCTGCTGCTCGCCGCCGGAAAGCTCCGCCGGGAAGCGCTTTTCCCGGTCGGCCAGGCCGACCAGCTCGAGCACCTGCGGCACGCGGCGGCGGATCTCCTTATTGGACGCCCCCACCACACGCATGGCAAACGCAACGTTTTCATACACCGTCATTTTGTCAATCAGGCGGAAATCCTGAAAAATGACGCCCAGTGTCCGGCGCAGCTTCGGCAGCTTGCGGCGCTTGATGCCCTGCATGTCAAAGCCGTTGACCGTGATCTGTCCGGATGTGGGGCTCAGCTCGCCGGTGATCAGTTTGATGATCGTCGTCTTGCCGGAGCCGGACGGTCCGACCAGAAACACAAACTCGCCCTCATTGATCGTAAACGAGATACCGTTGAGGGCCGCAGCTTCCGTGTTTCCGTAGACCATCTTCACATCGTTCATTTGAACCATAAGATGTCCTCCAATATGTTGGGCTTACGCCCGCCCGGGTAAGTGCTCAGAACTTGGCGGTGTTCTGAGAGTCGAGGTATTTCTTTACCATGACCGCTACCTTGAAGAGGATCGCATCCTCAAACTCGCGCAGATCCAGGCCCGTGATCTTCTTGACTTTCTCCAACCGGTATACCAAAGTGTTTC
Organism: uncultured Eubacteriales bacterium; assembly: GCA_900317855.1. Classification (GTDB taxonomy): domain Bacteria; phylum Bacillota; class Clostridia; order Oscillospirales; family Oscillospiraceae; genus CAG-103. The sequence continues at coordinate 109,513 of ONIG01000003.1, read as the reverse complement.
GATGGACGTAGAGCTTGCGCGCCGTCTCCGAAACGTTGAGGTTGTTCTCAAAGAAGCGATTGATCGTGTCGAGCGTGTCCTCATCGAGCGCCTCGATGGGGTTTTTCTTGAACGCTTCGGACAGGAACATCTCGCACAGCGTCGTCGGCAGCTGATAAATGATGCGGCCGATGCCGAGGTTGTCGTAATGAATGACCGGCTTCTCGTTTTCAAACACCTTGCCGACCTCGATGGCGACCTGCGCCTCCTTGTAGCGGTCAGCCAGCTCGCGCAGGTGGTTGGCCGTCGTGCCGATGCCGATGACCGTCTGCACGTGCAGCTCGGTTTGCACGGCGCGCTCAATGCTCTCGGCCAGCGCGCAGATATCCTCCGAGGTCTCGTCCGGCGTCATTTCCTTGATGACGACGATGTCCGACTCGCTCACGCTGAGCACAAAATCATGCTGCCGGTCCGGGAACATGTTCTGGATCAGCTCGAGCACAGCGATATCCGTCACGCTCACCTGACGCACCAGCAGCACGGCGCGCGGCACATCGGTGGTAAAATGCAGCTCCTTGGCGCGCACATACACATCGCCGGGGAGAATGTTGTCCGAAATGATGTTCTTGACGAAGGCGGCCTTATTGTGCTTTTCCTCAAAGTTCGTGCTGGCCTCTGTCATGCCGACGGCCGCGAGAATGCAGATGCTGCGCGCCGTCTGATCATTGCCCTCGACGAACACGGCATACTCGAAGCGCGCCGTGCTGGCAGACAGGATCTTATACGTGCGCGTGTCCGTTGCAAACAGCTGCTCCTGCACTTCGCCCACTGCGGCCTGAAAGTCATCCAGACGCGAGCCGATCATCGAAAGCTCACTGCAGGCAATGACAAACCCCTGCTCGTCCACAACACCGATGCAGCGCGTAGTGGCGTCTTTCATCTGAACGATCACGCCCTGAAAAATTCTGCTCGACATATCTTTTCCTCCTACGAACGGCCGCCGCAGTCTCCCACAGCACCTACCAATTTCCTACTTTACATAATAGCCGATTTATGTGCATTTTTCAATAGAAAAGTGGTCGTTTTTTGTGAATAATTTTCGAAATTTCGTGAGATAGTCGGATAATTTCCCGAACTTTTGTAAATTTTCACGAAGTTGGCAGCGAAAAAACGAGCATTGCCTCGTCTGGGCTCAGTTCCCGGTAAGCGCCCGGCGACAGCGCGGGATCGAGCGTCAGCGCCCCGATCGACAGCCGGTGCAGCTGCAAAACCGGCGTCCCGCAGCCGGCCAGCATCCGCTTGACCATGTGGTATTTTCCCTCATAGACCGTGACGCAGCAGCCCCCCTGCTCCGGCAGGAGCTCCAGCCTGGCGGGCAGGCACTGTGTTCCGTCGCCGAGAACAACGCCCTGCGCAAAGCGCTCTGCATCCGCATCCGTCGGCTGCCCATCCGTGCGTGCAAAATAGACCTTCGGCACGTGCTTTTTCGGCGTGATGACGCGGTGGACATAGTCCCCGTCGTCCGTGACGAGCAGCAGACCGGTCGTGTCCTTATCGAGCCGCCCCGCAGGCACGAGCCCAAAGCGCCGCAGTTCCGGCGGGAACAGATCAAGCACCGTCGGCTGGCTGCGGTCGGCCGTCGCGGTGAGGACGCCGGCGGGCTTGTGGAGCATGTAGTAGTGATGTGTCTGATAGCGCAGCGGCTGGCCGCGCAGACAGACGACTGCGGTCTCCGCGATCTTCTGCTCCGGCACGCGGGCAGGCACACCGTCGACCGTGACCTCGCCGCGGCGGATATACGCCTTGGCCTCACGCCGGGAAGCGGCGCCGGTATCGGCCAGATATTTGTCCAGACGGATCACGTGCGCCCCCTCCTTTGCGGACATTTGGATTCATTATAACATATCCGGCGGCAAATTTGAATAGGCTTGTTCCGAGGTGTGGTTATGAAGCTCAAATCCTTTCACTGGACAAGACGGACCGTCGTATTCGCGCTCATCGGTCTGGCCGTGCTGCTGGCGCTGGCCGTCATCTGGCGCAGCAATGACGGCGTGCTCTCGGCGCACTACAACGTCACGACGACCGACGGGCGCATCGCCTATCTGCAGGCGCTCGGCTGGGAGGCGGACCCCGCGACCGAAACGACGCAGGAGATCGTGATCCCGCGCGTGTTCAACGGTGTCTTCGGCGATTACAACGCCCTGCAAAAGCAGCAGGGCTTTGACCTGTCCACCTACGCCGGCGAGACGTGCACGGCCTATACCTACCGTGTGATGAACTACGAGGGCTCGACGGACACCGTGCTCGCACAGCTGTTTGTCTACCGCAACCGCGTCATCGGCGGCGACATCCATGCGACGGCCATGGACGGCTTCATGCACGGTCTGCGGTAAGGGCGCAAAAAACTCCCGGCACGAATGTGCCGGGAGTTTGCTGTTTCATTGAGGGTTCAGGCGAGCGCCGTCCAGCGCTCGATGCCGGCCAACTCCGTATAGGTGTGGGCGACCGATGCCTCGATGACGTCGGCGTAGTACCATGCGCCCGGCGTGATATCCGTAAAGTGCAGCGCTGCCTGCGCATGGGCCTGCACAAATGACAGGTCGCCGCCGCGGCCAAGCACGCTGTTGAGGATGACGACCGCCTCGGCGCGGGTGATGGTCTGGTCCGGGCGGAAGGTGCCGTCCGTGTAGCCGCTGACCCAGCCGTTGGCATAGGCCGTGGCGACTGCATCATAGTACCAGCTGCGGCCCACGTCGGAAAACGGCATACCTTTCGATGTGTTCTCACCATAGATCCCGGTGAGAATGGTCACGAATTCCGCGCGGCTGATCGACTTTCCCGGCTGGAAGGTGCCGTCGCCGCAGCCGGTAATGGCCCCGACGTTGGCCAGTGTGCTGACCGCAACCGTGTACCACTGGCCGGCCGGAACGTCACTGAAATCGTTGTCGCTGCAGTCATACTGCTTGTGCGCCTGCTCGGTCATGAGCTCGTAGAGCAGCTGGGCCGCCTCGGCGCGCGAGAGCGTACCGGTCGGCGCAAAAGTAGTTGCGCTGCGGCCGGAAACATAGGCGTTGTGGTTGGTCGTGTCCAGCAGGCCGGCCGACTGCGTCGGCTCCGTGCCGGTGCTGCCGCCGTTGTTGCCGCTGCCGGTGCTGCCGCTATTGCCACTGTTGTTACCACTGTTGTTGCCGCTATTGCCGCTGTTGCTGCCCATCTGGGAGATGTACTTTTCCAGCAGCGTCATAGCCTGCTGGAGCGTGATGGTGCGGCTGTTGTAGAGCGCGCAGATGATCGTCACGACATTCTTCAGGTTCATATTTGCCGAGGAAATGAGCTGGGACAGCAACTGCGCGATCTGATCGTTCGTAAGGATGCTGCCCGCAATGCCCGTCAGGATGGCGTTGATGCCGGTCTGCGTCACGCCGAAGGCTTTCAGGATCTCGGCGAACGCCTGCTGGGCAGCCTCGCTGTTCGCGCCGCCGGCGGCAATGTCGCCGATGACCTGACCAAAGTTGATGTTCACCGTGTTGCCAGTGATGGTGATGATGCCGTGCATGTAGTTGTTGTTGCTGGCAATATCCTTGAACAGATCGCCCACATCCACGTTCACGATGCCATGAATGAAGTTGCTGTCGCTGGCGATGTGATCGACGAGGTCGCCCACGTCCACGCCGACGATGCCGTGAATGAAGTTATCGCCGTTGACGATGCGCAGCTGGTCGAGAATGTGCGAGAGCACCGTATCGTTATCCGTGAGGGAGGCCGTCACGGTATCGGCCGCGTCCTTGTTGACGGCCAGCGTGGCAGCGGCAGATTTCATGAGCTCGACCGCAGTGCCGTCGCTGATGGTCTGGTCGCTGTCGAGCGCACAGATCACGGACGCCGCGCCGGCGAGATCAAACGCGCCGGTTTTGACAAGCTGGGTGGTAAAGGTCTGCGCATCGTCCGCGGACAGATTCTTCTGCGCGATGCCGGAGACGATCACGTCCGTCTGGCTGTCCGGGATGCCGGCGGCCTTGCAGATGTTCGTCAGGATCGTGCGCGCATTCTCGCCGTCCAGATCATCCGCCTTGGCGTCCGTGATGGCTGCGCCGAAGTTGATATTGATGACGTTGCCGCTGACGGTCACGATGCCGTGCGTATAGTTGCAGCCGCTGGCAATATTGTCAAACAGGTCGCCGGTCTTGACACCGACGATGCCGTGGATAAAGTTGCTGTTGCTGACGATGTGATCGACGAGGTCGTTGATGTTCACGCTCACGATGCCATGAATGAAGTTATCGCCGTCAACAATATGGATGCTGTCGAGAATGTGCGAAAGCACGGACACATTGCCCTTGCCCTGCAGGGGCTGGATGCCGAGTGCCGCCGCAACGGTCACGGCTGCATCGCGAAACAGCTGCGCCGCCGTGCTGACGTCGAGCAGACCGCTGTCCGTCAGGCTGCCGAGCAGGGTCGTGATATCCGTCAGGCTGATCTTTCCGGTCGCAGCGAGCTGATCGACCATGGCGGATGCCTGATCCTCGCTGAGCGTGCCGGCTGCGACGGCATTGACAATGCCGCTGCTCTGGATCTTGGTCATGCCGGCATCCGTGAGCAGCTCGGTCAGGAACGTGCGGGCGGTCTCCCCGCTCGCGTCCTGCTGCTGCGCATCCTGGAAGGCGAGGCCGAAATTGATATTGATGCGGTTATCGACCACGGTCACGATGCCGTGCGTATAGTTGCTGTTGCTGGCGATATTCTTGAACAGATCGCCGACCGTCACGCGCACGATGCCGTGGGTGAAATTGCTGTCGCTGCCGATATGGTCGACCAGATCTTTGATGTTCACGCCGACGATGCCGTGGATAAAGTTATCGTCGTTGGCGATGCCGATCTGGCTCAGGATCTCGCTGAGCAGACCGTTGTGCAGCTGACCATAGGCCGTGTCGGATGTGCTGCTCTCCGCTTCCGTGCCTGCCGCGAAAGCCGGGACCGCAGCGAGGCTGAACGCCAGCACGAGGGCCAGCATCAGACTCAACGCCTTGCGCATTTTTTTCATAGGATTTTGCCTCCTTCAAATTCCAAGCAAGCATACATGGAAAAGGTGCCGGCAAAATGTCGGACACAGGCGCCCGCATCCCATCGGTGCGGTGCCTGGAGCCTTTTTTCACCACGAAATATAGGCCGCAATTATTAAAAAAGCATTAGAAAAGTAATTAAAGTTTTGGTTGTGAAACAATTTTGTCGCAAAGCAAAAAAATTCCTCCCCGGCCGAAGCCGGAGAGGAATTCAGAAAACCGGAAATTACTCGTTGATGGCGATGACAACACCGGAACCAACGGTACGGCCGCCTTCACGGATAGCGAAGCGCAGGCCAACCTCGATCGCGATCGGGGTGATCAGCTCGACGTCCATGTCGACGTTATCGCCGGGCATGCACATCTCAACGCCCTCGGGGAGGCTGATGACGCCGGTCACGTCGGTGGTACGGAAGTAGAACTGGGGACGGTAGTTGTTGAAGAACGGGGTGTGACGGCCGCCCTCTTCCTTGGACAGGACGTAAACCTGGCCCTTGAACTTGGTGTGGGGGTGGATGGACTTCGGAGCAGCGAGAACCTGGCCACGCTCGACGCCCTTCTTGTCGATGCCGCGGAGCAGGCAGCCGACGTTGTCGCCAGCCTCGGCGAACTCGAGGGTCTTGTGGAACATCTCGGTGCCGGTGACGGTGGTCTCCTGGGTGTCCTTGATGCCGACGATCTCAACCTTATCGCCAACCTTGACGGTGCCACGCTCGACACGGCCGGTAACGACGGTGCCACGACCGGAGATGGTGAACACGTCCTCGATGGGCATCAGGAACGGCTTGTCAGCAGCACGGTCCGGAGTCTTGATCCAGGTGTCAACAGCGTCCATGAGCTCCCAGATGCAGGCATACTCGGGGGCCTTCGGATCGGTGGACTCGGAGATCAGAGCGTTCAGAGCGGAGCCCTTGATGATCGGGGTGTCGTCGCCCGGGAAGTCGTACTTGTCGAGCAGCTCACGGACTTCCATCTCGACGAGCTCGAGCAGCTCGGGATCGTCGACCTGGTCGACCTTGTTCAGGAACACCAGAACGTACGGAACGTTAACCTGGCGGGCGAGCAGCAGGTGCTCACGGGTCTGAGCCATCGGGCCGTCGGAAGCAGCGATAACGAGGATCGCGCCGTCCATCTGAGCAGCGCCGGTGATCATGTTCTTGATATAGTCGGCGTGGCCCGGGCAGTCGACGTGCGCATAGTGGCGGCCCTTGATCTCGGTGCCGTCGGCGCCGATGCGGTCGTCGGTCTGGTACTCAACATGAGCGGTGTTGATCGTGATGCCACGAGCCTTTTCTTCCGGAGCCTTATCGATCTGGTCGTAGGCAGCGAACTCGGCGCTGTTCGGGTCAGCCAGGGACAGAACCTTGGTGATCGCAGCGGTCAGGGTGGTCTTGCCGTGGTCGATATGGCCGATGGTGCCGATATTGACATGGGGCTTGGTTCTATTGTACATCTGCTTTGCCATTAGAATATCCTCCTAATTCTAAAATAATGTTGTGACTTACTCTCTTATAAGGCACATTGTGCCGGTTGCGCAGGTCAGTTGCTGCCGTGGATGATCTTCTCCTGAAGAGATTTCGGCAGCTCTACGAAGTGGCTGGGCTCCATGCTGTAGGTCGCGCGGCCCTGCGTTTTGCTGCGCAGGTCGGTCGCATAGCCGAACATGGATGCCAGCGGCACGTTTGCAGTGACGATCGCCGCACCGTTGCGGATATCCGTGCCGGCGATCTGACCGCGGCGGGCATTGATATCGCCCATGACATCGCCCATATAGCTTTCCGGCGCCGTAACGACGACCTTCATGATGGGCTCGAGGAGCGTCGGGCCCGCCTTCTGGCAGGCTTCCTTGAATGCCATGCTGCCGCAGATCTTAAACGCCATCTCGGACGAGTCGACCTCGTGATACGAGCCGTCGAGCAGCGTGACTTTCACGTCCACGACCTCATAGCCCGCAAGCACGCCGGACTGCATTGCGCCCTGGATGCCCTGATCCACACAGGGGATAAACTCTTTCGGAATCGCACCGCCGGTGATCTGGTTGATGAACTCGTAACCCTTGCCGGGTTCGTTGGGTTCCACCATGAGCTTGACGTGTGCAAACTGGCCTTTGCCGCCGGTCTGGCGCGCGTAGCGCGTGTCCACCGTAGCGGCCTTGGTGATGGTCTCTTTGTAGGAGACCTGAGGTCTGCCGACATTTGCCTCGACGCGGAACTCGCGCAGAAGGCGATCGACGATGATCTCCAGATGGAGCTCGCCCATGCCGGCGATGATGGTCTGGCCCGTTTCCTCGTCCGTGTAGGCCTTGAAGGTGGGGTCTTCCTCGGCAAGCTTGCCGAGGGCGATGTCCATCTTCTCCTGCCCGGCCTTGGTCTTGGGCTCGATTGCTACGCGGATGACCGGTTCCGGGAACTCCATCGACTCGAGCACGATCGGGTACTTTTCGTCGCAGAGCGTGTCGCCGGTCGTCGTATTCTTGAGGCCGACCGCCGCCGCGATGTCACCGGAATAGACCTGCGTGATATCCTCGCGGTGGTTGGCATGCATCAAAAGGATGCGGCCCAGACGCTCGCGCTGGCCCTTGGTGGAGTTCAGGACGGACTTGCCGGCTTCGATCGTGCCGGAATAGACACGGAAGAACGCCAGACGGCCGACGTACGGGTCGGTCATGATCTTGAAGGCCAGAGCGGAGAACGGCGCGGAATCGTCCGCGGCGCGGTGCTCGACCTCATCCGTCTTGGGCACCGTGCCGGTGATCGGCGGGATGTCCAGCGGGGACGGCATATAATCGACGATGGCGTCCAGCAGCTTCTGCACGCCCTTGTTCTTATAGGACGTGCCGCACACGATCGGGACGAACTTAACCTGCGTCGTGGCCTTGCGGATGGCCGCCTTGATCTTTTCGGTGGGGACTTCCTCACCTTCCAGATACATCTCCATGATCTCGTCGTCGAAATCGGCAACGGCCTCAAGGAGCTGCGTGCGGTACTCTTCGGCCTCGGCGCGCATATCCTCGGGGATCTCCTCGACGCGCATATCCTTGCCAAGATCGTCGTAGTAGACGTCCGCCTTCATCTCGAGCAGGTCGATGATGCCGCGGAAGTCCGTCTCGGAGCCGATCGGCAGCTGGATCGGAACAGCGTTGCAGCGCAGGCGCTCGTGCACCATGTCGACAACGTTGTAGAAGTTCGCGCCCATGATGTCCATCTTATTGATGTAGATCATGCGGGGAACATTGTAGTGGTCAGCCTGTCTCCAGACCGTCTCGGACTGCGGCTCCACGCCGCCCTTGGCACAAAGAACCGTCACGCAGCCGTCAAGCACGCGCAGGCTGCGCTCGACCTCAACGGTGAAGTCGACGTGGCCCGGGGTGTCGATGATATTGATGCGGTTGCCCTTCCAGAAGCAAGTGGTCGCAGCGCTCGTGATCGTGATGCCGCGCTCCTGCTCCTGCGCCATCCAGTCCATGGTGGCGGTACCTTCATGGGTCTCACCGAGCTTGTGGTTGACGCCCGTGTAGAACAGAATACGTTCCGTCGTGGTCGTCTTACCGGCGTCGATGTGCGCCATGATGCCAATGTTTCTTGTGTTTTCAAGGGAATATTGTCTGGGCATAATTGATAGCTCCTAGTCGGAAGATTACCAGCGGAAGTGTGCGAACGCCTTGTTGGACTCGGCCATCTTGTGCGTGTCTTCGCGCTTCTTCACAGCAGCGCCGGTGTTGTTGCAGGCATCCATGATTTCGCCTGCGAGGCGCTCCTTCATGGTCTTTTCGCTGCGCTTGCGGGCATAGCCGGTCAGCCAGCGCAGGCCGAGCGTCTGGCGTCTCTCAGGACGCACTTCCATAGGAACCTGGTAGGTCGCGCCGCCAACACGGCGGGCCTTGACTTCGAGGCTCGGCATGATGTTGTTCATGGCTTCGGTAAACGCATCGAGCGGTTCCTTGCCGGTCTTTTCCTTGATGATGTCAAAAGCATCGTACACGACCTTCTGAGCAACACCCTTTTTGCCGTCGAGCATCACGCTGTTGATGAGCTTCGTCACCAGAACGCTGTTGTACATCGGATCCGGCAAAATTTCTCTTTTGGGAACGTTACCTCTTCTGGGCACTATACTTCCCTCCTTCATTAAAAAATGACTTCACAGGTACTCGAAGATGCGGTGCATCTCCGTCTGCGCCCCGGGGTTAACGAATACATATATATCAGTTAACAACAGGGCAAAATTTGCTGTTGGAACTTACTTCTTTCCTGCCTTCGGCCGCTTGGCACCGTACTTGGAACGGGCCTGCATACGTCCGGAAACGCCCTGCGTATCGAGCGTGCCGCGGATGATGTGGTAACGAACGCCAGGAAGGTCCTTGACACGGCCGCCGCGGATCATAACGACGCTATGCTCCTGCAGGTTGTGACCGATGCCCGGGATGTAGGCGGTTACCTCGTAGCCGTTGGTCAGACGCACACGGGCGATCTTACGAAGCGCGGAGTTCGGCTTCTTGGGGGTAGAGGTACGCACGGCAGTGCAGACGCCTCTCTTCTGAGGAGCACTCAGATTGGTCTCGCGGTTCTTCAGGGTGTTGAGGCCCTTCTGCATGGCGGGAGACGTGGACTTGTAGGTGACTTTCTCTCTGCCCTTTCTCACCAACTGGTTAAAAGTAGGCATGGTTTTCCTCCTTTCCTCGAAAATGGATCTATTTATACGATGCCAAAAAACAGCATCGGATAAACCGTGATTCTGCCGGAAAATTTTCAGGAAATCCCGGCCATTTTTGTGCTTTTTACACAGGCATGACAAATCCGTGGGCGCACGCCCACGCAAAATAGGATTTTAGCATATTGCACAAGATTCGTCAAGCATTTTTATTCAAGACGGAAGCGAAAATTTCACCGGGATATGCCTGCATATCCCGGTGAAACGGTTGGTATTTGGTCGTTTAAAGCGCGTTGGAGATATTGGCGAGATCGGACAGATCCACGCCGTCGTCCTCGGGCTCTGCGGGAGCCGCCGGCTCCTCATTCGTCTCGAAGTTGCGGTAGCAGGCAAGGCCGCTGCCGGCGGGAATGAGCTTGCCGATGATGACGTTCTCCTTCAGGCCGACGAGGTGGTCAATCTTGCCCTTGATGGCGGCATCGGTGAGCACCTTCGTAGTCTCCTGGAAGGACGCGGCCGACAGGAAGCTCTCCGTGGCGAGCGACGCCTTCGTGATGCCCATGAGGACATGCTCGGCCGTGGCAGGCACGAGGTCGGTCTCCCCTGCCGCGATGCGCTCGGCGATCTCACGGTTGGCCGCACGGAACTCGTGCAGGTCCACGACAGCGCCGGACAGCAAATCCGTGCTGCCGGAATCGTCGATGCGGACCTTGCGCATCATCTGGCGGACGATGATCTCGATGTGCTTATCGTTGATGTCAACGCCCTGCTGACGGTAGACCTTCTGGACCTCCTGAATGATATACTGCTGGCAGGCATCGACACCGCAGATGCGCAGCACGTCGTGCGGGCTGTACGCGCCGCTCGAGAGCGGCTGGCCCTTCGTGACCGTGTCGCCGTTGGCAACGAGGATGCCGGCAGAGTACGGCAGGTTGTAGGTGACGGTCTCGCCGTCGGCCGGGTTCGTGATCGTGACGGCGTAGATGGAGGTCTTCTTCGTCTCCTCGACGCTGACGACGCCGGGGATCTCGGCGAGGGTGGCCATCTTCTTTGGCTTGCGTGCCTCGAACAATTCCTCAACACGCGGGAGGCCCTGCGTGATGTCGTCGCCGGCGACGCCGCCGGTGTGGAACGTACGCATGGTCAGCTGCGTGCCCGGCTCGCCGATGGACTGAGCGGCGATAACGCCGACCGCCTCGCCGGCGTTGACCGGCTGGCCGATGGCCAGGTTGATGCCGTAGCACTTGGCGCAGACGCCGCTGCGCGCCTCGCAGGTCATGACGCTGCGGATCTTGACCTCCTCAATGCCGTGCTCCTCGAGCACCTTAGCGTCGTTGGGCATGAGCATATGGTCGGTATCGAACAGCACCTCGCCGGTCTTGGGCGACACGACGGGCTCGGCCGGGTAGCGGCCGTGGATGCTCTCGCCAAGACTCTGGACCTCCTGTCCCTTGTCGAACACGGCGCGGGCCATGATGCCGTCGGTCGTGCCGCAGTCCTCCTCGCGGATGATGACATCCTGCGAGACGTCGACCAGACGACGGGTCAGGTAACCGGAGTCGGCGGTACGCAGCGCGGTATCGGCCAGGCCCTTACGGGCGCCTCGGGACGAGATGAAGTACTCGAGGACGGACAGGCCTTCGCGGTAGTTGGCCTTGATCGGGATCTCGATGGTCTTACCGGCGGTGTTCGCAATCAGGCCGCGCATGCCGGCAAGCTGACGGATCTGCGCCATGGAACCACGGGCGCCGGAGTCCGCCATCATATAAATCGGGTTGAACTCATCGAGGCAGTTCTGCAGGGCCGAGGTGACGTCCTTCGTGGTCTTTTCCCACTCGGACACGGCCAGACGGTAGCGCTCGTCCTCGGTGATGAAGCCGCGCTTGTACTTCTTCTCGATCGCGATGACCTTCTTCTCCGTGGCGGAGATGAGGGTCTTCTTCTCCTCCGGGACGGTCATGTCCGCGATGGAGATCGTAATGGCACCGATGGTGGAGTACTTGTAGCCGAGGGCCTTGACGTTATCGAGCACCTCGGTCGCAACGGTGAAGCCGTGCTTCTCGATGCAGCGGTCGATGATCTTGCCAAGCTGCTTCTTGCCGACCTTGAAGCTGACCTCAAGATCAAACATGTGCTCGGGATCGGTACGGTCGACGTAGCCGAGGTCCTGCGGGATGGGCTCGTTGTAGATGATGCGGCCGACGGTCGTCTCGATCGTGCGGTGCAGCGTCTCGCCGTTGACCTCGCGCGCGACGCGCACCAGGATCGGCGCGTGCAGGCCGACATCGCCATAGTTGTAGGCCATGATGGCCTCATTCGGGTCACGGTAGACCTTGAGCGGCTTATAGCTCGGGAGCTTGCCGCCCTCGGCCTCGGCCTTCTTCTGCGCGGCGACGAAATCATCTGCGTCAACGATCTCATCGACCGGCAGGTCGGTATCGCCGGCGTCGGTCACGAACACCTGCTCGGCGCCCTTCTCGGCCTTGCCGAGACGGACGTAGGTCAGGTAGTACGCGCCGAGGATCATATCCTGCGTCGGCACGGTGACGGGGTGGCCGTCCTGCGGGCGGAGGAGGTTGTTGGCCGAGAGCATGAGGATGCGCGCCTCGGCCTGCGCCTCTGCGGACAGCGGGACGTGGATGGCCATCTGGTCGCCGTCGAAGTCAGCGTTGAATGCGGTGCAGCACAGGGGGTGCAGCTTGAGCGCGCGGCCCTCGACCAGCACGGGCTCGAACGCCTGGATGCCCAGACGGTGGAGCGTCGGCGCGCGGTTGAGCATGACCGGGTGGTCCTTGATGACAACCTCGAGCGCGTCCCAGACCTCGGTGCGCTGCTTGTCGACCATCTTCTTGGCAGACTTGATGTTGTTGGCAACGCCGTCCTCGACGAGCTTTTTCATGACGAACGGGCGGAAGAGCTCGATGGCCATTTCCTTCGGCACGCCGCACTGATAGAGCTTCAGGTCCGGGCCGACGACGATAACGCTTCGGCCGGAGTAGTCCACGCGCTTGCCGAGCAGGTTCTGACGGAAGCGGCCCTGCTTGCCCTTGAGCATATCGGACAGGGACTTGAGCGCGCGGGAGTTGGCGCCGGTGACGGCGCGGCCGCGGCGGCCGTTATCGATCAGGGCATCAACGGCTTCCTGCAGCATGCGCTTCTCGTTGCGGACGATGATGTCCGGCGCATTGAGCTGCATGAGGCGCTTGAGACGGTTGTTGCGGTTGATGACGCGGCGGTACAGGTCGTTGAGGTCGGACGTGGCAAAACGGCCGCCGTCGAGCTGGACCATGGGGCGGATCTCGGGCGGGATGACCGGCAGAATGTCAATGATCATCCACTCCGGGCGGTTGCCGCTGCGGTGGAAGGCCTCAACGACCTCCAGACGCTTGACGATCTTCGCCTTCTTCTGGCCGCTGGCCTCCTCGAGCTCGGCGCGCAGCTGCTCGGAGAGCTTGGCGCAGTCGATCTGCTGCAGGAGCTTCTTGATGGCCTCGGCGCCCATGCCGGCCTCAAAATCGTCCTCATACTTCTCGCGCATGTCGCGGTACTCTTTTTCGGACAGAATCTGGCAGCGCTGCAGCGGCGTCATGCCGGGGTCAGTGACGATGTACGCGCCGAAATACAGCACCTTTTCCAGCACGCGCGGGGTCAGATCGAGGATCAGGCCCATGCGCGACGGGATGCCCTTGAAGTACCAGATGTGGCTCACGGGCGCGGCCAGCTCGATGTGGCCCATGCGCTCGCGGCGAACCTTTGCGCGCGTGACTTCAACGCCGCAGCGGTCGCAGATCTTGCCCTTGTAGCGGATCTTCTTATACTTGCCGCAGTGGCACTCCCAGTCCTTCGTGGGTCCGAAAATGCGCTCGCAGAACAGGCCGTCACGCTCGGGCTTGAGCGTGCGGTAGTTGATGGTCTCGGGCTTTTTCACTTCGCCGGAGGACCAGGAAAGGATCATTTCAGGGGAGGCAATGCCGATCTGAATTGCATCAAACGGGGTGTAGCTCATGTTTTATTCCTCCTCCTTATCAGAATCGTCCGTGTAGTCATCGTCGTCGCCGGCATCGCCGAACGCGCCGAGACTGTCATCTTCCTCCACCGGTACGTCCTCGATCGTGAAACCGCTGCCGGTGATCTCATCATCGTCGGACTTATAGGACATCTCATCGCGCATACCCGGGATGTAATCGTCCTCGTCGTCCTTGAGCTCGATCTCGTCGCCGTTCTCGTCGAGGATGCGCACATCCAGGCACAGGGACTGCAGCTCCTTGATGAGCACCTTGAACGACTCCGGCACGCCCGGCTGCGGGATATTCTCGCCCTTGACGATGGCTTCATACGTGCGCACGCGGCCGGTCACGTCGTCGGACTTCACCGTCAGGATCTCCTGCAGGGTGTAAGCCGCGCCGTAGGCCTCGAGCGCCCAGACCTCCATTTCGCCGAAGCGCTGGCCGCCGAACTGCGCCTTGCCGCCGAGCGGCTGCTGCGTGACGAGGCTGTAGGGGCCGGTGCTGCGGGCGTGGATCTTATCATCGACGAGGTGGTGGAGCTTGAGGAAGTAGACCCAGCCGACCGTGACGTCGTTATCAAACTTCTGGCCGGTGCGGCCGTCGTACAGGACGCTCTTGCCGTCCTCGCGCAGGCCGGCTTTGTTGAGCGTCTCGCGGATGGTCTCCTCGTTGGCGCCGTTAAAGACCGGCGTTGCGACCTTCCAGCCGAGGGCCTGAGCCGCGTAGCCCAGATGCACCTCGAGCATCTGACCGATGTTCATACGGGAAGGCACGCCCAGCGGGTTGAGGACGATATCGAGCGGCGTGCCGTCCGGCAGGTACGGCATATCCTCGCGCGGGAGGATGCGGGACACGACGCCCTTGTTGCCGTGGCGGCCGGCCATCTTGTCGCCGACGGAGATCTTGCGCTTCTGCGCGATGTAGACGCGCACGACCTCGTTGACGCCGGGGGACATTTCGTCGCCGTTCTCGCGGGTAAAGCGCTTGACATCGACGATGATGCCGGCCTCGCCGTGCGGGACCTTGAGCGAGGTGTCACGGACTTCCCGCGCCTTTTCGCCGAAGATGGCGCGCAGCAGGCGCTCCTCGGCAGTCAGATCGGTCTCGCCCTTCGGCGTGACCTTGCCGACCAGAATATCACCGCTGCGCACCTCCGCGCCGACGCAGATGATGCCGCGGTCGTCGAGATACTTGAGCGCATCGTCGCCGACACCGGGGATGTCACGGGTGATCTCCTCGGGGCCGAGCTTCGTGTCGCGCGCATCGCACTCGAACTCTTCAATATGAATGGAGGTGTAAACGTCCTCCATGACCAGACGCTCATTGATGAGAACGGCGTCCTCGTAGTTGTAGCCTTCCCAGGTCATGAAGCCGACCAGCAGGTTCTTGCCGAGCGCGATCTCGCCCTGCGAGGTGGCCGGACCGTCGGCAATGACGTCACCCTTGCTCAGGCGGTCGCCGACGGCGACGATCGGGCGCTGGTTAATGCAGGTGCCCTGGTTGGAGCGGGCAAACTTGATGAGCTTGTAATCCTTGATCTCGCCGCTGTCGTAGCGCACCTTGACGCTGTCGGCCGAGACGGCCATGACCAGGCCGTCGTCCTCGGCGAGGATGACCACGCCGGAGTCCACGCACAGCTTGTGCTCGATGCCGGTGGCGACGATCGGCGCCTCCGTGACCATCAGCGGCACGGCCTGACGCTGCATGTTTGCGCCCATGAGGGCACGGTTCGCGTCGTCGTTTTCCAGGAACGGGATCATGGCCGTCGCGATGGAGACCATCATGCGCGGGGAAATGTCGATGTAGTCGACGCGGTCGCGGTCGACCTCGACGATCTCGTCGCGGTGACGGCAGGTGATACGCTCGTTGATGAGGCAGCCGTTTTCGTCGACCGGCTCGCTCGCCTGCGCGACGATGTAGCGATCCTCGACGTCCGCCGTCATGTACTCGACGTCGTCAGTCACGCGGCAGGTGCCCTTCTCCACGCGGCGGAACGGCGTCACGAGGAAGCCGTACTCGTTCACACGGGCGTAGGACGCGAGGTAGCTGATCAGGCCGATGTTCGGGCCTTCAGGCGTCTCGATCGGGCACATGCGGCCGTAGTGGCTGTAGTGCACGTCACGGACATCGAAGCTCGCGCGCTCACGCGACAGGCCGCCAGGGCCGAGGGCGGAGATACGGCGCTTGTGCGTCAGCTCTGCCAGCGGGTTGGTCTGATCCATAAACTGGGACAGCGGGCTGCTGCCGAAGAATTCCTTGATGGAGGCCGTCACAGGACGGATGTTGATGAGCGACTGCGGGGTGACCACATCGAGATCCTGCAGCGTCATGCGCTCGCGGATCACGCGCTCCATGCGGCTGAAGCCGATGCGGAACTGGTTTTGCAGCAGCTCGCCCACACTGCGCACGCGGCGGTTGCCGAGGTGGTCGATGTCGTCCGGCTCGCCGATGCCGTGTGCCAGGCAGCACAGGTAGTTGATGGACGCGAACATATCGTCCGCGATGATGTGCTTCGGGATGAGCAGGTCAAGGTTCTCCTCGATGGCTTCCTTGAGCGCGTCGCCCTCGTACTGCTCCATGAGCTGGCGCAGGATCACGCCGCGCACGAGCTCCTTGACACCGAGCTCGGCAGGGTCGAAGTCGACGTAGTGCTTCATGTCGACCATGCCGTTGCCGAACACGCGGACAGACTTGCCGTCCACGTCCAGATAGACGTCGTTGACGCCGGCCTCGGCGATCTCCTCGGCGCGCTCGCGCGTGAGCACCTCGCCCGCCTCAGCAATGATCTCACCGGTCATCGGGTCGGCGACTGGGGCCGCCAGCGCGAAGCCGGCGATGCGGCCGCGCAGACCGAGCTTCTTATTGAACTTATAACGGCCGACGTTCGAAATGTCGTAGCGGCGGCGGTCATAGAACAGGCCCTCGAGCAGCGTCTCCGAGCTCTCGACCGTCGGGGGATCGCCCGGGCGGAGCTTGCGGTAGATCTCGACGAGCGCCTCCTCGCGGGAGTTGCAGGTATCCTTGTCGAGCGTGGCGACGATGCGCGCGTCGTTGTCGAACACTTCCTTGATCTGCTCGTTCGTGACGACGCCGGTCGTCATGTCCGGGATGCAGGACAGCCAGGTGTTCGGGTTGTCCGCCTTGTAGGCGCCCATGGCCTTGATGAACCAGGTCACGGGCAGCTTGCGGTTTTTATCGATGCGGCAGTTGAAGATGTCGTTGAGGTCGGTCTCGTACTCGAGCCAGGCGCCGTGGTACGGGATGACGGTCGTGCCGTAGGTGGAGTTGTAGGCCTTGTCGGTCTTTTTATCGTAGTACACGCCGGGGGAACGCACGATCTGCGAAACGATGACACGCTCCGCGCCGTTGATGACGAAGGTGCCGCTGGGCGTCATGATCGGGAAATCGCCCATAAAGATCTCCTGTTCCTTGATCTCCTCGGTCTCCTTGTTGCGCAGGCGGACGCTGACCTTCAGCGGGGCCGCATACGTGGCGTCGCGCGCTTTGCACTCTTCCTCGGTGTACTTCGGGTTCTCATCCATGGAATAGTCCACGAAGCGCAGCTCGAGGTTGCCGGAGTAGTCGGTGATGACGTCCACATCCTTGAACACATCACGCAGGCCCTCTTCGAGGAACCACTTGTACGAATTCTTCTGGATCTCCAGAAGATTCGGCATGCTCTGGATCTCCTCGTGACGGGCAAAGCTCATTCGTTCGGTTTTTCCATAGGTGACTGCCTTTGGCATGGCGAACACTCCTTCTTTTGAGATTGCGAACACCCGGCTGGGTTGTAAAATACTTTTTTGACCTGTTGCATTTTTGCAGCGCATCCGGTAAAATGTGCTTGTAGGTTGTGGGAGTAGTCTCTCCCGCTCCTAAAGACACATAGCGTGATATTTTACCATTTCAACGCATAGGTTGTCAAGCACTATTTTGTGAATTTTCCGCCGGCAGGAGCGCGTCGCCCTGCCGCTTTTTTGTATCTTCGGAGGGATGGCCATGGATGTCCGGATCTGCCTGCTGCTGGCCGCCGAGGCCGGGCTGGCGCTGGTGCTGCTGTGGAGCGCCGGCGTGCTCCGGAAACCGGCGCACGTCCTGTGCGCGGCGCTGCTGCTGGCGGCGGCGTTCGTGCTGCGTGGGCTGTGCCTGAATTATGAGACGAGCGACTACACACAGTTCCTGACCGTGTGGGTCGATTTTTTCCGCACGCACGGCGGGCTTGCCGCGCTGCGGGAGCCTGTGGGAAATTATAATGTACCGTACCTGACGTTTCTGGCGCTCATCAGCAGCAGCTCCCTGTCCGATCTGCACCTGATCAAGCTGCTGAGTATCTTTTTCGACGTTGTGCTCGCGTGGTCGGTCATGCAGCTCGTGGGTCTGTTCCGGCGGGAAGCGGCGTGGAAGCTCACGGCATTCTTTCTTGTGCTCTTCTGGCCGACGGTCGTGCTCAACGGCGCGCTCTGGGGCCAGTGCGACAGTGTGTATGCCTCCCTCGCCGTGCTGAGCATTTATCTCGTGCTGGCCGGGCACCCCCTGCTCGGCGTGATCAGTATCGGGGCGGCGTTCTCGTTTAAGCTGCAGGCCGTGTTCGTCATGCCGGTGTTTCTGCTCTTCTGGCTCACGCGGCGCGTCAGGCTGCGGCACGCGCTGGCCTTCCCCGCCACGTGCGTGGTCATGGTGCTCCCGGCCGTCATTGCCGGGCGCGGATTGTGGGACGCGCTGACCATCCCGTTTCAGCAGACGGGCAGCATCGGCACCGGGCTCAACTACAATTCCTCGTCCGCCTTTGCGCTCGTCACGGATATGCCTGATCCCGAACTCGCCGCGAAGCTCGGCATCGGCGCGGCCGCGCTCGTGATCGTGCTGCTGGCCGTCTGGTTCTGGCTGCGCCGGAACGATTGCTCCGACCGGGCGCTCGTGCTGGCAGCGGCGGTGCTCGCGGTCGCGATCCCGTTTTTCCTGCCGCACATGCATGACCGGTATTTCTTCGCCGCCGATGCGCTCACGCTCGCGCTGGCAGCCGCGTGGCCGCAGCTGACGCTGCCTGCGGTGCTGTGCGAATTTGCGTCCCTGCTCGGCTATCACGCCTATCTGCGCATGCGCTACCTGCTGCCGATGGCCGACGGCGCGCTCGCGCTCATCGCCGCACTCGTGATCCTGGCGGCTGTTCTGGCGCTGGAACTGCGGCAGAGATCGCCGCTGACGGGAAAATAAAAAAATACCTGAGTCGAAAATTTGTGGTTGACATTCCGCGCTTTTCTGTTATAATAACTCATGCGTTTGAAAAGTGCATATGCGGGAGTGCTGGAATCGGTAGACAGGCAGGCTTGAGGTGCCTGTGTCCAACCATAGACGTGTGGGTTCAAGTCCCATCTCCCGCACCAAAATCGGCAAGCATCATACGATGCTTGCCGATTTTTACTTCTTCACTCTTACTCTTACCTTTTAACTATTCACTCTTACCTCTTCACGATTTAATAACACAGCCGCCGGCAGAAAATCTGCCGACGGCTCTTTTTGCAAACGCAAAGCAGATCGGATTCGAGGCGGGCCTTGCCCCCTCGAGCTCCCCCGCTGTTCTGTGATCCCGCACACAGCATCCATCCGACAATGTCACAGCCGCCGGCGGGAACCCCGCCGGCGGCTGCTTTGTGAGAGAGACGCAAATTATCCAACGATGAAGTACAGGACCATGAGCGCGCACAGCAGGTACATGATCGGGTGGATCTCCTTGGCCTTGCCGCGCACGAGCTTGACGAGCACGTGCACGATGATGCCGGCGCCGAGGCCGTTGGTGATGTTGCCGGTGAAGGCCGTGAACATCATCATGACGCAGGGGCCGATGGCGTCGTCAAAGTCCGTGAAGTCGATCTCCGTGAAGCCCTTGAGCATGAGGAAGCCGACATAGATCAGCGCCGGGCCGGTCGCGGCATACGGGATGGCGACGAACAGCGGCGCGAGGAAGATGGTCAGCAGGAACATGATGCCTGCGACAAGCGCGGTCAGACCGGTACGGCCGCCGGCTTCCACGCCGGAGGTGGACTCGACAAAGGTCGTGATGGTGGTGTTGCCGGTCAGCGCGCCGAGGCAGGTGCCGATGGCGTCGACAAGGAAGGGCCGCTCGATACCGGGCAGGTTGCCGTTTTCATCGAGCATGTTGGCGCGGTTGGCGACGGCCAGCACCGTGCCGAGCGTCGAGAAGAAATCTCCAAAGAAGCACACGAACACAAGGATAAGCCCGCTCGCGGTAAATACGCCCTTGAAATCGAGATTGAACATGACGTTGCCCAGCTCGCCGAAGTCCGGCATGGCGGCAACACCGTTGAGCGTCGTCACACCGAGCGGGATGCCGATGAGGGTGGTGGCGATGATGCTGATGAGGATGGCGCCCTTGACGTTCAGGGCATTGAGCACGATGATGAGCAGCAGGCCGCCGATAGCCAGCAGCACAGCGGGATCGGTGAGGTTGCCGAGGGCGATGCCGTTTTCAAACGAGCCGATGCCGCAGTTTTTGAAACCGAGGTAGGCAATAAAGAAGCCGATGGATGCGGAGATGGCGATCTTAATGTTCTTCGGAATGACGCGCACGATCAAATCGCGCAGGCCAAAGACCGTCAGCAGTACGAACACAATGCCGGAAATGAGCGTGATCGCCATGGCGGCGCCGAAGCTCAGCGCCTGCGACTGAATGAGCGCGCCGAGAATGAAGTTCGAGCCCATGCCGGTCGAGAGCGCGAAGGGGAAGTTCGTGTAAAAGGCCATCAGCAGCGTGATGAGGCCGGACACGAGCGCGCAGGTGATCATGATGGCGGACTTGGTGATGACAACGCCGTTGACATCCGTGATGTACGCCTCGCCGCCGCAGATCGCGGCCGGCTGAACGGCCAGCACATACGCCATGGTCATGAAGGTGGTCAGGCCTGCAATGATCTCGGTTTTCTTATCCGTACCGCGCAGGCCAAGCTGAAAGAGTTTCTCCATCAAAAACGCCTTATCCTTTCTCTGTCTCTGGTTGATTTATGCTTCCGCATCCGCAAACACGGGTACGAACGTCTGGTTGGCGCCGTTGACGAGGCCCATATCCGTAATGACCACGCTCGGCAGCACCGGCAGCGCCATGATGGCGGTCGCCAGCAGGGTAAGCTGTCCGTCGCTGATGACATCGAGCGCGGACTGCACGGCCGCGATCTCATCGGCGACCTCGGCGCAGGGCTTCTGGCTCATGAGGCCGGCAGCCGGCAGGGCGATGTGCGTCTCCCGCTCGCCGTCGATCACGCAGATACCGCCGCCGCACGCGCGCAGGATCTCGGCAGCGCGGAAGGCATCCTTCGGATCGTGATAGCTGACGGTGAAGTTGTGGCTGTCGTGCGAAATGGTGGACGCGAGCGCGCCGCTGCGCAGGCCAAAGTCGCGGTAGACGGCGATCGTCTTTCCGCCGAGGCCGTAGCGGTTGGCGCAGCAGACGAACACGAGCGTCGGATCGCCGCTGATATCGACCACGCCGTCACGCACCGGCAGCTCCACCGGCTCGACATGGCGCAGGATGCGGTTGCCGTCCTCGGATACCATGACGTTGACGCGGATCGTGTCGCCGGTGTAGCCCTCCGGCACACGAAGTTCGAAGGACGCGGGGCCCGTGATCTGCGGCATGTTGACCGTGTTCGGCAGGTCATAGTCAGCCGTTTTGCAGTCACCGCCGAGATACTTGCCGTCCTCCGCGACGAGCACGCCCTCGGTGAACACGGCCTTCGGCCGGCTGCCGTCGAGCGCGTCGACGAGCTGAATATCGGCGATGTAGCCCGGCGCGATCGCGCCGAGATCGTCAAAGCCGTACTCACGCGCAGCGTTGAACGTCGCCATCTTGACGACCTCACGGCCGTCAAGGCCGGAGGCGACCGCCTTGCGCACGACGTTGTTGATATGGCCGACGGTGAGCAGATCCTTGGCGTGGACGTCGTCCGTGCAGACGGACACGAAATCGCGCCACGGCTGATCCTTGCAGCCGTCGACAAGGAAGGAAAGGTTATCAATGAGGGAGCTGGCGCGGAGATTGATATGCATGCCGGCGCGGAGCTTGGCGCGCACCTCGTCGGCGTTCACGCTCTCGTGGTCGGACACGGGGCCGCCGATGCGGTAGGCCGCAAGCTCACGGCCGAAGCAATACGGCGCATGGCCCTGCAGGAACATGCCGCGGCGCAGGCCCTCGTCGATGATGGTGTGCATGCGCTCGCTGTCCTGAATGACGCCGACGTAGTCCATGATCTCGGCGATGCCGATGACGTCGTCCATGTCCAGCAGCTCGCCGACTTCCTTGGCGAGGAACTCAGCGCCGGCGTTTTCCATGCCGGGCACAGCCGGGACGCACGACGGAGCGAGCACGTACTGGCGGAGCCTGGACTTTTTCGCGTTGGCGAGCATGAAGCGCACGCCGTCGAGGCCCATGACGTTGCCGATCTCGTGCGGGTCGGTGCAGATGGTCGTTGTGCCCCACGGCAGGATGGCGCGGGCGAGATTCTCGGGGATCATCATCGTACTCTCGATGTGCATGTGCGTGTCGATGTAGCCGGGGATCAGGTAGCGGCCCTGACCGTCATAGTACGCCTTGGACGGCAGGACGGCCTCCTGCCCTTCCTCACGCACCAAAACAACAAATCCGTCCAGTATATCGACACTGGCCGGATAGATTTCTCCCGTAATGACATTGAAAAACTGCACATTGCCGATCGTCAGATCGCACGGGATCTGACCCATGGCCGCCTGAATGAGGCGCGAGCGATCCTTTGCCTTGCGTGTACGCATCAAAATCCCTCCCTGAAATCATAAGCTGCTATCAACCATAAAAAGCGTTTCCGCTCTCTATACAAATAAAAAACGGCGGAGCGTCTGCAATCTGCGACCCTCCACCGAAACGGCAAAGCTCACACAGCGGTTTGGCGCTGTGCGTGCTGCATTCCGGTAGTCGGGCAATTCAAGGGCCGCCCGGTAGAGACGCGGGGCCCATGTGACTTCCCCGCCTATACCTGAAAGTGACTGTGTTCACTTGTTGGAACGCCTTGATTATAAATCCGGCGGCACCGAAAAGCAATTATTCAAGAACCTGAAATAATTCCGCCCTTTTGATTTTTCTCTATCCATTTCGCTGAATTTGCTCCCAGAAAATGAAAGTGTCTCCGACCGGCGTATGTTCGTCCGGCAGAGACACATTCCTGTATTATGTCTTTTATGCGCTTACGCGCCGCGCAGCAGCGCCACGGCCGAGCGCGCGGCCGTGGCCGCGTCCGGGCAGTAGACGTCCGCGCCGATCTCGTCGCTGTAGCCGGGCGTGATGGGCGCACCGCCGACAAAGATCTTCACCCGGTCGCGGATACCGCGGGCCTTCGCCAGCTCCACCACGTCGCGCATTTCCGTCATCGTCGTCGTCAGCAGCGAGGAGCAGGCGATGATGTCGCAGTGCTGCTCGATGGCCGTGTCCACGAACTGCTCCGCCGTGACGTCCACGCCGAGGTCGACGACCTCCAGTCCGCTGCCCTCCATCATGATCTTGACGAGGTTTTTGCCGATGTCGTGCATATCGCCGCGCACCGTGCCGAGGCAGACGCGGCCGATCGTCTCGCTGCTCTCCCCCAACATGTACGGCTTGAGCAGCTCCGTCGCCGCCGCCATGCAGCGCGCCGCGATGAGCATCTCCGGCACGAAGGCGCGGTTGGCCGAGAAATCCTCGCCGAGGATGGTCATGCCGCGCACGAGCCCGTCCGTGAGGATCTCCTGCGCGCCGTGGCCGCTCTCGAGCGCCTCGGAGCAGAGCTGCAGCACGCGCTTTTGCTGTCCGCGCACGAGCGCGGACGCAATGCGCGAGAGCACGTCGCCCTGCGGCTGCTCGGCCTCGGGCGCGCTCTGGGCCGGTGCGGCCGGGGCGTGCACGCTCCGACGCGGAACGGGCGGCAGGTGCGTCACCGGCACATGCAGAGCTGCATTGTATTCATCGACTGCCTGATTGAGATAGGTATCCACGTGCGGGTAGACCGTGCCAGCCAAACCGTAGGTGATCGACGGGATGTAGTGCCCGCCGGGGCAGTTGCGCCGCAGCACGCCGCGGGCATAGGTGAGGATGTCCTCGGGCGTGGCATCCTTGCGGTCGATGGCCGCGCCGAAGCCGCCCATGAGCGTGAGCCGCCCGTTTAAGTGCGCCTGCAGGGCAGGAATGTCGTTTTCCGGCAGGACGCCCTGCCAGACCTGGATGCCGATCTCGGCCATGTCGTCTACGATGGGCACCAGATAGGAGTCCGCGTGGTGGATGGCGATGACGCCGCGCGAGCGGATGTAGCCATAGAACCGGCGGTAAGGCTCCTTGAAGAATTCCCGCCACATCTCGGGCTTCATGAACAGGGCGTTTTTCGTGCCCCAGTCGTCGTGCGAAAAGATCACGTCCGGCTGCAGGTTGTCGATGAGCATGCGCACATACGTCAGTCGGTACTCCGTGATGTAGTCAATGAGCGCGTGCATCTCGTCCGGGTGGGCGTAGAGGTTCGTGAGCGTGTCCTCAAAGCCCATGAGGAAGTGGCACTGCTCGAAAATGCCCGTACCCATGAACCCGGCCAGCAGGTGATCCGGCCCGCAGGCGGCGCGCGCCTCGGCGCGGCAGGTCTCCCACCCCTCCGTGCAGGCAGCCTCCAGATCGGGCGCGTGCACCGTCTCGCGCCAGCGCGTGATGTCCGGGCAGACGGCGAGACCCTCGCGCGTGTCCGGCATCGGGCCGGGCGCGTCCTCGGGAAACAGGATCGTCGTGCCCCAGCGGTCCACGCTCGTCGTGCCGCGCTTGCGGTTGCCGCGCAGGTAGGTGTTGCACGGGTCGGTAAGGCACATGTGCAGCGCCTCATACTGGCGCAGCTGGCGCTCCGGCTGGCCGTCGGGTCGGATCAGCTCGAGGAAGATCTCTTTCGGTGTGGACATGGTTTTCACTCCTTGTTGTACAAAACGCAGGATGTATACGTCATGGTGCGCGGGCCGTAGTTGTAGGCAAGGCCCGAGCGCGTGCAGATGTCGCTCACGAACAGGCCATACGCCTCCATGGACGACAGGCGCTTGGTCGGGTACCGGCACGGGCGGTCGGGGTACGTGCAGCGGACGCAGAGCGTGCAGCTGCCGGCCGTCAGCGGCAGGCAGCCGGGATGGAGCCGGCGCATCTGGCGGGCAAAGTCGGCAAAGCGGCGCTTGTGTGCGCGCTCGGCAGCGGCAATGGATTCGTAATCAAAATCATCGCGCAGCGTCCCGGTCGTCTGCACGAGGATGCCGGCGTCAAAGCCTGCAATGCGGCGCG
The DNA here is from genome assembly GCA_900317855.1 of uncultured Eubacteriales bacterium. Taxonomy (GTDB): domain Bacteria; phylum Bacillota; class Clostridia; order Oscillospirales; family Oscillospiraceae; genus CAG-103. The sequence goes on along the minus strand of ONIG01000003.1, from coordinate 84,503 downwards.
CAGCCGCCTCGATGCTGCCGCAGCCGGGCGGACAGGCCCAGTTGTGCCCATACCGGCCGCAGCGGCCGTCCGCGCACATGGCGCGCACCGCCTCGAACGGCACCGCCGCCGCCATATTCAGCTGTGCCCAGTGGGAAAAGCCGTTTTGTGCGGCCAGCGTTTCGGGATCGTTCATATGCAAAGCCTCTTGACAAAGCAAAGTTTCGCCGCTTAGAATGTGCCTATATCTTATCGGGGGGCGGCGGCCATGTCAAGCATCCAAATTGAACAAAACGGCCGGAGCCGCACCATTCCCCTGCCGGCAGATGAGACGCTGCTGTCCGTCCTGCGGCGCGCGGGCTATTCCATCCCCGCCGCCTGCGGCGGAAAGGGCCGCTGCGGCAAGTGCCGCGTGCCGGTCAACGGCGTGCCCCGGCTCGCCTGCCGGGTCTATCCGGCGGACGGCGACACCGTCACGCTGCCGGAGAGCGCCGGCGGCACGATTCTGACCGGCACCGTGCCGCTGCCCGCCTGCCAGCCGGGGCGCACGGGCTGTGCCGCCGCCGTCGACCTCGGCACGACGACCGTCGTCGTGCGGCTATACGATCTTTCGTCCGGCGCAGAGCTTGCGACCTGCAGCGGCTGGAACGCGCAGGCGCCCTACGGGGCCGACGTCATCAGCCGCATCCAGTATACGCTCGAGCATCCGGACGGCCTGCACGAACTTTCGCAGCGCATCCGCGCGCAGGTCTGGGCGCTGGTATCGGACGCGCTCGCGCGCAGCGGCCGCGCGCCGGACACCCTGCGCGAGATCACGCTCGCCGGCAACACCGTCATGCAGCACCTCTTCGCCGGGTACTCCGTGGGCGGCATCGCTGCGGCACCCTTCCGGCCGGAGACGCTCTTTGCAGTGCCCGGAGGCGAAACGCTGCACGGCGTGCCGGTACGCTTCGCCCCCTGCGTGGCGGGTTACGTCGGCGGAGACATCACAGCCGGACTTCTGGCCGCCGGGCTGGCGGAGCTGCCGGGTGAAAATCTCTTTCTCGACATCGGCACCAACGGCGAGATGGCCCTTGGCGGGCGCGGCGGGTTTGTCTGCTGCGCCGTGGCGTCCGGCCCGGCCTTCGAGGGCGCGGGCATCACGTGCGGCATGCCGGGCGTGGACGGTGCCGTCAGCCGTGTGCGGTACGACCGCGGCTTTCTGTATGACGTCATCGGCGGCGGCGAACCCAAGGGGCTGTGCGGCTCCGGCCTGCTCGACCTGACGGCGGTGCTGCTGCGCCTCGGCGTCATCGCCCCCGGCGGGCGGCTGCTGCCACCGGAGGACGCGCCGGCGCCCCTGCGCCGCTATCTGACGCGCGATGACGACGGCAACGGCCGCTTTCACCTGACGCCGGAGGTGTTCCTCACAGCGGCGGACGTGCGCAATCTGCAGCTGGCCAAGGCCGCCGTCGCGGCGGGCATCCGCGTGCTGCTGCAGCAGCGCAGCATCACGCCGGAACAGATAGGCGGCGTGTACCTCGCCGGCGGCTTCGGCAGCTATCTTGACCCCGAGAGCGCCATGGCCATCGGCATGCTCCCGCGTGCGTGCGCCGGCAGGCTGCACACACTCGGCAACACGGCGCTCGCCGGTGCGGCCGCGCTCACGCTCGCCCCCGCGCAGTGGCAGCGCATCTGGGATATTTCCCGGGCATGCGGCTATCTGGAGCTATCCGGCCGCGCGGACTTTGCCGCAGCCTTTACCGATAATCTGTCGTTCCCGCAGCCATAACATTTCACGGAGGTCACGACCATGGAGATCCGTTTTCCCCTCATTCTGGACGGTGCGACCGGCACCGAACTGCAAAAGCACGGCTACGCCGGCGATGTGAGCGCCGAGCAGTGGACGCTCGCGCACCCGGACGTCATTGTGGACATCCAGCGCGGCTATGTCGCCGCCGGCAGTCAGGTGCTTTACACGCCGACCTTCGGCGCCAACCGGCAGAAGCTCGAAGAGCGCAGCATCTTCAACCAAACGGTGGACTATAACCAACGCCTCGCCGCGCTCTCGCGCGAAGCGGCGGACGGCAAGGCGTGGATCGCGGGCGATCTTGCGCCGACGGGCCTGTTTCTCGCCCCGCTCGGCGAGGCGTCGTTCGAGGATCTGGTCGATATTTATACCGAGCAGGCGGCCGGGCTCGAGGCGGCCGGCGTCGATCTGTATGTCATCGAAACGATGATGACGCTCTCGGATGCACGCGCCGCCGTGCTGGCCGTGCGCAGCGTGAGCGACAAACCGATCTTTGTGTCCTTCACGTGCGACGAGAGCGGCCGCAGCCTCTCCGGAACAGACGTGACCGCCGCGCTGACCGTGCTGCAGGGCATGGGCATCCACGCGTTCGGGCTCAACTGCTCGACCGGGCCGGAGCAGATGCTCGTGCAGCTGCGCCGCCTGAGGGAATACGCCCGCGTACCGCTGATCGCAAAGCCCAACGCCGGCATGCCCATTACCGTCGGCGGCAAGACCGTGTACGACTGCACGCCGGAGGAATTCGCGGCGTTCGTGCAGCCGATGCTCGATGCCGGTGTGGCCGTTTTCGGCGGCTGCTGCGGCACGACGGCGGAGCACATCGCCGCGCTGCACGCCGCTCTGAAAGACGCGAAATTCGTCCCGCCCGCACCGAAGCACACCGATCTGCTACCGGCCGCGACGGAGAAGCTCCCCTGCTACCTGCCGACAAACGCCGGACACGGCCCGGTGCTGACCGCCGGGCCGGACCTGGAGGACCGGCTGGCGGACGCGCTCGACGGCAGCGAACCCATGGTCGCGCTGCGCGTCGCCGCCTGGGAGGACATCGACGCGCTGACCGACGTGCAGTACCTGCTGAGCAAGCCGCTGTGCCTCGTCTGCGACGACGCGGAGCTGCTCGAGGCCGCGCTGCGTGTCTATCAGGGCCGCGCGCTGTATGAGGGCGCGCTCCCGGAGGCGGCGCTGCTGCCCCTGTGCGCCCAGTACGGCCTGTTAATTTGAACAGTCGCCGCCCGAGAGGGTAAATTTCGTAGCGACCACACGCCCTTGAGGTAAAAAAGAGACGCAGGAGAATGCTACGCCTGCCGGGCGGCCTCTGCATAAATGCACTATTTCCTTAGCGCTTTTTGTGACAGAAAAGCGTAAAAAGGCAGCAGTTTTCTGTTGACACGGCAAATTTTCTGTGAAATAATGAACCTGTACTACGTAGGTACATCCGGTGCTGTGGGGTACACCGCGTGGGACAACCGTTATGAGTGGAAAGACCATCCCTCATAAACAGGAACGGAGCAGATACATCCCCCCGTATCTGCTCCGTTTTTCTTTTTAAAATTCACACTTCCAGCCGCTCGGCATATTTCTTTCCGCCGGCGGACAGCACCGCCAGCATGGCAAACACGGCAGCAAAGCCCAGCGCGTCCCAGACCGTGAACGGCGTATTGAGCAGCGTCACGGCCAGGATGGCCGCTGTGACCGGCTCAGCAAAGCCGTAGAGCACGCTCTTTTCCGGGCCGATGAGCTTCACGCCCGTCATGTAGAGGTTGAAGGCCAACAGATTGCCGAAAAGCACCACGAACAAAATGCCGCCGACACCGCGCAGCGACGGCGTGTAGCCGAGCGTCCACGGGTGCATGCTCAGTTCAAAGAGCACGGCACCCATCAAAAACGCCCATGCCTGCAGCATGCTGACCGGATAATCGCGCAGCTCCCGGCGCGGACAGAGGCAGTTATACACTGTCACGCACACCGCGCACGCAACGCCCGCGATCAGCGCCACCGGCGACACGGCAAACGCAGTCAGGTCGCCGTGCGTGGTCAGCAGCGTCACGCCGAGCAGCGCCAGCACGATGCTGGCAATCTCATACGCACGCGGCTTTCTGTGCGCGCCCGCGCAGGCGACCAGCAGCACCATCACCGGCGACAGATCCTGCATGATCGTGCCGATCGCCGCGTTGGAAAACTGAATGGTAAGAAATTAAGAAACTGGCTCAGACTGATGCCGAAAACGCCGTAGAGCACCAGCATCACCGCGCTGCTGCGCTGCCGCCACGGAGCGAACAGCAGCCGCCGGTCCTTTACCAGCCAGTAGACGAACAAAATCAGGCCCGCCAGGCCCAGACGGATCGGGATCAGCCACGTGGTCTGCATGGCCTCATGCGTAAAAAGATACTGCCCCATCGTGCCGGAAATGCCCCAGCACACACCGCCGCCCGCTGCCATCAGCGCGCCCTTGAGCTGTCGGCTCATCACAAACATCGACCTCGCTATCCATCGGAATACGCGTTATTATAGCAGGCGGCGTTCCCCGCTTCAAGCGCTGTTTTTCACGATTTTTTCGCCCGCTCCGGCACACCGGCAAGGCAAAACGGCAGTTCCAGCGAGTGCCGCTCGAGCAGCGCCCGGTCGCGCAGGATCTCCCCCGCCGGGCCGTCGGCCGCGATCTGCCCGTCGTGCAGCAGCAGAACACGGTCGCACGTCTCGAGCACGAGGTCGAGGTCGTGCGTCGCGATGATCTTCGTCACCGGCAGCGCGTTGAGCGTGCGGATGAGCGTGCGGCGGTTTTTCGGGTCAAGCGCCGTGGACGGCTCGTCCATGAGCATGATCTTCGGCTGCATGGCAAGAATGGTCGCAATGGCGGCCATGCGCTTTTCACCGCCGGAGAGCTTGTGGTTGCGGCGGTTTTTCAGGTGCGTGAGGTTCAGCTCCGCGAGCGTCCGATCCACGAGCGCCTCCGCCTCCGGGCGGGGCATGCCGTAGTTGAGCGGGCCAAAGAGCATGTCCTCAAACACCGTCGGCATGAACATCTGGTTGTCCGAATCCTGCAGAACATAGCCCAGCCGCCGGCGGATATCCGCGAGGTTGCCGCGGTTCATCTCCAGACCGTCGATCGTGATCGTGCCGGTGACGGTGATGAGCCCCAGCGCCGCTTTCATGAGCGTGGACTTGCCCGCACCGTTGGCGCCGATCAGGCCGACCTGCTCGCCCTCGGAAACGGAAAACGTCAAATCATTCAGGATCGTGCGCTCGCCCGAATAGGCAAACGAAACATGGTCAAAGCTCAGCATATATGCCCCTCCTCAGGCAAAAAGTCCGCCCAGCAGCGCCGGCAGATTGTACAGCCGCGCCAGAACGATCAGCGCCGCGCACCCAATGGCAAACGGCCACGAGGCCCGGCTCGACGGCCGGCCCTGCGCGTAATGGAACTCTCCGTGATAGCCGCGCAGCTCCATGCTCTCGTAGAGCGCGGTCGCGCGGTCCATGCTGCGCAGCAGCAGCTGCCCCAGGAACGAACCCCAGGCGGAAATGTGCACGCCCTTCTGCCCCGGCGCGCGCAGGCGGTAGGCATCCGTCATGATGGCCGCCTCGTCGAGCAGCACGGAGATGTACCGGAACGTCAGCAGCAGCAGCGACGTGAGCACCTTCGGCACGTGCAGCTGCCGCAGCGCGCGGCAGATGTCCTCAATGCTCGTCGTCGACGCGAGCAGGAACGACGCCATGAGGCAGAAGATACCCTTCATCATCAGCGTCAGCATGGAGATCACGCCGCCGCTGACACCGACCGCACCGAGATACAGCACGATCTGCTTGTCAAAGAAGGGGTTGAACAGCCCAACCGCGCACACGAGCGGCATGACCACGCGCAGCTTGTGAAAGCACGTGTGCACCGGAATCATGCTGACCTGATAGCCAACGAGCGGGAAGAGCACCATGACGAACACGCCCGAGATGTCGTACTTATGAAACGAGACCGTCACGACGATGTAGAGCACGGTCACAAAGAGCTTGGACAGCGGACTGAGCCGGTGCATCGGCGAATCCTGCGCCGCCAGCTCGTCCATAGCCCGCAGCTCGACACTTGCCTGCTGCGCTTTGTTCACGTGTGCTCACCTCCCCCATTGGTGCAAAAACGCCCATTGCGGCAAGCTCCGAATGGAGCTTGCCGCATGGGTCGTATCTGGATATCTGGTATCGAGATTAGGATTGATGGCGCTTCTTGTGCCGGCAGATCCCGCCAACACCGCAGATGAGCGCCGCTGCCGCCGCCACGATGGCAGCGCCCGCAATGCCGGACACGGACGTGCCAGCTGCGGAATCGCTCCCGGCGAAGGAATAGTCCGGCAGGAATGCCGTCTTTTCCTGCACGGCACCGGCCTTATCGGCCGCGCTGCTCTGCACGCCGTAGCTGTCCTCATCGAGGCCCATGTTCTGCGTGTAGCCGGCGTCGCTGTTGCCGAACAGCGACCACTCCAGACCATCCGGGTTGCCGCTGGCCAGCAGCGACAGGCCGCCGCCAACGAGCACCGCCGCAATGGCGATGACCGCGATCGTGCCCTTGAACGAGACCTTGCCGGTAGTTTCGCCGCCTGTGCGCACATCGCGCAGCAGCTCCGGCCGCGCCTCATAGAGGAACAGCAGCACCGCAGCCGTGATGAGGCCCTCAATCAGGCCGATGGCCAGATGGATGGGCTGCATGATGGCGCAGAACGCGCCGAACGGCAGATCCGTGATGCCGGAGAGCGTCGTCTCCAGCACGACCGAAAACGCGCCGAGCTGCAGCGTCAGCACGCAGCCAAGCACGGACGCGAGCGTGATCTTGAGGCGGTTCGCCGCCCGCTCACCGCGCCGCGCAAAGCAGCGGCTGCGCATCAGCGGCCGATAGATGAGAAAATATCCGACAAAGCAGCCGTAAAACGCCATGTTCCAGACGTTCGCGCCCAGCGCCATCAGGCCGCCGTCTGCAAAGAACAGGCTCTGGATCGTGAGGATCACGATCATGGACAAAAATCCCGCCCACGGCCCGAGCACGGACGTGAGCAGCAGACCGCCGCACAGATGGCCGGACGAGCCGGTGCCGGGGATGGTGTAGTTGATCATCTGCCCCGCAAACACGAGCGCCGACATGACGGCCATGGTCGGCAGTTTTTTGGCTGCCGAGGTCAGATCCTGCTTTTCTTCCTTGTGCAGCTCCACGATCGAGGCCCCCGCAACGACCGCAGAAGCGGCATACATCACACCAGCGACCGCCGGCGTGAGCAACGCATCTGCCATATGCATGGGATGCACCGCCCTTTCCCTTCGTTTCTTATGACAAGATTATAACGCGCCAGTCGCTTCCTGCACAAGCTCCCAGGGGGGATGCGTTGCTCAACACTTTTGCCTGCCGTGCTGAAAAACGCAAAAAAGTTGGCGCCGGATGCAAAATGCATCCGGCACCGAGCGTTTTTTCAGGGATGGGCAGCGTCGTGCCGCCGGTTATAAAGAAACATGCCGACCCCCGCGCCGCAGATGAGCACATAGCCCAGAACGCTGAGCCAGTCCGGCACCTCGCCAAAGACGAAAAAGCCCAGCGCGGCGGCATAGAGCACCTGCGTATAATCATACACCGAGATCTCCTTGGCCGGTGCGCAGACATACGCCTTCGTGATGCCGAGCTGCCCGACGCACGCAAACACGCCCGCCAGCAGCAGGTACACAAGCTGCCGCGCGCTCATCGGCGCATAGTCCAGCAGCAGGAACGGCAGGCAGGCCAGACAGGAGAACGCCGAGAAGTAAAACACGATCCGGCTGCCGTTTTCTCCGCGCGCACCCAGATAGCGCACGAACGTGTACGCAGCGCCCGCGCCCAGCCCGCCGAGCGCGCCGGCCAGCGCCGGGAGCGTCTGCGGATTATCGAAGCTCGGCTTGATGATGCACACACTGCCGCCGAAGGCGACCAGAACGCCGAGCACCTGCACGAGGTTCGGCTTTTCGCGCAGCAGGAAAATCGAAAACACGATGGCGAAAAACGGCGAGAGCTTGTTGAGCATATTCGCGTCCGGCAGATTCAGCCTGCAGATGGCATAGAAATTGCACAGCAGGCCCAGCGTGCCGAAAAAACACCGGCCGAACAGCGCCGGGAGGTTGCGCCGCTCCGGCCGGAACGACGTGCGGCTGCGCAGCATGAGGATGACAATGAAAATAAGTGCAACAAAGTTGCGGAAAAATGCCTTTTCAAACGACGGCAGATCGCCCGCCAGCTTCACAAACATGGACATGAGCGAAAAGCCGAACGCCGCGATGAGGACATAGACGATGCCCTGCGTTTTTTGACTGCGTTTTTGCATAACGGTTCTCTCGATTCTTGCAAAGTCAATCTATTATACAACGCACTGCCGCGCTGTCAAGCCGCGCAGAGCATGGAAAAGGCGCCCGGCCGGACACCGGGCGCCTTTTCGATAGGGGGGGATGAAAGGAAAATGAGAGATGAAAGGATTTACGAATTTGAGCCCTCGCTTACTCGATCTCGAGGTGCTTGGACTCCGGCTTTGCCGGGGCCTTCTTGGGCATGGTCAGCGTCAGGACGCCGTTTTCATAGGCGGCCTTGATGCTCTCGACGTCGATCTCGGACACGTTGAAGCTTCTGGAGTAAGAACCATAGTAACGCTCGCGGCGGATGTAATCGCCCTTGTCGTCCTTTTCGTCCTTGCTGTCCTTGCGTTCGGCCTGGATGGTCAGGATATCGTCGTCGATGTCGATGTGGATATCTTCCTTGCGGAAGCCCGGCAGGTCAGCCTCGAGCTTGTAGCCGTCCGCCGTCTCGGAAATGTCGGTGCGGAACGGATTGACCTGCTGGTCACCCCAGAAATTCTTCTCCATCTGTTCCAGCTCGCGGAACGGATTGTAGCTCATACGATAGCTTCTACGGTCAAAAGGCATGATTTCGAACATTTTATATTCCTCCTAGAATTCTATACACGGTAATGATTTTCTCGAGCGTTCGATTTATTTCTCTCGCTCTTTACGATATATAAATTACTATACAATTATGAATAAATAAAGTATATATCGTGAATAAAATGTAAACGTTAGCACTCTTTAGATTTGAGTGCTAACGTTTTTCACACTTTCCGATAGATCAGGAGGGCAAATTCGGTTTCCGTGGTCAGCGTATCGAGTGCGTGGAGCTTGGCCTGGTCGCGCGCGCCGGTCTTATAGTAATACGGCGTCATGCAAAACAGCGCTTCGATATCGGCATTCGTGCGCAGAGTGATCGTGCTGCGTAGCGTCCGCTGCTCCGCGAGCATGAAGCCCGGCAGCTCCGGGTCGGGGACGGTGTTTTCATACGGGCGGTCATACACCGCCTGCTTGAGGCCCCAGAGATGGCGCTCGAGCGGGATGACGCGCAGCAGCACCCCTTTGGGGCGCAGCGCGCGCGCAAACTCGGCCGCGTCGTGCGGCGCGAACACATTGAGCACGAGGTCGCAGCTCGCATCCGCGACCGGCAGGTGCGCGATGCTGGCCACGGCCAGCGTCAGCTCCGGCGCGCGGCGGTGCGCGCAGATGAGCGCGTCGCGCGAGATGTCCACGCCGCACACGGAGGGGCTTGCCCTCTGCGCCTGCAGCGCGTGCAGGACGTGGGCGGTGTAATACCCCTCGCCGCAGCCGGCGTCGAGCACGTCCGCGTCTCCGGAGGTATATTCCACCGCGGCGGCGGCGATCGCATCGCGCAGCGGTGCGTAATAGCCCGCGTCCAGAAACGCGGTGCGCGCGGCCACCATGCGCTTATCGTCGCCGTGGCGCTTATCCTTAGATCGGTTCGTGCGCAGCAGATTCACATAGCCCTGCCGCGCGAGATCGTAACAGTGCCCCGCACCGCAGCGCAGAATTCGCTCTTCCCGGTGCAGCGCGCCGCCGCAGACGGGACAGGTCAGTGCCGGCATTCTGGCTCCTTTCCGCAGAAAACCGCGCAGCCGGTCAGGCTGCGCAGTCGCAATGTCCACTTACAGCACCTTGGCCAAAAAGTCCTGCAGGCGCGCGCACTGCGGGTGCTCAAAGATATCCTTCGGCGTGCCGGACTCGGCGATCTTGCCGTCGGCCATGAACAGCACACGGTCGCCCACCTCGCGGGCGAAGCCCATCTCGTGCGTGACGACGACCATCGTCATGCCCTCGTGCGCCAGCTCCTTCATGACATCGAGCACTTCGCCGACCATCTCGGGGTCGAGCGCGCTCGTCGGCTCGTCAAAGAGCATGACCTTCGGGTGCATGGCGAGCGAACGCACGATGGCAATGCGCTGCTTCTGGCCGCCGGAGAGTGCGGACGGATAGCTGTCACCCCGGTCGGCCAGGCCGACGCGGGCAAGGAGCTTGTCCGCCTCTGCATCCGCCTCCGCCTGCGACATGAGCTTCGTCTGCACGGGCGCGAGCGTGATGTTCTTTCGCACGGTCATGTTCGGAAACAGGTTGAAGTGCTGGAACACCATGCCCATCTGGCGGCGCATGGCGTCGATATTCACCTTCGGGTCGGTGATCTCCGTACCGGCAAAGGTGATGGTGCCGGCCGTCGGCTGCTCGAGCAGGTTCAGGCAGCGCAGGAACGTCGACTTACCGGAACCGGAGGGGCCGATGATGACCACGTTTTCGCCGGGGCTGACGTGCTCGGAAATGTCATCGAGCACGAGGTGGTCGCCGAACGATTTGGACAGATGTTTAACGTCGATCACTTTGACGCAGCCTCCTTTCAAGCACACCGAGCAGCTTGGAAAACAGCATGACCAGCAGCAGGTACATCAGCGCGATGCCGAACAGCGGGAACAGGCCCTGATACGTCTTGGCGATGACCGCCTTGGCGGCATACGTCATCTCCTTACCGCCGATGACGGTGATGAGGGACGTATCCTTGAGCAGGGTGATGAACTCGTTGCCGAGGGCCGGCAGGATGTTCTTGACCGCCTGCGGAATGACGATGAAGCGCATGGTCGTGAAATAGTTCAGGCCCAGGCTGCGGCCGGCCTCCATCTGGCCGGGGTCGACCGACATGAGGCCGCTGCGGACGATCTCCGAGACGTAAGCGCCGGAGTTGATGCCGAGGGCCAGGATGCCGATCATGGTATAGTTGCGGCTGCTGGCAAAGATCACGAGGCTCATGATCAGCAGCTGCACCATCATCGGCGTGCCGCGGATGATGGTCGTATAGATCTTGCAGATGGCGTTGAACACGCCGAGGATCACATTCTTGTGCCCGGCGCGCTGCTGGTCGTGCGCCGTACGGATGACCGCGACGATGACGCCGAGCGCGACACCCAGCAGCAGTGCAAGGACTGTCGCCTCGAGCGTGGTGAGCAGACCGCTGAGGTACAGTCTCCAGCGCCCGGCGGCCACGAAACTCTGGTAAAAGCCGACGAAGGCGTTGTCCCAGAAGCCGAGGGCCTGCCCGGCCTGCAGCTGCGCCGTCAGGTCCGCATAAAGCTGCGCCCAATTACCCATGTAGGTACCTCTTTCTTTCTACGCGCAAAGGGCGGCAGTTGGCCGCCCTTTGCATGCTTATGAATTTTGCAATTACTTGCTGGGGATATACTTGTCGATGATGGACTGGATGGTGCCGTCCGCCTTGAGCTCGGCCAGCGCCTTGTTCAGGGCTTCCTGCAGCGCGGTGTTGTCCTTGCCCAGACCGATGGCGTAATCCTCGTTGGCATAGTCGGTGTCCAGAATGGTCAGACCGGCGTTTGCCTTGACGTACTCCTGAGCCGGCGCTTTGTCGATCACGACGCAGTCGACCTTACCGGCGAGCAGGTTCTGCACGGCGGTGGCGCCGTCATCGAACGCAACAACGCTGTCCTCGCCGTAATCATCTGTGCAATAGCTATAACCGGTGGTGCCGCGCTGGGTGCCGATCTGCTTGCCTTCGAGATCATCAATGGTCTTGATGTCGGAGCCTTCCTTCACGATGACGACCTGCACGCCGTTGGCGTAGCTGTCGGTGAAGCACATGGTGTTCTGACGCTCGGGCGTGACGGTCACGCCGGCGGCGACGATGTCGCTCTTGCCGGTCTGGACGGCGCTCAGAGCAGAGTCAAAGTCCATATCATCGACGACCAGCTCCAGGCCCAGCTTCTGCGCCAGAGCGTAAGCGATCTCGATGTCGATACCTTCAAAGCCGGTGCCCTCGTAGCCCTTGCCGTCGTCCGCAACGGACTCGTACGGCGGGAACTGCGCGTTGGTCGACATGGTGAGCTTACCGGCGGTCACGGTCTTGATGTCCGAACCCGTCTGGGTATCCTTCTGGCCACAGGCGCACAGAGATGCGACCATGAGGACTGCCAGAAGCAGTGCAACAAATTTCTTCATTTTATTAGCCTCTTCCTCAAACAAAATAGATTGGGGCTCGCGCCCCGTTTGGTATGGTCGTATGATAGCACGCTAAAGTAGGGCTGTCAAGCGCTTTTGTGCATGAATATGCGGGTTTCGCAATGAAATATTCACAAAACGCGCGAATATTCAAAAAAACAATGAATATTCGCGGTCGAATTTGCGCTTTTGCACAATATGGCAAAGCCGTGCGTTTGAAAAATTGACAGTTTTGTGCTATGCTCTTTTCACGCATTTTACACGGGAAACGGAGACATTTTTATGGATAAGCGCCACTATGTCTATCTTCTGCGCTGCGCAGATGGTTCGCTCTACACGGGCATGACGCCGGACATTGCGCGCCGCCTGCGGCAGCACGTGGAGCGTCTGCCCGGCTGCGCAAAGTATACGCGCAGTCATCCGGTCACGGCGCTGGCGCTGCTGCTGACGACCGACACCGCCACGACCGCTCGGCAGCTCGAGGCGCGCATCAAGCGCCTGACACGCGCGCAGAAAGATGCGCTCATCGCAGATCCGGCGTGCCTGCCCGACCTCTGCCCCGCGCTGGCCGGGGCGGACATCCGGCCGGTGCCGGACGCGCAGCTGACAGACTATCTTCCCGACATGGCAAACCCGGCAGACGCCTGAGCGTCTGCCGGGTTTGCTTGCATATGGTTCAGCGCAGGCCGCGCAGCTCCAGATAGCGGAGCACGAGCCGGACAACGTCGCCGATCTCCAGCCCGTCCGTGTTGACGCACAGGTCATAGGCCTGCGCATCGCCCCAGCGCTTGGAGGAGAAAAAGTTATAATACGCCGCACGCTCCTTATCCACCTGACGGATGCGCTTTTCCGCTTCCGCAGGCGTGGTATTCGTGCGCGTGCTCTCGCGGCGGATGCGGGCAGCCATCGGCGCGTGCACAAACAGATTCACGAGCGCCACATTCGGATCGTCGCGCAGGACATAGTCCGCGCAGCGGCCGACGATGATGCACGACTCGCGCGCTGCGATCGTGCGGATGACTTCCGACTGTGCCTGAAAGATCTGCACCGGGAACGGCTGTTCGTCGGCGACAACACCGCCACCCGTCACGAGCGAATACAGGAAGCTGCCCGGACGGTGCTCCTCATGCGTCTCGACAAAGCTCTTGGCAAAGCCGCTCGCTTTCGCCGTCTCATTGATGAGCTCCGAGTCGTAGCACTTAACGCCCAGCGCCGCTGCCAGCTCACTGCCGAGCTGCCGGCCGCCGCTGCCATTTTCTCTTCCGATCGTAATGACTAGATTGGCCATGGTATGATCTCCTCCTGTTTTCATTTCACCGTGACGACGGCGTTGATACGCCACTGGTCAAAGCGGTGCAGGATCGCTGCCGCCTCGGCGCGCGTGGCATTTCCCTGCGGGCGCAGATAGGTGGTATTGCCTTCCTGCACGCCGCTGATGAGCGTGTTGGCAACGGCCCAGCCCATCTCTGTCTGTGCCCAGGACGAGACGCTCCCGCCGTCCGGGAACACACTCAGGTCGGCGACCGCCATCGTGTTGTAGTCCATAAACTCGGCATAACCGTAGAACATCGTCATCATCTGCTCGCGCGTAATGTTCAGCTCGGGCGAGAATGTCGTCGCGCTCGTACCGCTGACCACGCCGCAGTTATACGCCCAGATGACCGCCTCCGTGTACCACTGGCCGTCCGGCACATCCGTGAACGGAGCGGTCATGCCCGCCACGCTCGGCGAGCCGCTCATCCGGTAGAGCACCGCGACGAGCATGGCGCGGCTCATCTCTTCTGCCGGCGAGAACGTCATCGCCGAGGTGCCGACCATGAGGCCGCTGCGTGTGACATAGGCCACGTCCTCATAATACCACGCGGTGCTGCGCACGTCGCGGTAGGGATTCTTCCACGTTTCAATCGGCTCGTTCTTGGGAATGTACTCATAGCGCAGTCTCGCGCAGCGCTGGCAGGTATAAGTGATGACGCCGACGGTCTTGTTGGTCGGCTCCTGCCGCGCGGTCTCGACCCAGGCGTGGCCGAGCGCGGGCACATAGCTGCTCTCTTCAATATACGTATCGCCGCAGGCGCAGGTGTAGCGCGTGTAGCCCTGCTGCTCGCAGGTTGGATCGACGACCGTGGGGATGTGGTTGTGCACATGACTCAGCTTCGGGATCTTGGCGTCCTGCCGCTCACCGCAGACCTTGCAGATGCGGTGCTTGGCGCCGTCTTCCTGGTCGGTCTCCTGCCGGTCGATGATCCAGTCGCCCCAGTCGTGACCCAGCGGTTCAACGCGCACTTGATGCACGTCGCCGCAGCGGCCGCACTTATAATAATTCAGGCCCGGCTGTGTGCAGTCCGGCTCACGGCTCTTGTTCGGGTCGCGCTCATAGTTGTGGCCCAGCTGCGGGACGATCTCCGTATAGGTGTCGCCGCAGCGGGAGCAGTTATATTCCTTCAGGCCGGTCGTGGTACAGGTTGGCTCCACGATCGTGCGGATACCGCTGTCGCCGCTGTAGTCATGGCCGAGCGCCGGAGTGCGGCTGCCCTCGACAATGTAGTGCTCGCCGCACGGCAGACCTGCCTTGTTGACGCAGCGGTACTCGGTGTAGCCCTGCTCGGTGCAGGTCGGCTGGACGACGTGCTTTTCCATGGTGTGCTGATGGTGGTCGCTCGGGATGGCATACGTCTCCACCTCACCGCAGCGTATGCACGTGCGGTGCTTGATGCCGTCGGTGTAGCTGCCGGCCTCGAGATCGACCTCCCAGGCGCTCCATTCGTGGCCGAGCGCCGGGATCTTTTTCTCATACCAATAGTCGCACTGCGTGCACATGTAGCGCTGATAACCGTCCTGCGTGCAGGTGGCATCGTGCCCGGAAGAAACCAGCTTGTGGCCGGTCGCGGGCAGCACGACACGGTCTGTCGCGCCGCAGTCCTTGCACACGGAGACGATGGAGCCGTCCACCGTGCAGGTGGGCTCGGTGCGGGTCGTCTCCCAGTTATGGTCATTGAGATAAACGAAATTGATATGGAAGCCCGTATCCGTGCGCGTGATCTGCGCATCGTAATGCTGCAGCGTCGACGTGGTCAGGACATAGGTGATCTCGTTGCCGTTATCATCGTGGATGGGCAGATTCTCGAAGACGGCCCGTCCGTCCTCGGGATCGGACGAATGGTGCGCCACGACCACGGCATCGTTGTTGCGGCTCAGCTCCATGTACACGCTCGTCGGCCGGTCCTTGGTATAGACCTCGTCGGGCGCGATCTGCTCGTTCGTCCACTCGAACGTGACCGTGATCGAGCGCAGCTCGCTGGGCGCTGCCGTTTTGTAGTGCAGCGTGTGGTTGAGCTGCAGCTTGCCGCTTTCCACATCGGGCAGAGTGCGCGCGCCGTCGCTGATGACGTACGCCAACTCGGCGCCGGCCGGTGTGCGCGTCTGAATATAATATGTACCGTAAGGCACCGTGCCGAAACCGACGAAGCCATAGGCGTCGGACACGGCCGTGCGCTCGATGTGCTCGCCGTTGCCGGATGTGCCGGTGAGTTCAAACGTCACGCCGGCCGGGATGGGCGCGCCGGTCTCCGCGTCGACGGCATAGAACCACGCGACGTCGGACGAGGCGCTCAGCGGCGTGGAGGCCAGCGACGGCTTTTCATCCTGCAGATAGTCGTACGTGGAGTACATCGACCAGTTCTTGTTCTTGAAATTCGTGACGAGCTCGGACTTGTCGCCGTTGGACTTCTTGATCTCCAGTTCCTCGAGCAGCGTCGTCAGATACGCCGTGCCGCCGCGCGTGACGGTGAACGAAATGTTCGCCATGGTCTGCGGCGACGTGGTGGCAAACTCGCCGCCCTGCGACGTCGTGAACGTGTCGTGGAACTCAAAGTCACCCGCGTTGTTTTTCGTCGAGGGCGAGGTCATGTTCGGGAACTTGCAGCCGTCGGCATTGACCGTCAGGCACTGGCTGTCATACAGCACATGGCCCGTGATCTTGTTGACGGAACTGCCTTTGGTCGTCAGCCGGAACCAGTAGGTATACGAAAAAGTATCGCCGACATGGAATGTCCGCGTTGCGCCGGAGCGCGTGTAGACGACCAGCTCGTCGCCGGTGTCCGCCGGGGTGTCGCCGTCGGCGGCGAACGCCTGCAGACCGCAGACGGAAACGAGCATGACCAGCGTCAGCAGCAGCGCCAGAAAACGTTTCATTGCATAACCTCCTCTTTCGGTCGCACCGAATCATACAGGGATACAGCTTTATCATACCAAGGATCGCCGCATGTTGCAAACAGAAATTGCAAAAAGTAACGAATTTAAAACAGGCTCATCTGGCTGCTGTCCGGCATCTCGCCGAGCGCGCCCATGGCGCGCAGCTGCTCCAGGTGCGTCTGACTGACCTTCGGGCAGGCGGCCGAGAGCTCCTCGACCGACACGAACTCGCGCCCGCCGGCGCGGCAGGCCACGAGATTCCACGCCGCGCTCTCGCCGAGACCGGAGATGGCCACGAACGGCGGCAGGAGCTTCCCGTCGCGGATGAGGAACTTCGTCGCGTCGCTCTCATAGAGACTCATGGGCGCGAACTCGAACCCGCGGAGGTTGAATTCGTACACGGCCTCCATCGTCACGAGCAGGTCCTCTTCCTTGGCTGTGAGCGTGGGCTTGTTGCGCAGCTCGTTGATCTTGCGGCGGGTGTAATCGAGGCCGCGCGTCATCATATCGGCGTCGAACGAGTCCTTCTGGCTGCGGCGGTAGAAATACGCGCTGTAAAACGCCAGCGGCTCGTGCACCTTGAACCACGCGATGCGAAACGCCATCATGACGTAGGCCACCGCGTGCGCCTTCGGGAACAGGTAGGCGATCTTGCTCAGGGACGTGATGTACCACTCCGGCACGCCGTGCTCCTGCATCGTCTCGACCCAGCCGTCCTGGAAGCCGCCGCGCTTGACCTTGCCCTTGCGGACGCTCTCCATGATCTTGAACGAGAGCTTGGCGTCCATACCGCGGCTGATAAGGTAGAGCATGATATCGTCGCGGCAGCCGACCGTCTGGTTGACCGTCGCCGTGCCGGACATGATGAGGTCCTTCGCGTTGCCGAGCCACACGTCCGTGCCGTGCGAGAAGCCGGACAGGCGCACGAGGATGTCAAAGCCCTTCGGCTGCGTGTCGACGAGCATCTGGCGCGTGAAGCCGGTGCCGAACTCGGGGATGCCGATCGTGCCGGTCTTGCCGACGATCGGGTCGTCGTCCGTCAGGCCGAGCGGCGCCGCGCTGCAGAAGATGCCCATGGTCTCCGGATCGTCGAGCGGGATCTCGCGCGCGTTGACGCCGGTCATGTCCTCAAGCATGCGGATCATGGTCGGGTCATCGTGGCCGAGCTCGTCGAGCTTGAGCAGGTTTGCCTCCATGCAGTGGTATTCAAAATGGGTGGTGATGATGTCGCTGTTCGGATCGTCGGCCGGGTGCTGCACGGGGCAGAAATCCGTGACGTCCTTGTCCTGCGGGATGACGACGAGGCCGCCGGGGTGCTGGCCGGTCGTGCGCTTGACGCCGACGCAGCCGAGCGCGAGGCGGTTCATCTCCGCCTTCGGCAGGGTCTTGCCGCGCTCCTCGAGGTACTTGAGGACATAGCCGTAGGCCGTCTTTTCCGCCAGCGTGCCGATCGTCCCGGCGCGGAACACGTGATCCGAGCCGAAGAGCTCTTCGGTGTACTTATGCGCCTTGGCCTGATATTCGCCCGAGAAGTTCAGGTCGATATCGGGCACCTTGTCGCCGCCGAAGCCGAGGAACGTTTCAAACGGAATATCAAACCCGTCCTTGCGCAGCTTGGCGCCGCACTTGGGGCACACCTTGTCCGGCATGTCCGCGCCGCAGCCGAAGCCTGCGCCGGAGTCAAAGTCCGTATACTTGCACTGCGGGCAGACATAGTGCGGCGGAAGGGAGTTGACCTCCGTGATGCCGGAGAAATACGCCACGAGCGACGAGCCGACGCTGCCTCGGCTGCCGACCAGATAGCCGTGCTCGAGGGAGTTGGCGACGAGCTTCTGCGCGCTCATGTAAATGACGTCGTACCCGCGCGAGAGAATGTCGTGCAGCTCGGTCTCGACGCGGTCGGTGATGAGCTTCGGCGGGTTTTCACCGTAGATGGCCGTCATCTTGCCATAGACCAGGTCTTTGAGCTGCTGGGCGGAGTTTTCGATCTTCGGCGGGTAGAGGTCCTTCGGCAGGAGTTCGAACACCTCGACACTGTCGGCAATGGCGTTCGTGTTCGTGACGACGACCTCCTGCGCCTTTTCGGGGCCGAGATAGGCAAATTCGTCGAGCATCTCCTCCGTCGTGCGGTAATAGAGCGGCATGGCCTTGTCCGCGTCGGAAAATTTCTTGGCCGCCAGCAGGATGCGGCGGAAAATCTCCTGCTCGGGATCGAGAAAATGCACATCGCACGTCGCCACGACGGGCTTGCCGAGCTCCTCGCCGAGCTGCACGATGCGGCGGTTGAGGTTGCGCAGGGATTCCTCGCTGCGCACGGTGCCGTTATCGAGCAGGAAGTGGTTATTGGCCAGCGGCATGATCTCGAGATAGTCGTAAAACGACGCGATGCGTCGGAGTTCCGTGTCGCTCTTGCCGCGCAGCACGGCCTCGAACACCTCGCCCGCCTCGCACGCCGAGCCGATGATGAGGCCCTCGCGGTATTCCATGAGCAGGCTCTTGGGGATGGTGGGGTTGCGCTTAAAATATTTCAGATACGACCGGGAAATGATCTCGTAGAGATTTTTCAGGCCGGTCTTGTTTTTCACCAGGATGGAGATGTGGTGCGTGCGGCGCTTCTCTTTCAGGCCGCCGCGCACGAGGTCGTTGAAGTCGCCGATCGTCTTTGCGCCCTTAGCCGCGAGCATGGGCAGGAACTTGTCCATGATGCGCGCCACGACCATCGCATCGTCGCACGCGCGGTGGTGGTTGAAGTCCGGCAGGCTCAGGCGGTTCGAGACCTGGTCGAGCTTGTGGTGCTTGAGATCCGGCAGCAGGTACTGCGCGAGCACCAGCGTGTCGAGATACACCGGCTCGAACGGGATGCCCGCCCGGCGGCAGGCCGCGCTCATGAAGCCGGTATCAAAGTCGGCATTGTGCGCGATGATCGGCCGCCCGCCCGCAAAGTCGAGAAACTGGCGCATGGCCTCCGCCTCATCCGGCGCATTGGCCACGTCTGCATCCGTGATGCCGGTCAGGCGCGTGATCTCGGCCGGGATGGGCATGTGCGGGTTGACGAACGTGTCAAACTCCGCCTTGATCTCCCCGCCGGAGAAGAGCACCGCGCCGATCTCCGTCATGCGGTTCGTGTCCAGGTGCAGGCCGGTCGTCTCGATGTCGAAGGCGATAAACTCCGTATCGAGCGGCAGGTCGCTCTCCCCGTGCACGGCGAGCGTGCCGTCCACGTCGTTGACGAGGTAGCCCTCCTCGCCGTAGATGATCTTCACGCCGTATTTCTTCGACGCCTTCCACATATCCGGAAACGCCTGCGCCACGCCGTGATCCGTCACGGCGATGGCCGGGTGGCCCCAGTAGGCCGCGCGGGCCACGAGGTCGGCGGGGTCGGAGATGGCGTCGAGCGCCGAGTAGCGGGTATGCAGGTGCAGCTCCACGCGCTTTTGCGGTGCGTTGTCGGGGCGGATGACCTTCTCTCCCTGCACGATGTTGCGCGGCTCGAGCACCATGTCCTCGTCGTACTTGCTGTAGTTAATCTTGCCCTGCACGCGCAGCCACATGCCCTCGTGGATGAGGCCGATAATGCCCTGATCGTCGTCCGAGCGCAGAAAGCGCGACACACGCACGCTGCTCGTGCTGTCGGTCATGTCAAACGAGAGCACGGCCGAGCCGTATTTGGCGATCTCGCGGCTGTTGACGGCAAACACCTGCCCCTCGAGCGTGACATTGCCGCTCTCGAGCGTGAGCTCGTTCATGGGCGTGATGTCCGCACGCTTCGGGATGGGCTTGCCCATGAGGACCTTGGCTTTCGCCTTCTTTTCCTCTTTTTTCTGCTCCGGGGCGGGATATTCCGCCTGAATCTGCACGCCGCGCAGCCGGAACTGTGCCGCGAGCAGCTGCTCAATATTCGTGCGCTCGACGGGCGCGGGCATGCGCGCAAACCACGTGTGCAGCTGCATCGTCATGCTCTCGCGCTCGATGAGCACATCCAGCACCTCGGCCTTGTCGAGCCCGCCGCAGGTATCCTGCAGGGACGCGCAGTCCGGGAACATATCAAGAAACGGGATCTTTTCGCTCATAGCTTCCTCACTTTTCGCTCAGGATCAGGTCCACCAGCGCATCGGCCAGCTTGTCCGCGGGGTACTTGCCGAGGATCTCGCCGCGGCGAAACAGCAGGCCGCAGTCCTTGCCGCCGGCAATGCCGTAGTCCGCCTCGTGCGCCTCGCCGGGGCCGTTGACGACGCAGCCCATCACGGCGACCGTGATGTCGCGCTCCAGCCCCTGCAGCCGCTGCTCGACCTCCTGCGCAAGCGCGATGAGGTCGATCTGCGTGCGGCCGCATGTCGGGCATGAGACAAAGCGCACGCCCTCGCGGCGCAGCCCAGCCGCCTTCAGAATGGCGATGCCGGCGCGCACCTCCTCCATGGGGTCGGCCGTGAGCGAGACGCGGATCGTGTCGCCGATGCCCTCGGACAGCAGGGTGCCGATGCCGACGGCGGAGCGGATGATGCCGTTGTAGGCCGTGCCGGTCTCCGTGACGCCGACGTGCAGCGGATAGGGAAACCGCTCGGCCGCGAGCCGGTAGGCCGCAATCGTCAGCGGCACGGTGGAGCTCTTCATCGACAGGGCGATATCGTCAAAATCATACCGGTGCAGCAGGTCAATGTGCCCCTGCGCGCTCTCGACGAGCGCCTCCGGCGTCGGGTGGCCGTACTTTTCGAGCAGGCGCTTTTCCAGACTGCCGCCGTTGACACCGATACGGATGGGGATGCCGCGCTCCCGGCAGGCCTCGGCCACCTTGCGGACATTGTCCGGCTCGCCGATGTTGCCGGGGTTGATGCGGATCTTGTGCACGCCGGCCTTCGCCGCCGCGAGCGCGAGCCGATAGTCAAAATGAATGTCGGCCACGACCGGGATGGGCGAGGCGTGTACGATCTCGGGCAGGGCGTCCGCCGCGGCCTGATCCGGCACGGCGAGGCGGATGATCTCGCACCCGGCGTCATGCAGCCGGGCGATCTGCTCGATGGTCGCGCGCGCGTCCGAAGTGTGCGTGTTGCACATCGACTGCACCGCGACCGGCGCGCCGCCGCCGATGGCGACGGGGCCGACATGGATCTGTTTTGTCTGGGTTCTGTTCATAAACACTCCTGTATCTCCGAGAGGCCGAAAACGCACGAAAGCCCGAGGCGGAAAATTCCGCCCCGGCTCAGGTGACGAGTTTGGAAATGTCGTTATACATGACGTAGGCCATCAGTGCCAGCAGCAGCACCAGCCCCGCCGTGTGGATATAGCCCTCATACTTGGGGTCGATCTTCCTGCGGCTGATCCGCTCGAGCACCCACGTGACGAGCAGACAGAACACGCGCCCGCCGTCAAGCGCCGGCAGCGGCAGCATGTTCATGACCGCGAGGTTCACGGCGATGAACGCCGAGAAATAAGCGATGTTCGAGAAGGCGGCCGCCTTCGTGGCCGACTCCTTGCCGACCTCGTTCATCATGCTCACGATGCCGACTGGGCCGGACAGATCCTTGACGCCGACCGCACCCGCGAACAGATCGCTCAGGCCCATCCAGACCATGCGCACGAAGTCCATCGCGCTGTACCACGTCGTCTGGAGCTTGGCGCCGAATGTCGCCGGCTTCGTGCCGAAATAGAAGCCATACATCTTGCCGTCCTGCTCCGGATACTCCCGCGCGACAAGGTAGAAATCATTGAGCGCGACCTTCTCGCCGTCACGCTTGACGACGATGTCATGCGTGTCGCCCCCGCGGGCGAGATATTCGCTGACATTGGTCGTGAAATAGATGCGGTGCCCGTCGATGCTCCAAATCGTGTCGCCCACCTGCAGGGCGTCCTCCCCCTGATAGGGGCAGCCGTCCATGAAGTCCGTGAGCGTCGGCGTGGAGAAGCTCTTCGCCTGCGCAAACACGATCAGAAGCAGCAGCAGACCGAACACGAAGTTCATGAACGCGCCGGCGCAGAGAATCAGAAACCGCTTCCATGCCGGCTGGCTCGTGAACGCGCGCGGGTCGTCGATCGCCTCGTCCTCGCCCGCCATGGCGCAAAACCCGCCGATCGGCAGGCAGCGGACGGCGTAGAGCGTCTCCCCCTTCTGCTTTTTCCAGATGGCGGGGCCCATGCCGATGGCGAACTCATCCACACGCACCCCGCACGCCTTGGCCACAAGGAAGTGGCCGAGCTCATGCACGGCGATGAGGATCCCAAAGACGAGAATTGCGAGCAGAATATACATGCAGGTGTCCTTTCAGAAATGGAAATACGACCGGACGAACGCGCGGGCCTCCTGATCGGCCGCGCGGATGACGTCCAGATCCGGCGCTGCGGCCGGTGCGATGGCCTCCACCGCCGCCGCAACGCTTTCATAAATAGAATGATACCCGATCTTGTGGCCCAAAAACAGGCCAACGGCAATTTCGTTGGCTGCGTTCATGACCGTCGGCGCGGTGCCGCCGGTGCGCGCGCACCGCATGGCGAGCGCAAGACACGGCAGCGCCTCGAGATCGGGCGCGTAGAAGTGCAGCCCGCCGGGATAGGCCGTGAAGTCCAGCCGGTCACTGCGGCTGGGCTTGCGCTCCGGATACGTGAGCGCGTACTGGATGGGCAGCCCCATGTCCGGCACGCCGAGCTGGGCGATGACCGTGCCGTCGAGCAGCTCGACCATCGAGTGCACGACGCTCTCCGGATGGATGAGCACCTGAATATCGTCCGGCGTGACGCCGAACAGGTGCATGGCCTCGATGAATTCCAGGCCCTTGTTCATCATGGTTGCGGAGTCCACGCTGATCTTCGCGCCCATGCTCCAGTTCGGGTGGCGGACGGCCATCTCGGGCGTGACGTCGCGCGTTTCTTCGCGCGTCCAGCCGCGGAACGGACCGCCGGAGCCGGTGAGCAGGATCTTGCGCAGTTCCCCCTCCCGGCCAGTCAGACACTGGAAGATGGCCGAGTGCTCGGAATCGACCGGCACGATCTCCGCGCCGCATTCCCCGGCGCGGCGCATGACGATGTCGCCCGCGCACACGAGCGTTTCTTTATTGGCCAGCGCGATGCGGCGGCCTTTTTCGATAGCCGCGAGCGTCGGCCGCAGGCCGACCGCGCCGGACACCGCCGTGACGACGGCGTCCGTGTCCGAGAGCACCGCCGCCTCGCACAGGGCGTTTTCCCCGCTGCCGACGGCAATGTCCGTGTCGGCGAGCGCGATGCGCAGCGCTCTGGCCGCCGTCTCATCCGTCACGGCGACGAACGCCGGGTGCAGGCGGCGTGCCTGCTCTTCGGCGAGCTGGATGTTGCGGTTCGTCGTCAGCGCGCGCACGTTGAGACCCAGATGCTCCGCGACGGCAACGGTCTGGCGGCCGATGCTGCCGGTGGAACCAAGAATGGAAATCGAATGTACCATAGCTGTGCTCCCTTACTTCGCCACGACCGAGACGGCCGGTGCCAGCAGCACCAGCAGCTCGAGCATGGGCGCGGTGAAGATCGTGCTGTCGAACCGGTCGAGCATGCCGCCGTGACCGGGCAGCAGATTGCTGTAATCCTTCACGCCGTGCTCGCGCTTGATGGCGGAAAACGCCAGGTCGCCCGCCTGACCGGCAAGGCTGCCGAAGAAGCCGTAGATGGCAAGCAGGCCGATCTGCACGCGGTAGCCGCACAGGTGCAGCACGAGGCCGTAGAGCATGGCCGCCGCAATGGCGCACACGAAGCCGCCGACGCAGCCCTCGACCGTTTTGTTCGGGCTCAGGGCCGGGGCGAGCTTGGTCTTGCCCATGCTGCGGCCGACAAAGAACGCGCCCGAATCGCTCAGCCACGTGATGACGAACGGCAGCAGCAGATACGGCGCCTTCGGGTCGTTCAGGCCGAGGCGCACGAGCGACGAGAGCATCCACGGGATGACAATGCCCGCCGTGAACACGAGCGCCAGATCCTGAAACGGGATGCGCTCGGACTTGTGAAACGAGATCATCATCTCGACGAACATGGTCACAAACAGCACATAGGCCGCGATCTTGAACACGAGCTCGGACCGGCCGAACGCCGCGCCGAGCACGATGGCCGCGCCGCACACGCCGGCATACACCGCAAAGCGCGGCACGAACTTCGGCATCGTCGTGTGCAGCAGCTCCCACGCGCAGAACGACGCCATGATGGCCACCACGATGCCCCAGCCCCAGATCGGGGTGAAGAAGATCACAGCCAGCAGCGCCGGGATGCCGATGGCCGCAACGATCAGTCTGTTTTTCATGCTTGGTTCCTCCCGTTTGTCTTTCTCTCGGGTGCGGCGGTCATTTCACGCCGCCAAAGCGCCGGTCGCGCCGCTGGAACTCCGCCAGGGCCGCGTCCATGTCGCGCTCGGTAAAGTCCGGCCAGAGCACGTCGGTAAAGTACAGCTCCGAGTACGCGCCCTGCCAGGGCAGGAAGTTGCTCAGCCGCTGCTCCCCGCTCGTGCGGATGATGAGGTCGGGGTCCGGAATTCCGGCCGAGTACAGGTAATTGCTGAAAACGTCCTCCGTGAGCTCCGGCGCAGTGCCGGCCTTGTACGCCTCGGCGTACCGGCGCACGGCGTGCAGGATCTCGTCCCGGCCGCCGTAATTGATGCACAGGTTCATCTGGCAGCCGTCGTAATGCGTGCTCTTCTCCTCGGCCGCAGCCATGAGGCGCTGCAGCTCCGGCGAAAGGCCGGACCGCTCGCCGAAAAAGCGCATCTTGAACCGGTCGCGCTCCATGATGGAGAGCGCTTCCTTCATATATTTATCGAAGATGCTCATGATCGTGCGCACTTCCTCGGGCGGGCGGCGCCAGTTTTCCGTGGAAAAGGCGTAGACCGTGAGGTATTCGATGCCGATGGCCTTGCAGTAGTTGCCGATGCGGCGAAACGCCTCGGCACCGTAGGCATGGCCGGCCGTGCGCGGCAGGCCGCGCTTTTTGGCCCAGCGGCCGTTGCCGTCGAGGATGATCGCCACGTGGCGCGGCAGGCGCGAGAGATCCACCTGCGGCGCAGTTGTCTTATCGTTTGCCATAGTTCCTCCTGCACCGCCCGGATGGGCGGCGCCTGTAGACAGGATATTCAAACGGGGGGATGAAAAATCCCCCCGTATCGCATTTGCGGGTGCGGGAACTCAGATCTCCATGAGCTCCTTTTCTTTTTCGTCGGCGATGCGCTCAACTTCCTTGATATAATCGTCGGTCAGCTTCTGCAGATCCTTCTCGATGATCTTGAGATCGTCCTCGGTGATCTCGGACTTTTTCTTCTGCGCCTTGAACTTGTCCATCGCGTCGCGGCGGATGTTGCGCACGGCGACCTTGGCCTCTTCGCCGTATTTCTTGACCTGCTTGACGAGGTCACGGCGGCGCTCCTCGGTCAGTGCCGGGAAAACCAGACGGATGGTGCGGCCGTCGTTCTGGGGGTTCAGGCCCAGATCGGACGCCAAAATGGCCTTTTCAATGCCCTTGAGCACGGAAGCGTCCCACGGCTGGATGAGCAGCGAGCGGGCGTCCGGCGTGCTGATTGACGCGATCTGCTGGATCGGCGTGGGCGAGCCGTAGTAATCGACCGTGATGCGGTCGAGCACGGCGGGGTTGGCCTTGCCGGCGCGGACGGAATCATACTGCTCGGTGAGGACCGAAGCGGTCTTTTTCATTTTGGATTCAAACTCGGTATAATCGGTAGACATGGTGTATCCTCCTTATCGGGTTTTTAAATTTGATTTTACTTCGTCACGACCGTGCCGACGGGCTCACCCATCACAGCGCGGACAATATTCTGCGGGTCGGCCAGCGCGAAGACGACGACCGGGATGTCATTTTCCATCGCGAGCGACGTCGCCGTCAGGTCCATGACGGCCAGATGCTTTGCCAGCACCTCGTCATAGGTGATCGCGTCGTACTTCACGGCGCTGGGGTCGACATGCGGGTCGGCACTGTAAACGCCGTCGATGTTCTTGGCGAGCAGGATCGCGTCCGCGCCGATCTCGGCGGCGCGCAGCACGGCGGCCGTGTCGGTCGAAAAATACGGACAGCCGCTGCCGGCGCCGAAGAGCACGACCTTGCCCTCTTCCAGATGCGCCACGGCGCGCTCCCAGGTATAATGCTCGGCAAACGTCGACATTTCGACGGCCGTCTGCACGCGCACGGGGATGCCCTTCTGCTCCATGACGTCGGACATGGCCAGGCAGTTCATGACCGTGGCGAGCATGCCCATGTGGTCGGCGCGCGAGCGGGCCATCTTGCCCTCGCCGTTTTTCACACCACGCCAGAAGTTGCCGCCGCCGATGACGACGCCCACCTGCACGCCCAGTTCGGTGCAGGTCTTGATGACGTCGCACACCTGACCGATGACGCCGAAGTCCAGCCCCGTCTTCTGCTCACCGGCCAGCGCCTCGCCGCTGATCTTGAGCAGGATGCGTTTATATTTGGGTTCTGTTCCCATAAAACTACCCCTCACTTTTTCATATTCGTCGTTTTATTGTAATATAAAACCGCCCGGATGAAAAGGGGGTATTTGTGAAAAGAGCGAAAACAATCGCCCGCCCGCCTCACGCATCGACAAGCCGAGAGACAAATTCGTCCGTGTTCGTGCCGAAGAGCGCGATGGCGCCCTCGGCATCCCCCTGCGTGACGAAATAGAGAAAATCCTCCAGCACATCGCCCGCCGCGCGCGGCCCGACCGAGCGCACCCACTGTGCCCAGAGGACGATGTTCACATCATGGAAACCGTTGACGATGAGCGGCACGACGTTGTTTCCGCTCTTAAAGCAGATATACCGGTGAAACGAACAGGCCAGCTCCGCGAGCGTGTCCACGTCCGCGCGCGGCTGCTGCGCGGCCTGACGAAAATCGCGAATGATCGTGCGCAGGGCCGCAATATCATCGTCCGTGCGCTTGGGCACGAACAGCCGCACCGCGAGCCCCTCAATGGCATTGCGTGTCTGCAGCAGCGACGCTGTGGTCGCCTTGTCGAGCTTGCCGTCGCGGTATTTTAATATGGAAATGAGCGTGTCCACATTGCCGCACTCGGCCCAGTCGGCAATATACACCCCGTGCCGCGGCGACACACGCAGGAAGCCTATCCGCTCCAGGTTCTTGATGCCGGCGTGCACGGCGCTCTTGCTGATGTGCATATTCTCGGCCAGCTCCGCCTCCGTGGGCAGCTTCTCCCCCGGTTCCACCTGGCCGGAGAGGATCATGCCCTGGATCTGCCGCTCAAACAACTCCGTGATCGTTGGCGCAACGATGGTCTGAAAACGCATACGCAGCCCTCCTTGTATTTGTGATTGAATCAGAACCACAAGAAAACGATACCAAAATAATGACGAAAAATCAATAGATATCTTGACTTGCTGTTTTCTTGACATATACTTTTTGCAGTGATTCAAACACAGATTACAGAAGGAGGAATTGACTTGCGTTTTTACAAAGACCACTATGATGTCGTCATCATCGGCGGTGCGCTGGCCGGCATGGCGGCCGCCCTGCAGCTGCAGGCCAAGGGCGTGCGGGACATTCTGATCCTCGAAAAGCACAATATGCCCGGCGGTGTCGCTACGGACTACATGCGCGACGGCTTTGAGATGGAGGCATCGCTGCACGAGATGATGTCCATCGGCCCAAAAGACAAGCGCCTGAAAGTCGGCCAGTTCTTTGACGACATGGGCATCCGCATCGACTGGCTGCCGGTGCCGGAGCCGTACCGCGTCGTCGTGCCGAGTGAGGGCATTGACGCCGTGCTGCACGACGGATACGAACGCGCAGCGCGGGATGTTGACGCCGCCTGCCCGGGAACATATGAAAAAGTGCTGGAATTTCTGCGGCTCTGCCGCCGGGTGTACGACAGCATGGACGTCATCTCCGTTACGCCGATGAGCAAACTGCGCATGCTGCGCGAGCACCCGGACTTTGTGCGTGTGGCAGGCTACAGCGCCACGGAAGTTATCCAAACCTTCGGCCTGCCGCAAAAAGCGGTCGATATACTCACGCCGTACTGGATCTATGTCGGCGAGCCGATGGACAATCTGCCGTTCACGATCTATGCCTACTGCATGGCGGACTATTTTTCCGGCAGCTATGTGCCGCGCCACCGCTCGCACGAGATGAGTATGCGTATGCAGCAGAAGGTCGAGGAAAACGGCGCGCAGTTCGAGCTGCGGCAGGAAGTCGAAAAGATCCTCGTCCGGGACGGCAAAGTCTGCGGCGTGCGCACAAAGCGCGGCGATGAGATCGCCTGTGATTACGTCATCTGCGGCGCATACCCGAACCGCGTCTACACGCAGATGATCGAGCCGCTGAGCGAGGTGCCGGAAGGTGCGATCCGGTTTGTCAACGGCAACCGCCTGAACGTCTGCCCCGTGTCGGTCATGCTCATTCTCGAAGGAACACCCGAGGAAAATGGCATCACGAACTACAACACCTTCTCCGGCGACACGATGGATACCAATGAAATCTGGCGCAACAACAGCAATCTTACCGAGCCGTACAACTTCCTGACGACCGTATGCCTGAATTATGCCAACCCTGACTGTGTGCCGTCCGGCTATACGCATCTGTCGATCACAAATCTGGTGCCGGTCGATCCGTTTCTCAGCGTGAAGGAAGAGGAATACTATGACCTCAAGCGCCGACTGGCCAATGAGATGATGGAGCAGTTCATCAAAATCAGCGGCGTGGATTTCCGCGGCCGCATTGCCGAGATCGAGGTCTCCACGCCCATGACGATCTCCCATTACGTCGGCGCGTGGAAGGGCAGCATTTACGGCTATTCGCACTCCATGGACAATCACGTGGTCGCCAAGAAAACCATGATGGCGGAAGATCACTTCATCGAGGGGCTGGAGTTTGCCGGTGCGCACGCCGTGGCCGGCGATGGGCAGGGCCCGCAGATCACCAACGGCAGAGCTGCGGCCAAGGCCGTGCTCGACGCGATGGCAGCAAAGGAGGCAGTGAAATGAGTATCCGAGTCAAGAGCTTTCTGAAAGATGTCGGCGGCGCCGACCGCGTCACCGAGGCGCGCCGCGAGAAACTGAAAAACGCGTCTGCCGTGCCGGATCCGAAAGATCCCATTCGGGAGCTGGCCGACAAATTGCACCCGTCCGAGATGCAGTTTCGCGTCGTGGATATCCGTGACGCGTCCCCGACGGCAAAAGCCTTCCGCTTCGAGTCCGTGGATGGGCACATCCCGGTGTTCCAGTGCGGTCAGTTCGTGAACTTCCGCCTGAAGATCGGCGAAAGCCTGCTCACGCGGCCATACACGATCTCCTCCGCCCCGTATGAGGCGCGCGGCGAGCACCCGTTTTTCGAAATCACCGTGCGCCGCAATGTGCCGTATCTCGTGCCGGACTACTTCTTTGAAAACGTCCATGTCGGCGATGTGCTCACCGGTGCGCTGCCGTTCGGCACATTCTATTGGGAGCCGCTGCGCGACACGAACGAGCTCGTCGCGCTGGCCGGCGGCAGCGGCATCACACCATTTTACGCCATGGCCAAAGAGATCGCCCATGGCAAGATGCGCGGCTGCAAGCTGACGATCCTCTACGGCTCCGTCAAGTCGGACGACATCGTGCTCAAGAACGAGCTGGATGAAATCAGCGCCGAATGCCCGGACGTCAAAGTCGTGCACGTGCTCTCTGACGACCCCGGCTGGCAGGGCGAGCATGGCTTCATCACGCGCGAGATCATCGAGAAATATTCCACGCCCAACAGCACGTTTCTGTTTTGCGGCCCGCTGGCCATGTTCCGGTTCGTGAGCAAGGCGCTTGAGGAAATGGGCGTGCCGAAGCGCCGCTTCCGCCATGACGTCGTGAACAACCCGGCCGACATCTCCACCCTGCCCGGTTACCCGAAGGGCACGGAGGAAAAGGCATTTCACATCACCGTCGTGCGCGGCATTCACGAGGATGTCATAAACGCAAAGGCGAGCGAATCCGTCGCCGTTGCGCTCGAGCGCAGCGCCATTCCCGTCGACACCCACTGCCGCAATGGCAAATGCGGTTTCTGCCGCAGCCAGCTGCTCAGCGGCGACATTTTCGTATCCCCCATCGGTGACGGCCGCCGCGCCATGGATAAGGAACTGGGCTGGTTTCACGCCTGCTCTGCCTATCCGCTGAGCGATCTGAAAATCAAGATTCCAATTATGTAAACCAAATTATTGCATTATGTAAACCAAATGCGCCCCTTCTTCCAATCGCAAAGGCCGCACACGGCAAGCCGTGTGCGGCCTTTCTCTGCGTGCGCAGTACGGATACGGATTCCCTGACTGCAAGGAAAAGAGCCCGGCAGCAGCCGGGCTCTTTCCGCTGGGATGAGGGGATTATCTAGAGGGGATTATCTAAAAGAAGGCAAAGCGAACATTACATCCAGCCGCCGGAGACGTTCATCACGTGCGCGGTGACGTACTTGGACTCGTCGGAGGCAAGATAGAGCGCCATGTAAGCGATGTCGATGGGCTCGCCGAGATGCTTGATCATGCAGTTGGTCGTGTAGCGCGACTGCGTCTCAGGGGTGAGGTGCTTGGCAACGGCCTCCGTGGCGATGATGCCGGGGTTGAGCACGTTGACGCGCACACCTGCGTGCGCGACCTGACGCGCCATCTGGCGGCTGAGGTGGTTGATGCCGGACTTGGCAACACCGTAGCCAACCTGCGTGCGGTCAGGGCACACAGCGGCGACGGAACCGATGTTGATGATGCTGCCGGAGTGCTGCTTGAGCATCGCCTTGTTGAGCGCTTCCTGGCAGGCGTTGAACACCGTCGAGAGGTCGACGCAGACCGTCTTCTCGAACTCTTTGTAAGTGCACTTGGTGATGTCGAGATCCTTGCGGGGATTGGACTCACCGAAGTTGTTGACCAGCACGTCGAGGCGGCCTTCCTTGGCAATGCACTCGTCGATCATGCTTCTGTGCGTGGCGGGGTCGTGCGCCTCAAAGTACACGAGCTCGGCCTGTCCGCCGCGGGCTCTTGCCGCCTCAACGGCCGCTTTACCGGTCTCCATGTTGCGGCAGGCGTAGTAGACCTTTGCGCCCTCATCAACGAACAGGTCAGCGATTGCGCGGCCAATGCCGCGGGTGCACGCCGTGACCAAAGCGACTTTTCCTTCCAGTCTGTTACTCATAACCGTATACTTCCTTTCTGAATGTCGTAGTGTTGTCTCCAGTGATTGGCGCGGCTGCGCCAAAACAGTGTATTAGAGGTTTGCGCCGTAGTCGGCAACGAGCACCTGACCGTTGAGCGGTGCAGAATCGTCGCTGCACAAAAACAGTAGGATCTTGGCAATGTCGAGATCCGAGCAGGTGCCGACATCAAGCGTAGAGTGCTTGGCTGTGGATGCCTGCATGGCCTTGGCAGCCTTCGTGTACTTGCCTCTGGCCTTCATCGCGCGCGTGGTCATCGGGGTCATGACCGTACCGGGGCACACACAGTTGGCGCGGATCTTCTGCTCTCCGTTGGCGAAGCGAAGCGCGATATGCTTGGTCAGTGCGACCTCCGCCCCCTTCGAAACGGTGTAGGCGGCGCTGCCGTTGCCTGTCACACCGCCGACGGAGGCGACGGTGGCAATCGTGCCGTAGCCCTGCGCTACGAACTGCTTGACGGCCGCGCGGGTGACGTACATCGTGCCCTTGACGTTGACGCTGAGCGTCGTGTCCAGATCGGCGGTAAGAAAATCGTCGATCGGGCGCATCGCCACATCGAGCACACCGGCGACATTGGCCAGCGCATCGAGCTTGCCGTACTTTTCGACACCGGCGGCGACGGCCGCCTTCACGGCATCGTTATCGGTGATGTTGACAACGGCCGTCATGACCTCGCCGCCTGCGGCGCGGATGCTCTCGGCGACCTTGTTGAGGTTTTCCTCCTGCATATCCGCCATGATGACGCTCGCGCCTTCCTGCGCGAAGAGCTCGGCAGTCTTGGCACCGATGCCGGAACCGGCACCGGTTACGAAACAGACTTTCCCATCAAGTCTACCCATTTGTTTCTCCTTTTCTGATAAAATAGGATGCTGTGGACGGGCTGTGCACAAGGGAATTTTCGTTGTGCACAGCTGCCCCGGATATTACTCGCCCTTCGGCGGCCACTCCATGCCGATGCGCTCACACTGGCGCTCGGTATCCCAGAAGAAGCCCCAGTCGGGCAGATGACGGATGCGGGCGGTGTCCGCCGGCGTCCAGGTCACGAGCTCGCCCTTCTTGTAGAGCGCGTCGATCTCCTCATCGGTGTAGCCGAAGTCCTTGAGAACCTCACGGTTGTGCTCGCCGAAGCACGGCGCGGAGGCCACGATCTGCGACGGATTGTTCTTGAAGCGGTTCGTGATGCCGATGCCCTTCATCTCGCCGAAGATCTGATCTTCCCACTCGACGAGGTTCTCGCGCTCGGCATACTGCGGATCGTTTTCAATATCGCCGGGCTCATAGGCGCGCTGGTTGGGGATGCCGGCCTTGTTGAAGATCTCTTCGAGTTCGGCACAGGTGTGCTGCGCGCAGAAGTCCGTGAGCGCCTGATCCGCTTTCTGTCCCATGGGGGTGTTGAGCGGGAAGCCGGGGATGCCCTTCGGCAGGCCCGGGGTGACGCCCGGCGTGCCGACGCCGATGATGGGATAGCCCTTCTCGACCGGTCCGGGGCCGTTGATGGCAACAAACAGCTGCTTATTGTCCTTCGTAGTGTAAAACGAGAAGCAGGCGGCAAGGTCGGAGTGGTTGCCGGTGCGGTAAGGCACGGGCTCGCCGTCTTTCGGATAACCCTTGTTGTACCAGAGCACCGGGTAGTTATCCAGCAGGCGGAACATGGTGTCGTACTGCGCAACGTCACAGGACTCGCCCTTGCCGGTCTTGAGCGCATGAATGTAAGCCGACAGCGCGGTCATGCAGGCGTTGTAGGCCGTGACATAATCCGACAGATACGGGTTGACCTTCAGCGGCGTCGACGTCGGAGAGACGCCGTTCATATACATGTAACCGCCCATGGCCTGACCGGAAACATCATAGGAGGCCTTGGACTTGTACGGCCCCGTCTGGCCGTAGCCGGAGACGTGCACGATGCACAGCTTGCTGTTGACGCCCCAGCACACCTCATCGGTGAGGCCCATTTTGGCGTAGGTTCCGGCCTTGCTGGACTCGATCCAGATATCGGCCCACTCGAGGCACTTCTTGAAGATCTTCTTGCCGGCGGGGGTACGCGGATTGCAGGTGATGGAAAACTCGTTGCGGTGGTTCTGCGACCAGCTGGTGGTGCCGCGCGTGCCGCAGGAGATCTTGGGCGCTTCGGACTGCAGGACCTTTGCGCCCATCTCCGCCATCAGGCAGCCGGCAAAGGGGCCCGCAATGGCCGTACCGGACACAAAGACCTTGACGCCGTTGAGGACGCCGAAATCGGGATATTCGTCGAATTTCTGCGTGAGGTTGCAGTCAATTTTTTTGAAACTCATGTATGCTTTGCCTCCTTTATCTGCTGTTTTTGTACATTTTTCGCCGGATTCAAGATAAGCTGCCGATCACGGACATTGGCCCATGATGGCAGCTTACCTTCTATTGCGCTAACATTTACTTTTTCGGGGGATACTCAAGGCCGATGCGCTTGGCCTGACGCTCCGGATCCCAGAAGAAATGCCACTCAACAAAGTTCTTGTTGCGGGCGGTATCCGCCGGCGTCCAGGTCGCAAGCTCACCCTTCTTGTAGAGCGCGTCGATCTCCTCGTCGGTGTAACCAAAGTCCTTCAGGACCTCGCGGTTGTGCTCGCCGAAGCACGGCGCGGAAGCCACGATCTGGGACGGGTTCTTCTTGAAAATGTTCGTGACGCCGATGCCCTTCATTCTGCCGAAGCACTGGTCATCCCACTCAACGATGTTCTCGCGGGCTTCATACTGCGGATCCTTCTCGATATCGGCCGGGCCGTAGGCGCGCTGGCACGGGATGCCCGCCTTGTTGAAGATCTCTTCGAGCTCATCGCAGGTGTGCTCGGCGCAGAACTTCGCGCACAGCTCGTCAGCCTTCTTGCCGCGGGGGTCAAACAGCGGGAAGCCGGTGCAGTTTTTCGGGATGCCCTCGGTAACGCCGGGCTTGCCCATGCCGATGATCGGATAGCCGCGGCTGACCGGGCCCTGACCGACGATGGCGACGAACATGGCGTTGCCTTCCTTCGTGTCGTAGAACGAGAAGCAGGCGGCCTGATCGCTCTTGTTGCCGGTGCGGAAGGGCACGGGTTCGCCCTGCTTCGGGTAACCCTTGTTGAACCAGTTGGCCGGGTAGTTGTCGAGCAGACGGAACATGGTGTCGTACTGGGCGACATCGCAGGAGTCGCCTTCGCCGCTGTTCTTCGCGTTGATGTAGCCGGCAAGAGCCACCATGCAGGCGTTGTAAGCGGTGATGTAGTCAGACAGGTACGGATTGACCTTCAGCGGGCCGGACGTCGGGGAGACGCCGTTCATGTACATATAGCCGCCCATGGCCTGACCGGAAACGTCGTAGGAGGGCTTATTCTTGGACGGGCCGAACTGGCCGTAGCCGGACACGTGCACGATGGCAAGCTTCTTGTTGTGCTTCCAGCAGACCTCATCGGTCAGGCCGCGCTTGGCATAGGAGCCCGGACGGCCGGCCTCGATCCAGATGTCGGCCCACTCGATGCACTTGAGGAAGATCTTCTTGCCGGCGGGGCTGGCGGAGTTGATGGTGATGGAATACTCGTTGCGGTGGTTCTGGCTCCACGCGAGGGTGCCGCGGGTCTGGCAGGCGATGGTCGGAGCCTCGGCCTGCAGGACCTTCGCGCCCATCTCGGCCATGAGGCAGCCGGCGAAGGGGCCGGCGATATTCGTGCCGGTGACGAAGACCTTAACGCCCTTGAGGACGCCGAAAGACGGATACTCGTCAAACTTCTGAGTCAGTTTGTTGTCGATTTCTTTCATAATGGGATGACAATCCTTTCTGTGCAAAGTGCACTGAATTCAGTCACGTGAAATGTTAAGGTGCTTTACTCCTTGGCAGCGTCAGCCTTCTTGTGCACGCTCGGGATCAGGAAGCAGACCACGATGCCGACGATGACACAGGCGAGCTGAACGAGAGCGACGGAGTGCAGAGCGCTGGCCGCAGCGGCGGGCACTGCCATACCGGCAGCAGCCTTCTTGGTCATGCCGGTGACGAACATGGGCACGAAGATGGCAACACCGAACGGAGCAGTCATATCACGGAACACGTTGTACGTGCCGGAAGCGGAGGAGGACTCAGCCGGAGCAACACCGGACAGGGCGACCTTCATGAAGATGGTGCCGTTGCCGCCGATGCCGAGGCCGACAAAGAACAGCGCGCCGCCCATCTGGAGAATACCGGCGTTCTCGCCGATGAAGAGCATGATCAGAGAGCCGATGGCAACGAACACGAGCGCGATCGCGGCAACGATCTTCGGCTCCTTCTTGTCAGCCATGGGGCCGAGGACGATGGTGCCGATGGCCATGCCGAGGTACTCGATGCTCATGGCAACGCTGGCCACGGTGGCCTTGTCAATGGCGTAGCCAAAGCGGATGATCTCAGTCAGGCAGGCAGTCATGAGGCCCTGCGTGAGCAGCATGACGACCACGGGGAGCACAAAGTTCTTGCGAGCCATGAACTTGCCGTTGAGGATCGGGCTGGAGGCCTTCTTCTCAACCAGGAAGAGGACGATGAGGCCGACGACGGCCACAGCGATGGACGCAAGCGTCGCAGCGCTGACCCAGCCGTTCTGCTGGCCGAAGGTGGGCACGCAGACGAGCGCACCGAACATGAGCAGGACGAACACGGCGCCTGCCCAGTCAAAGCCCTGCATGGTTCCTTTGGGGATGTTCGGGTTATCCTTGACCTTTGCAAAGCAGATCAGGAACGTGATCACGCACAGCGCGACGCAGACCCACATGACGATGCGCCATGCATTGGCCGTTCCGATGACCTTCATGATGATGCCGCCGACGGTGGGTCCAAAGATGACCATGCCGCAGGCAACTGCCATGTAGATCGTGAAGCCCTGGCCCATCTTCTCGGGCGGGAACTCCATCATGATGTAGGACATGACGACCGGGGCGATGCCGGCAGCGCCGATACCGACCATGAAGCGGAACACGAGCAGCAGCGGGATGTTCTGCGGGCAGATGGCGATGAGAGCCTGGCCGACCGTGTAAAGGCCCATGGCGCTCAGCAGCATCTTTCTGCGGCCAATCACGCCGCCGAGCTTGCCCAGGATCGGCGCCATGGCGGCGGCAGCCAGGGAGTAAGCCAGCGTGATGAAGGTCAGGGATGCGTCAGCATTCCAGGCCGTGGAGATCGCGGTCGGCACCGAAGCGGTGAAGCCGCCGCAAAGGCTCAGGATAGCCGCTGCAACAGCATACGGCACAAAGCCTTTCATGTAGTTTTTGTTGTTTTCCATGAGTACATTCTCCTATCTAGTGATTCCGGCACGAAGCCGTGTGACAGTTGGTTTCTTCTGCGTGCTCAATAGCCTTTGGCGAGGCTTTCCTCGACCAGCTTGCTGCGCACGACTTTCCCGTTTTCGTTGACGGGGATGTGATCCACAAATTCAATGGATTTGGGGATCTTGTACGGGGGAAGATAATTGAGTGCGAACCGGATGAGATCCTTGCTGCCGACCGGACCGTTCGTCTCCACGATGGCGTGGATGCGGTGGCCCCAATCGGGATCCGGCAGGCCAATGACCACGGCATCGACCACCTTCGGATGCTTTTTGAGCACCATCTCGACCTCGGCGGCAAAGACATTTTCTCCGCCGGTGACGATCATGTCGCTGCGGCGGTCGGCAAAGTACAGATAGCCGTCTGCGTCCACATAGCCCATGTCGCCGACGCTGCGGAAGCCCTCACTGTCCACCGGGAGCGGCGGAATATTCTTATAGGTCACACGCGGGCTGTTGTCGCCCCAGGACATGAAGATCTCGCCGATCTCGCCAGCGGGCAGCTCGTGGCCGTCCTCGCCGCGGATGGCCACCCGGCCGCAGTGCATCTTGCCGACGCTGCCGGGATGGCGCAGCCACTCGTCGCCGCGGATGGACGTCATGCCGATGCACTCGGTCATGGCGTACATCTCATAGAGCCGATCGGGCGGAATGATCTGAAGCCACTCACGCTTGAGATCCTGCGAGCAGACACCGCCGGTATGGCACAGCACCTCGATGCTCGCAAGGTCTTCCTTCCGGAAGCCGGGCATGCGGCTGATGCGCTGCATGAGCGTCGGCACCATCTGAACGTACTCGATGCGGTACTTTTTGATGAGCCGCACGATCGTTTCGGCGTCCAGCTTGGCCGGCATAACGAGCGTGTTGCCGCAGTAGAGGCCGTTAAAGGCCGCCGAATGCGGCGCGCCGTGAAACAACGGACCTGCAAGCAGCTGCCGCATCTCGAAGCGCATACCGGACACAGCGAACCAGGTCCGAAGCCCTTCGTCGCTCTCCCCTGCCGGCATATCCTGCTCGATGACCTTCGTCTTCCCCGTCGTACCTCCGGAGCAGTTGGCAAGATTGGGGATGGCAAGCACATCGGGCGGCATATCCACAGGGCAGTCCGCGCACAGCGCTCTGAGTTCCGCCGTGCTCAGTCCGGGGTAGCCGTCTGGTTTTTTGCGGTTCGTGATGACAAGCGCCGGAGACACACACGCACAAATCTCCATCAGATTGCGCTGCGGCGCGCGATTGGACACCGGCACATAGCAGGCGCCGGTCTTCCAGATGCCGAACGCAAGCGCGATGTGCGTCGGGATGTTCGGCAGTGCAGCAAGCACGCTCTTGCCGGGGCCGATCCCCTGCTCAAGCAGATACCACGCAATGCGGTTCGAGAACTCGTGGAGCTCCCGCCAAGTCATGACGGACTCCTTGTTTTCCGGGGAAACATAAATGACCGCCGGCGCATCCGGCTTCACGCGGGCAATGCTCGCCAGCTGTGTACCGGGTGTGAAAAAGCTCTCGGTGCCCTGATTGAAAATGTTAAGATGCGATGTGCGCTCCATAGTGCAGACTCCTAACTGACCGCAGTAAATGTTGAAAAATCAGGCCGGCTGGTTGTTCGGACGATAGCCGCCATCAATCTGCAGGCAGACGCCCGTGATGTAGGAAGCGGCGCTGGAGGACAGGAACATGATGCCGTTGGCAATCTCCTCCGGCTGCGCGAAGCGCTTGAACGGGATCGTATCGCCGATGGAGTCCTTGGCGAACTGGGGCAGGTTGGCAACGAGATCCGTCGCCACAACGCCGGGAGCGACCGCATTGACACGCACGCCCTTATTGGCGAAGGAATAAGCAATGGACTTGGTCATGGCAATCAGGCCAGCCTTGGAAGCGGGGTACGGCAGGCCGGTGGGAGAGCCATAGACGCCGGCAACGGAGGCAATGTTGACCACGCAGCCCTTGGTCTTGACCAGGTATGGGATCGCATACTTGATCATGGTGTAGGGGCCCTTCATGTTCAGATCGCAGACGGAGTCCCACTCGGACTGCTTCAGCTTGGTCAGCCAGGTGCTGGAGTCGGTGCCGGCATTGTTGACGAGCACGTCCAGGCGGCCCCACTTGGCCTCAATCTCCTTGTACAGCGCCTGAACGGCCTTGAAGTCGCACAGGTCAATGGCCTTGGTCATGACTTCGTAGTCAGGATTGATCTCCTTGAGCGCTGCCAGAGCCTTCGCACCGGTCTCTTCGTAGTGGCTCAGGAAGTACACCTTCGCGCCCGCAGCGAGGAAGCCTTTCACGGTTGCGAAGCCGATGCCGCGGCTGCCGCCGGTCACCAGAACGACTTTGTCTTTGAATTCGTTTTCAAACATGATTTTTGTCCTTTCTTAACGCAAATCTTTGACTTTTCCGGGGCTTTCCCGTCACCCCGGACACACACCAGCAGTTATGCTTTTGTTAAGGAACGATAATATTTTAACATTACCGCAGCTTTCCTTCCGGCCGATGCCTCCTGTTTTCCTATCGTAAAAAACGACAAAAAATCAGATTTCACATCAAATTTCGTGGCAAAAATGACAAAGCCTCAAAAGACGGCCATAGCCGCTTTTGAGGCTTTGTCAACACATTCTGTTTTGACCGTTCAATTCTTTGAATGATCCGGATTCTGGTGAAAATACGCGCGCGGCATTTTCTCGGTCAGGATGCCCAGCAGATCCATCATATAGCAGAAGCAGAGTGAGAGTTGATCCGGCGACTGCTTTTCCGTCTCGGCGAGGATACCGTTCATGGCATCATTCGCGATCTCGGCGTACAACCCGCTGAGCGCCACGACCGGCGGCTCGGACGGGACATAAAACTGCTCGAACTTCATATAGGGGTTCGCAATCAGATAGACGTAGGTGCCGCTGTTCATGCGGCTCTCGGCGATCTCAAGCGTTTCCCCGCTATCCGGCAGATAACGGTAGCGGTGGAACGGGCCGAGGTTAACGAGCGTGTTCGGCTTGAGCCGGTAATCCAGACCGTTGACCGTCAGCGTACCGTGGCCGCTGCGGACAAGCAGGAAGGTCTCGTCGTGATTATTGACATAGAGCGTCGGCGCTTTGATTTGCCGAATGCAGGCTTTGATATCGCTGGGCAGGACGTCGTTGACAAAATAATCATGCGCGCCCGTCAAAACGGCCTTATCGTCCTGCGTACTGTCAAACACCGGGCCGGACAAACGATCATCGTTCATACTATTTCCTCCCCTGTCCTCTCTGCTTGCGGAACTCGCCCGGCGACATCTTGTTGAGCGCGTAAAATACACGGCCCATCGTCCGGTCGGAGCCGAAGCCCGTTTCCATCGCGATGTCGACCGTCGGCAGGTCCGTTGTCGTGAGCAGCGCCTCCGCGTAACGCACACGGAACATGGACAGGATCTGCTTATAACTGGAGTTCAGGCGCGTTTTGAGCTGCATACGCAGGATATTTTCCGACGTATACAGGTCGCGTGCGATCTTTTCGGCATCAATCGGCTCGGACATATTCTCATACAGATAGCTGATGGCAGAAATGAGCGTCTCGCTCATGATCATGCCGCGGTAGACCCGGCCGTCTTTCCCATCGCTGAGCATTTCATTGAGATACCCCTGCGGGGTCATACCGGTCAGCGCCTTAAAGCGGCGGAAAAACGTGATGCTCATATGGAAGCCGGAAATGGACGACACATAGTCAAACGGCAGGCTGTCATACAGGAAATACGACATGGCCAGGATCAGGCGCGTGCGATTGACATACTGGCTGAAGTTCAGCCCCGTCGCGATCAGCAGCGCGTGGTTAAGCGCCGCCTCATCCGCATCGGAGGAGACCGCCTCCGCGACCGAAGCCGCCGTAAGCTCTGCCGTGCTGTGCGTGGCGATATAGAGGCTGGCGCGCCGGCCGAGCGGCATATCCAGCATCGAGTACTGCTCCCTGCGCCGCGCGGCCGCGCGGTTATACAAAAGCTCGATCTTGCGCAGGAACGAACTGCGGATCACCGCCGAGCCGCAACTGTTTTTTGCACTCAGATGCCGGAACTGTTCAAACAGCCGCGCGATTTCCTTGACATTGTCCCCGTCCGGGCCGATCACAGGCAGACCGGTGACGATCTCGATCTCGCGCAGATTCGTGATCTGGTTGAACATATAATAGCTCAAAAGCTGGTAATCGAACGCAGCAACCCATATCTTCAGCGCATCTCCGAATTCAGGGCAAATCGTCAGCACCTGCGAACACTGGATCCATGCGACGCAGCCCGGCTGTACAGGAAACTCCTCGCCGTTGATAATAAAACTGCCGCTGCCGCTGCGGACAAGCACGAAATAGCTGTCCACCTCCATAACGGGGAACAGCTCCTCACTAATGGTATGCTCCTGAAGCCGGAGATACTTGTCCGGCCCGCAAAAATGCCCGCTGCGCGGCGTTTCGCAGAGCGGTCTGTTTCTTCTCTTCAACGTTTCTAGCCCCCATTCGTGGTAACGGTACGGCTTACTAACGGACAACCGGCAATGCTTCTGTTTATAGATTAACAGCTTTTCGTGCAAAAAACAAGTGCGTGAATTTCAAACTTTTCAACATTTCCGTTCATTTTTGTTACAATTAGCGCGGAATGGCAAAAGGCCCGCCGGTGTGCTCCGGCGGGCCTTCGCGCTGTGATAAGATTGAAAGGAGTAAGAGGATGAAAAGGAATAATAGCAAAGAGAATACGCAGTGACTTACAGCTCGTAGCCGACGTGGAAGCCCTGATGCATGGCATCGCTGGACTGACCCGGCTTGATGGCGTCGCCGATGACATGGACTTCCGGCACGAACGCCTTGAGCTCTTCGGACAGCGGATCATACTTGCGGGAGCCGAGGCCAAGAACAATGTAATCAAAGCCCTTGAGCCACTCTTCCGTGCCGTCCTTGTGCTGGATCTTGACCTCGTGCTCGGTCACTTCGAGCACCTTGGAGTTGATGTAGCTCTTGACGCCCTCACGGCGCAGGCTGGCGAGCGCAATGTTGCGGTTCGGCAGGCAGACGCCGGTCATGAGCTGCGGCTGCATCTCGACGAGCGTGACCTCCACATCGCCGATGCTGCCGGTGGTGGCAAAGGAGTTCGGGCGTGCATCGGCCATGAGCATTTCGGCCGTCTCACAGGCGACTTCGCCGCCGCCAAGGATGCAGACCGTACCCTTCGGGATGGTGACCTTGCGGCTGAGGATATCATGGGTGGTGATGACCGGATAGTCGCCGACGCCCTTGATGAAGGTCGGGATGAGCGGCGTCGCGCCGGTGGCGACGACGACGGCATCGGGCGCGAATTCCTTCACGCTCTCGACCGTGGCTTCTTTCTTGAACTCGAACTTCACGCCGGCCTTCTTGGCGCGGTAGTTCAGGTGCGTGAGCCACTTGCACATCTCCTGCTTGCCGGGAGAAACGACCGCCAGATTCAGCTGACCGCCGATCTGCTTGCTCTTTTCCCAGACGGTGACGTCATGGCCGCGCTCAGCCGCCGTGACCGCGGTGTACATACCGCCGGGGCCGGCGCCAATGACGAGGACCTTCTTCGGCTTGTCGGTCGGGTTGAACGGATAGTCATACTCATGGCCGACGAGCGGGTTGATGTGGCACTTGCAGACCGGGTGATGCGGATCTTCCGGCGTGATGCACCGGCCGCCGCAGGAGCCGCAGGGCGTGATGTCATCAAAGCGATTTTCATAAGCCTTCTTCGGCAGATCGGGGTCTGCGAGCAAAGGACGACCCATAGACACGCCGTCCACCAGACCACGCTCGACCAGATCGGCGGCGTAGCGCACGTCGTTGATCTTGCCGACAACGAAAACCGGGATGTTCACGACCTTCTTAATCTCCGACGCCTCATAGACGTTCATGCCGATCTTCTGGCTGTGAGAAGGAAGGATGTTCTGAAGGCCCTCATATTGGACGCCGCCGGAGACCTCGAGCATATCGACACCCGCGGCCTCGAACTTCGGGGCGAGGTAAAGCATTTCGTCCAGAGAGTTGCCGCCCGGCTCACGCTCGGAACCGGAGACGCGCAGCACGATCGGAAAATCGGGGCTGATGTTGCGGCGGCACTCTTCAATAATCTCAAGAATCAGGCGCGCGCGGTTGTCGATGCAGCCGCCGTACTCGTCCATGCGCTTGTTGCGCAGCGGGCTGAGGAATGCGCCCGGCAGCATATAGGCATGCGCGACGTGCAGGGCGATACCGCCGCAGCCGGCCTCTTCGGCGCGGCGCGCAGCCTGACCGTACTGCTTGACGACCTTGTGGATCTCGTCAATCGTGATCGGGCGGCTGACGGCGCCGTTGGCGTTCGTGTTCACGGACGGGCCGAGCGGCGTGATGCCCTTGAGCGCACAGATGGACTCCGGGCCCGGATGGATCAGCTGCGGGAAGAGCGTGCTGCCGGCATCGCTCACGCGCTTTGCAAAGGCGGCGAACTGCGGGACGAGGGAGTCCTTGTCCAGCGCGGTCGTCTTGCCGATGTACCAATACTTATGATCGACCGTAACTGCGTCGATCACGACGTAGCCTGCACCGCCCTCTGCGCGGCGCACAAAGATATCCGCGAGCTGCTTGGGAACCGTGCCGTTGGTCGCCTCATAGTGCATACTCATCGGCGCCATGGCAATACGGTTTTTCAGCGTCGTTCTGCCCAACTGCAGGGGCGAGAAGATTTTCGCATCTTTCATATCGGTTATCATGTGATTGCCTCCTGAACGATATTAAATATGTATCCCACACATCGGCTTTCCGCCGTATATTCCGGCCGGAGGGCAGCGCATGGGTGCTCCGGATGGTTCGTGCTTTCAGTATAAAGGATGCGGCGCGGATATGTCGCACATTTTCTTGTTAAATAATCCACATTTTCAAAAAGAATTTCAGAAAATGTTGGCGCGCAAGCAGACAGTTTTTTCATTTTCACTACATTTTGCGGACTTTTTTGCGCATTTGTCCAGAGAAATAATGACGGAAAAATGCTGTGTTCCCCCGGTGTTCTCTGTGGAAAGAGGCGAATTTGCACAAGAGACAGCAGTCGGTTTTGTACATTACGCCACATTCCCGCGGCAAAGTGACAATAAAACTGAAGTTTTTGTACATTTCTTGCGCATGATTACGCCACATTCTTTCCGACACGGTTCGCGGCCTAGTGTTAAAATTTCTACAATAGCTGATGAGGAGCGGAATCCGGCCACCAGCGGCCGGTCTCCGGCGGATCATTCCCGGGTCTGTCGGACATGATTAAGGAACTCCGCTCTCAGGCAGACGCGTAGAAAACCAGATTCGGATTCATTTCAATGAAGAAAGGTGTATTTCATGAGTTACGATGCATTGTTTTCTCCCATCAAGCTCAGAGGGCTTGAGCTGAAAAACCGTGTGGTCCTGCCGGGTATGAACACCAAGATGGTCAAGGACAAGAACGACGTCGGCGAGGATCTGCCCGCCTACCATGCGGCGCGCGCAGCCGGCGGCTGCGGCCTGAACATTGTCGAGCTCGTCTCCATCTGCCCCGAGTGCCATGCATACCTGTACCTCGGCCTTTATAATGAGCACCACAGAGACCAGCTGCGCAAGGTCACCGACGCGATCCACGCGGCCGGCGGCAAAGCAGGCGTGCAGATCTGGCACGGCGGCTTCGTGCCCGAAGAGTTCTTCGACAAGACCAACAAGCTCGAGACGCCCGACACGCTGACCGTCGAGCGCATCCACGAGATCGTCAAGCAGTTCGGCTACTCCGCCAAGCTCGCCGTCGAGGCCGGCTTTGACGCACTCGAGTTCCACGGCGCGCACACTTACCTGCCGCACGAATTCATGAACCCCTCGCTCAACAAGCGCACCGACGAGTACGGCAACCAGAGCCTGGAGAACCGCTGCCGCTTCAATCTTGAGGTCATCCGTGAGATGCGCAAGAACATGCCGGAAGACATGCCGCTGCTCATGCGTCTGGACGCCATCGACGAGATGCTCCCGGCCGTGACCACGCAGGACGAGACCGTGCAGTTCATCAACTGGGCCGCCGAGGCCGGTGTTGATGCGATCGACCTGTCCCGCGGCAACGCCCGCAGCCTCGCGACCGTGTACGAAGTGCCGCCCTACAACCTGGAGCCGGGCTTCAACATGGATAACATCGCCGCCATCAAGGCGCGCGTGAACATCCCGGTCA
Organism: uncultured Eubacteriales bacterium; assembly: GCA_900317855.1. GTDB lineage: Bacteria > Bacillota > Clostridia > Oscillospirales > Oscillospiraceae > CAG-103. Next base: position 39,634 of record ONIG01000003.1, on the reverse strand, counting down.
TCGGCGTCGGCCGCATCGTCGAGCCCGCGCTGGCGGACCAGCTCATCCGCGAAGGCAAGATCGACATGGTCGCCGTCGGCCGTGCACAGCTCGTGGATCCCGAGTGGTGCAACAAGGCACAGGCCGGCCGTGACGCGGAGATCCGCCGCTGCATCGGCTGCACCGAGGGCTGCTACGACAAGGTCATCGACCCGAACGCCAAGCACATCACCTGCACCCGCAACCCCGCGCTCTGCCTTGAGTACAAGGGCCTCCCGAAGCCGGAGAAGGCCAAAAACGTCATGGTCATCGGCGCCGGCATCGGCGGCCTGATGGCAGCCGAGTACCTCAAGGCCCGCGGCCACAACCCGACCGTGTACGAAGCCACGCAGGCCCCCGGCGGTCACTTCGTCCTGGCCGGCAAGGCCCCGAAGAAGCAGGCCTTCACCGACGCTGTGATGTGGGATGCCGAAGAATGCAAGCGCATGGGCATCGAGATCAAGACCGGCGTGACCGTCACGCCCGAGCTCATCAAGGAAGTCAAGCCCGACCACGTGATCGTTGCCACCGGCGCACACTACGTCGCCCCGAACATCCCGGGTCTGGACACCGCGAAGGACGTCTACGTGGCTGAGGACGTGCTGGCCGGCAAGGCTCTGCCGCAGGGCGAGGTCATTATCCTTGGCGGCGGCGGTGTCGGCGTCGAAACTGCAGAGTATCTCGTCGAGCACGGTGTGACCGATGTGCGCGTCATGGATTCCAAGCGTGTCGGCAACAAGATGGGTATGCTGCGCACCATGTTCCTCGACATCGAGTATCCCGGCGACACGATCAAGAAGAGCCGCAACTCCAAGGTCACCGGCATCGGCGACCACGAGATCACCTATTCGTTCACGAACAAGGCTAAGAAGACCGTGGAAAAGACCCGCCACTACGATTCGCTCGTCATTGCGACCGGTATGCACTCCCGCCCGACGCAGGAGCTGACCGATGCGTGCAGCGAGCTCGGCATCCCCTGCGATGTGATCGGCAGCGCCAAGAAGGCCGACATGGGCATCGAAGCCACTGCCGACGCTTACGCCGCCGCCATGAACGTCTGAATACGGATAACAGATTAGGAGGTTATCATCATGACAGTTGAAGAACGTCTGGAAGCCCTCGAAAAAGAAGTGCAGCAGCTCAAGGATGTGCAGGCCATCAAGGAGCTCAAGAGCAAGTATTTCCGCGCGCTCGACACCAAGAACTGGGACGAGCTGGAGACGACCATGACCCCGAATATCTCCACCGCCTACTCCAACGGCAAGCTCGTCTTCCACGGCCCGAAGGAGATCACAAACTACTTCAAAGAGTCCATGCCCGATACCGAGATCACCCTGCATCAGGGCCACAACCCGGTCATCTGGTTTGAGAGCGACACCGTTGCTTACGGCAAGTGGTATCTGCAGGACAACCTGATCTTTGCCGAGGGCAACCCCTACTGCGGCACGCAGATCCAGGGCTCGGCCATCTACACCGACAAGTATGTCAAGATCGACGGCCAGTGGCTGATCGAGGATACCGGCTACCTGCGCGTATACGAGGAATCGTTCCAGCGAGACAACACGCACCGTATCCGCATCAATATGTTCCGCCCGAAGAAAAAGAAAGTCGTCAAGAAAAAGTAAAGAACTCGCTTGATTCAAGCCGTCGTACATCCGATGTATGGCGGCTTGAACCAGAATACCCGAAATTTCCTGCAAACGGAGCGTGATCCCTGTGCTGAAAAAACTGCGGCGGAAAGTCTACCGCAAGGTTCGCTTTCAGACTTGGTACCGCAAGGCGAACTATTACCACCGCAAGCGGCACGACCTGAACAAAATCATTGCCCAGTACCGCGGCGTAGACGTGCTGAGCGACAAAAAGCGCCTGTACCATCTGCGGCGCGACATGATCCGGAGCCTGTTTCGGTACGGTTCGTATTATAATGAGTATTTTCTCTTTGGCTACGAGGGAAAGGATGCCGCCTACCGCGACGGTTTCATCACCGAAGGCGTCCGTATGAGCTACTACCCGCGCATGAACGACCCGAAGAACACCAATATGCTCGAGAACAAGTACCTGACGTACCAGAAGTTCCGCGATTTTTACGGCCGCGACGTGCTGCGCATCAAGAAAGGCGCCGCCCCCACTCCCACCGCACTCGAGGCACTGCGCGCTTTCACACAGGCGCACCCAAACTACATCGTCAAGCCCATCTACGCCGCCTTTGGCAAGGGCGTACATACAGAATCTCTCCGTGACTACCCCTATCTTGAGGCTGCGCACGCCGCATACAGCGCGCACGGGGCGATCCTCGAGGAGATCATTGCGCAGGGGCCGGAGCTGGCGCGCATCCACCCGCAGTCGGTCAATACACTGCGCATCCCGACGGTCGTCCTGGCCGATGGTGAGGTGCGGCTGTTTCACCCGACGCTGCGCGTCGGCCGCGGCGACGGCATCATCGACAATTTCAGCGCCGGAGGCATCAGCGCGCTCATTGATCCCGAGACCGGCTGCATCTGCTCCAACGGTGCGGACAAAAAGGGGCATCGCTACATCACGCATCCGGACACCGGCGTGCGCTTTCGCGGCTATCCGCTCCCGGAGTGGGATAAGGCCGTGGACATGGTCAAAACGGCCGCGCGCATGATCCCCGGCAACCACTACTGCGGCTGGGATCTCGCCTACAGCACCCACGGCTGGTGCATGGTCGAGGCCAACTGCACCGCGCAAATGGGCGGTATGCAGATCATCACACAAACCGGCAGAAAGGCAGAGCTGGAAGCGCTCATCGCGCAGATGTGACGCCGCTGCCGCCAATCGGCAAAGGAAACCAACACGACGACATCGAAAGGAGAAAAAACGATGACCGAGCTCGAAAAACTCGTAGAAAAAGACGCCATTCGTGATCAGTATTACGTTTACGCCCGCGCGCTGGACCGCATTGACAACCCGCTCGGCAAGACCGTGTTCGCCGAGGACGCGCAGGTCGACTACGGCCCGACCTACAAAGGCAGCGGCTACGGCTTCATCGATATGATGCTCAAGATGCACCGCAAGATGGTCTCCACGCACCACGTCATGACCAACATCCTCATCAAGCTCAACGCCGACGGCACCAAAGCCGCTGCCGAAGCCTATATGTATGCCGCCTGCAAGTATCGCAATGGCATGGTCGTCGTGGCGCGCTGCCGCGACATTGACCTCTGGGAAAAGCGTGACGGCAAGTGGCTCGTCGTCAAGCGCACCGTCGCCGGCGACAACACCATGATCCTGCACCCCGACTTCGCACCCGACTACAACAACGGCCGCGACAAGGTCAAGGACCCGTCCTACGACTACTTCGAGACCATCGAGTAAGTCCATGGCAACGCGAAACATCCCATTCCCTGACAAGGTTCGTGACATGGTGCTCGACGTCATCACGCACGTCCGCCGGCAGGAATACACGCCCGCGCAGCTCTGCCAACTCCAGAAAATCATCGAGTGCAAGTACTTCTACTGGTGGTGCATGGACATGAAGAAAGAGGAATATGTCACGGAGCTGTTCACGGACGATTTCCGCTACTACCTCAACGGTCACCTCGCTGTCAAGGACAAGCTCCTGCAGGCGCGCAACGCCAAATGGTGCAACAAGGATATGCAGACAATGCACATGGGCCATCAGCCGATGATCTGGCTGATCGACGACACGCACGCACGCGGGGTCTTTCAATATGAGGACCATATGTGCTATTATGATGACAGCGAGGTGCTGCAAAGCTGGATGGTCTACTGCGACGATTTCGTCAAGGGCGACGACGGCGCGTGGCGCATCCAGAAGCTGCGCATGGCCTACCGCGAGATGGACGGAAACTTTCGCAGCACGATGGTACCCAAAGACTGGATGCCGGACGAATGGGACACGCCAAACTATTGAAAATCAAGCAGGAGAAGCCGCGTGTTTGTGCGGCTTCTCCCCCGCCTCATTTTCTCAAAGGCATCTGCGGCAGACGCCTTTGAAAAGCTGAGGAAGCTCCAAATCTGACGCAGGAGAATGCAATATGGAACAAAAACGGACACTGAGCAGCTGGATCTCCGCACGCAGATACATCCGCGACTTTGCCGTGGATTACGCTGCCCGCCACGGCGAGAACGCCGCCGAGATCGAAAAGGACATCCTGCAGGCAAAGAAAATCAACCACATCTCGCTCAACGAATATGAATGGGTCGGCTATCACGACCGCACGGAGGCGCAAAAGCGCACCATGTCCACACTCTGGACGCGCGCGGAGTTTCGCAAGACTTACACGGACCGCCGCTACATCGCGATCCTGATGAATAAATACATCTTCTCCAAAGTCTTTTCCGACTTTTACGGCCGCCGCTGCGCGCAGGCATCCGCCGTGGACGCGGCGCTGCTGCGCGCGCTCGCCGGCGAAACCGGGAAGGTCGTCTACAAGCCCAACTGCAAGGGGCAGGGCACGGGCGTGCGCATTCTCCCGGCAGCAACCGAGTCCGAGCAGGAGGACACGCTCGCATATCTGCGCGCAAATTCCGGCGGCATTGTGGAAGAATACATTCAGCAGCACCCGACGCTCGCACAGCTCAACCCCGGCGCTGTGAGCATCGTGCGCTTTTACACCGTGACCGCACCGTCCGGGACGTATCTGTTCGCCCCGGTGCTCACGACCGCCATCGAAAAGGACATCTCCAACGGCTGCCAGGACGCGCTGACCGCAATGATCGACATCCGCACCGGCATCGTGCTCACGGACGCCGTGGATCAGAATAACTGCATCGACTATCACACGCACCCGGTCACCGGCGTAGCCTTCCCCGGCCTGCAGCTCCCGTTCTGGGAGGAAACGATCGATATGATGCGCCGCGCCGTACCGCTGGCGAGCAAGATCTCCAACATCGGCTGGGACGTGACCATGACCGCACACGGCCCGCTCATCATCGAGGCCAACACCATCCCGGGCTTTAACACCGCGCAGTACCGCGGCTACGCCTGGGTCACGGACGGCTATGGTTATCAGCCGCTGTTCGACGAGATCAACGATCGACCGTTTGTAAACAACGCGCACTACGCGCGCGTGCTCCTGAAGCTCGACTAACATCTCACGGAGGTTCCGGTATGGAAGCTGTTCTCTCGATCGCCTTTGGCGTCTGGATCGTTATCACCGCATTTGTCTACCGGGCCGTGACGAGCCCGAAGCGCGGGGACGGGCAGAAAAAATGAACCTGTATTTCCTGGGCATTCTGGCCGCGCTCATCGTTTTTTTCGCCGTCGGCATCGGCGCCGGACGCATGGTCAAGGATACGAACGATTATTACGTTTCCGGCCGCAACGCGCCGACGCTGCTGATCGTCGGGTCGCTCATCGCGTCGTTTCTCTCGACGGGCGCGTTCCTCGGCGACACGGGTGAGGTCTACTCCGGTTTTTTCATCGGCATCGTGACCGTCGGTGTCATTCAGGCGACCGGCTACATCTACGGAGCCGGGTTCTTCGGCCGGTACATCCGCCGGAGCGAAGTAACGACGCTGCCGGAGTATTTCGGCCGCCGCTTCTGCTCGGTGCATCTGCGCCGGCTCTCGGCCGTGATCCTGCTCGTGTCCGTGAGCGCGTATCTGCTCAGCGCCATTCAGGGCGTGGCCACACTCATGAGCAGCATCACGGGTTATGACTACAGGCTGTGTGCCGTGATCGTATGGCTGGCGTTCACCGCCTTCACAATCTATTCGGGCTCACCCGGCGTGCTGCTGACGGATACGATCATGTTCCTCGTCTTTCTCGCGGCTGCGCTTGTCGCAGTGCCGTTTCTCGTCCGCGCGGGCGGCGGCTGGTTCGGCGGCATCGAAGCGCTTGCCCGCAGCGACACCATGCCCGGCATTCTCTCCTGGGCCGGGAATCCGGACTATCTCTATCCGGACGGCGTGAGCAATACGGTCTGGGCCGTAACCTACGGCATCGTCTGGGCGCTCGTCGTGGCCATCAGCCCGTGGCAGACAAGCCGCTACCTCATGGCTAAGGATGAACACGTCGTCCTGCGCTCGTCCGTGTGGTCGTCCATGGGCGTCATGGTCGTGACGATCGCGCTGTACTTTGCCGCCGCGTTCGTGCGCAACATCAACGGCGCCCTTCCGGGCAGCGAGGCCATGATCTGGGCCGCCACGCACGTGCTGCCGCCGGTCATTGGCATGCTGCTGCTCATCGGCATCAGCGCCGCCGGCATCTCGTCGGCGTCGACGTTCCTGTCATTGATCGGCTTTTCCGTCGTCAACGATATTCTGCCCGACGCCGGAGATGACCGCAAAAAGCTCGCCCGCTCCCGCTGGGCGATGCTGGCGGTCAGTTTGGTCGTACTCGTTCTGGCATACCTCAATCCCCCGCAGATCTTTCTCATCATGTACTTCGGCGGCACCGTCATCGCAGGCGCGTGGAGTCTTGTGGCTTTCGGCAGCGTATGGAGCAAACGCCTGAGCCGCTGCGGTGCGTACCTCGGTATGCTGCTCGGCTTTTTCGGCTGTGCGGGCGCCAAGGCAACCTATGCCCTGTGCGGCATCACGCCGCCGGTCTGGGCGGATGCGTTTTTCATCGGCATCGTACTGAGCGTGCTCGGCGCGGTGCTCGGCTCCGCGCTCCGGCCGCCAACGCGTGCAGAACAACTCGCGCGCGAACGGCTCTTCGATGCGCCCGCCGGCCCGGAAGAGGCCGCCGCCTGCCGGAAAGACCGGCGGCTGTGGCGGGTATACCTCGTGTTTGGCCTGTGTGTGGGCCTGTTCTTCCTGCTTTTCTATGCCATTCCCTACAGCCGCGCGCTGTGAACCATTTCGGAGGTGACCGCCATGCCGGACACACTAAATCTGTATTATGCCCGCATCGCCAACATGGGCGATCTGCTCAATCCGCTCATCATCGAGCGCTGCTTCGGCTACCGGGTAGAACGCTGCTCGTTTCTCACCGGCGACCTGTGCGCCATCGGCAGCGGCCTGGCGCAGTATATGCTCCACGGCAATCCGCTCATGAAGCTGCAGCAGTGCATCAACGGCCGGACGCACCCGCACGTGGACGTCTGGGGCTCCGGATTTATCAACTACGACGACGCACGGGGACGGTTTTTCAAACGCGATATGCGCTTTCACGCCGTGCGCGGTGAACTGACGCGCCGCAGCATCGAGCGCATGACCGGCCGCGCGCTCGACATTCCAACCGGCGACGGCGGCATTCTCGCCGACGAGCTGCTGGACACGCTGCCGGAAAAGCGGTATGATGTCGGTATTGTGCCGCACGTCTGCGATCTGAACGACCCTGCTGTGACGGAGCTGCTGGGCCGGTATGAAAACACGAAGTTCATCAACGTCAAGGACGACCCCATCACCGTGCTGACCGAGATCGCGCAGTGCCGCTGCATCCTCTCCAGCAGTCTGCACGGCCTGATCGCGGCCGACAGCTTCCACATCCCGAATCTGCATATCGTCTTTTCCGACCGCCCGCTCGGCGACGGGTATAAGTTCGATGATTATTATTCTGCCTATGATGTGCCGCACCGGCCGCGCGATCTGCGCGTAAGCACGGCGCCCACCATTGCCGAAATCGAGGACGGCTGGCGCATCCGGCCGGAACAGGTCGAGGAGAAAAAGCGCCAGATGCGCGTGGCTTTTCCCTACCCGGCCAGAAACGGAGGCAACGCATGAACGAGCTGATCTCGGTCATCATCCCGACCTACAACCGAAAGGACAAGCTGCCGGCATGCATTGCGAGCGTGCTGGCACAGACATATCCAAACCTGGAGATCATCGTCGTGGACGACGCCTCGACCGACGGCACGGAGCGCCTGTTTGACTGCGGCACAGACGCGCGCGTGCACTACGTGCGCTACGGTGACAACCGCGGCGCCTGCTACGCCCGCAACCTCGGTGCGCAGCGCTCGCGCGGCAGCATCCTCGCCTTTCAGGACAGCGACGACCTCTGGCACCCGGACAAGCTGCAAAAGCAGTACGACCTGCTCATGGCAACGGGCGCGGACTTGTGTTACTGCGGCATGAACCGCATCGCCGCAAACGGAAATTCGTTTTACTACCCTGTGCACGCACCGCATCCCGGCCGCGCGCTGGAGGATTTTCTGGCCGAGAACCGCGCCAGCACCCAGACCATGCTCATGCACCGCGCCGTGTGGGAGGCTGTGCGCTTCGACGAAACCATTCGCCGCTATCAGGACTGGGATTTTGCCATCCGGGCGGCCGAGCGCTTCCGGCTCGTGTACCTGCCGGAAGCACTGGTGGAGTCTGAGGTCGGCGGCGACAGCATTTCCGCCGTCGTCAAGTCCTATCCCCACCTGCTGCGGCTGTATGAAAAGCACGCGGCGCTCTATCAGCGTTTCCCGCGCAGCGACGCCGTCATGAACCGCCGTCTCGGCAAGCGCTGCCACCCGACGGATCCGGCGCGCGCTGCCGAGCACTTCCGCAAAAGTTTCCGGCTCAGCCGCAACCCCTACGACCTGAGCTACTACCTCGCCGACTGCCTGCGTGCCCGCCGGCAGCAGAAAGGACAGACACCATGACCGCATTTGTCATTTTGCATTACCGCGCCATCGACACGACCCGCAGCTGTGTTAAGAGCATCCGCGCGCTCGCGGGCGACAAGCACATCGTCATCGTCGATAACGCCTCCCCCAACGGCACGGGCAAGGTGCTGGCGGAGGAATTTTCCGCAAGTCCGGACGTGACTGTGCTGCTGCACGACAAAAACGACGGCTTTGCCCGCGGCAACAACGTCGGCACGCGCTGGGTGCACGAGCATCTGGATGCAGACTTCACCGTCGTGCTCAACAACGACGTCGAGATCCCGCAGCACGACTTTATTCCTCAGATCGCGCGCATTTATGCCCAGCACCCGTTCGACCTGCTCGGGCCAGACATCGTGTCCGTATTCTCCGGCATCCACCAGAGCCCGAAAACCCTGCACGGCTGCACACTCGAGAGTGTGCGGCACAAGCGCGCCTGCGTTGCGCGCAGCAAGAACCCCATCCTCCTGCTGCTGAGCAGCGGCGAGAAAAACAGCCCCGCCATCTGGCGGCTCGTGCAGATCCGCAACCGCAAAAAGCAGCACATCGACACCACGCAGCCCGCGGAAGGCGTCGTGCTGCACGGCTCGTGCGTGATTTTCTCGCGGCGCTATCTTGCCCGCCGCCCGGAACCGTTTTATCCGAACACGTTCATGTACTACGAGATGGAGATCCTCGACTGGCTCTGCCGTCAGGAGGGCAGCGTTGTACGCTACGACCCGTCGATTTCCGTGCTGCACTATCAATATGTGGCCTCGAAGATGGAGTACCGCTCGATCGTGCGGCGCTCAAAGTTTGTCATCGACTGTCTGCTCGACTCGCTCGACGCGGCCGAGGCGCTCATCCTTGCGTCCGAAGCATCGGAACCCGCAGCGGCGCAGCCGGTGAGCACCATTGCGCTCGCAGACGCCTGAGCGCGCAGAAAGGCTGTATTTTCCCATGAAAAAGAAAAAAGTCCGCCGCGCAAGCCGGGCATTTTATGCAGCGCTCTCTTATATTTCTCCGCGGTGGAATACGGAGCTTTTGTATCTGCGCAAGTTCGGCCGTCTGCCGGATCTGAAGCACCCGCAGACACTCAACGAAAAGCTGCTCAAGCAAAAACTCGAGCGCTTTGGCACGGACCCTGTCGTGCGCCGGTGCGCAGATAAGTATCTTGTGCGCGACTACGTTTCCGGCTGTGGCTGCGGTGACACGCTCAACCGCCTGCTCGCCGTATACGACCGGCCGGAGGACATCGACTGGGCCACACTGCCGGAGCGGTTCGCCATCAAATGGAACTTCGGCTGCGGCTACAATCTCATCTGCGCGGACAAACGCGCGCTCGACACGGCCGCAGCCGAAAAGCAGCTGCGCGCCTGGGGGCGCGAGCCGTTCTGGGCGTACTATTCCGAGCTCCAGTACCGCCACGTGGAAAAGAAGCTGCTCGTGGAGGAATACATCGGTGATGCAGATGGCACACTGCCGGAGGACTATAAATTTTACTGCTTTCACGGCCGGGCAGATTGTGTTATGCTCTGCGTGGGACGCAACGAGGGCTGGCCGAAATTTTATTTCTTTGACCGGGACTTCCGACTCCTGCGCATCAACCGCGACTCGCAGGCCGCGCCCGAGAATTTTACGCTTCCGAAACCGGCAGGGCTGGATGAGGCCTTCACCGTTGCCGACCGGCTGAGCAAGCCGTTTGACTTCGTGCGCGTGGATCTATACCTCACGCCGCGCGGCGTGCGCTTCGGCGAGCTGACATTCACCCCGGCAGCCGCGCTGGACAACAAGCGTCTGCCGGAGACGGACCTGCGCTTTGGCCGCATGATGGAGGAAACGCTATGAACATTGCCATTCTCGGTGCGGGCAACAGCGGCTGCGCGCTTGCGGGCGACTATGCCGCGCGCGGCCACGAGGTCACTCTCATCAAGACCTCCCACAGCCTGCACGATGACAATTTTGCGCACCTGTGCGCTGCCGGCGGCCGGATGCGCATTCACGAATTCGGCACGGAGACCGACTGCGTCATCGCGCACCTGTCGCGCGATGTGGCAGACGTGCGAGCTAAGGACGTTGTGTTCCTGTGCACGCAGACGGGCTGCCATCCTGACGTGCTGCGGCGCGTTGTGCCGTTTCTGACGCCGGGTCAGGTCCTGTTGATGGTGCCGGGCTATCTCTCCACTGCCTACGCGCTGGAGCTGCACCCGGCCGACGGCGTGATCCTCGCCGAGGCGGAGAGCAACTTCATCGACGGGCGCATCAGCGCGCCCGGAGAATTTCAGGTGGGCTTCCGCAATGTGCGCAACCCCATCGGCGTCTACCCGCACAGCGCGCTCCCGGCAGCCCGGCAGGTGCTCGACCGGCTGGGCACACCGTTTGTCTATCTCAAGAGTGTGGCCGAGGCCGCGCTGCACAACCCGAACATGATCGTGCACACGGTCGGCGCCGTAATGAGCATTCCGCGCATCGAGGCCACGCACGGCGACTACTGTATGTACCACGAAGTGTTCACGCCGTCGGTCTGGAACCTGCTCGAAGCGCTCGACGGCGAGAAAATGCGCGTACTCGAACGTCTTGACTGCGCTCCGGTGCCATATGTCGAGGCATGCAAGTTCCGCAACAGTCTCGACGAGCAGAGTGACGCGAAGGAGGTCTTTTTCGCCTACGCCGCCATGCCGGAGCGGGCGAAGGGCCCGCTGGATGTGCGCTCGCGCTACATCACGGAGGATGTACCGCAGGGTCTGGGGCTGCTGGAATCACTGGGCGCGGCGCTGGGTGTGCCAACGCCGGTGTGTTCGTCGCTGATTGAGATCGCCTCGGCGGCGCTCGGGTGTGACCTGCGCACGCAGGGCCGCACGATCGAGAGGCTCGGCCGGGACAATATCCGGGCCATTCTGGACGATGCAGAGAGGGGCGCAGAGCCATGTCCCGATGGAACGCACTGAAAAAAACCTACCATATGTGCACGCGTCTGCGCGCACAGCGCGGCGGCAGCCGAACAGGCTATCTGCTCGACGCGCTGTGGTGCAGCATTCGCCACGGCGCGTCGCCGGAAAACTACTTCGTGCTCCGCTTTTTTGACCTGCCGGACTGGCAGCGCGCGGCCTATCTCACATCGGGCCGCTCCGGTGCGCTCGACCGGGTGCTCAACCGCAATGCCACAGCGGCGGAGAAAGAAGCGCTCGCGAACAAGGCGCGCTTTCTCGCAGTATTCGCGTCCGATGTCCGGCGGGAGCACATCTACGTGCCGGAGGCGGACTTTGCCGCTTTCTGCGCTTTTCTTGACCGGAACGACACGTTCTTTTTCAAGCCCGTGCGCGGCACAATGGGCCGCGGCATCGAGCACTGCCGCAGCGCGGCCATTGCAGACCGCGCTGCATTTTACGACGGCTGCCGGGCACAGCAGCTTCTGCTGGAAGCGCCCATCCGGCAGCACCCGGCACTCGAGGCACTCAGCCCCGGGTGCGTCAACAGTGTGCGCATCAATGCCGCGCGCGACCGTGACGGCCGCATCTGGCTCATCGGCGCGTGCCTCAAGTGCGGCGGCAAGGGCGCCGCGACCGACAACTTTCACACCGGCGGCATCGCCTACCCGCTCGAGCTCGCGTCCGGCTGCGTATCCGCCCCCGGGCGCAACAATACCGATCTGTGCGATTATACCCGTCACCCGGCATCGGGTGCGTATCTGCCCGGATTTCGGGTCCCGTTCTGGCCCGAGATCACCGCGTGCGTATCCCGTGCCATGGGCCGTGTGCCCGGCATGGGCTACGTCGGCTGGGACATCGCCGTCACGCCGGACGGACCGGAGCTGATTGAGGGCAACTGGCACTGGCCGGGCGGCAACATCATTCAATTCGACGGAGTGGGAAAATATCCGCTGCTCCGGGACTGTGCAGGTGAAACCGATGAAGAATATACTCACAGAAAATAAACTGGTCAAAAATCTCCGCGCCTACCCTGTGCTGCACAAGCGCTGGCGCGGTTATATCAAGGGCGTCCGCGAGCTTCCGGACGGCTTTACGGAAGAGCAGCTCTTTCACGACTACCTCAAGGTACGGCGCAACAATCCGGAAAAGCGCGTGTCCATGTCCGAGTACATGATCTTCGGTTTCTACGGGCTGACAACCGCGCAGCAAAAGCAATACCTGACCGACGTGGAGGCGACCCTGCTCATGCGCCCGTACAACAGCGCCGCCGAGCCGTACCTGAAGAGCAAGGTGACGTTTCTGAAAAACTTCACGCAGTTTGTCAGCCGCGGCTGGCTGTACCTTCCGGAGTCGGACCCCGCAGCGTTTGACGCTTTCGTGCATCAGCATCATGTCATTGCGCTCAAACCGCAGTATTCGAGCTGGGGCATCGGCTTTCGCAAGCTGACGGAGGCCGAATGGGACGCCACGCCCGACCGGCAGGCATTGTTTGACGAGCTGTGCGCGGGCAAGTATCTGGCGGAGGAATTCATCCGGTCCGATGAATCGCTCGCACGCTTCCATCCGGAATCGCTCAACACACTGCGCGTGATCACGTTCCGCCGCGGTGAGCGCTTTGAAGTCTTTGGCGCGGGGCTGCGCGTGGGCAACAACGGCCTGCACGTAGACAACGCCCACGGCGGCGGCATCTTCTGCGAGATCGACCCGGCCACCGGTGTCATCATGACCGACGGACTCGACGAGCACGGCAACAGCTACATCCTGCACCCGATGACCGGTGTGCGCTTTCGCGGCACGCCCATCCCGCAGTGGGAGGAGATCTGCGCCTTCTGCCGCAGCGCCGCGCAGACGCTGCCGTGCCTGCGCGTCGTCGGCTGGGACGTGGCCATTCTGCCCGGCGGCAAGCTGGAGCTCATCGAGGGCAACCACAATCCGGGCATGAACATCGTGCAGGCACCGGCCAAACACGGTGTGCACGACAAATTTGCTCATATGCTGCTCGACTTCTACGGCGACCCGGCGCAGTACGCCTACGAGACGGAGAAACGCGCATGAGCAATTTCACGTTTACGCCCACGGAGATTCCCGCCGTGCAGATCGTGGACGTCAAAGCCTACGGCGATGCGCGCGGGTACTTCATGGAGACCTACAAGGCCGCCGACTTTGCGGCCGCCGGCATCCGGGACACGTTCGTGCAGGACAATCAGTCCGGCTCACGCCGCGGCGTACTGCGCGGACTGCACTTTCAAAAGCAGCATCAGCAGGCAAAGCTCGTGCGCGCAATCTATGGCGAGATCTTCGATGTCGCCGTGGATCTGCGCCGTGGCAGCGCGACCTACGGCCGCTGGGTCGGCGTGCTGCTCAGCGCGGACAACCGCCGCCAGCTCTATATCCCGCGCGGCTTTGCCCACGGATTTCAGGTGCTGAGCGAGCAGGCCGTCTTTGCCTACAAGTGCGACGAGGTCTACCACCCCGGAGACGAGGGCGGCATCCGCTGGGATGACGCAGATATCGGCATCGTCTGGCCGGGGCAGGACACGCCCATCCTCAGCGAAAAAGACCAGCACTGGCCGGCGCTGCGCACACTCGGCATAGAGCTGTGACACGGTCGAAGCAGCGGAGGTGAGCTTATGAATATTCTCGTCACCGGCGCCAACGGGCTGCTCGGCAGCGCCGTCACGGCCGAACTTATCCGCCGCGGCCACACCTGCACTGCAACCGGCCGCACGGCGCAGCGCCGCTGCGCGGATGCGGCCGCGTATGTGCCGGCCGATCTTTGTGATCCGCAGGCTGTGCAGGCACTCATCGCGGACATCCATCCGGACGCCGTCATCCACTGTGCCGCCTGGACAGACGTAGACGGCGCAGAGCTGCCGGAAAACCGGGAGCGGGTGTTCGCCGTCAATGCCGGCGGCACGAGAAACGTGGCCGAGGCCTGCCGTGATCACGGCTGCAAGCTGCTCTATATCACGACGGACTACGTCTTTGACGGGACGGATGCCGCCCCCTACCCCGCCGACTGCGAGCGCTTCGCGCCGCTGAACGTCTACGGGCAGAGCAAGCTTGCCGGCGAACGTGCCGTGCTTGAAACGCTCGAGCGGTACTTCATAGTGCGCACATCATGGGTCTACGGCGCGGGCGGCAAAAACTTCGTGCGCACCATGCTGCAGCTGAGCCGGACACACGGCACGCTGCGCGTCGTCAGCGACCAGATCGGCACGCCGACCTACGCGCCCGACCTCGCGCGGCTGCTCGCCGACATGGTCGAGACCGACCATTACGGCCGCTACAACGCGGTCAACAGCGGCAGCTACGTGAGCTGGTATGACTTCGCCTGCGCGATCTTCCGCGCCGCCGGCATCCCCGTGACCGTACTGCCGGTCACAACCGAAGAATACGGCAAAAACCGCGCCAAGCGGCCGCACAGCAGCCGACTGGATACCGGGAAACTGGCCGAAGCGGGGTTTGCGCCGCTGCCAGACTGGCAGGACGCGCTGGCGCGCTATCTCGCGCTCGAGCAGACACAGACATAAAACGCAAAATCGCATTTGCCCCCGCGCAGCCGTGGCTGCGCGGGGGCAAATGCATTTTTCTTCTCTCAGCGTTTCGGCTTGACCAGCGACACAAACGACTGGATGCCCGTGTCCTGTGAGCCGCGCGGATAGACCAGCAGCGTGCGGGCCTTTGCCTGAAAGCCCTGCACCGGGCGAAACACAACGCCCTCGATCCCCCAGCAGGCAACGCTCGCCGGCATGATGCTGAAGGCGATGCCGGTATTGATGATGAGCGCAATGCTGTAAAAATCATCGGCGTACATCCGCTTATTCTCGCGCAGGCCCATATTGGCATACATACCGGCGATCAGCCCCGCCGAGGGCTGGCTGTCCTGCGCTCGGTTGAGCACGATCGGCATCCCCTTGAGGTCGCGCGGATGGATCGTCTGCTTTGCCGCCAGCGGGTGCGCGGCGCTGATCATGGCCATGCACGGATCCGAGAGCGTGACGCGGCTGTCAAGTCCCTTGCCGAGCTCCACACCAAAGCCGGAGAGCACAGCCATATCCAGCTGCCCCTCGGCCAGATCATTGAGCAGACTCCGGTTGCTGCCGAGCTGAAACTCGATCTCTGCCTCCGGGTGCAGGCGGTGATACTTACGGATCTGCGAGACGATGGTCCACAGCTCATAGGCCCCGGCATAGCCGATGCGCAGATCCGTCGCGTTGCCGAGCGCGATTTTCTTTCCCTGTGCCGCAGCGTCATTGTAGCGGATCATGAGCTGCTTGCACTGCCGGTAGAACACCTCGCCCGCCGGCGTCAGGCTCACGCCCCGCTTTCCGCGCACAAACAGCGCATAGCCAAGCTCCTGCTCCAGCAGCTTGATCTGCTGGCTGACGGCCGTCTGTGAGATGCACTGCTCCTCGGCCGCCTTGGTGAAATTCAGGTTTTCCGCGGCGGATAAAAACACCGGCAGACGCTGAATGCCCATGATTTTCACTCCCTTGTCGGGTAAGTACACACTTGCCCATGAAATATAGTCTATAATTATTATAATCAGAAGAAAAACTTATGACAAGGTCAAAAATCGATATTGGACTTCCTATTTTTAAAATGATACTCTTTTAACAAGAAGGAGGGTTCAAATCCCTCAGTGAAACGAAAACTGTCCCTTTCTAAGGGGAAACCAACCAATCATACAAGGAGGAATGGATATGCAAAACATGCGATTTGAAGGCAAGGTCGTCATCGTGACCGGCGCGAGCTCCGGCATCGGCCGCTCCACCGCGCGGCTGTTCGCCATGGAGGGTGCCAAGGTTGTCGCCGCGGCGCGCCGCCTGAAGCGGCTGGAAGAACTGCGCGACAAGGTCGCGGCGGAAAATGCGCCCGGCGTCATTCTGCCGGTCAAGACGGATGTGCGCGATCCGGCGCAGATCGAGGCCATGTTCGACACCTGCCTCAAAGAGTTCGGCCACCTCGACATTCTGGTCAACAACGCCGGTATGCTCGACGGACAGCTCCCCATTCACGAGACCACGCCGGAGATCTATGACATGATCTATGAGACCAACCAGCGCGCCGTGTTCCTGTGCTGCCAGCGCGCGATCAAGATCTTCCTGGAGCAGGGCACCCCGGCCAACATCGTCAACGTGGCCTCGGCCGCGTCTCTGCGCGGCCTGAAGGGCGGCACGATGTATGTCATGACCAAGCACGCCGTGCTCGGACTGACGCGCAACATCTCCGCTTCCTTCTTCGAGCGCGGCATCCGCTGCAACTGCATCGAACCCGCCAACATCCTCACCGAGATCAACAAGGTGCCGCGCGAAAAGGGCATCGGCATTCTCGAGTGGCAGATGCGCGCCGGCAACGCGGCCCCACTGCACACTATTACGAAGCCCGGCGAGAAGAAGCCCATCCTCGGCAAGCCGAAAGACTGCGCCAACGCCATCGCTTACCTCGCCGACGACGTCGCCGCGCGCTACATCTCGGGCGCAGAGCTGAAGGTCGACGCCGGCTGGCTCAATATGTGACCTCACACACCTGCTGAGAAAGGAAACGCAACTATGTCGACGCATTATAAAGATTACTACGGCACGCATATGCCGTTTGGCCAGTTCCCGAAGTTCGGCGTCCTGTCGAGCGTGAAGGTGCTCATGACGGGCACGAACATCGCAGGCCCCTTCGCCGCGAGCATCATGGCAGAGATGGGCGCGCAGGTCGTGCAGGTCGAGTCCCCGAATATGCCCTGCCAGACCCGCGGCAACTACGGCTACTCGCAGGATCACCGCAACACGTACTCCATCACGCTCAACACCCGCACCGCCAAGGGCAAAGAGGTGCTCGAAAAGCTGATCGCATGGGCGGACATCTGGATCGAGTCCGGCCGCCCCGGCACCTATGCCAAAAACGGCCTGAGCGACGAGCATATGTGGAAGATCAACCGCAAGCTCGCCATCGTCCACGTCTCCGGCTACGGCCAGACCGGCCCGGACAAGAACAAAGCGGCCTACGACGTCTCCGGCCAGGCCATGGGCGGCTATATGTACATGAACGGCACGAGCCCCACGTCTCCCCCGCTGAAGGTCAACCCCTACCTGTCCGACTACGCCACCGCCTACAACGCCTGCATCTGCGCACTGTCCATCATGACCAACGCCCGCATCACCGGCGAGGGCGACGCGTGCGACGTGTCGCAGTACGAAACGATGTTCCGTCTGCTGGGCAGCTATCCGGCAGAGTGGTTCAACAAGGGCTATCCCGGCCCGGGCGAGCCGGTCAAGTACCGCACCGGCAACGTCAGCGACATCGCAGCCGGCTTCTCGTTCTACGACTGCAAGGACGGCGGCACGATCTTCATCGGCATGGTCGGCGCCGGCAACACGAAAAAGGGCTATCCCCTCGTCGGCCTGCCCACGCCGGGTGACGGCACGGATCCCGACTTCCCCGAGGGCATGACGGGCTCGCTGAAGTCCCTGCCGCGCGGCCAGCGCATCGAGGCGGCCATCACGAAGTTCTGCGCCGAGCGCACCGTGGATGAGGTCGAGGCCATCATGAACAAAGCAGGCATCCCGAACCAGAAGGCTTTCGGCCCCGCGGACATTGAAAAGAGCGCGCAGTACGCCGCCCGCAACGACATCGCGACCTGGACCGACAGCGTCTACGGCGAGATGAAGGGCATCGGCATCACGAACAAGTTCAAGAAGAACCCTGCCCAGATCGTCGCCTCCGCGCCGACATTCGGCGAGCACAGCCGCGAGGTGCTGGAGTCCCTCGGCTATACGGAAGCGCAGATCGACGATATGTACGCCAAGGGCGTGACCGCGACCATGGACCCGCGCGAAACGGCCATCCAGTGGCACCTCAAGGACTGGCAGTTCTTCTGGAGAGACGATCAGGCCGAAAAGCTGGACCTGTAAGACAGGATCACAACGAAAACGGAGGTTTCAAATATGGCGAGCTACAATCCCGGAACCTACGAGGGCACCGGCCGCGGCTACGGCGGCAAGCTCATCGTCAGCGTGACGGTATCGGAAAACCGGATCGAATCCGTAAAAGTGACGCAGCACAAGGAATACCGCGGCATTGCCTGGGGTCTGAACACGACGCCGATGGAGCGCTTCCCCAAGCTGATCGTGGAGTATCAGACGCTGAACATCCCGACGGTCGACGGCGCGGATCTGACGTGCGCCGCCATCCTCGATGCGACGGCGGCGGCGCTCAAGGCCGCCGGTGCGTCCAAGGACGACATCGCCGCACTCAAGGCCGCTCCCGGGCCGAAAGTGCCGGAATACCAGGACGAAGTGCGCACGGTCGACGTGGTCGTGTGCGGCGCGGGCGCAGGCGGCCTGGCCGCAGCCATTGAGGCAAAGCTGGCCGGTGCCGAAGTCGTCATCGTGGAAAAACAGGGCATCACCGGCGGCGCGACCGCGAGAAGCGGCGGCAAGCTTCTCGGCGCCGGAACAAAATGGCAGAAAAAGCAGGGCCTTTACGACACGAAGGACATGGTCTATGACTATCTCATGGACGTCGGCAACCGCAACGGCAAGTTCATGGATCCGTCGAAAAACCGTTATCTGGTCGATCACCTCAACCAGACGCTCGACTGGCTCACCTCTATCGAGGCAACCGTGAAGGGCGATCCTGAGGAAGTGCTCGCGCAGCCGTGGGAACCGCTGTCCAAGCCCGTGGAAAAGGACGGCGTGCTCAAAACGCACTTTGATGTGCTCGATGTCGAGCCCATCCACGTCAGCCTGCAGCCGTGGCGCGTGCACAACTCCCCCGGCGGCGGCGGACAGACCAACGGCGAGGGCGGCGAGATCTCCACGCCCCTGACGCTGTACTATGAAAATGACCTCGGCGGTGAGATCATCTACGACACCGCCATGAACGAGATCCTCACGGACGAGGCGGGTGTCGTCACCGGTGTGACGTGCACGCGCAAGGGCGGCGCCAAGCTCACGCTCTACGCGAGAAGGGGCGTCATCCTCGCGACCGGCGGCTACGCCCGCAACAAGGAAATGGTCGCGCGCTACCCCGTCGCGCACTACTTCAGCAACGTACCGCACGGCAACGTCGGCGACGGCCTGACGGCCGCAGAAAAGATCGGCGCGCTGAACTTTGAGCATCCGGCCGTGCAGGTCGTGTATACGAGCCTGACCTGCGGCATCGGCATCAACGACGAGTCCGGCCTCATCGTCAACGACCGCGGCGAGCGCGTCGTCAACGAGTGGAGCTATCAGTACACGGTCAGCGACGCCATCGCCCGCTCCGGCAGCAACTGCGGCTGGTACATCACGAGCGGCAAGGAGCCCTATGGCGGCGTGCAGTACGGTTACAAATCCGCAGTCGCCGGCAAATCCAAGGATCCCTGCGCCACCTCCATTGAGGGGCTGGCCAAGAAGATGGGCTGCGACCCGGCAACGCTGCAGGCGACCTATGACCGCTACTGCGAGCTGGTCGAAAAAGGTGTCGACGAGGACTTTGGCAAGCCGGCCGAGTTCCTGCACCCGATCAAGGGGCCCAAGTTCGTCGCTCTGCGTATGCATCCGTGCGTGACCGTCACGTTCGGCGGTCTGGAGACGGACGTCTCCGCGCGTGTCATGAAGCCCGACGGCTCCGTGATCCCGCACCTGTATGCCGCCGGCGAAGTTGCCGGCACCGGTATGTACGGCACACAGTACCCGACCTGCGGCACGTCGATCGGCAGCGCCCTGTTCTACGGACGCATCGCCGGCCGCGCCACCACCGATCAGGCATTGCTGTAATTCCCCTTTATAGGCAGCCATTATCAAAGTGCCTCGGAATCCAATTCCGAGGCACTTTTCTGTCTTGTGAGAGCAGCAACGCTGACAGCAAAAGCCCCTGCGATCAGCAGATCACAGGGGCTTTTTTCGTGGTACGCCCGAGCGGATTCGAACCGCTGGCCTACAGAGTCGGAGTCTGTCACTCTATCCAGCTGAGCTACGGGCGCATATTCAACAGCAGATATTATAGCAAAGTCCGGGCAAAATGTAAAGCAGGATTTTCTGTTTCCATTTGGCGGCGGATATGCTATACTGGACAAAAGAAACCTGCATCGGAAGGACACATCCGCTATGAATCATAAACGTATGCATACCCGTCTGCTCGCGCTGCTGCTGTGCTGCGCGCTTGTGCTGCCGCTGAGCGCCTGCGGCGAGGCAAAAAGCACCACGCAGCAGATCTTTGCCATGGACACCGTCATGGATCTGACCGCCTACGGCAAAAAGGCGGACGACGGCATCAACGCCGCCATCAGCATCATCAACAGCATGGACACGCTGCTCGACCCGGAAAACGAGCGCAGCAAAACCTATGAGATCAACCACGCCATGGGCAGCTCCGTCGTCGTCAACGAGCAGATCGCCAAGATGCTGCGCACGGCGCAGACCGTGTCCGAGCGCTCGGACGGCGCGCTTGACCTGACGACCTACCCCCTGAGCAAGCTCTGGGGCTTCATCGACCAGAATTACCGCGTCCCGTCGGACGCGGAGATCGAGCGCCTGCTCCCGTGCGTGGACATGAGCAAGGTTCAGCTCTCCAGCACAGACGACAGCGCCAATTCCCTCGTGACCATGCCGGCAGATATGTCGCTGAGCTTCGGCGCCGTGGCCAAGGGCTGCGCGTCGGACTATGCCATTCAGGCCATGCGCGCCGCCGGTGTCACGAGCGGTGTGGTGTCCCTCGGCGGCAACGTGCAGACACTCGGCAAGAAGCCGGACGGCAGCGACTGGAACATCGCCGTGCAGGACCCGAACGACACCGGCAGCTATCTCGGCTACCTCACCGTGGGCGAGACGGCCGTCATCACCTCCGGCAGCTATCAGCGCTTTTTCACCGAGGGCGGGCAGAAATACCACCACATTCTCTCCCCCAAGACAGGACAGCCGGTGAACAACGGTCTGCTGTCCGTGACGATCGTGTGCGAGGACGGCACCATGGCCGACTGCCTGTCGACCGCGATGTTCGTGCTCGGGCCGCAGGCAGCGCTCGACTACTGGCGCACCTACGGCGGGTTTGAGATGGTACTCGTCAAAACCGACGGCCATATAGTGCTGACCAATGGCCTGTACGGAAAATTCACCCCCAACGGCGACAACTATGTCGTCCAATATGAGAGCTGAGAAACATGAAACTGCAAGATCGGGAATTCTTCCGGCGCGACGTGCTCTGCGTCGCGCCGGACTTGGTTGGGCGCATTTTGGTGCGCCGGCTGCCGGACGGTACGCTGCTGCGTGCGCGCATCACGGAAACGGAAGCCTACCGCGGCGCACAGGACACCGCCTGTCACGCCTGTCACGGGCGGACAAAGCGCACGGAGGTGCTCTATCACGACGGCGGCACGATCTACGTCTACCTCTGCTACGGCATGCACTGGATGCTCAACATCGTGACCGGGCATGTGGACGAGCCGCAGGCCGTGCTCATCCGCGCGTGCGCGGACGGCGCTGACGGCCCCGGCAAGCTGACCAAGCGTCTGCAGATCGACAAGGTGTTCAACGACGGCGATATCACGGCCTGTCCGGAACTCTGGATTGAGGACGATGGGCTGCGCTTCGCACTCGAGACCGACACCCGCGTCGGCATCGGCTATGCCGCGCCCGGGGATCAGGCGCGGCTCTGGCGCTGGAAATGCGGCGCACAGGAGGGATGCACATGACCTACACACCGGATACCCCGCTCGAGGCGCTGGCCGGCATCGGGCCGAAAAAAGCGCAGGCATTCCAAAAGCTCGGCGTGGCGACGCTGCGCGACCTGGCGGGCCTGTACCCCCGGCGGTACGAGGACCGGACGCAGTTTCGCACGATCGAGGACGCGCAGCCCGGTGAGGCCGTGTGCATCCGTGCCGCGGTCGCGGCCGAGCCGCGCGCGCAGTATGTCCGCAGCGGGCTCACGCTGGTCAAGGTGCGCCTCGCGGACGACACCGGCGCGCTGGACGTGACCTACTTCAACCAGCCCTACCGCAAGAACAATCTGCACGCGGGCGAAACGTACATCTTCTACGGCAAGGTGGAGGCCAATGGCTTTCGCAAGACGATGACGAACCCCGTCTGCGAGCAGGCGGCACGCTGCGGCAGCGTGACCAACTGCTTTTACCCGGTCTACCCGCTGACGACCGGTGTGACGCAAAACGACATCCGCAAGGCCATGACACCCGCACTGCGCGCCTGCATCGGGCAGCTGCAGGACGTGATCCCGGCGGACATCGCGCGCGCCTATCAGCTCGCACAGCAGGACTATGCCCTGCAGAACATCCATCAGCCGGCCGACGCGCAGGCGCTCGACACGGCGCGCAAGCGGCTGGTGTTCGAGGAACTGTTCGTGCTCTCGACCGCCATGGCGCGCATCCGCTCGCAGCGGCGTGCTGAGGGCGGCATCCGTATGCAAAATGCTGATCTCGAGACATTTTACCGCACGCTCCCCTTCTCGCCCACCGGGGCGCAGCGGCGCGCCGTCGCCGCCGCCGTGCAGGACATGACCTCCGGCGTGCCGATGAGCCGCCTCGTGCAGGGCGACGTCGGCTCCGGCAAGACGCTCGTCGCCGCGGCGTGCATCTGGTTCGCGCACGAAAACGACTGCCAGAGCGCCTTCATGGCGCCGACAGAGATTCTTACCGAGCAGCATGAGCACACGCTGCGCACCCTGCTCGAGCCGTTCGGTATCCGCGTCGGACGTCTGACAGGCGCGATGACCGCGCGGCAAAAGCGAGAAGTGAAAGAGGCGCTTGCCGGCGGCCTGCTCGACGTCGTCGTCGGCACGCACGCACTCATCAGCGATTCCGTGACGTTTTCCCGTCTCGGTCTCGTCATCACGGATGAGCAGCATCGCTTCGGCGTCGAGCAGCGCGCCGCGCTTGTACGCAAGGGTGAGCAGCCGCACACGCTCGTCATGAGCGCAACGCCCATCCCCCGCACGCTGGCGCTGCTGGTGTACGGCGATTTGGATGTGTCGATCATCGACGAGCTGCCGCCCGGCCGCCAGCCGGTGCAGACCGTGTGCGTGGACGAGCGCTACCGTGCGCGGCTCAACGCCTTTATCGACAAGCTCATCGGCGAAGGGCGGCAGGTATTTGTGGTCTGTCCGAAAGTAGAAGAAACGGACGATGTCCCGTCCGATCTCAAGTCTGCCGAGGAGCACGCGCAAACCCTGCAGCGGACGTTCCCGCAGCACCGCGTGGCCTGCATCCACGGCCGCATGAAGGCCAAAGATAAGGACGCCTGCATGGCCGCCTTCGCCGCCGGAGAGACGGATATTCTCGTCTCGACGACGGTCATCGAGGTCGGCGTGGACGTGCCGAACGCGGCGCTCATGATCATCGAAAACGCCGAGCGCTTCGGTCTCTCGCAGCTGCACCAGCTGCGCGGGCGTATCGGGCGCGGGCCGTTTCAGTCCTACTGCGTACTTGTGTCGGACGCGCACACAGAGGAGGCGCGCGCGCGCCTGAAGGTGCTGTGCGACACGGCCGACGGCTTTCAAATTGCAGAAGCCGACCTGCGCCAGCGCGGTCCGGGCGACTTCTTCGGCAACCGGCAGCACGGTCTGCCGGCGCTGCACATTGCCGACCTCGGCACGAACATGACCGCCGTCAACGACGCGCGCGACGCGGCCCGCACGGTATTGGCCGCAGACCCGACACTTTCCGCGCCCGAGCACGCAGCGCTGCGCGCCCAGTGCGCGCGGCTTTTCGCCGCGAACGACGGGCACTTTAACTGACGACCAGCGGAGGCATCCCATGACCATTGCACAGATTTTGAACAAGATGATCGCCGCGTCCATGGGCAACATCCACGATATTGACCACTTCCTGCGCGTCTGGTCCTACGCCAGAACGATTGGCGAACTGGAAGGGCTGGACCCGGAGGCGCAGTACATTCTGGAAGTCGCCGCCATCACGCACGACATTGCCTGCCCGCTCTGCCGCGAAAAATACGGCAACACCAACGGGAAACATCAGGAGCAGGAGGGCGCCGCGATGGTGCGCACATTTCTCGCCGGCACCGGTATGACGGAGACGCAGATCGCGCGTGTGGCTTACCTTGTCGGCCATCACCACACACTGCAGAACATTCACGGTATGGACTATCAGATCCTCATCGAGGCGGACTACATTGCAAACGCCTCCGAAAGCGGTTACAGCAAGCAGAGCATCGTGCATTTTCTGGACACGACCATGAAAACCGCGAGCGGCAAGCGGATTGCCGCCTCTGTGCTGGGCATTTCCGGAGCCGATTGCTGCTGAAAGGGGCGAACACTTACCGCCCATCACAAGAAAACAGCCCGCGTCTGCGCGTCACGGTCAAGCGCAGACAGCAAAAAATCGTCCGCCCGGAGGGGAATCCGGCGGACGATTCTTTGTTGGGTCAGCGGTCACGCACAGGCAAAGTGCGTGGTGTCACACCGCTGCAGGGAATGGGGGAAGAGAAGAGAGGTGAGGTGATTTGGCTTGATGCCTGTTGTTGGTATCGGTAACCGGAGGTATCCGGGTACGATCAGAAAATTCAGTCGACGAGCGCCTTGCCGAGCGCCTGGCAGGCCGCAAGGGCCGCGTCATCAGGCGCTTCGTTGCAGATCACGCTGTCGCACGCGAGCTGAATACCGGAGCCGCGGCAGTCGCGCTCCCAATTTTGCATCCACTCGCCGCCGCCCCAGCCGTAGGAACCGAACAGGGCGACACGTTTGCCTTTCAGGCTGGACTTGCAGCCGTCGAACATCGGCTCGAACTCCATGTCCTCCAGAACTTCGGAGCCCATGGCCGGGCAGCCGAGCGCCACGGCGTCATATCCGCCGACGGCGGAAGCATCCACATCGGAGGCTGTCAGGAGCACCGCGTCCGCGCCGGCACTTTTCATGCCCTCGAGGACGGCGTTGGCCATGGCCTCGGTGTTGCCGGTACCGCTCCAATAGATGACTGCTGCTTTTTTCATGATGGTAACATCCTTTCATTATTCGCTGTATTTGGTTGCTGCACATTTACGGCGAGCTGCGCAATGCTCGAGCCTGCGTGCAGACGTTGGCAATAAATTTCCGTACACCGCTGGTACTTTGCGAAGAGGGCACGCGCCTGCTGCTCATCACCGTATACCTTCCAGAGGCCGGCATACTTAAAATCAGCCGCATGGTGCTCGATAAACCCTTTGACGTCTTCCGGCGGGTAGCTCAAAAACAGGCCGATCTCATGGGGGAATTCGTCGTACGCGCGCAGCCGCTCGATGAGCTTCATCAGGCACTGCTCGCTGCTGCCGCAGACATAACCTGCGTGCCGCAGAATCTCTGCTGCCAACCGGTCCTGCAGATCCCGCTCCAGATCGCGTGGGCGGTACAGATACAGCAGCGCGCTCTTGTCCGTGAATCGCAGCGGGAGGAGGCAGAGTCCTTTGGGAACCAGCACCTGGTTATACTGGCGGATCTCCATGAGCAAAGTCTCCCGGCTTTCAAACGGACAGGGGAACAGGCTGCCGGTCTTGATCCCGGCCAGTGTCGGCGCACAGAGCCGTACGACGTTTTCCTCCGACATGGCTTGCCTCCTTGTCTGTGGTGGTTTACCGGTTTTCGCGCAGTGAGCAATGCTGCGCGGTTGCTGGTTAAATCGGTCTAACTCATGTGTGAAAAGCTGCGCGTTTCGTTGCTTTCTGGTGTTATGATACTGCATGATACCCCCGGCATCCGCTCCAAATCATCGGAACATGGCTCCAAAATGAAAAAGATATCCGTCCCGCCGTCAAACTGCCGGCGCCTCCGGCGCACAGCTGTCGCAGTCGATGCCGCTGCGGTAGGCGTTGGGCGAGACACCGATGACATCCCGGAACGCTTTGGCGAACTTACTGCCGTTATCATACCCAAACTGGCCGGCAATATCCAGCACCGTGCGGTCAGTCTGCCGCAGGAGCTGAGCGGCACTGTGCATTTTCTGTGCGCGCAGAAATGCCGCCGGTGACATACCATACACACCGCGAAAGCTGCTGTTGATGAGCGTGGCTGAGGCGCCGAAGCGCTGGGAAAGCTCCGCGACCGTCAGCCGCCGCTCTGTGTTCGCCAGCAGATACGCGCCGATCTGCTCGGCAAGCTGCACCTGCGCCTGCGGGTAGCTATGCTGCGGCTGGGCCGCCTGCACGGGGAATGCGCTCAAAAACAGCAGCAGCTCCAGAATTTTGACCTTAAAATAGCCCTTGCGGATCGTCTCCGGCACAGAGTAGAGCTCGGAGAAAATGTGCGCCACGCCCTGCGACGAACGCGTGACAAAGCAGGCAGCGTCCGCGCAGAATTTTTCGATGAGCGCGCTCGGCCGCACCTCAACATCTTCGAGAAAGCACGACAGACAGTCCGGTGCGCGCGCCGGGTCGATCGATACCGTGATGCCGTGGTAATGCCCGGTCGGAAAACGCGCCGGAGTCGCCCCCGCCGAACGCTGCACGATCGCCAGATCTCCCGGCGCGAGAAAGAAGCAGGCGTCGCCATATGGGTAGGCAATGCGCCCCTCGCGGCAATGGTGGATCTCAAGGCAGCCGGGCGCCTGCGCGCGCTGCATGGCGCAGACCGTGGCGTGGACGTCGTGATACACGATCTCAATACCCGGGAAAACCGGATAGACCGTCTGCACCACTTCCCCATCGGCACCATGGAGGCGATAGACCGTGTGCGCGCTGTCCTGATGCAGCACGGTCGCCTGTGCATACGCCGAGATCTCATTTCGTTTCGCTGTGGCCATTGCGCAGCACCTCCCGTTCAGCAGTTAGATTCATCTAATTATAGGAAAACAAAAATGCCGTCCCGGACGGCTCTATGACTATATTATACCGTGCCCCCGCGGCCGCGTCAAGCGGCTGAAATCAAAAACGCCTTGTGGACAAATGACCACAAGGCGCTTCTGGAGCTAGTGATGTGACTCGAACACACGACCTGCTGATTACGAAGCTAATAAAAAACATCCAATTTTCTTAGGCGTATCAATGGTTTCTTGCTTCGCAGGTGCAACACAGGTGCAACATCACGCCACCACATATAGCGTCCGCTGCAACATCACAGCGCAAAATAGCCCAACTCATTCGGCCGAACTGAACAAAAAAAAACACCCGATACGGTTCATCGCCGTACCGGGTGTTTGCGTTCTCAGCGCCAGGGGCCTTTCTTCTTAGTGGTCGGGTACTTGCTGTAGTACAGGAAGTCCTTCTGCTCCGGGGTCAAGTCGAGGCCGTTGATGATCTCGACAGCATCGGCCATCTTTGTCCCGCTCTTTGTCTTTCCGGTCTTCGGGTCGATCACGCCCTCCGCCTCGTCCACTGCGTCCTTCGCAGTGAGATATTGCGACAGGGTCATGCCGGTCTGCAAGGCGGCGCTGTACTTCTCGTACTTATCGTCCGAGTAGCTCTCCCCGCGCGCGGAAAGAAATTCCTTCTTCGCCACGTAGTTCGAGTAACCCTTGACCTGGGTCAACACCTCTCCGCGATCTTCCGCCGAGAGGTGCTTGTACACGGGGTCATTCATCACGTCCTGCATAAGCCGGTACGTGGTCTGCCCGCGCGACCGCTGGTACGCCTGGCGCTCATCCGCGGTCAGTTCAAAGTCCTTCTTCTTTCCGTCTTTCGTGTAGCTCGTCGTGTACGGCGCGTTCCGGTCGGGGTAGATGTTCGCATCGTCCGTCGCCGCGTAGACGCGATCCAGCTCCTTGGACACGGTCGACTGCCGGTAGGTGCGCAGCGAGCCGGGATTCACAAAGGCGTTGAGCACATTGCGTGCCGTGCTCTCCAGCTTCTTCGCCTGACCGAAATTATCCAGCTTCGGGTCGAGCTGGTTTCTTGCGCCCGGCATCGAGTTCTGCACCGACGATTTCGTCTGGTTCCAGAGGTTCTTGTCGCCATACGTCTCACGATACACTTCATCGCTCGCCTGTGCGGCTTGCCGTAGGGGTGAGGGGATGAACCCCGTGACGCTCCCCCGCGCGACCTCGAACGGAATTTCCGCCCACAGCGGCAACGCTCCGTCCTCATCGTGGTACTGCACGGTCGACTGCACGGTCTGAATGGTCTGCATCGTCGGGATCTCCAGAATCGACTGGTACAGCGCTTCCATCGAATCGCCCCCGTAGTTTCCGACCTTCTCCCAGAAGGATGCGTCGACATTGTCCTTCGCGACCAGCGCGCCGATGGTCATGAGCGCGTTCAGCGGCTCAAGGAATTCAACGGACATGAGGTCGTCCCCGGTTTTCCAGTCCGGGCTCTCGCCCTTAATCCATCGGTCGAGAGCACTCAGGTTGAGCTGCGTGCCGGAGATTCCTTCCGACGCCCTCAGCGCCTTTGCATCCGCGTCGTCTTCATCGTCCGCGCGTTTGAGCAATCCCTTCGCAGCAAGCATCGCAAAGGCGGCGATGATTCCAGTGCCGGTCGTTGCCTGCCCGAACGCCAGTGCGGCCTTCCGCTGAAGCCGGTTTGTTTCGACACGCGCCTGTTCGGCCTCCGTTTTTGCACGAAATGCCTGACGCACCTGTCGAGCGCGATCCGGATTCGCTTCTGCGCGCGCGGCGGCCGTTTCGGCAGCCTGCGCTTTTACCTTCTCGGATTTGAATGCCTTGACGAACTGTGCGGTGTTGTAGATGGCTTTCAGATATCCGGTGGGGCTGAATTCAATCGCCCGGGTAATCAGCGCGCCGGGGACCTGCGTGTATTTCTGCACGATGTCGCCGAGGCCGAATTCCTTGATATCAAGTTTGCCCATCTTCTTCCCGCTTTTGCCGACACCGACCGCGTTGAAAAGGTTTTTAATGTTGCCCAGCATGCTGCCCACGAAGGTATCATCCTGGAACGAACGATACAGCGCTTCCTCGCGCGCCCACGCTTCCGCTTCGGCCTGCGTGATATCCCCGCGCTCGACCGCGCGGGCGAGGCTTTCGAGCGTCTCTCCAACAACGCTCCCTTTGTGGAATTCGTCCGTGACGTTCAGCTCAAAGCCCATTGCCTTTTCGACCGTGGACATAACCTGAGCGCCCCGATTTCCGGTCATCTTCCACGTTCTACGGGACGTGCCATATTTGTCGCGGCTGTTCGCGGCGTCCGGCGCGATGTCCAGAGAAGCCTCAATCCACGACCGGCGCAAGCCTTCCCGCGCTCCGCTACGCTTTGCTTTCGACGCCCAGCTTTTCTGAAACCCGACTACGCGCCGCCCGGAAATCGTCCCGAGGATCGCATCCGGGAGCATCGCGACATCGTTTCGAATCGTGCCGCCTATGACATCGAACACTTGGTTCGACGCCACGTTGCGGTTTCCGGTGCGCAGGTTGAGCAAGTGCGAGATCGTCTGGAAGGTGCTGATCTGCTTACCGATTGACGGTTTGAGATAGTCCTGCGCGATCTGATCCATCTGATTGAGCGCCGCGTCATACAGGTACTCAAAGTTCATCAGCCCGAGATTTTTCAGCGTCCGCTTGCTGACCTTAGTGTTGCGCTGCTCGGCCTGATCGAGGATGAGCTGGATCAAACCGTTTTTGTCGCCCGTCTCGATCGCGCCGAGCGTCTTTGTGAAGTCGGCGATCCGGTCAAGCAGATCATCCCGCGTCACCGGGTCGACACCGGCTCTGTCCAAGATCTCGGCCGCGCGGACGAGCACGCCCTCGGGGCTGCGGGTATACTTTGCGAACGCATGAATGAACTGACCCGCGCCGGTGCCCTGCTCCTGAATCAGGTGCGCCCATTCCACGGCCTCGTCGTAGTTGCCGGTGCGGCGAGCCTCCGCAAGCTCCGACGCGAGCACGCCCATCGCGGCGTCCAGGTCTTCGCCGGAGCGCCATGTGCCGCCCTCCAGCTCGGCTTTCGTCCCGTCGTAGTCCTGCGCCAGTCGCTCCTTTGCGCGTGCCATGCTCTGCTTTTCGGTCTCCACGTCGTAGGTGTACTTCTCGGGGCTCATCTCGTCCAGATGCTTCTCGTCCATGGTCAGGATGCGGTCGATTGCCTTTCCTCGTTCCCCACCGAGCATCCGCGCGGCCGATTCGCGGCGCGACTGCTCCAGGGTGTTCGACCGCACGCGAGACACCCGCTGCGCCGGATTGGCTGTTGCTCCGGTGCCTGCGGCGCCGTAGCCCGCAAAGAAGTCGTTGAAGAAGGACTGAAAATCGTCGCTGTCGAAAAGATGATCCAGATCGGCCCGCGTGTCGGAGTCCACCGAGTAACGCTCGCCGCCAGTCTTCGTCGGAGGCTTCTGCGTTTCCGTATTGACAGCGTTGCTACTCTGATGTACAATGCCATCAGAGTCAGCGTTGCTGAGGCCTGTGGCGAATTGTACGCCTTGATCACCAAGCAACGCCTGGCTCTTTATTTTGTTGACGTAGAGAATGCGCCCATCCCGTGCAGCGGACTCGATGAATTTGTCAAAATTCTCGCGGCCGTACATGCTCAGCAGGAAGTTCGCGGGCTGGCGGGTCATCTCATAGACGCCGCTGCCATTCGGCCGGATCGCCGCGACGATCGGCAGCCCATCCGCGTCGGTCTGATCGGACACGAACACGACGGCGTCATTGCGCTGCGCCGAGTCCAACACCATCGCGGGATCCGACAGGACACCGCCCAGCGACTTCACCTGGTCTACGGTAAGCCCGTGGTAGCGAGTGTTTCCAGACCGTTTCTCGGCGACAATGTCGCGCAAATGTTTCGACGTCATCAGCACCGGAAGCTGTTTCAAGCCGAGCTTCTCCATCAGCGGAGAGGTCTCGCCAACATACAGCGCGTTATACTGATTCCACTCCCCATTCAGGGCCTTATCGACCTGCTCGGAAAAGTCGCCAACCGAATAACGAAGATCACCCGAAACAGAAACCGCACCGGCGTCCTCAGATGCCTGTGCGGTCTTTCTCTTTTCGAGCTGTTCTTTCTGGTATGCTTTGGCCTCGTCATAGTCGGTAAACTCTTTGCACGTCTCGCGGATTTCTTCCGGCGTGTAGTAGTGGTAGTCGCCGATACGCTCGACAACTGTCCCAACAGAGTCACCGTTGTGCACCCACATGACCACATCCGGCTCGCCGAACGAGTCATAGTCCCAACTCGG
The DNA here is from genome assembly GCA_900317855.1 of uncultured Eubacteriales bacterium. GTDB lineage: Bacteria > Bacillota > Clostridia > Oscillospirales > Oscillospiraceae > CAG-103. The sequence goes on along the minus strand of ONIG01000003.1, from coordinate 8,142 downwards.
GTCTGCATACTCACGGTTGAATCGGAGGTATGCGACCGGCTCAAAGCCGAGCTGCGCATAGATGTCGCCGAGGTTGGATTGACTCACTTCCGGCTGAAGCACATAGCAGTCCAGGTGGTCGCCGCCCTCCGCGATCGCGTTGAGCAGAAGATCCTGCGCCGCCTTGCGTGTGCGATTGCTTGGGTTCTTGAACACGCCGACGATGTTGCCGTCGCGCTCCACCGCCACGCCCGCAGTACCGTCCTCATTCAGGAAAGTCTTTGCGCCGTGTTCGGTCAGCTCCTCCACGCTCTGCGGGTCGACCATCGCGCCATTGCGGTTCGCTGTACGGGCCGCATCCAGCGCTTTCGAGAAGGCTTCGTAGTCCGCCGTCTCTCGCAGCCCCAGATCCGGTACGTCGCGGTCTGTCGCGCGACGGCGAACGGCCTCGGTTAGTTCTCGATCATGAACTGCCAGATCTCCTGATCCGTCGCCCCGCGCTCTCGCAGATGCTTCATCAAGCTCTGCCCCAGCGCGTCGTTCGGCGCGATCAGTTCGTCCAGCGTCTTCCCGTCCTCGATGATCGGCGCTGTCGATGCTGTAGCGTTTGGCTCCGGCGTCTCCTGTTTCTGCTGCTTCGCCGTTGCGGGCAGATCCTTGCCCTTCACCAGTTCTTCGAACGGTTTCCCGAACGCCCGGCTCAGTTCTTCCGGCGTGTAAGTCCGGTCGTACCCCTCCTCCGCGATCTCCTTCCAGAGATCGCCCTGTGTCTCCTGCTTCGTAGAGGATTGGCTTTTCTCCTCTTGGGACATCATTCGAGTAGTGCGAGTATCCATCAATCAATCCCTCCTGCTGGCGAATGTAATTATAGTTCTGCGTCGGCTTGTCGCCAACCTTCAGCACGACCTCCGGATCGACAAACCGCCCCGTCGAGAGGTAGCGTCCCAGCGCGCGACCGGTCGCCTTACTCGCCGACAGCTCATTCAGGTGCAGATACACCGAGTAGCCGTTGTCGCGGAACTCTTGAATGCTGCTCAGCAGCTTATCCAGCTTGTCGCCGACCGTCGGCCAGACGATGTTCTCTCCACGAGCTATAGCGCGCTGTTTCAGCACATCCCGAATCATCGAGCTCTCACGATGAACGTTACCGGCGCCCTTGCCCTCGTCGTATTCCGGAAGCAGCTTCTTCGCATCATCGCTGTCGATCACGCGGGACTTGTGCTGCTCGGAAAGCGGATCCACCAGCACGGAGGATTTACCCGCCGCTGGTGCCCCGATGACAATGTCGGCGCGTCGCTCCTGCGCAATCTCGCCGGTGTAGTCATGCGTCTCGCTGGAATAGCTGCCGCGCTGGTAAAGCTGTTCCAGCACCTCCGACCGGAGCTTCTGGCGCTCCGGCGTCTGGATGTCGGCAGTATTCATCTTCGGCAGCGCACGAACTTCGGCTACCTCCGGAATGCGGTCGATCTCCTCCCTGCTCACATCCTCACCCGCGTTTAGGCGATCAATCACAGATCGCATTTGCGGGCTTGCCTCGGCCTTCTGCGTTGCTGCCTCTGTGGCGTTTTCCGCAGTCATATTATACGCAGTTTTTCCTGACGTGTCAATGCTTTCCGGGTTCGGCCGCGCGGGCGCGGGCGCGCGCGAAGAGCGCTCCGCCCTTTCGAGCGCAGATTTCAGCCTCTGCTCCAGCCCATTCACTCGGCGCGTTGCATCCGTGAGCGTCTTGCCGCCGTTGAGGATGCCGGTCTCGCCGCGCGTGCGGATCTTCGCCAGCGCGCGCAGGGCCTTCGTCACCAGCTTCGGTTCGATACCGGCCAGACGCTCCAGCGTGTTCTGATTTGCGAACACCTCTCCCATCCAGTCCGCCGCGATCTCCTCGCGCACGTAGTCCTCGGTCACGATCGCGTCGGCCTGCTCCTGCGTCATGCCGCGCTCGTTGATGAGGTAGCGCTTGTACACACCGGTCTTCTCCGCGATCAGAGCGTCCAGGTCGTCCACCTGCGTCTGCATGGCTTCGCTCAGCGCGCCGTCCTTCGACATGGTGTTGAACGCGCCGAGGATCGTGTCCACAAGCTGCGTATCCGTCTTGGCGCCCGGGTGTACCAGCTCGTGGCCGACCGCCCAGACGATCATGCCCTGCGTCGACAGTTTGCTCTCGTTGAGGTAAATCGTGCCATCCGCGATCATGGCGTTGGCACTGCCGAGATGCGCGCCGTCAAACACGACGTCTTTCACGCCGAGGTTTTTCAGCGTGTCCTGCACATACCGCGCCGTCCACTGCTGCTCCTTCGTCGCGCTGCCGGGCTCGCGGATCGGCATGGCATCCGTTTCGGCGTCCACCGAATAGGCGTTCTCCGCGCCGGTCTCGGCAGCCGTTTTCTCCTCAGCGATCAGCGGGCCGTTGTCGGCATTGTACTGCTTCATGCGGTCGTACAGCGCGTCCACTTGCTCGGTCGTAACCGTCTGCCCGCGCTGCTGGAAGTAGTTCTCGACGTAATCCCGGAAATCCTCGCGGCTGACGTACTGGCCGTCCCGGGTCATAATGCCTTGATCGGCCTCGGCCGCTGCGGCCGTATCCGAGCTCGCGCCCGCGGCGCTTTCCTTCGCAATGCGCTCTTGCGCATCGCTCATGAGCGATACGGCCGCTTCATCCGCGCGGGCAGCGTTTTCAGCCGCGGCCTTCTCCACGGCCACCTGCGCCTGAGCGACGGAACGCCCCAACGCCTGCTCTGCCTTTTTCGCCTCCACGGCGGTCTCGGCCGCGGCGCGAAACACCTGACGGAGCTGGCTGTTCGTCGCGTTCTGCGGCACTTCCACACCGGTGAGCTGCGTCAAGACGGCCTGGGTGTTCTTGTCGCGCAGCCCGAGCTGCTCGAGCTGCTTGTTGCTGACCTGCTCGCCGGACATCATCCGCTCGAGGATCTGCGCCTTTTTCACGGCGACCGGCGCCGTGTCGCCCTGCGTGCGGAACGCCTCGGCGACCGAGCTCATCTGGGTGACAACCTTGCCGTCCTCGTTCACCACGCGCGCCGTCGTCCTGTGGCTCAGGTCAGGCCGTGCGCTCTGCTCTGACTGCATCGTCCGGAGCAGGCGGCCGTAGTCCTTTGCCGTCACGCCGGATTTGGTCATGTCCTCCGCCGCGTCCAGCTTCGCCGCCATGTCCTCAGCGATTGCGCGGCTCTTGGAGCCTTCGGCGTAATTCAGGCCCAGCTCGACCAGGCTGTAATTGATCTGCTGGTCAATCGCGCTCTGCCCGGCAACCGCGCTGCGGACGCCAGCCGTCTTGCCGCGCTCGGCCGACGGGGTCATAGCTTTGCTTGCGAGCATCTGCCCGCCGCCCAGAACGCCGCCGACAACAAAGCCGCCAGCGAACTCTTTTGCGGACGTAACGGGGTTCAGCACGGCGTTTTCATCCGTGACGGACGCAATCGGGTTCCCCTTGTCATAGACTAGATTTTGCAGCGCCCTCTCGAGAACGCCCTGAACGACCTCCTCCTGGCCCTCCTCTGCGGCGCTGGTAATCCAGGCGCGCAGTCCCTTTTTCCCGGCCTGAAGCTCCACCGGCAGCGTCTGGATGCCGCCGCCAACTTCGATTGCGGCGTTACCAATACCGTTCGCCAACGCAAACATATTGGCCTCCCACTCGCTGGCGCCATCGGCCTTTGCTTCCTGATAGCCCTGACCGGCGACCTGTGCAAACGACGCCCAGTAGTTCTTGTCCTTCGCCATTGCAGTCGTGATGTCGCGGACAGTCTTTGCCGCACCCGCCACTTTCGACGAATTCATCGCCGCGCTCGCCGCAGCGGCCGCTTCCGTACCGGCGAGCTGGGTGCCGCCCGCGGTGAGTGCACCCGCCCCCTGGGCGCCGAGAGAAGACCCGGCGGTCATCATAGCGACGATTGCCTGGGGGATAGCCGCCACCGTTGCCGAGCCATACTCATCCACAATTTTCTGCGCCTTTGAACTGTTCGCCAGATTCTTCGCGTAGTAGACCTCGTTCGCTTCCTTGTTCGTCTGAACGTATTTGTTCCACTCCGAGATCGGGTTTGACTCCCAGCCCAGCGACTTCAACGGGTTGCCGATCAGCCAGTCCAGCGTAGCCGTAATGCCCGACACCGCCTGATCCGCGCCCTTGACAATCGTGCCCTCCGCGAGCTTGGCCTTGCTAGGCGCCGCGGCCTCCTGCATCTGCTGGTTTGCACTCAGCCGCTCTTCCTGCTTCTTCGTCCCTCCAAACATGTCCTTCAGGCCGGACTGAAGCGCATCGAGTGGCGCCGAGACGGCCTTCTCCGCGTAATACAGCGGATTGCTCAGCACATCACCAAGCGTCGTCTTCTCCTTCGGCTGAAAAGCGGTCGCCCCGGATAGGGTGTTGCCTTTTCCGGCGGTCGTACTTGTACTGCTCTTACTCGGCGACGGGCCCTTCCACACCGGCAACGTACCGTTCTGCAACGCCGCTCGGCTTTGCGCCTCGGTGTTCTGGCGGATGGCGGCAGAGATGTCGCCGCCATTGCCGCTACCAAATCTGTTTTTTCTCTTCGTATCGGCCATGCCAAACTCCTTTAATACCCGTAGCTGCTCAGGTCAACACCGGTCTGCGACTTAAACTTGCGCCGCAACACCGCCTCATCCTCATCGCTCAGCGATGCGTTATTCCAGGCGCTCACCAGATCAGACACCTTTGAATACGTTTTGCCGTTCCAGACAAACGTACCCTCATCCTGATTCCAGCTCAAGCTGCGCGCCGGAATCACACTGGCGTTCCCTTTAGAATCTACGGTGTAGTCCTTCGCAGAGCTGGCCGTCTGTGAGCCACTCGAGGACGTACCACCACCACTGCCTCCACTACTCCGGCCGCTACCGGATGACGATTTCGCAACAGCCTGCAATTTCTTCGCAGTGATGTAGCTCTGCGCCTGATCGGAGGTCATGCCGAGAGCCTTGAGCTGCTCATCGTTCGGCATGATACCGGCCTCCAGCAGCGCGGATGCGATGCCCGCCGCGGCCTCGCGCGCGGACTCCGTAGCGGCTCTGGTCGGTGTGCCGTCCGTAAAGAAACCTGTCACGTTGGCTTTGTTCAGGTCGTACTCCTTCTGCCACTGCTCCAGTGACTGCCGCATCTGTTCCTGGCTCATGGCGTACTGCGCGCCCCACTGCTCCAGAGACATGAGCTGGCTGAGCTTCTGCTGAGTCAGCTTTAGGAGGTTGTCCGCCTTCTCGAACTCACCCTGCGCACGCAGATCCGCGATCTGGCGGGCCGTGTCCGTGGCGAGCTTCGTCTGGGCGGAGTTAATTGCCTGCCGGTTCTGCAAAGCGGCCGACTGGATCTCGTTGTACTGCGACTGGCCGATGCCGCCGCGATCGCCCCGCGCCTCGGCGTATAGCGCCGCGTTGTCCAGCGCTCGGGCTTCGTTCGCCGCAAGCTGATTTCGCTGTGTCTGAAACTGGGGTGCAGCATCCTCCAGCGCACGGTTCAGCTCGGTCGTGCCCTTCTCCGTCGCATAGTCGATCTGCTGGTTGCTCTGGTTCTTCGACGTCTCAAACCACTGATCGAGAATCGCCTTCAGATCATCGGTCGGGTTGTTCAGATTCACGCCCGGTGTCGCATACTCCCCGCGGTAGGTCTGCGAGGTCTGCGCTTTGTTGACGAGCGTACCGCGGTAACTGCCATCCTCATTAAACCCCTCAATGATATAGGTACCACCACCGGTAACAACCTGGTCGCCCGCCTTCAGACCCGACGGGGATTTTCCATCCGCGCCAACTCGGTAGTAGCGGCCAGTCGGGGCCGTCGTGGAGTTGTAGCTTCCGGTGTAATTTTGCGTGGTCTGATCGGCATTTACTAGTTTGGTTTTGTACGTGCCGTCCGGGTTCACGGACAGGATGGAATATGTGCCGCCTTCCGTCACGACCTGATCGCCCACGCCCAGCCCCTGCGGTGCGCGGCCGTTGGCCTGAACCTGATAGATCTTCCCGGAACGCTCCTGCGTCGTCTGCGAGTCCATACCCGCCTGCGTAGCGCCCGCTCCGGCGGTAGGAATCGTCATTTCAAGCGGGTGCCGCCCACTCCCGTCGCCTCCCCCGGAATAACCATACTGGGCGCGGATATTCTCCGCGCCCGTGTGTGCTGCGTCCATTCCTGCTTTGTCTCCGGCTGCCTGTGCCGCCTTCCACTGCTCGCCGAAAGCGTCGATTTTCTTCTGATCTTCCGCGCTGACGGGCGTATTCGTCTGTGCCATATCGCGCAATCACTCCCTTATGTTCGTCGCTCGAGTTTCGAAATGCGGCTCTCGTGGCCGTTGAGCTGCCTGCGCATCTCCGCATGATCTCGCAGGTTGTCGTTGTCCATGTGCTGTATGCGCTCCGTCAAGGCCTTCACCGCATCCGTCGCCTGCGTCACGATCACGCACAGCCGCCAAGTAGCGCCAATAATGCTGAGCATCACGCCACCCAGCGCAATTACTACTGAGAGACTCATCGGCGGGTATCGTCCTGTCTGGGCTCGGTATAAGTCATTGCCCGAGCACTATCCGCAGTACCGGCGGTGGTCGGGTCGTTCACCACGCCGATGATCGACAGCACAGCAAACACTGCGTTGATGATCGCCGCAAGCTGCTGATTCAGCACGCCAAAATCCCACTTGTATCCGAACGGGGCGGCCACCACCTGCACCAGCAGAAGCAGCGCCGGGATCAGCGCCAGCCAGAAGTTCTTGTTGCGAATACGTACTTTCCAGTTAATTTTCATATGTACTACCCCTCCATCACTTGTTTTCGTCGATCATCGCCTGCGTAACCAGCAGCGTGCGCAGCATATCCAGTGACAGATCCAGCTTGCCGCCTCCAGTACCGGCCAGTGCGCCGCGATCCACCAGACGCTGCACGCCCGCCTGCGCCCAGCCGGGCATGTCCTTGATCGTCTCGTACCGGGGGTTGCGCGCCGCTGCGTACTTGGTGCCGACCACAAGGCCACGGATCATATCCATGGACAGATCCAGATTGCCGCCGTCCACGCCGCCGAGTGCACCCGCCTCCACCAGCGCGCGCACCGTGTCCTGCGCCCAACTCGGGACTTCCTCGATCGTGTTGTACCTCACCATGTCATCCTCGTCCTCCTCGACTGTAGTAGTGTTTTCCGGCGTCAGCATGGCCAGAAACGCCGCCCACTGCGCTGGGTCATCCACCCACGGCATGGGGCAGTGCTTGCCCGTCACGTCGTAGTGCCGCAGCACGTGGTCGGTGTCGATGCCATAGCGCTGCATAATGTCTTTTGCCAAGGCCGCAGCGTTGGCCACGGTCTCCGGCTTGATGTAGTAGCTGCCGTCAGCGCGCTTGCGGCTGCACATCTCGATGCCGATGCTGTTGCCGTTGCGGCACTCGGGGTGCCAGTACGCCCGCGCGCCGCAGTGCCACGCCGTGTCGCCCTCGCGCACGGACTGCATCGCGCCATACTCGTCCACGAAATAGTGCGCGCTGGCCTGCAGGCCGCCAACGCGGTGGTAGTAGTCGCAGTTGTTTTTTGCCGTGTCGCCGTTGTTTGCCGTATAGTGCATCACGATGTACCGCACCGGCTGCGTGCGCCCGGCGCGGTAATTGGCCGTGTTGCAAGCAATGAATTCCATCAGTCAACCGCCTCCCACGCCGCGCCCGCTTGATAGCACTTGTTTTTCGCCGCAAATGCTTCGATGTTCTCCATCCTGTACCTCCTTACAGTGCCGTCGAGCAGGTGACTTGCAGCTTATCTGCGGTGAGCACATCGGCGCTTGTGATTGCGGATGTGGAAACCAGCACCGATAGCTGGACAGCGTCACACTGCTGATAGTGTGTATACTTGCTCATGTCCATGTTCCATTGCATCGCGTTACTGTCACTGGACAGTGCCAAGGTATTTGTGTATTGGACGGCATAGATCGCACCGTTTTTCATAAACGCGACCTTGTATATAGTGGGGTTGCTGGTATTGACTGCACCAGCATATCCGCTAATATGCGCACCGTTGACCTTAATGTAACGGTACTTGGCCATATTGACGGGCACCACGGTCGTAAGATAATAACCGTTTCCGTCCACGATACTCGTTCCGCTGAACTTTTTATTCAGCGCGACCCCGTCCGTTCTGTACAGCTCGATGTCCGCATAGACCGTCGCCGCAGCCACGGCG
>ONIG01000006.1 GCA_900317855.1 uncultured Eubacteriales bacterium | reverse complement strand
GCGCTGTGTCTTGCCGCATAAAAAGCGGCCAGCAACCGAAGCTACTAGCCGTGAAAAACTTTATATTATTTCATTGTCCTCTTGACGGGGTGCGCCTCAGAGTACCGGGGCCGCGGGTTTTGTATGTCCTTATACGTGCTGGGTCTGCGCCTCGAAATAGGCACGGGTCGTGTCCGCATCGTAGAGGATGCGGGCCTTGAGCTCGTCCACGGAGGCAAACTTCTGCTCCGGGCGCAGGAATTTATAAAACTCCAGCCGTACCTGACGGTTGTAGAGGTTGCCGTGGTAGTCGAGGATGAAGCTCTCGACGCTCACACGCTGGCCGCCGCTGACCGTCGGCCGCACGCCGACATTCGTGACGGCGTAATGCTCGCTGCCGTCATCGAGATACACCTTCGCGGCGTACACACCGTGGCGCGGCACGAGCACTCCGTCCGGGAACTGCATGTTGATCGTGGGCGTGCCCATCTTCGTGCCGAGACGGTAGCCATAGTGCACCGTGTCCGACAGGGTGTGCGGATGGCCGAGGAAGGCGTTGGCGCGCTCGACCTCACCGTTTTCGAGCAGCTCGCGGATGTAGGTGGAGCTGACAACGCGGCCGTCGAGCGTGACGGCAGGGATGACGTCGCAGCCAAGACCGCGCTCGGCACAGTAGGCGGCGAGCTTTTCCGCCGTGCCCTCGCCCCGCCAGCCGAAGCTGAAGTCGTGCCCCACGACGAACGCCGCCGCGTCCATCTCGTCGACGAGCGTCTGGATAAACGTCTGCCACGGCATCTGCATGACCGTGCGGTCAAAGTGGATAAAGACCACGCTCTCGATGCCGAACAGGCGGCGGATGAGCTCCTCGCGGCCGTGGGCGCTGTTGATGAGCGGGACCTCCGTGCCGAACACGAGCGTGTCCGGGTGCACGTCAAAGCTCATGACCGTGGGGATGGCGCCCATTTCTTCCGCGCGCGCGACTGTGCGGCGCATGAGCGCGGCGTGGCCGATATGGATGCCGTCAAAAAAGCCCAGGGCTATGACACGTTTCTGGTTTTCCATACGTCAAGAAACCTCGAAAAAACTTTTGATCGTGACGGCCGTGCCGTCCGTGACCTGCGCCAGCAGGAGAAACTCCCCCGACGCAGCATAGATGCGGTAAGTCCCGTCCGGCGCGCTGAGCGTGAACGGATTGCCGCAGCGGGCAAGGCGCTCCGCCTTCGCGTCAACAGTGACCTGCAGCGCGTCCGGCCAGAGGCTGTCCACCGACAGGAGCAGGCGCTGCGCCGCCTCGCGCGGCAGCGCACACAGCTCGTCCATGGTGTGCGCATCCTCCACACGATACCCGCCGACCGCCGTCCGGCGCAGGGCGCTCATCACGCCGCCGCAGCCGAGGGCCGCGCCGATGTCGTGGCAGAGCGTGCGGATGTAGGTGCCCTTCGAGCAGCGGACACGCAGGACATAGTCCCCGTCCACCTCGCCGAGCACGGTCAGCTCCCCGATCGTGATCGGGCGCGCTTCGCGCGCGACCTCGCCGCCGCGGCGGGCGATCTCATAGAGCTTTTTGCCGTCGACCTTGAGCGCCGAATACATCGGCGGCACCTGCAGGATGTCCCCGCGAAACTGCGGCAGCACCGCCTCCAGCTCCGTGCGGGTGACGCGCCGGTCGCAGCGGCTGAGCACCGTGCCGGTCGTGTCCTGCGTGTCGGTCGTGAGGCCGAGGCGCAGGCGCGCCTCATAGCACTTGCTGTGGTTTTCGGAGAACGACACCGCGCGCGTCGCGCGGCCGGCGAACACGACCAGCAGGCCGGTCGCCATCGGGTCGAGCGTGCCGGAATGACCCATGCGCCGCTCGCCGAGCACGCCGCGGAGCTTGGCCACGACGTCGTGGCTCGTCCAGTCCGCAGGTTTATCGACCAGCAGGATCCCGTTCATGCGGGCCACACCTGGTCGATGGCTGCAAGGATCTTTTCCACGGCCGTCTCCGTGTCGCACGCGAGCGTGCAGCCGGAGGCCATCTTGTGGCCGCCGCCGCCGTAGACCGCGCAGATGGCGCACGAATCCACCTCGGGGTTCGAGCGCACGGAAATCTTGCTGCGGCCGTCGAGCAGCTCGCGGATCGTGACGCTCACGACCACGCCCTCCGCCCGGCCGGGCAGACCGGCAATGTCGTCGCAGTCATCCTCTGTCGCGTGCACGGCGTCGATCAGCGCACGCGTGACGACCGCGATGGCGACCTGGCCGCCGCGGAAAAAGCGCATGCCGGAATAGATCTGCCCCACGAGCGCCATGCGCGCGCGGGAGATCTTGCGGAAAAAGTCCATGCTGATCTTTCGATTATCGGCGCCGAGCTCCAGCAGCCGGGCCGCCGCGCGCAGGGTGGCGGCGTTCGTGTTGGCATACTGGAAGCAGCCGGTGTCCGTCGTGACGGCGATATACAGGAGGTTTGCCTCCTGCTCCGTGACACTGCCGGTCAGCAGCTCGATCACATCGAGCACCGCCTCGCCGCAGGCGGACTTCTCCGCGTGCAGGAGCGTAGCCCCGGCGTACAGCGCGTTCGACGGGTGGTGGTCGATGCACAGATCGACCGCGCCGGAAAAGCCCTGCGGGAACAGGTCCGGCGTCGCGATATCGACCGCGACCACGCACGCGGGCACAAAATCCGCAGGCGCAAAAAACTGCGCCACATACGGCAGATAGCGCGCCGTCGTCTCCGGATTGGGGAACAGGTACGCCGTCTTGCCCATGCGGCGCAGCGCGCTGCAAAGCGCCGCACCGCTCCCGAGCGTGTCACCGTCCGGGCGCAGGTGCGACAGGATCAGAATCGCGTCGCGGTCGCGCAGCGCCGCGGCAAACTCCCGATCATCCATACTTCAAGCCTCACTTCCGGTGTCCTTGTCGTGCAGCTGCTCGATCAGGGCGCTGATGTGCGCGCCCTCCTCGATCGAGTGGTCGATCTCGAACACCAGTTCCGGGGTGTAGCGCAGGTCCAGCACGGTGCCAAGCTCATGGCGCAGCCAGCCGGAGGCCGAACGCAGCCCCTTTTTGAATTCCTTCTCGTTTTCCATGCCGAGCACGGAAAGCCAGACCTTTGAATAGCGCAGGTCGCCCGTCGTCTCGACGCGGGTGACGCTGATCATCCCCTGCTGCACCCGAGGGTCTTTGACCTGGGTGAGCAGGTTTGCCAGCACGCGCTGGATATCATCATTCGTTCTTGCCAGTTTATTGGAAGCCATAGGAAACTCCTTTTACTGCTTGATCTCCTCCATGACGAACACTTCGATCACGTCGCCGACCTTGACGTCGTTGTACTTATCGACCTGCAGGCCGCACTCGTAGCCGGCGGCGACTTCCTTGACGTCGTCCTTGAAGCGGCGCAGAGACGCGAGGTCGCCCTCGAACACGACGATGTTGTCGCGCACGACGCGGACCTTGCTGTTGCGCACGATCTTGCCGTCGGTGACGTAGCCGCCGCAGACGGTGCCGACCTTGGAGACCTTGAAGGTCTGGCGGATCTCGACGTGGCCGATGATCTGCTCCTGGAACTTCGGGGCGAGCATGCCCTTCATGGCAGCCTCGATCTCGTTGATGCAGTCGTAGATGACGCGGTACATGCGGATCTCCACGTTGCTGCGGGCGGCGTTGTCGCGCGCGGCCGCGTCCGGGCGGACGTTGAAGCCGACGATGATCGCGTTCGACGTGGCGGCGAGCATGACGTCGGACTCGTTGATGGCGCCGACGCCGGAGTGGATGACCTGCACGCGCACTTCCTCGTTCGAGAGCTTCTCGAGCGAGGACTTGACAGCCTCGGCACTGCCCTGCACATCAGCCTTGACGATGATGTTGAAGTCCTTCATCTCGCCCTGCTGGATGCGGGAGAACAGGTCGTCGAGCGAGACCTTCTTGCTGCCGGCGTTGGCAGCGTCCTTCTTCTGCTGCTTGCGCTGCTCGACCAGCTCGCGCGCCATGCGCTCGTCGGCGACGGCGTTGAACGTGTCGCCCGCGCTCGGCACCTCAGACATGCCGGCGATCTCGACCGGGATGGACGGGCCGGCCTTCGTCACGCGCTGGCCCTTATCGTTGGTCATCGTGCGCACACGGCCGACGGCCGTGCCGGCGATGATGATGTCGCCCTGATTGAGGGTGCCGTTCTGCACGAGCACGGTCATGATCGGGCCGCGGCCCTTATCCATGCGGGCCTCGATGACCGTGCCGCGGGCGGCGCGGTTCGGGTTGGCCTTGAGCTCCTGGATCTCCGCGAGCAGGACGAGGTTTTCGAGCAGCGCGTCCACGCCCTCGCCGGTCTTGGCCGAGATCGGGCAGACGATCGTCTCGCCGCCCCACTCTTCGGGCACGAGGCCGTACTCCGTGAGCTGCTGCTTGATGCGGTCGGGATTCGCGCCGTGGACGTCCATCTTGTTGATGGCCACGACCAGCGGGACGCCGGCGGCCTTGGCGTGGTTGATGGACTCGACCGTCTGCGGCATGATGCCGTCATCGGCCGCGACGACGAGGATGGCGATGTCCGTGACCATGGCGCCGCGGGCACGCATGGACGTGAATGCCTCATGGCCCGGCGTGTCGAGGAAGGTGACAGGCTTGCCGTCGACCATGACGCGGTAAGCGCCGATGTGCTGCGTGATGCCGCCGGCCTCACCGGCCGCGACGTTCGTGCGGCGGATGCGGTCGAGCAGGCTGGTCTTGCCGTGGTCGACGTGGCCCATGACCACCACGACCGGGGCGCGCGGGACGAGTTCGTCTTCGCTGTCCTCGCGGTCGTCGATCAGGCGCTCTTCGACCGTCACGATGACCTCATGCTCGACCTTGCAGCCGAGCTCCATGGCCACGAGCGCGGCGGTGTCGTAATCAATGGTATCGGACAGCGACGCCATAACGCCCATCTTCACGAGACGGCGCACGACCTCGGCGCCGGTCTTTTTCATGCGGGATGCGAGCTCGCCGACGGAGGTCGTATCCGGGATCTGCACCTTGAGCTGCTGCTTTTTCGCGATCTCGAGCTGCAGCTTCTGCATCTTGTCGCGCTCCTCCTGGCGGCGCTTGGCGCCGGCGGCAGGGTTCTGCGGGCGCTGACGGTTGCGGTTCTGGATCTTCTGCTTGCCGCCGCGCTTGTTCTGCGCGCGCTCGGGCACGAGATCATCCAGACGCTGGTCGTACTTGGACAGGTTCGTCGTCGCGCCGCGGGTATCGACAACGCGGCGCTCGGCCACCTGGCGCGGCTGGTGCGGCTTGTCGTCCTTTTTCGGCTTCGGCTGCTGCTGCGGCTGGGAAGCCTGCTGCGCCTGCTTTGCGGGCGCGGCCTCGGCTTTCGGCGCTTCGGCCTGCGCGGCCGGGGCCGCCTGCGGCTTGGCCTTCGGCTGGTCCGGCACTTTGTAGAGCTCCTCCAGGCTGGCCGCCTGATGATGCTGCGTGAGATACTCAAAGATGTCGTTGAGCTCGTCGTCCTCCAGCACCTGCATATGATTTTTCGGAGTGGTGGCATAATCCGTCAGGATCTGCGTGATCTCCTTCGAGGTCATGCCGAAATCCTTCGCCACCTCATGCACTCTGTATTTAATCAATCCGCTCATACTTGTTTCCTCCTCTTGCCGTTGCGCCCGCCGCTTGTCTGCGCCGTGCCCGTGTCTGTTCTCGTCTGTGCGGCAAGCTCTGCCGCCGTGCTGCTGTATTGCTCCGGATCCGCCTGCGCCAGCGCGGACACAAAGGCCTTCGCCAGACCCGGATCGGTGACCGCCGCGATGGCGCAGCCGGTCTTGCCGAGCCGGTCGGACAGCGCCTGCTTCGTGTACGGCAGGCGCAGCAGCGGCGCCTGCGCCGCATAGGCAAAGCCCTCGGCGCGCTTGCGCGCATTGTCCGATGCGTCCTGCGCCAGCAGCAGCAGGCACGCCTTTCCGGCGCGCGCCGCCGCTCCGGCGTCATGCTCCCCGAGCGCGATGCGCCCGGCCTTGCGCATGAGGCCGAGATAGTTGGCTGCTTTATCCGTCGCCGAGCACCTCCAGTTCCGCTGTGAGCTGCTCGTAGATCTCCGCCGGGATGGGCACGTCGAACGCGCGCTCGAGCGCGCGGTTCTTCTGCGCCTTTTTCAGGCACGCGGCTTTCGGGCACAGATACGCGCCGCGGCCCGCCGCCTTGCCGCGCGCATCGAGCGAGATGGCCCCGTCGGGCGCGCGCACCACCCGGATGAGTTCCGGCTTGGGCTTCTTTTCACGGCAGCCGACGCACTGCCGCTGGGGAATGGACTTGGGCATGGGTGACTGCCTCCTTTCGGTTTACGCCTCGCTCTCCGGCTTGATGTCGATCTTATAGCCGGTGAGCTTTGCGGCCAGGCGGGCGTTCTGCCCCTCCTTGCCGATGGCGAGCGAGAGCTGGTTATCCGGCACGATGACGCGGCAGCTCTTGCCTTCGTCGAGCAAGGTCACTTCCAGCACCTCGGACGGCGCCAGCGCGGCCGCGATGAATTCCTCCGGCACCTCGCTGTACTTGACGATGTCGATCTTCTCGCCGCCGAGCTCGTTGACGACGCTCGCGACACGGCCGCCCTTCGGGCCGACGCAGGCACCGATCGGGTCGATGACCGGATCCTCCGCCCAGACGGCCATCTTCGTGCGGCTGCCGGCCTCGCGGGCGATGGACTTGATCTCGACCGTGCCGTCGAAGATCTCCGGCACTTCGAGCTCGAACAGGCGCTTGACCAGACCCGGATGCGTCCGGCTGATGAGCACCTGTGGGCCGCGCGTGCTGTTGCGCACCTCGACCACGTAGACCTTGATGCGGTCGCCCTCATGCAGCACCTCGCCGCGGATGCACTCCGCCGGGGCAAGCATGGCCTCGGTATAGTCCGAGTTGGAGCTGATCTTCAAAAACGCGCAGCCGGTGCGCGGGTCGATCTTATTGACGACGCCGGTGAGGATCTCATGCTCCTTGGAGTTGAACTCCTCGTAGATCATGCCGCGCTCCGCCTCGCGGATGCCCTGAATGATGACCTGCTTGGCTGCCTGCGCCGCGATGCGGCCGAACTGCTTGGTCTCGACCGGGACGCTGACCACGTCGCCGATCTTGGCGCGCTTGCTGATGCGGTGCGCCGCTTCCTCGCTGATCTCAACATACGGGTCGATGACGCGCGCGACGACCGTCTTCTTGACGACCATCTCGATCTTCTTTTTGTCCTCGTCGAGAATGACCTCCACGTTATCCTCGCAGTCGGGCGTGTCCTTGCGGAACGCCGTCAGCATGGCCTGGCGGATCTTCTCATACATATATTCGCGCGGAATACCTTTTTCTTTTTCGATATCTGCAACTGCGTCAAAAAATTCTGCGTTCATGGTCGAATTCCCTTTCCTTATATGGTCAGGTGCAGGCGCACCTGTGCGATGGCGGATTTTTGAAAGACACGGCGGGCCTTGCCGTCGGAGACGGTCACGTCCCCGTTGTCATACTGCTCGAGCGTGCCGATGTGCACCTTGCTGCCGTCGACCGGCTGGTAGAGCCGCACCTCGACCTGCGCGCCGAGAAAGCGCGCGAAATCGCCCGGGCGCTTGAGCTGCCGCTCCGCCCCCGCGGACGACACCTCGAAAATATAGCTGTCGGGAATGGGGTCGGCCTCGTCGAGGATCGGATCGAGCGCGCGGCTGAAATCCTCGCAGTCCTGGATCGACACACCGTCCGGCTTGTCGATATACACACGCAGGTAGCGGCTGCCCGCTTCCTTGACGTACTCCACGTCCCAGATCTCGCACCCCTGCTGCGCGGCCACAGGCTCGGCCAGCGCCAGGACGGCGTCTGTCAATTTACTCATAGATCACCATTCCATTTTCTGACACTTTGAAAGACCTCAAGAAAAAGAGTGGGCGGGTGCCCACTCTGTCAAATCCTGCTTCCTTCGTACGGCAATATCATACCATCCCGTGCCGGACAATGCAAGCCTTTTTTTGCGCTGGCGGACACTTACTGGTACAGCGCCGCGAATTCCTCCAGGCAGAGGTTGTGCTCGGTCATGAACCGCGCTGCCGCGTCACCGACATAGCGCACGTGCCACGGCTCGTTGCGCCCGGTGATGCTGACCTTGTCCGACGGGTAGCGGATGACGAAGCCGTAGTCTGCGCAGTTCTCCGCCAGCCACGCCAGAAAGCGCGCGTTGACCGTGTCCACGCTCAGCGAGGAATAGTACTGATCGACGATGTCCGCGCCGAGGCCGGTCTGATGGTCGCTCGTGCCGGGGGGCGCAGCGATGCGCGCGGCGGCGGTCTCGGCCTCGTCGCGGGTATCGCCCTTGCGCATGTTCTCGGCGACCTGATCCTCGTACTGCTGCTTCTGCGTGAGGTATGGACGATAGGCGCAGTAGATATACGGGCTCCAGCCGGCATCCCGGGCCGCCTTGAGCAGTGCGTTGAGCGCATCGACGGCGCGGGAATCGAACGTGGACTGCGAGCCGCTGATCTTGCTCACATCCGGAACATAGTCGCTGATATTATGCGCCTGGCTCGCGATGAGATACTCCCAGGAGGAAATATCCACATCCGGCAGGTCGTCGTACTTTTTCACATCCGGCTTCGCCGTCGTCTGGATGTCCGGCGGAAGGATCAGATCCGTCGGCGCGGCGGGCGCGGCGTTGCTGCGCGCCTCATTGACGCGCGAGAGGATGAGCATGGCGCACACGACGACCAGGACCGTCAGCGCCACCGACAGCCAGAGACGTTTGTTCTTCATGCAGATCCCTCCCGGACAAAAAATGAAAAGCAGCTCGTGTGAGCTGCTTTTCAGGATAACACATTTTTCGTGTCGCGGCAAGTCCCCGTCACAGATCGACCCGCTCGTAGTTTTTGGCTGCCTTCCGGTACGCCAGCCACGACAGCAGCGCAAACGCCGCCAGCCCCACGGCCAGCACCGGCAGCTGCCGCACCTGACCGGCCGCGTCGGTCGCATCGAGATACGGCCCGACGACCGGGAAATGGGACAGTGCCTCGACGAGTACCATGAGCACCGTCATCGGAATGACCGCGAGCAGAAACGCCCGCCCGGCGCGGATGGCCGTCTTATAAAACACGGGCAGGAACACAACGTTGAACACGCCGTAGATCAGCAGCACGGAGCCGAAGAGTGCCACGTTTGCATCGATGCCGGCGAGGTTCGTGCCGTTGGGGTTAATGCGCGCGGAGAGGAACGCGAACGGGACCGCGATCACGAGCTCCGCCAGCTCCACCGCCACGACGAGCCAGGCGCGGGCGCGCACCTGGTCGCGCTTCGTGACCGGAAGCACGGCGCAGTAATAGACATCCTTATTCTCGCGGCCGTTGAGGAACGTGAAGAAAATGCCGAGCAGGCCGTAGAAAAACACGACTGTGTACGGATAGTTCGGGATGATGAGCATGACGCCGAAGAGCGCGAACACGTACATCATCGGGTGCGCCGCGAGGCGCAGATCCTTAGAGAAAATCTTCGCTGTCATAGCTTCTCCTTTCCACGCGCACAAGAATGTCCTCGAGCGACATCTGCCCGTCGCCGAACTGCGCGCGATAGCGCGCTAGGAAACCGTCGCGCGTGTCGCTGCACAGGATCTGCCCGTCCTTGATCATCGTGATGTGCGAGGCGCACTTTTCGAGGTCGGACGTGATATGCGTCGAAAACAAGATGCTGCGCTCGCCGCTTTTGACCACACCGCAAAACAGCTCCATGAGCTCATCGCGCGACACGGGGTCGAGCCCGCTCGTCGGCTCGTCGAGGATGAGCAGGCGCGCATCGTGCGAGAGCGCAAGCGCGAGCATGTACTTCACGCGCATGCCGGACGAGAGCTGCGAAACCTTCTTCGTCTCGTCGAGTGCGAACAGCTGCAGGTAGTGCCGGTATTTGTTCTCGTCCCAGTGGTCGTAAAACGTCCGCGTCACGTTCGTGATGGTGCGCAGCTTTTTATTCGGGTAAAAATCTACGCCGCCGAGCACCACGCCGAGCTGCTGCTTGCAGGCAGGCTCATTGGCGTAAAAATCCTGGCCGAACATGGTCACGCGGCCGCTGTCCGGATGCACGAGGTTGAGCATGGACTTGATGGTCGTGCTCTTGCCGGCGCCGTTGCGGCCGATGAAGCCCATGATGGTCCCCGGCGCCACCGCAAACGACACGCCGCGCAGCTGAAACGCCGGATAGGTCTTGCACAGGCCCTCCACTTCCAGAATGTTCACTCGCCGTCCCTCCTTTTCAGCTCCTGCTCCAGCGCGGAGGCAAACACCTGCGTCTCCGCCTCGGGCACGCCGGGCGCCGCCGCTTTCGCACCCTGATCGAATACCGCGCGCACGAACGAATCATAATAGCTGCTGCTCTGCAGCGCGATGCCGCGCTCACGGTCGGCCAGCAGGATGAGCGAATCCCCCGGCTCGAGACCGAACATTGCGCGCACCTCCTTCGGGATCACGATCTGCCCCTTCGGGCCGATGCGCACCGTGGTCATGAATTTGTCCTGCATGGTCTCCATGCGATCCGCCTCCTGTAAGAACCGTATTACTTTTCTTACTTTGTATCACAAGTCAAACAAATTGTCAATCCGCTTTTTCGTTTTTTGTGCAAGCCAAAAGTTATGTAAACTAAAATGGGCAAAAAACGATCCCCTGCCGCCCGGCAGGGGATCTGTTGCATATGAGATAACTTAGAGCGCCTCGACGTCCTTGATGAAAGCCTGGATGGCATCTTCCGGAACAAGCTTCTTGCTGCGAACGAGATCGACGATGTCGCCGACGGTCTTCTTGTAGAAGAGCTTCAGGGGATACTTGGTCAGAGACGGAACCGTCTTCATCATGATCTCCTTGCCGTTCATGTCCTCGATAAACGTCTTAACACTCAGAGTTTTGTAATCCATGATATGTTCTCCTTTCAATTTTGAGCACACCGGCCATTTTTCAATCTGGAATGGCCTTCTGTTCAAAGATTAACGCTTTTTGGTGATTTTGTCAAGTATAACGTGTAATTTTCTCGGTCTGGCCGTCATTTTTTATTCAATAGTCAACACAACGTTGCGTAACATTTGCGCACATCCGGAAAATTGTGTGGCAGGCAAGTGTACTTGCAGCCGCCGAATAGAATAACCTCAGGCAGAAACGGAGGGCTGAAAATGCTGTACAGTACCCTGATGCTGATGATGAGCAGTGCATTTCTGATGCTGCGCCTGACCCCTGGCGGCTCCTTCCCGCGCCCGCTGAGCGAGGCCGAGGAGCGCAAATATCTCGACGCCTGGCTGCAGGGCGACCTGGAGGCGCGCAACGTGCTCATTGAACGCAACCTGCGGCTGGTGGCGCACATCATCAAAAAATACTACACGCACTATGACGACACGGACGATCTGATCTCGATCGGCACGATTGGGCTCATCAAGGGCATCAACACCTACCGGCCCGACAAGGGCGTGCGGCTGGCGACGTATGCCAGCAAATGCGCCGAAAACGAGATCCTGATGTATTTTCGCAGCACGCGCAAGAACGCATCGGAAATGCTGCTCTCGGACGTGCTCGACACGGACGGCGATGGCAACAGCCTGTCGCTGATCGACATTCTGTCCGAGGACGACGACATGGATGAACATCTCCATGCGGACGAGGTCAGCCGGGCGCTGCGGCGCTGCATCGACGAAGCGCTCGACGCGCGCGAGGCGGAGATCATCCGCCTGCGCTACGCCATCGGCGGCGGCGAGGCGCTGACGCAGCGCGAGACCGCGCAGCGCTGCGGCATCAGCCGGTCGTACGTCTCGCGCATCGAGAAAAAAGCCATTGAAAAGCTGCGCGCCGCGCTGCAGGCCGACGGTTACTGACCGTCCACAGCCGTGTTTGCATTGACAAAAGGCGCGAAACACGGTAAAATTGCGGCGAAATGACAGGAGATGATACCATGGCGGAACAGGATCCCAACACGCTGGTGCACACGCACGTGGACGAGAACGGCAACGTCATCACCCACTGCCACGGCGGCGAGGGCCACACCCACGCGCACCCGCACACCCACACGCAGACCAAGGCGGTCGTCAACCGACTGGCCCGCGCGATCGGCCACCTGGAGTCGGTCAAGCGCATGGTAGAGGACGGGCGCGACTGCGCCGAGGTGCTCATCCAGCTTGCGGCCGTGCGCTCGGCGCTCAACAACACCGCAAAGATCATCCTGAAGGACCACATCGACCACTGTCTGGCCGACGCCGTGGAGACCGGCGACCAGCAGGCCATCGACGAGCTGAATCAGGCGATCGAAAAATTCATGAATTGACGGAAAGCAACGCATCCCTCCGCCGGGCAGGCGGAGGGATGCGCTTTTTCTGCTTTCTGTTGCAAAAGGACGCCCGATCGGGCGTCCTTTTTGCATGATCATAAGGTCGGCGTTTTGTCCACCGAGAGGACCGCGCCGGTCTGCTGATCGACGATCACGACGTAATGCGGGTGGAAGTAGTACATCGTCGTGAGCGTCACGCGGTAAACCGGCTGTGCACCGCTCTCGTCGAGTTGGACATCCCATGCGGCAAGGTCGCGCTCCGCGATGCCGGCCGCCGCAATGGCGATCTTCAGCGCCTGCTCCTGTGTGACCGGGCCCGCGGGCGGGGTCGGCGTCGGGGTAGGCGTCGGCGTCGGAGTAGGCGTCGGCGTCGGAGTAGGCGTCGGCGTCGGAGTAGGCGTCGGCGTCGGTGTGGGCGTCGGAGTCGACGTCGGTGTCGGTATGGGTGTCACAGGCAGGTTCGGATTTGGCTGAACCGTCGGCGGCACCGGAATGATCTCCGTTTCCTCCGGCTGCTTCGGCTCGTCGCCCGTCAGGCGGCAGACCTCCGCCGTCTCGGCATCGACGCTGCACACATAGTGCCGCTCGCCGTCCGTGAGTGCGAACTCCATGACCATTTCCCCGTCGATGAGCGTGAAGCGCATGCTGGCCTGCGTGACATCGTCCGCAGTCAGACCGCAGCGCTCGAGCGCTGCCTGCAGCGCCTCGTTATATGGAATGTAGGCGCCGGTGCTGGCAGCACCGATCGACTCCATGCCGGCAAACGCCACGTCATTGGAGGCCGCCAGAATGTTCAGATCGTTGATCGGCAGGCTGACCAGCTCCTCGCCGGAAAGGTCCTGCACCTGGTCGCTGATCTGCCGGATCAGCATCGCCTTGCCGGCGCTGACACCCGCGGCAGAGGCATAAGCCTCCAGCTCCGGATCCACCTCCAGCACCTGAGCAAGGACCGCAGGGTCCATGCCGCAATCCGTCTGGGCGCTTTCCACGGCCGCAGCCAGCCGGTCGCGCAGACGCGCATCGCCCTTGCCGGCCTCGACCGTCACGAGGACGGAGTTCGTATCTGCCGATAGATAGCCATCTGTCTGCATTGCGGCGACGATTTCGTCCGCCGCCGTCTGCAGGGACTGATTGCGCAGCTCCAGATCGTCGAGCACAAACTGGGCGTCCGGGTTGCACGCGCGTGCAGACAGGACGCGGCCGAGCTTGTTGACCGTCAGCTCGATGCTGGGGTTGGCATCGAGCGTAGCGACGCCTCCGGGCACCTGCGTGGCATACAGTCCGCCACCGAGCACGGCCAGGAAGAACACCGCCGCCGCTGCGACCCAGCGCTTCCACGCGCCGCGGCGACGTCCGCGCTCCGGCATCGGGACGACCTTCTCCTCCTCCGGCTGCTGCGCCGGGGCCTGCACACGCGCCAAGATGGCGCTCCAGCAATCCGGCGTCTCGGCAACGACCTCGGTCCGCAGCTGTTCCAGCAATTCCTTATCGGTCAAGATCGTCACCTCCCATCGAATTGCGCAGCTTTCCAAGCGCACGGTTATAGCGAGAAATGGCTGTTGCCTGCGGGATCCCCAGCAGGTCAGCAACTTCTCTGTGCTTGAGCCCGGACAGCGCATGCAGCATCACGATCTGCCGCTCGCTGTCTGTGAGCGTATGCAGCACTTTCTCAAGCACCATATGATTCTCTGTCACCTGATAGGCATCATGCGTATCTTCCACATGAAACAGCTCATCAAAAGACAGGTTTTTGTTTTCCGCCTTGCGCAGGCGCATCAACGCCAGATTGCGCGCGATCGTCAGCAGCCACGCCATCGGTTTGCCCGACGGCTGATAGCCCGGCGCCGACTGCATCACGCTCACAAACGTGTCCTGCATCACATCCTCCGCCGCCGTCGGATCCCGAAGGATGGACAGCGCGAAGCCGTAAATGGAAGCGGACGTCTGGCGATACAGCGTTTCCAGCGCGGCGGTGTCACCCCGCGCTATGCGCAGGATGAGCGCATCATCCGGCGGCTGGCCATCGGCCGCACATACACCGGAGACGTGCTTGTCGTCATTTCGCATATTTGATTACCCCACATGAGAATAATGCCTGAAAACGAAATTTAATGCATAAAAAACAATTTTCCGCAAATTTTCTTCTCAAAAAATCCGTTTTCGGGCCGCGCGATCTTCTTAACGGAATAGTTTACGTGAAAAAAACCGGTTTGTAAAGCGATTTACAACAATTTGCATCCTTTCCCGCAGAATTTATGTCTCCGTATCCGGCGGCGCCGTCACCTCAAGCGCGTGATTAAGCACCACGCCCAAAATGAGCAGCAATCCGAAGGCCTGGAACCAGAACAGCAGGATCACGACCGAGGCGAGAGATCCATACACAAGTGAATATTTTGTGCTGTTGCCGATCAGCCACGACAGCAGGATACTCATGCACACGATCGCCACGGCGGAAAACACCGCCCCCGGGAGCACCCGGTGCTGCGGCCGGCGCGGCGTGGTGAGTCGGTAGAGGATCAGGATCATCATCAGCAGGATGGCAAACAGGATCAAAAACCGCAGCCAAGTCCACGACCAGACGATGCTCACATGCGGCAGCAGCGCATCGAGCCAGAGCAGAAAGTGCTTGCCGGTCAGCATGAGCAGGATGCACAGGTACAGCACCAGCAGAAACGCCACGGAAAAAGCCACGCTCACGATCGTGCTGCGCACGATGCCGAAGCGTTTGCCGCCGTGGATCTCGCCAACGATGGCGGCCATGGCGCGGAAGGCGGCCGACGCGCTCGTGATCATGACAAACAGGGCGGCAAAGAACATGACCTCGCTCGTGTTGCCGGACACGTAAGTCAGAAACTCCGACACGAGCGCCTGCGTCTCGCGCGGGAGCACAAGCGTCTCGACGATGCGCAGCACGGCGGTCGGGTCACGCAGGATGAGCGCGAGCAGGTCGTACATGCAGATGATGGCCGGGAACAGCGCCATGACCATGCAGTAGGCGAGCTCGGCCGCCGAGCGCGTCACGCGCCGGGCGAGAAATGTGTCCGCCATGGACATCAGAACGCGGGTAATGCGCCAGTTTTTCAAGCGGCTGCCTCCTCCGGTAGAATACAAAAACCGCCTTCACGGGAGCGAAGGCGGTTTGGGTCAAAATGTGTCGAATTACTTGGAATTGAAGATCTTGAAGATGCTGTCAAACGGGTCTTCCTCCGCGGGAGCGGCCGTATCCGCAGCCGGAGCAGCGGCCGGGGCCGGGGCCGGCGTCGCCGGAGCGGCCGGGGCAGCCGGAGCGGCAGCCTTGGCAGCAGCCGTGTAAAGACCGGCAGCGGGCGCCTGCGCCGGAGCGGCAGCAGCCTGCTCGGCCTGCGCCTTGCCCGGCTCGTCAAAGCCGGTGGCGATGACGGACACGCGGATCTCGTCGTCGAGCGAGGGATCGAAGCTCGCGCCGAAGATGATGTTGGCGTCCGGATGCGCAGCCTCCTGCACGAGGTTTGCAGCCGTCTCGACATCCTCCAGACCCATATCCTCGGAGCCGGTGATGTTGATGAGCACGCCGCGCGCGCCGTTGATGGACGTCTCCATGAGCGGGCTGGCCACGGCCATGCGGGCAGCGTCCTCCGCCTTGCCCTTGCCGGCGGCGCGGCCGACGCCCATATGCGCGAATCCGGCGTCCTTCATGACGCAGGTGACGTCCGCAAAGTCGAGGTTGATGAAGCCGGTGTTCTTAATGAGGTCCGAGATGCTCACGACGGCCTGACGCAGGACATCGTCCGCGATCTCGAAGGCGTTGGCCAGCGTGACCTTCTGGTCGGTGGCGAACTTCAGCCGGTCGTTCGGGATGATGAGCAGGGAGTCGACCTTGCCCAGCAGCTCGTTGATGCCGACCATAGCCTGATCCATGCGGCGCTTGCCCTCGAACTTGAAGGGCTTGGTGACGACGCCGACGGTCAGGATGCCGGCCTCGCGGGCGATGTCCGCGATCGTGGGCGCTGCGCCCGTGCCGGTGCCGCCGCCCATACCGGCGGTGATGAAGACCATGTCCGCATTCTCCAGGCTCTTGGCGATGTTGTTGCGGCTCTCCTCGGCGCTGCGCTTGCCGACGTCGGGATCGCTGCCGGCGCCCTGACCATGGGTCAGCTTCTCGCCGATCTGGATCTTCTGGTCCGCGCTGGAGACGGCCAGAGCCTGCTTATCTGTATTGACAGCCACGTACTCAATTCCCTGAGTGCCGGACTTAACCATGCGGTTTACGACGTTGTTGCCGGCCCCGCCGACGCCAACGACCTTGATGGTGACGACATTTTCCGGACCGGACTCGGTAGCAAAGGACATATTCGGTTCCTCCCTGTTGTTTCTATTTGTATCGGCAACCGGCGCGGGCGCGCTCTGGAAGCCGTTTTTTGGCGGTTTTCGCTTCTGTTTGTTCTTATTCTTTCCCATTTTATATCGTTTTCCTTATCAGGTCAATCTTTTTTTGTGAACAATCAGCCGGGGCTGAAATGCGCGCGTTTGTCGATCGACAGGTCGATGGTGCCGGTGTCGCTGTCCGCGAGCTGGGAAACCGCGCTTTGCAGCATGCCGAATTTGTACTCGACATTTTCATTCGCGCCGAGGCGCACCGTGAACCGCCCGTCATAGGTAAAGCCGGGGTTGGAAGCATCCGACAGGTCGATGACCGTGACCTTGGACGCCATGTCGCGCGTGAGCAGCTGGCCGAGGATCGCCGCGAGGTACGTGACCTTCGGCGCGTCGGCCTCGCCGGCCTTGAGCACCTCGCCGACCTTCGGCTCGACCGGCGTGATGCCGTCGACCCGGGCAAGACCGGTCAGCTCGCTCTCCGTGACGGACTTGAGCAGCTTGCAGTTCTGGTCCACGACCCAGTAGCCGTCGTCCGCCTGCACATAGGCCATAGCGCTGCTCTCCTGGATCGTGATGGTAACGCGGTTGGGCAGCGCACGCGTGACCTTCGCTTTGTCCACATACGGCAGCTTGCTGAAGATGCGGCTGGCCGCCGAGAAGCGGTTGATGAAAAACAGATTGTCGCCCGTGCCGATGCCGGAGGCCTCGACGACCTCCTCGGCCGTGTAGATGGAGTTGCCCACGACCTCGACCTTGGCAACACGGAAAAATACGCTCATGCCCAGGACGAGCGCCGCGCAGATCAGCAGAAAGATCAGCGGCTGCAGCAGCGACCTGCCCCGGCCGCCGGACGGACGGCGGGGCCGGCGCGCGCGGCGCGGCCCGGGCTGCTTCGATTGTTTCATAGGCTGGTGATTCCTTTCACTGCGGCGCCACGCAGCGCACGTCGGCGCCAAGCGCCGACAGGCACGCATCGAAGCGGTCATAGCCGCGGTTGATATAGCCGTTGTCGAGGATCTCGGTCTCACCCTCGGCGGAGAGGCCGGCCACGATCATGGCCGCGCCGCCGCGCAGGTCGCTCGACGTGAGCGGCGCGCCGGTGAGCCGGTCGACACCGGTGACATAGGCCACTCGGCCCTCGATGCTGACGGCTGCGCCCAGGCGCCGGAACTCCTCGGCATGACGATAACGGTTGGTAAAGATATTTTCGGTGAACACCGTGGTGCCCTTCGCCTTCAGGCAGGCAGCCATGAGCGGCGGCTGCGCATCCGTGGGAAAGCCCGGATACGGCTGCGTGACGACGGGCCGCGGCGCCGTGAGCCGCCCGGTCGATGTCAGGCGCACGGTGGACGCCGTTTTTATTATAGCACACCCCGCCTCTGAAAGCGAGTCCAGAACGGTTAAAAAGTGGTCCGGGTCGACGCCCTGCAGCTCCACATCGCCGCCGCAGGCGGCTCCGGCGCACAAAATCGTCGCCGCAACGATGCGGTCCGGCATGATCGTGTGCTCCACAAACGGCTGCGGCCGGAAGCCGCTGACCGTGACCGTCGATGTGCCGGCGCCGGAGATCTGCGCGCCCAGCTTGCGCAGGTAGCACTGCAGGTCAAGGATCTCCGGCTCGCGCGCAGCGTTGCAGATGACCGTCTCCCCCGCCGCCGCGCAGGCGGCCAGCATGGCGTTTTCCGTCGCGCCGACGCTCGGAAACGGCAGCAGGATGCGCCGCCCCTTCAGATCGTGCGCACTGCAGACGATGTCCCCGCCGCGCTCCGTGACCTCCGCACCGAGCGCGCGCAGCGCGTCGAGGTGCAGGTTCACCGGCCGCGGGCCGAGCTCGCACCCGCCCGGCATGGACAGGCTCGCCGTCCCGAAGCGCGTGAGGATCGCGCCGAGAAAAATGACCGAGGAGCGCAGCTCCCGCATGAGATCGTGCGGGATAAAGTTGCGGTTCATGTCGCGGGAATCGATGCGCACTGTGTCCCCGTCGCGCTCCGCCGTGCAGCCGAGATGGCGCAGGATGCGCAGCGTGATCGTCACGTCCTTCAGGTCGGGCACGTTGTGCAGAACCGTCTCACTGCCGGCAAGCACGGATGCCGCCATGATCGGCAGCACCGCATTCTTGGCGCCCTGCACCTGGGTGCTCCCGGTCAGTCTGTTTCCGCCGTAAATGTGCCATATGCTCATAATCTTTCCTCCGCACAGCAAATTCATGCCATCCTATGCAGAGAAACGCGAGATTGTCATTTTCCGTGCCGGTCGGCCAGCTTCAGCACCAGATCAGCAATGCGCTCGGCAGCGTCAGCAACGCCGGCGGCGCGCATATTCTCCGCCATCTGCGCAAGCTGCGCGGGATCGGCGAGCAGGTCGCTGACGAGGTTATACAGATCGTCCGCCGTGAACGCACCCTCGAGCAGCACCTTGGCCCCGCCGGCGTGCTCAAGCACGCGCGCGTTGCGCTCCTGGTGGTTGTTCGTGACATTCGGCGACGGAATGAGCACCGCGGGCTTGCCGATGCACGTGAGCTCCGCGAGCGTGGACGCACCCGCGCGGCAGAGCACGAGATCGGCCGCATCCATTACGAGCGGCATGTTGTAAATATACGGCCGCACGTCCATGCCGTGCGCGGCGAGATCGGCCGGGCACTTTTCGAGCAGGGCCGTGTGCATCTTCTCATAGCCGTTGCGCCCGGCCGAATGGATGAGCGCGAACGGCGCATCCATGACGGCGGCGCGCGTGATGAACGCCGTCATGACCTCGTTCATGTACGACGCGCCGAGCGAGCCCCAGACCGACACCACCAGCGGCTTGTCCGGGTCGAGCCCGAGCTGGCGCTTGGCCTCCGCCTTGGAGCAGGCCGTGAACGCGCCGCGCACCGGTGTGCCGGTGACGACGACCTTTTCCTTCTCGCTGTAGTGCTGCTTGCTTTCCTCGAAGCCGACGAGGATGCGGTCGACCGCGCCGACGAGCATCTTCGTCGTCAGGCCGGGCACGGCGTTGGACTCATGCACAATGGTCGGGATGCCGAGCTGCGCCGCCGCCTTGAGCACGGGGTAGCAGACATAGCCGCCGGTGCCGATGACGACGTCGGGCTGGAAGTCCTCGATGATCTTGCGCGCGTCCTTCGTCGCCTGCCGCGCGTTGTGCAGCGAGCGGAAGTTGTACGCGATCTCCGCCGGCTTGAGGCTGCGGTGGATGTTCGTGACCTCCACGGTCACGATGTCGTAGCCTGCGCGCGGGACAAGGTCGGTCTCCATCTTGCCGTTGGCGCCGACAAAGAGGATGCCGCAGTCGGGCATCCGGTCGCGCAGGACGCCCGCGACCGCGAGCGCGGGGTTGATGTGACCTGCGGTGCCGCCGCAGGTAAAGAGAAAGTTCATAGCAATGCCTCCCAGGATCAAAACACGGAAATCGGGCAGTCCGCGCCGAAGGCCGCCGCGGGCTGCCGGATATGCTTTACAAAATCAGGTGCTAGCGCGCTTTTTTCGTTGGAATGTCGCGCGAGATGCTCAGGATGATGCCCATCTCCCCGAGCTGCATGAGCAGCGCCGTGCCGCCGTAGCTGAAAAACGGCAGCGAGATGCCCGTGCAGGGGATGAGGTTCGTGACGACCGCGATGTTCAAAAACACCTGGATCGACAGCAGCGTCGTGATGCCGACGCCGACGAGGAAGCTGTAGCGGTCGGGCGAGTGCGCGGCGATCCAGTAGCCGCGGCAGATGAGCAGCGCAAACAGGATCAGGATCGCAATGGCGCCGACATAGCCGAGCTCCTCACAGACGATGGAAAAGATGTAGTCATTGTGTTCCTCGGGCAGATAGAGGTACTTCTGCCGGCTCTGGCCGAGGCCGAGGCCGAGGAAGCCGCCCGATCCGATGGAATACAGCGACTGCACGATCTGATAGCCGGCAGCGCTCGTATCGGCAAACGGGTCGCGCCAGGACACAATGCGCTTATGCACATAGGGCACGAACTTGCTCGCGAAAAGCAGCAGCGCGCCCGCGCTGCCCATGCCGACGAGCAGGTACGAAAGCTTGATGCCGCCGACAAACATCATCACGATCGCAAGCGCCATGATGATGATGGACGCCGACAGATGCGGCTCGAGCATCAGCAGGCCGACAATGATGACCGTGACGACCATGAACGGCACGACGCCGTAGCGGAATGTCTGCATCTGCTCTTTATAGGTACAGATCATGCTGGAGAAAAACAGCACGACCGCGATCTTCGCGATCTCCGAAGGCTGAAATGTCGTAAAGCCGAGACTCAGCCACCGGCGCGCACCGTTGACGCGAGTGCCGATGTGCGGGATCCAGACGACGGCAAGCAGGAAGATGCTCACGCCCAGCACCAGCAGCGACAGGCGGCGGTAGGTCGCCATGCGCACCTTGGACAGAAAGATCATGACCACCACGCCGGCCACGGCGAAGGCCGCCTGGCGGACGAAGTAGTACGTCGGCGACTTGCCCTGCGCATAGGCGCGGGCAAAGCTCGACGAGAGCACCATGATGACGCCGATCGTCAGCAGCAGCAGCGTGAGTACGAAAAACGGCAGGTCGAAGCTGCCGCGCTGCGGCCCGGCGGCCGCGCCCGAGCGACGCGCGGGAAGTCTCAGATCGGAAATATTCATGCAAGCACCTCCCTGCACCGCGGCGCATGCATCACACGCCGAAGCGGTGGAACACGCCGATGAACGACAAAACTGCAAACAGCACCGTCACGCCGGCAAACAGCGCCACGATCTGCGTTTCTTTCCACTTGTGGCCCGTCCAGCCGCCCATCTCGAGATGGTGGTGGAACGGGGACATCTTGAACACGCGCTTGCCGTGCGTGAGCTTGAAATAGCCGACCTGGATGATGTCCGACAGGGCCTCGATGATGTACATGATGCCGAGCGTCACGAGGATGAGCGGCATATCGTAGGCAAAGGCCAGCGCCGCGACCGCGCCGCCGAGAAAGAGCGAACCCGTGTCGCCCATGAACACCTTCGCCGGGTGGAAATTATAGATCAAAAAGCCCAGCAGGCCGCCGGCAATGCCGGAGGCGAACACACCGAGGGACAAAAACCGCTCGCCCCAGAGGATGGAGATGACGGCGAAGAAGATGCACACCGGCATCGTCGTGCTCGCGGCGAGGCCGTCCACACCGTCGGTGAGGTTCACGGAGTTGACCGTGCCGACGATGACGAAGGCCGCAAAGATCACATACAGCGGCTCGGAGATCGCCACCGTCTTGTTCCAGAACGGGATGTACAGGCTGTCGAGCGCGACATAGCCGAAGCGGCGCATGAGGAAAATGAACGCCACGGCCGCCGCCAGCTGCAGCAGCATTTTTTTGCCGGCCGTCAGGCCGAGATTCTGCTTTTTCTTGAGCTTTTCATAGTCGTCCAGAAAGCCGATCGCGCCGAACACGAGCGCGAACGCCAGACAAAACAGGTGGCCATATTCGCCCTCGGCCATGCACTCAAAGCCGACCGACAGGCACACGACCGTGATCGCGGCAATAAACATCAGCCCGCCCATGGTGGGCGTGCCCTGCTTGGACATGTGCCACGCGGGGCCGTTTTCCTTGATGCTCTGGCCCGCCTTGATGCGTTTGAGATACGGGACCAGGAAAAATCCGACGACGGCCGACACCGCAAACGCGATGACGAACGCCAGTATCAGCTTCAGTGTCATTTCTCTCTCTTCCTCTTCTCGAGTATTTCGGCGACGATCTCGCGCTCGTCCATATGCACTTTCGTCTTGCCGATGATCTGGTAATCCTCATGGCCCTTGCCGCAGAGGATGATGACATCGCCGGGGCAGTGGTTCTCGATCGCGTAGGCGATGGCCTCGCGCCGGTCGGGCCGCACGACGTAGGGCGTGCGCGTCTCCTTGAGGCCGGGGAGAATGTCGGCGATGATCGCCTCCGGGTCCTCCGCGCGCGGGTTGTCGCTCGTGACGATGACAAAGTCCGCCTTCTGGCCCGCGATGCGGCCCATCTTCGGGCGCTTGCCGCGGTCGCGGTCGCCGCCGCAGCCAAAGAGGAACACGAGCCGCGCGGGCGCAAACTCGCGCACCGTCGTGAGGATGTTGTCGATGGCGTCGGGCGTGACGGCGTAGTCGATGAGAATGGTGTAATCCCCGTCGGTCTCGAGCACCTCGGCGCGGCCCTTGACGGGCTTTGCCGTATCGAGCGCGGCGGCGCAGTCGTCCAGCGATATGCCGAGCGCGCAGGCGCAGGCAATGACGCTCAGCGCATTATAAACCGAGAACATGCCGGGAATGCCGAGGCGCATGCGCGCGAGCGCATCGCCGCGCATGGCGACGAAGCGCACGCCCGACGCGCTCAGGCGGATGTCCTTGGCCACGAGGTCGGCGTCGTTGCGCTTGGCAGAGTACGTATGCATCGGGCACTTGGCGTGCTCGAGCATGACGTGCGCCCAATCGTCGTCGGCATTGACGATGCCGACATCGCTCTGCGCGAACAGCAGCGCCTTGGCCTCGGCGTAGGCCTCCATGGTCTTGTGGAAGTCCAGATGGTCCTGCGTCAGGTTCGTGAAGATGCCCACCTGAAATTGGATGCCCTCCACGCGGTGCAGCACCAGCGAGTGGGACGACACCTCCATGACCGCGTGCGTGCAGCCGGCGTCGGCCATCCGGCGCAGGAGCTTTTGCAGCTCATAGGCGTCGGGCGTGGTGTGCTCGGTGTGCAGCACCTCGTCGCCGATGACGTTCGCGTTCGTGCCGATGAGACCGACCTTCGTGTGCAGGCACTGCTCAAGCATGTGCTTGATGAGCGTGGTGACGGTGGTCTTGCCGTTCGTGCCGGTCACGCCGATCATGGTCAGCTCTCGCGACGGGTTATCGAAAAATTCGCAGCAGATGCGCGAGAGCGCAAGGCGGCTGTCGGCCACGAGGATATACGGTATATCGACCTCCGGCTGCTTCTGGCAGAGCACGACGGCCGCACCGCGCTCGACGGCTGCGCCGATGAACCGGTGCCCGTCGGACTCATACCCGCAGACGGCGGCAAACAGGTCGCCGGGCTGCGTGGTGCGCGAGTCGAAGCTGATGTCCCGGATGTCCAGCTCCGGATCGGCGGTGCATTCGCACACGTCCAGAACGGACAGCAGTCGCTTGAGTTTCATAAAGGTACCTCCGTTGTTCGTCAGTATCGTCCCAACATGCCCGAATCGGTCGTCACGAGCGTGACCTCCACGACCGTGCCGTGATCGAGCTCGGTCCCGGCGGCCACGGCCTGCCCGGAGATCTTCTGGGAGGCAGTGTCCGTGATGGAGCTGTTGGTCTTGATATACAGGCCCAGCGCGGCCATGCGGTCGCGGGCCGTTTCGTAACTCAGGTTGGTCAGGTAGGGCATGGTCTCCTTGTCGCCCGAGGGCTCCTTTCCGGCATAGAGCAGGATGGTGCTGCCGTTGGCCACGACCGCGCCGCTGCCCGGCAGCTGCGCCGTGATCTTGTCGCCGTCGCCGTAGACGCGCGCCTGCAGGCCGAGCTCCGCGAGCGCGGCCTTCGCCTGCTCGACGGACAGGCCGGTCACGTTCGGCACGGTCTTATCCATGTGCGTCTTTTCCGTCTCGGAGTACGACGGCTCCACGCCGAGATACGGCAGGATGTCCGCCATCATTTTGCCGACGGTGGGCGCGGCCATCTGGCCGCCGCTGATGTAGATGCCGGTGCTGTTGCTCGGCGTGTCGAGCAGCACGAGGATGACGATCTGTGGGTCGTCCGCCGGAGCGAAGCCGATGAACGAGACGATGTACTCCTTCGCGCCGCCGGCCGCGTCCTGCGCGACCTTTTCCGACGTGCCCGTCTTGCCGCCGATGCGGTAGCCGGCAACGTAGGCGTTCTTGCCGGTGCCGTCGACGGGGTCGCCGACGACCTGCTCCAGGATCTGACGCACGGTGGCGCTCGTCTGCTCGCTCACGACCTGGCGCACCACGGTCGGCGAATTGGACACGACCGCTTCCCCGTCGCTGTTGACGACGCTCTTGACGACATACGGCTTCATGAGATAGCCGCCGTTGACGCAGGCGCTGACAGCCGTGATGAGCTGCAGCGGCGTGATCGTAAACGTCTGGCCGAAGGAGGCCGCCGCGAGCTGGGAGAGGTTCTCCGGGTCGTAGAACGTGTTCTGGCTCCACCAGATGCTGCCGCTCTCGCCGGACATGTCGATGCCGGTCTTGGCCGTGAGGTTGCTGTCCACGTTATTGGTCAGGTTCAGGAAACCGAACGCCTCGGCGTACTTGTAGAATGTGCGCGCGCCGACGAGCTGGCCGATCTGCACGAGCGCCACGTTGCACGAGTGCTGAATGGCCTGCGTGAGGTTCTGGCTGCCGTGGCCGGTCGTCTTCCAGCACTTGAGGGGATCGGTACGGCCGAGCACGTTCGTGCTGCCGCCGCAGTAAAACGACGAATTCTCATTGACCACGCCCTCTTCGAGCGCCATGGCCAGCGTGATGATCTTGAACGTGGAGCCTGGCTCGTAAGTGTCCGACAGGGCCTTGTTGCGCCACTGCTTCGTCTGCGCGGCAGTGAGCATTTCGGCCTTTTTGTCGGGGTCGGTCTCGGCGTCGATGGCCTCCTGATCCTTGTCGCTGACCTTCTGATAATTGTTCAGGTCAAAGTTGCCGAGCGAGACCATGCCGAGGATGGCACCGCTGTTGGGGTCCATGGCGATGGCCGCCGCGCCGTTTTGCACGTCGTAATCCTCGACCGCCTGCTGCAGGTGCTTTTCGAGGTAATACTGAATGGTCGCGTCGATGGTCAGGTTCATGTCGTTGCCCTTCGTCTCGTCGTAGTAATCCTCGTAGTTGACAAAGAGCATATCCGTGCCGCGGTTATCCGTCGCGCGGATGATGCGGCCGGCGCTGCCGGTCAGGTAGCTGTCATAGCGCTGCTCGAGACCGTAGAGTCCCTTATTGTCCTGCCCGACGAAGCCGATGACGTGCGCGGCCAGATTGCCGTAAGGATAGTAGCGCTTCGTGTCCGGCTCGATCTTCACGCCGGTGAGATTGTTGTCCTTCTTGAACGCCCGCACCTTTTCCGACACGTCCGGCTCGACCTTGCGCTTGACGACCTCATACCAGCGGTCGGTATTTTTCGTCATGGCCAGGATCTTGTTATAATCGACGTCGAGAATCTCGGAAAGTTCGCGCGCGATCAGCTGCGGGTCCTCCTTGTTATTGGCGATCTCGGCCGGACTGATGAAGATCGTATCGACCGAGGCGTTCATGGCCAGGATCTTGCCGTTCGTGTCATAGATCGCGCCGCGCGAGGCCGTGATCTCCGTCTCGCGTACCTGCTGGTCGATCGCCATTTTTTCGTACTCCTCATGGTGTACGATCATGACATTGAACAGCTTGATGCCAAGGACAGCAAATGCAAGGATGCCGCACACAATCAAAAGGAAGCGTGTGCGGCGGAGCATCATGATATTCGGTGTTTTGGTACTTGCACGAAAAGGCACGCGGTTGTCCCGGCGCCCGGAAGTTTCATTCGCCATGTCTGTCTCCTTGTTCCTGCGGGGATAGTACTATCATACAGGCTGGCTCATCGAAAATATTCCACTATGGAAGAGAAGAAATCGCCGAGGCGGTCGGCAAGGCTCAGCGGCTCGGCCGCGTTCTGGTCGAGGACCACCGCCGTATCCGTGGCGTCACTGCTGCTGATGTAATAGAGCTGGTCGCTGCGCGGCTTCTGCATGCCGAGCTCGTGGATGGCATAATCCTCGATCTCCGTAAGGTTGAACGCACTCTCGTAGTCGATGCGCAGGCGCGTCTGATCCTCCTGCAGCTGGGCATACTGATCCTCAAGCGCCGAGACCTCCGCCGACGTCTGCGAGAGCTGCACGCGCGCGACGAGCGAGATGACGATCAGCACGGCGGCAATGGCAAAGCCGAGCACGGCCAGCGGTGCGATCGCCTGCTTTGGCGTCGGAACGGACTCCGGGACGACGGCTTCCGTCGTCCGGGGCGCGTGCGGCATCTCGACCGGCGCACTGTACAGGTACTCCTCCGCAGCCGTACTGCGCAGGTCATACGCCGCGTTGCCGTCCATGCGCGCGGTATTCCGTTTTCTCGAATCAGGAGATGCCATGATCGATTCCTTTCTCAGACACGCTCCGCGACACGAAGTTTCGCGCTGCGGGCGCGTGGGTTACACTCCAGTTCTTCCTCGCCGGGCAGGATCGGCTTGCGGGATACGCTGCGCAGCGTCTGCACAAAGCCGCAGGTGCACACCGGCGCCTCGCGCGGGCAGGTGCAGCCGTGCTCCCGCCGGGCGATGCCGGTCTTGACGATCCGGTCCTCGAGGGAATGAAAGCTGATGACGCACAGCCGCCCGCCGGTACGGAGCTTGTCCGGCGCGGTGTCCATCATCTCACG
This sequence comes from uncultured Eubacteriales bacterium, assembly GCA_900317855.1. Taxonomy (GTDB): domain Bacteria; phylum Bacillota; class Clostridia; order Oscillospirales; family Oscillospiraceae; genus CAG-103. The sequence goes on along the minus strand of ONIG01000006.1, from coordinate 46,249 downwards.
CACCGCCGCCAGCTCGTCGTTCACGGCGATGCGGATCGCCTGAAAGCTGCGCTTGGCGGGATGCTGTTTTTCGCGCAGCGCCGCGCCCGGCATGGCCGAGCGGATCACATCGACCAGCTCCAGCGTGGTCGCGATCGGCCGCTGCGCCCGGGCGCGCACGATCGCCCCGGCAATGCGAGGCGCATAGCGCTCCTCGCCGTATTCATACAAAATGCGTTTGAGCTCGCTCTCCGGCCACTCATTGACAACGTTCCACGCACTCAGGCCGCTGGTCGCGTCCATGCGCATGTCGAGCGGCGCGTCGTGCATGTAGGAAAAGCCGCGCTGCGTCTCATCGAGCTGCGGCGACGAAACGCCGAGGTCAAAGAGCATGCCGTCCACGGCGTCGATACCGAGGCGGTCGAGAATGGCGGCCGTGTCGCGGAAGTTGCCGTGCACGAGCCGCACACGGTCCCCAAACGGGGCCAGCCGCGCGCCGGCGCGCGCGATCGCCGTCTCGTCGCGGTCGATGCCGACGAGCGTTCCGGTCGTCAGGCGGCCGGCAATCTGCTCGGAGTGGCCGCCCATGCCGAGCGTGCCGTCCACGTAGATGCCGTCGGGGCGGATATTCAGGTTCTCGATGCATTCGTGCAGCAGCACGGGAATATGTCCGGCATCCATCAGAAATCCAGCTCCTCCATGACGGCGGCGATGTTCTCCGGCAGCGCCTCGAGCGGGCAGATCTCATTCCAGCGTGCACTGTCCCAAAATTCCGCATGGTTGTTGCTGCCGACCACGGTGACGCTCTTGGTCAGGCCGGCAAAGTCGCGCAGGTGCTGCGGCAGGAGGATACGTCCCTGCCCGTCGAGATCGCAGCGGGCCGCATACGCGAACAGCGGGCGCACCTTGCGCTGCTGCAAATTGGTCATGGCGGCGGCCTTCTCGGAGATGCCCTTCCAGTTTTCCTGACTGTAAGCCGACAGGCACTTCTCGGGCGAGACCGTCACATAGAACGTATCGCCGAGCTCTTCGCGGAGCTTGGCCGGGATGAACAGACGACCTTTTGCGTCCAGCGTGTGCTGATAGATACCGGTCATACTGCATCCCCCCTTCTCCGGAATCGTGCACTTTCGCGCCCCATGCGTGGGCTTTTGATGCTTTTTAAACCACTTCGCCCCACATGTAATCCTCATTATAGTGGCAGGTCAGGGAAATTGCAAGGAGAAATTCCCGCCTTTTTCTTGCAGATTCCGACAATTCTGTCAATCCGACTGTGGTTTTCCCGGTCACAATCCTTTGCGTTTTTCACCGAAAAAAGGGAAACGGCGGCACAAGATGTGCCGCCGCCGCGCGAAAAAATCCCCGCCGGGAGCGCCAAACGCATCCCCGGTGGGGAAAAATTTCGGCAAAACGCAAAACCGCCGCCGGGCAAACCGGCGGCGGTGCGGATGCGTCATAAAACGTCCCTCAGTCGACTTCCTCCTCGCCCTCGAAGCGGATCTCCGGCTGTCCGGCCGCAGGGGCAGCGGCGGGCGCGGCCGTGCTGCCGGCAACGCTCTGGAACGCGGTGTGCGCCTGCTGCACGCTGCCGAGCGCGGCGGAGATAGCCTCCTCCGTGCGGCGCAGCGCCTCATCGCAGAACTGGCTCGAGGCACGGCGCAGCGCGTCGGCCTTGGCCTGCGTGGAGGCGAGCATTTCGTTGCTGCGGGCCTTGGCGATGCGCACGATCTCCTGATCGTCCACGAGCGCGCGGGCGCGCTCCTCCGCCTGATTGCGGATGCCCTCGGCCTCGCGCTTGGCATTGTTGATGAATTCGTCGCGGGCGGAGACCAGACGCTTTGCCTCGGAAAGCTCCACCGGCATGGCGGTCTTGATCTCATCGAGGATCTCGAGGACCTGGTCGCGCTCGACGATGCACTTTTCGTTGCCGAGCGGCACGCCCCATGCCTCCGACACCATGGTATAAAGCTGGTCAATGAGTTCCATGACTTCGTTGTCCATTTTGTTTCCTCCCAAAGCGTGTTCCGGCATAGCCGGTGAAAAATTGTCTGAATCGGGTCACACGCCGCGCGTCGCGCGTTCGTGCACGTCTTCAATGATCTCGTACGGCAAAAACGGCGTCAGATCCGCGCCGTAGCCCGCGAGCTCCTTGACGACCGACGAGCTGAGGAACGTATATTTCTGACTGGCCGTCAGGAACATGGTGTCCAGCTCGGGATTGATCTTTTTGTTGATGAGCGCCATCTGAAACTCGTTTTCAAAGTCCGTGTTCGCGCGCAGGCCCTTGACGATCACCGCGCCCTCCGGGAAGGTCTTGGCGTATTCGGCGAGCAGGCCGTCGAACGTGTCCACCTCCACATTGGGGAAGCGGCTGACGACGCGGCGCGCGAGCGCCACGCGCTCCTCGCGGGTAAACATGGGGTGCAGTTTGCCGGCGTTGGGCATGATACACACAACGACGCGCTCGAAAATACCGGATGCGCGGCGGATGATGTTCAGGTGGCCGAGGGTAATGGGGTCAAAGCTGCCGGGGTAGATCGCTGTTTTCATGCGTGGGTTCCCTTTCCGTAGAGCGTAAGCTTGATCTTGCCGTAATTGCGCTCGGTGAGCAGATGATACGGCGGCTGCAGCTGCGGGAGCACCTTTTCGCGGCGGCTTTCACACACGATTATACCACCCTCAGCTAATATGTCAAACTGTACAACATTTTCAAGTGCTTTGTCAAGCAGTCCCGTATCATACGGCGGATCGAGAAAGATCAGGTCGAATTTTCCGCACGTGCGCAGGTAGCCGAGCGACTCGCCCTGCACGACATCGCCCTGCAGGCGGCAGAGCGCGAGATTGGCGCGCACGAGCTGCACGGCGGCGCGGCTCTCATCGACGAACACGGCGCTGCGCGCGCCGCGGCTGAGCGCCTCGATGCCGAGCTGGCCCGTGCCGGCAAAGAGGTCGAGCACGCGCCGGCCCTCGATGTCGAACTGGATGAGGTTGAACATGGATTCCTTGACATTATCGGTCGTGGGACGGGTAGCCATCCCCTCCGGCTCGCGCAGCCTGCGGCCGCGGGCCGTGCCTGTGATCACGCGCATGGCGGTTCTCCTTTCGGGTGATAGTGGTCGTAGACCGTGCGGGCGACACCCGCCGGAACGGCCGCGCACAGCTCCTCATACGAAGCCGCGCGGATGGCCTTGACGCTGCGGAACGCCTTGAGCAGCGCGCTGCGCCGCTTCTCGCCCACGCCGGGGATCTGATCGAGCTCGGACGAGAGGCTCTCGCGCCGCAGCCGGCGCTGATAGTCGATGGAAAAGCGGTGCGTCTCCTCCTGAATGGTGCCAACGAAGGCAAACACCGCGGGATTGGCGGCAATGCCGATCTCATGCCCGCCGGGCGTGATGAGCGCGCGCGTGCGGTGGCGGTCGTCCTTGACCATGCCGAACACCGGCACGGTCAGCCCGAAGCCGTCGAGCACCGCCTGTGCGACCGCCGCGTGCTCCGCGCCGCCGTCGATGAGCAGCAGGTCCGGCAGCGGGCAAAAGCCCGGGTCGCCGTCCACATAGTGCTGAAAGCGGCGCGTGACCGCCTCATGCATGGACCCGTAGTCGTTCTGCCCGTCCGTTGTGCGGATGCGGAACTTCCGGTAGTCCGACTTGCGCGGCCGCCCGTGCTGGAACACGGTCATGCCGGCGACGATGCCGGTATCGCCGAGGTTGGAGATGTCAAACGCCTCGATGCGCTCGGGCGGCGCGTCGAGCTCCAGCGCGCGCTGGAGCCATTCGAGCGTTTTGAGGCTGCGCTGCGCCTTCGTCGTTGCGATGAGGATCTCCTCGCGCGCGTTGTTCGCCGCCATTTCCGTCAGGCGGCACTTGTCGCCGCGCTGCGGCACGGCGAGCGCGACCTTGTGCCCCGCCGCCTCGGTGAGCAGGCGCTCGAGCGCGTCCTGCCCCTCGAGCGCGCACGGCAGCAGCACCTGCCGCGGATAGGCGCCGCGGCCCTCATAATACTGCTGCACGAGCGCGGCGAGCGCCTCGCCGTCCGGCTCCATCGGCTCGTCGAGAAACGACTTGTCCTTGCCCGTGAGGTTGCCGTCCGTAAAGTGCAGCACGGTAAAGCAGCACTTGGCCCCGCGCTGAAAGCCGACGGCGTCCGTGTCGGAATAGGCCGTGGCGATGACGCGCTGGTGGTTCTGCAGACCCTGGATGGCGCGCAGCCGGTCGCGCAGCGACGCCGCGTATTCAAACCGCAGCGCGTCGGCCGCAGCCTGCATCTGCTCGGTCAGTTCGGCCGTGAGCTCCGCCGTGCGGCCGTCGAGGATCATCTCCGCCTCGCGGATGGCCTTGAGATACTCCGCGCGCGTGACGTCCTTCAGGCAGTAGCCTGCGCAGGTACCCATGTGGTAATTCAGGCACGGGCGGGCGCGGCCGATGTCGCGCGGGAAGCGGCGCGTGCACGTCGGCAGGCGCAGCGTCTTGCACACGGTGTCGATGATCTCGGCCGTCATGCTCCGGCCGCCGTAGGGGCCGAAGTACTTCGCGCCGTCCTTCTCCGTGCGGTTGACAAGAGAGAACGTCGGGTACGGCTGCGTCACGTCCAGACGCACGAAGGGGTAGCCCTTGTCGTCCTTGAGCAGGATGTTGTATTTGGGTTTGTGCAGCTTGATGAGCGAGTTTTCGAGCACGAGCGCCTCAAACTCGGACTGCACGACGATGACATTGAAATCCGCAACGTGCGCGACCATGGCAGCCACCTTCGGCAGGTGCTCGCCGCGAAAATAGCTCGTGACGCGGTTTTTGAGCGCTTTCGCCTTGCCGATGTAGATGACCTCGCCGTGCTCGTCGAGCATGATGTACACGCCCGGCAGCAGCGGGAGCATATTGGCCTTTTCGCGCAGTTGCTCGGGTCGGAGTTTTTCCATAGCTTGCTCCTGCGATGCCGAAAAAATCTGCGGTCAGGAAAACAGGGGCGTGCTGATGACACGCCCCTGTTTCGGTTTCATGTTGTTGGGATCACTCGGAAAAATCGGAATTGATCAGCGCGGTCAGGGTATCGATCGCTTCCTGCTCATCGGCGCCGTCCGCCACGAGGGTGATCGTCGAGCCCTTCACGATGCCAAGCGACAAGACGCCGAGAAGGCTCTTGGCGTTAACGCGTCTCTCGTCTTTTTCGATCCAGATGCTGCTCTTGAATTCGTTTGCCTTCTGGATAAAAAAGACCGCAGGCCGTGCATGGAGTCCCTCCAGGTTGTTGATGACTGCTTCTTTCGTGATCATTTTCTCCACTCCTTATGCACTATTATGCGTATATCATCTTATCAAAAACGCCCGGCATCGTCAACCGATTTTCGTTTTTTTGTTGCTTTGCACAGCGTTCTTTCGCCGGGTTTTTCCGTTTTTATTTCAGTTCGACAACGGTCACGCCGCTCTCGCCCTCGCCGTAGCGGCCGAGACGGTAGGACTTGACGGCCTTGTTTTTGCGCAGCGACTGCTGCACGGCGGCGCGCAGCGCGCCGGTTCCCTTGCCGTGGATGATGGTGACCTTCTCGAGCTTTGCCATGACGGCGTTGTCGAGAAAGCGCTCGGTCGCGGCGACGGCCTCCATCGTGTCCATGCCGCGCAGGTCGATCTCCGACTCGGCGGCCACATTGCGCAGGCTGGCCGCGTGCGCGGCGGCGAACTTCTGCGCCTCGGGCTTCTCGTTTTCGAGCAGGTACACGTCCTGCTCCTTGGCCGTCACGTTCATGATGCCCGCGCGCAGGCTCAGCGTCCGGTCGGCGGAGATGGCCGTGACCGTTGCCTTGATGTCGCCCATCTTGCGCAGCAGCACGGTGTCGCCCACGCGTACCGGGCGGGCGGAGACTTTTTTCTCCTGCACCTGCGGGTGCGCCGCGGCGGCGGCCGCATCCTCGGCCACGTTCAGCTTGCGGCGCAGGGCGGCGCGCGCATCGTTGGCGCGGTGGTGGTCGGCGTCCGTCTTTTCCATTTTGCGCAGCGCGTCGAGTTCGCGCATGACCTCGTCCGCCGTCCGGCGCGCGTCGCCGATGATGCGCTCGGCGTCACGGCGGGCCTTCTCGTCCGCCTTTTCCAGCCGGACGGAGAGCTCCGCCTTCAGGCGCTCGGACTTGCGGCGGTTTTCCTCCGCTTCGCGCAGCTGGCGCGCCGCCTCGGCGCGGTCGCGCTCCATGAGCTGGCGCACCTGCTCAAGCTTTTCGATAGTGGCCTCCATGCTTGCGCTCTCAGTGCTGACGCGGCTGCGCGCATCGCTGATGATCTCCTCCGGCAGACCCAGCCGCTCGGAGATGGCAAAGGCGTTGGACTTGCCGGGGATACCGATGAGCAGGTGGTACGTCGGGCGCAGGGAATCCACGTCAAACTCGCACGAGGCGTTCATGACGCCGGGCTGCGTCGTGGCGTAGACCTTGAGCTCCGTATAGTGCGTCGTGGCCGCGATGAGCGCGCCGCACTTGCGCCCGCGCTCGATGATAGCGATGGCCAGCGCCGCGCCCTCGGCCGGGTCCGTGCCGGCACCGAGCTCATCAAACAGCAGCAGCGACCGGTCGTCGCAGTCCTTGAGGATGCGCACGATGTTCGTCATGTGCGCCGAGAATGTGGACAGCGACTGCTCGATGCTCTGTTCATCGCCGATGTCGGCCATGATCTCGTCGAACACCGGCATGGTGCTGCCGTCAGCGCACGGGATGTGCAGGCCGCACTGCGTCATGGCGGCAAGCAGGCCGATGGTCTTGAGCGTGACGGTCTTGCCGCCGGTGTTCGGGCCGGTGATGACAAGCGTGTCAAATTCGCCGCCGAGCGAAACGTCGATCGGAACGGCGGTGTCCTTCGGCAGGAGCGGATGGCGCGCGCGGCGCAGCTGCAGCTGCTTATCCGTCAGCTCCGGCGCGATCGCGTCGAGCTGGTAGGCAAGCTTGGCCTTGGCAAAAATGAGGTCCAGGCGCACGAGCACGTCAAAGTCGCTCGAGATGTCCTCCCGGTGCGCGGCGCACTCGGCCGAGAGCTCGGCAAGGATGCGCTCGATCTCCGTTTTTTCGCGCGCGCGCAGCTCCCGCAACTCGTTGTTCGCCTTCACGGCGGCCATCGGCTCGATGAACAGCGTCGCGCCGGAGGCCGACACGTCGTGCACGAGGCCGGGCACGGCGCCCTTGTGCTCCGCCTTGACCGGCACCACGTAGCGCTCGGAACGCATGGTGATGATCGGCTCCTGCAGCGCCTTGGCATAGCTCGGCGAGGAGATGATCTTCTGCAGTGCGTCGTGCACACGCGCACTCGCAGCGCGGATCAGCCGGCGGATGGACGCCAGCTCGCTCGACGCGCTGTCGGCGATCTCGTCCTCGCCGGTGATGGAGGTGAAGATCCTCTCCTCCAGAAAGCGGTTGGCCTGCAGAGCGCTGAAGAGATAGTCGATGCTCGTCTTGTCCTGCCGCTCGCCGGTGCCGTAGCTGCGCACGCAGCGCGCCGCCTGCAGCACGCCCGCGATGTCCAGCAGCTCGCGCGTGTTGAGCGCGCCGCCCATGTCCGCGCGCTGCAGCGCTGCGCGCACGTCCTTCACGCCGGAAAACGACGGGCTGCCCTTGACGACCATCATTGACGCGGCGGCGCTCGTCTCACCGAGGCGGGTGGCCACCACGGCGCGGTCGCCGCTCGGGCGCAGGGCCATGGCCTGCGCGCGGGCCGTCTCGCTCACGGCCTGCGCCGCCAGCAGCGCCAGCACGGCCGGCAGTTCCAGCGTCTGCAGGGATTTTTCATAGGAATCCATAGGATGTCTCCTTTGCGGGGGAAAAATTCAAGATCAGATGCGCGCGACGCCGCTCTCGCGCGCGGCCTGCGCGACCGCTGCGGCCACGGCCGGGCCGACGCGCGGGTCAAAGGCCTTGGGGATGATATAATCGGCGCACAGCTCCTCGGGCGTGATGAGCGCCGAGAGCGCGTGCGCGGCGGCGAGCTTCATGGGCTCGTTGATGTCGGACGCGCGCACGTCGAACGCGCCGCGGAAGATGCCCGGAAAGGCCAGCACATTGTTGATCTGGTTCGGATAGTCGCTGCGGCCGGTGCTGACGACGGCCGCGCCCGCGGCCTTGGCTTCGTCGGGGAAGATCTCCGGCGTGGGATTGGCGCAAGCAAAGACGATGGCGTCGCGGTGCATGGTGCGCACCATGTCGCCGGTCAGCAGGCCGGGCTGCGACACGCCGATGAACACGTCCGCGTCGCGGACGACGTCGGCCAGCGTGCCGGCCTGACGGCGGAGGTTCGTGACCTCGGCCATCTCGGTTTTGATCCAGTTCATGTTCTCCGGCCGGCCGGCATAGATCGCGCCCACGCGGTCGCAGAGCGTCACGTCGCGCGCGCCGGCGCGCAGCAGAAGCTTGCTGATGGAGATGGCGGCCGCGCCCGCGCCGGACATGACGATCTTCACGTCCTCGAGGCGCTTGCCGACCACGCGCAGGGCGTTCGTGAGGCCCGCGAGCGTGATGATGGCCGTGCCGTGCTGGTCGTCGTGAAAGACCGGGATGTCGCACAGCTGCTTGAGCTTGCGCTCGATCTCAAAGCAGCGCGGCGCGGAGATGTCCTCCAGATTGATGCCGCCGAAGCTGCCGGAGAGCAGGTACACCGTGCGCACGAACTCGTCCACGTCCTTCGTGCGGATGCACAGCGGGAAAGCGTCCACGTCCGCAAACGCCTTGAACAGCACGCACTTGCCCTCCATGACGGGCATGCCCGCCTCCGGCCCGATATCGCCGAGGCCGAGCACGGCCGAGCCGTCCGTGATGACGGCACAGAGATTGTGCCGGCGCGTGAGCGTGTAGCTCTTGTCGGGGTCGCGCTGGATCTCCAGACACGGCTGGGCCACGCCGGGCGTATATGCGAGCGACAGGTCATCCTTGGTCGAGACCGACACGCGGGTGTTGACTTCGATCTTGCCGCCCCACTGCTCGTGCAGCCGGAGCGATTCCTTTGCGTAATCCATGGTCAAGCCTCCTCCTGTTTCGGGTGCACCATATCCTCGGGCCGCACCCAGGCGTCAAACTCCTCGGCCGTGAGCAGGCCGAGCTCCACCGCCGCAGCCTTGAGCGTCTGGCCGGTGGCGTGGGCGTGCTTTGCGATCTTTGCCGCATTTTCGTAGCCGATGTGCGGGTTGAGCGCCGTGACGAGCATGAGCGACGCGTCCAGATGCGCCTGAATGACGTCGTAATTTGGCCGGATGCCGCGCACGCAGTTGGCCTCGAACGAATCCATGGCGTCGGCAAGCAGACGCGCCGACTGCAGGAAGTTATAAATCGTCACCGGCAGGAACACGTTGAGCTGGAAGTTGCCCTGCGACGCCGCGATGCCGATGGCCGTGTCATTGCCCATGACCTGCACGGCCACCATCGTGACGGCCTCGCACTGCGTGGGGTTGACCTTGCCGGGCATAATGGACGAGCCGGGCTCGTTGGCCGGGATGATAAGCTCGCCGATGCCGCAGCGCGGGCCGGAAGCGAGCCAGCGCACATCGTTTGCGATCTTCATGAGGTCGGCCGCCAGCGCCTTGAGCGCGCCGTGCGCGAACACCATCTGGTCCTTGCTTGTGAGCGCGTGGAACTTGTTCGGCGCCGACAGGAAGGCGTAGCCCAGCAGCTCGGAGATCTCCTCCGCCGCCAGGTCGCCGAACGCCGCCGGGGCGTTGAGTCCGGTGCCGACGGCCGTGCCGCCGAGGGCCAGCTCGCTCAGCGCGCGGCAGGCCTGCACGATCATGTCGCGGTCGTGGCCGAGCATGGCGCTCCAGCCGCTGATCTCCTGCCCGAGCGTGAGCGGCACGGCGTCCTGCAGGTGCGTGCGGCCGATCTTGACCACGTCGCGGTACTCCGCGCTCAGGCGGTCGAGCGTCGCCGTCAGGCGGCCGATGGCCGGCAGGACCTGCTCCTCGAGCGCGACACGCGCAGCCACGTGCATGGCCGTCGGGAACGTGTCGTTCGAGCTCTGCGAGCAGTTGACGTGGTCGTTCGGGTGCACGAGCGTCTCGCCCATCAGCTCATTGGCGCGGTGGGCAATGACCTCGTTGACATTCATATTCGTCTGCGTGCCGCTGCCGGTCTGCCAGACGGCGAGCGGGAAGTTGCCGTCGAGCGAGCCGTCAAGGATCTCGTGGCAGGCAGTCTCGATGGCGCCGGCGCGGCGGGCATCGAGCACGCCGAGCTGCGCATTGGCGCGCGCCGCTGCGAGCTTCACGACCGCAAACGCGCGGATGACCTCCGGCGGGATCTTCTCGGTACCGATACGGAAATTTTCATAGCTGCGCTGCGTCTGCGCGCCCCAGTAACGGTCGGCGGGCACACGCACCTCACCCATCGTATCATGCTCCAGACGGTATTCCATCCTGTAACCTCTTTTCGCAAAAATCTCAGATGCCGCTATTATACGCCCATCCGAGCGTATGCCGCAACCCCGGAAATGCGCAAAAAGCAGCGCCGTCCAAAGACGGTGCCGCTTAAAACGGTCGGAAAACCCAAGAGGTTTTCCGACAAAGGGCTTACAGTCTGCTGCGCGCATAATTTGTGCGCCGCCGGCGCACAAATTTCACACTTGCAGCCTGAGAAGTATTTTCTCCGCCGCACATATCGCCGGAGCAAATGATTGAATTTTCTTTCGCCGCTCCGGCGGCGAAACTCTGCGAGGCTTTTCATTATCCAGAGCTTATCCCGCGCGGCGCAGCACCCAGAGACTCTGGATCTGCCCGGCAAGGGTGTCATAGTCCCAGCTCTTGCCTGAATTTGTGGTACTGTTTGGATCGTTGAGCGTGATCTTATCACCGTCGTGCCCCGTCAGGACGAGGAAATGCCCGTCAGTCGTGAAGTCACCGGGGCCGACGACCACGATGATCGGATTGCCGACATCGAGATTGCGGTAAATGCGGTCCTTGTCCAGCGGAATCTGCGTCACATCCAGGCCGAGCATCCGCCCGCCCTCGGAGATGAGCGCCCACTTGCTGCCGCTGCCGGGCACGTTGAACTGGTGCTGCTCGGCAAACCGGCACATCCAGAGCGGGTCCTTCGTCGTGTCGCCGGTGATGTAGATCGTGACCATGGACAGGCACGTCGGCCCGCAGCCGGCGAGGCCGATGATGCTCTCATTATATGCGCGGTAGCCCCAGCGCTCGTCCCACTGCAGCAGCAGCGGCACGGTCTCCGAACCCGCAAGACCACTGAGGTCGATCGTCGGGGTGAGGTCTTTCTTCTTCGGGTAGTCGCGCACGAAATCGCGTGCGTCCGGGTTGCGGGCGTAGAGCTGCACGAGCGCCTCCGGATAAGCGTCAAGCGAGACGTCGTTTTTCTCGGCATAGGTATCCAGCTCGCGCTGCGCGCGCTCGGTCGTGGTCCTGCCGCTCGTGAGCAGGCCGCGCGCGAACACGCCGAACACGATCAGCGCCAGCAGCACCACGATGACCAGCAGCCGCCGGCGGCCGCGTTTTCTTGTCTTTCGGGACATGGCGGGTCTCCTTTCCCGTAGGGGATGCTCCTGATTATACACGGTTTGCGGGCCGGAAATCCTGAAAAATTTCTGAATTCTTGCAAAAAAGCAAAACAGCCGGACGCGTTCAGCGTCCGGCCGGTGTGATGGCAAGGATTCAGTTGGCCTCCGTCTGGCGGAACACATCGGTAAATGCCTGATATGCACCGTTGTTGCTCATGGGCGTGAGGTACATGAGCCCGTTTTCGAGCGTGCAGCGGAACATCTGCACCGTGCCGTTGTCGAGCGCGAGCGTCAGATTGTCGCCGTTGAGCGCGAACTCAAAGGCCTGCGCCGCACCGTCGGCGCTCGCATAGCTGCCCGTGCCGTCAACGCGGAACATCAGCTCGCGGATCGTGCCGGGTTCCTTGATCTCGGTGGCCGTTTTCTCGCCGGTATCCGTATCGGGCAGGATCTGGCTGAGGCTGCTGTCGTCCGCCTTCTTATCGGCATCCGTGCGCTCAAACGCCCACGTGCCGGCCAGGATCTTGTTGACCTCGCTGTCACCGGTCTGGATACCGGACCGGATGTCCGTCGTGGCCGTCGGCGTTGCCTCCGGAGCGGGCGTGGCCTGTGCCTCGACGCCGCGGCCGGTGCAGCCGGCGATCAGCAGCGTGCAGAACAGAAAAATCGCAGTGGTGAGAAGCTGAAAACGTTTCATCAGAACAGTCTCCTTTCCGGGGTGCACACGGAGCCGGCCTTGACCGGCACCGCAACAGTATCGGGCTGCCGCTCGACGACCACAAACATGGCCACCATGAGCAGCGCGTTCGGCATCGGGCAGAACATGCCCGGGTTCGTCATGGAAATGAGCAGCATGGCAAAGTAGGACAGCGCGAAGGCCATCGTCGTGCGGCTGCGCTTGCGCCAGAGCAGGCGCACGCGGTCATAAAACAGCCAGCCGTAGCCGACCACGCCGACGAGGCCCATACTGCCGAGGATCTGCGCGATCAGGTTGTGGTACCAGACGATGCTGCCCTCCACGCCGAGGAAGATCGGCGCATTGTGCATCGAACCGAGACCGCAGCCAAAGAGCGGATTCTTCACAAAATCCAGCAGACCCTGAATGAAAAACGTGTACCGGCTGTCGTCCGGGGAGATGAGCGCACCGTCGACCATGCGCGAGGCAAACAGCCGCGGCACGAGCGCGATGAGCAATGTGACCGCCGGGACCAGACTGATGAGCCCGACGCGGCGATAGACCGCGCGGCGCTCGGGATTGCAGTAGTACACATAGGCAAGGCACAGCAGCAGCATCGCCGTGCCGAAGATCAGGCCGCTGCGCGAGCCGGTCATGAGCATCATGAGGTACAAAAACGCGACCGACAGGAAGTGCCGCCGGTCATGCGCGGCAAAGTACGCCGCAGCAGGCAGCGCGATGAGCAGCATCGTCGCGCTGAAATTGCGGTACTTGAAATAGATTGTGGCGAAGTCCTGCAGGAACTCCTGCATATGACGCGCGTAGAACAGCGCCACCACAAAGCCCGTGAACAGGCCGCCGGCGTAGAGGATCTGCAGCATGCGCTCGGCAACGTCATAGCTGCGCGGGCGGTCCGCCTCGCTGCGGCACAGCAGGTAGACCAGCAGCATCACCACACCGAGACCGAGGGAATAGTACAGTGCCGTGGGCGAGAAGTACTCCTCGCGGGAGATAAAGCCGAGACCGCCGAGCAGTGTCGCAACCGACACGGCCACCATGCCGTGCAGGCAGCCGCCGTTGCGCGGTGCACGGGCGTAGGCCCCGATGTGCACGAGCAGCGCCGCCGCGGCCAGCAGGCCGATCCACCAGAAGCGCAGCAGGCTGTAGAGCTCGTCATAAAACTCCGTGCCCACCATGGCCAGCAGCACGACCGGGAACAGGATGCTCAGCAGATCGTCGCAAAACAGCAGCAGGAAGATCAGCGTGGACATGACGAGAACGCCGCCCACGACCGGCAGTCCGGCCGCCATGAACACCGCGAGCATCAGAAAGCAGACCGGGAAGTACAGCTTGCTGTGCCAGAAGCGGTCCGCCGCGCTCTGACAGGCGGCGACGAGCGCAGCCGCGCCGCCGACGCGCTCATCGAGAAACGCGCACACACGGTCGAACATCCGCGCGAAGCCATGGCCGCGCCCCGTCTGCTCCATATTCGATTGGACAGGTTTATCAAAAGCATTCATAAGCATCAAAAAATCGTTCGGAAAGCTCCGCCGGACTGGCCCGGCGCGGGAAGAAACATGATCGTGTAACCGGCTGATACCAGCCTAAATCTTCCCATCTTTCAATCGCGGATGCATTATAGCGCGCCGCCTTCCGGAAGTCAATACTTAAAACAGATTTAACATTTCCGAAATTTTTTCACGTGCGTTTTTGATGTATATTACTATATTTTTTCTGCGTATTTTGTCGCATTTGCACAACAAAGCCGCAGTTTCCAAAAACTGCGGCTTCCAACTTGCAGAGCATTTTAAATACGCGGGGCGTTAAAATGTTATGAAAGAATGACAGGACCGGCTCATGCCTGCGGAAAGTGCCCCGTTTTGCGCAGCGCACGCACGAGATACATGGCGGCCACGCCGGTGAACGCCCCGGTGATGACGCTCGCCGCGACGAGCGCGGGCGCATACACCAGAATGGACGGCGTGCCCGTGACCCAGACGGCGACCAGCAGCTGCCCGGCGTTATGCCCGAAGGCCGCCAGCACACTCACGACCCACAGCAGCCGCTCCGGCAGGCGGCGGATGGTCAGGCACATGACGAGATAGGCGAACACGCCGCCCGCGATGCTGAAGAGCATCGCCGACACGCCACCGGTGAACACGCTGCCGAGCACGATGCGCACGAGCAGGATCTCCCCCGCCTGCCGCCGGCCGAGCAGGGCCATGGCGATGAGCGTGACGATGTTGGCAAGGCCGAGCTTCACACCCGGGATCGGCACGACGGGCGGGATCTGCGCCTCAGCGACGAAGATCGTCAGCGCGATGGCGGTGAACATGGCCAGAACGGCCAGACGCTTCGTCCCCTTCATGGCTCCCCCTCGATCTGCACCGTCAGGTGGTGCGGCACACAGGCGATCGGGATGGCGGACGTGGTGATCTTTCCCTGCTGGACGCACAGGTGGTCCGGGCAGTCGGCATATGTGACGGACACGCCGTCCGGCTCGACGTGCACGGTGTTCGCGCCCCAGTCGGTCTGCACTTCGATATCATATGGTATGGTCACGGCGCGCAGGTCGATGCGCCGGTAGACCTCGCCGTCGACCCGGATGACGGCCGTCTGCCCCGTCTGCCCATGGCCGCGCAGCAGTAAAAAGGCGCCGCCGCAAACAATCGCGAGCGCGGCGAACAAAAGGACCCAAAATTTCGTCTGTTTCATCATAGGTTCATTTTAGGATGCCCGGCAGTGGTTGTCAATGGATTTTTGCCGTGGTATAATGGTTTGATTTTTATCGCTTTATTATAAAATGTACCGCTCCCCGCGCGGGAGCTTCGGAAAGGAGGCGGACGCCGTGTCTGCCGTAACTGCTTACGCCGCGCAGGCCGCGCACTTCATCCTGCCGGTCATCGCGCTCATCGTGCTCATCCGCTGCATCGCGTCCATGTTCTACGGCCGCGCCGAGCCGGAGACGTGGGGCCATCTCGTCACGCCGGACGGCAAGGTCTATCCCCTGCTGCACTGGGAGTGCCTGATCGGCCGCGCCCGCAGCGCGGACATCACGCTTCCCTATGCCGACGTGGCCAACGTCCACGCCGTACTCATGCGCAACGACGCCGGCGAGTGGACCGTCAGCGATCTGAGCCGCAGCGGCGGCGTGTACCTCAACGGCGAACAGATCACGGAGCCGACGCAGGTATTCAGCGGCGACATTCTCCGCTGCTCGACGCACATGCTCAAGTTCGCCGACATGAGCGAGGAACGCCGCGCCGTGCAGGAGCAGCGCCGCACAATCGCCGGGCGGAAGGTCTCCGCCGGCGGCACGCTGTTTTTCCTGACGGTGTTTCAGCTGCTGCTGGCGCTGGAGTTCGTGTCCTCGGCCGACAGCGCGCACCTGCTGGGGATCCTGATGTCGTTTGCCGCGCTCGCACTCACGCAGTGGTTCTGCTACGTGCTCATGCGCACGATGGACCGCTCGGGCTTCGAGGTCGAGACGATCGCGTTTTTCCTGTGTACGCTCGGGCTTGAGATCTGCGCGACGAGCACGCCGGACGATCTGACCAAGGAGATCATCCTCATCCTCGTGGGCATCGCGCTGTTTTTCCTGCTCGGCTGGTGGCTGCGCGACCTGAGCCATGTCAAGGCGCTGCGCTGGCCGGCGGCCATCATCTCGCTGGCGCTGCTGGCACTGAACCTGTTTGCCGCGCGCGAGGTGTTCGGTGCGAAAAACTGGCTGACGATCGCGGGCTTCTCCCTGCAGCCGTCAGAGCTCATTAAGGTCGCGTTCATCTACGTCGGCGCGACGTCGCTCAACCGGATGTTCCGCAGCAAGAGCATCCTGCTCTTCATCGCCTTTTCCGCCATCTGCGTGGGCGGGCTCGCCCTGATGGGCGACTTCGGCTCCGCACTCATCTTCTTTGCGACGTTCCTCGTCATCGCCTTCATGCGCTCGGGCAGCATCGCGACCGTGCTGCTGGCCGTGACGTCCGCCGCCATGGCGGGCACGCTGGTGCTGAGCATCAAGCCGCACGTGGCGCAGCGCTTCGCCACCTGGGGCCACGTGTGGGAGGACGTCTCCGGCGCGGGCTACCAGCAGACGCGCGCGCTGAGCGCGGCCGCCTCCGGCGGCCTGTTCGGCCAGGGCGCGGGCTGCGGCTGGCTGAAAAGCATTTTTGCCGCCAACACCGACATGGTGTTCGGCATGCTGTGTGAGGAGCTCGGCCTGATCGTGGCGCTGTGCGCGATGCTGGCCATCATCGCCCTCGCCATCTTCACCGTCAAAAACGCGGCCCAGGGCCGCTCGTCGTACTACGTCATCGCCGGCTGCGCCACCGTGACGCTCATGCTCGTGCAGATGTCGCTCAATGTGTTCGGCGCGCTCGACATCCTGCCGTTCACGGGCGTGACGTTCCCGTTCGTGTCCAAAGGCGGGTCGAGCATGCTCTCGTGCTGGATGCTGCTGGCCTACATCAAGGCGGCCGATACCCGGCGCGGCGCGAGCTTCGTGGTGCGGCTGCCATCGCGCAAGAAAAAGGAGGCGCAGGCATGAACAAAGTCAAACGCCGCGCCATGAGCGCGCTGCTCGTCGCCGTGCTGGTGCTCGGCGGCATCGGCGTGTACATCGTGCGCTACATCGAACACGGCGCCGAGTGGGCGACCTTCGCCGCCAACAGCAGTGTCTACACCAGCGGCGTGCTCAGCACCGGCACACTCACCGACCGCAGCGGCGTCGTGCTCGCGACGGCCAACGGCGGCTCGCGCAGCTACGCCGATGACGCTGCCGTGCGCACCGCCTGCTATCAGGCCGTCGGCGACTACACCGGCAATGTCGGCACCGGCGCGCTCAAGGCATTTTCCAAGCAGCTCTCGGGCTACAACCCCATCACCGGCACTTACGCGACCGATGGGCACACCGTCGCGCTCACGCTCGATTCGAGCCTGTGCGTGACCGCCTACGAGGCGCTCGCCGGGCGCAAGGGTGCCGTGCTCGTGAGCAACTACAAGACCGGCGAGATCCTGGTCATGGTCTCCGGCCCGAGCATCGACCCCAGCAGCGACGGCGACGTGCCGGACGGCGCGTACATCAACCGCTGCATCAACGGCTCATTCACGCCGGGCTCCATCTTCAAGCTCATCACCTCCGCCGCCGCGATCGAGAACATCAAAGACATCGACAGCCGCCGCTTTACGTGCGCAGGCAGTATGGACGTCAATGGCGTGAGCGTCAAGTGCACGGGCGTGCACGGCAGCCAGACGTTTGAGGACGCGCTGGCCAACTCCTGCAACTGCGCGTTCGCGCAGATCTCGCTCGAGCTCGGGGCCGATACCATCGAGAGCTACGCCAAGAAGCTCGGCTTCCTCGATTCCCAGTCGCTGAGCGGCATCCCGACGCTCGCCGGCAGCTTCACGAAGGGCGCGTCCGGCAGCGCAAACCTCGCCTGGTCGGGCATCGGCCAGTACGAGGACCTCATCTGCCCGTACTCCATGCTGCGCTACGTCTCGGCCATCGCCAACGGCGGCAGCGTCGTGGAGCCGTCGCTGCTGCTCGATACGCCCAGCGGCTCGAACACGAATCTGCTCAGCGCCACGACCGCCAATAAGCTACGCGACATGATGAACTACAACGTCTCGGCCCACTACGGCACGAACCGCTTCCCGGGCCTGAACCTCTGTGCCAAGACCGGCACCGCCGAGGTGGGCGACGGCACGTCGCACGCCTGGTTCACGGGCTTTCTGCTCGACGATGCGCACCCGTACGCCTTTGTCGTGCTGGTGGAAAACGCCGGCGGCGGTCTGACGAATGCGGGCGCCGTGGCCAACACCGTGCTGCAGGCGGCCGTGAGCAAGTAATTTAGGAGTCACACATGATCGATCTATCCGTCCGCGGGCTCGTCAAGGGCTTTGAGCAAGGCAACGACATATTAAAAGGTATCACATTCGACGTCAACGCCGGTGAACGCGTGGGCATCCTCGGGCGCAACGGCTGCGGCAAGACGACGTTTTTCCGCATCCTCTCGGGCGAGCTGCAGCCGGACGCCGGCACCGTGTCCATCGCCTCCGGGCGGCGGCTGGGGCTGATCTCGCAGATCCCCGTCTACCCCGACGGCTGGACGACGGAGGACGTGCTGCGCGAGGCGCACCGGCGGCTCTACGACATGGAGGCGCGCATGAACGAGCTCACCGCGCGCATGGCGACGGACGACTCCCCCGCCCTGCTCTCGGAGTACGACCGGCTGTCGGAAAACTTCCGCCGCCTCGGCGGGTACGACATGGAGCACGAGCGCAACCGCGTCGCCAACGGTCTGGATATTCCGGCCGCGATGCGCGCGCAGCCGTTTGACAGTCTCTCCGGCGGGGAGAAAACGCGCGTGAACCTCGCGCGGCTCATCCTCGAGGACACGGACATTCTCCTGCTCGACGAGCCGACGAACCACCTCGACCTGCGCGCGACCGAGTGGCTGGAGGCATACCTGCTGCATTTTCGCGGCACGGTGCTCGTCATCAGCCACGACCGGTATTTTCTCGACCGCGTCGTGCAGCGCTCAATCGACTTCACGTCCGGGCAGGCGGAGTTTTACAGCGGAAACTACAGCTTTTACGTCGTTGAGCGGCAGCGCCGCTTTGACGAGCAGCTCAAAAAATACGAAAAGGATCAGGCCAAGCTCCAGCAGCTCACGGAGGCGGCGGCAAAGCTGCACCTCTGGGCCTTCATGGGCAACGACAAGCTGCACAAGCGCGCGTTTTCCATCGAAAAGCGCATGGAAAAGCTCGAAACGACCGAGCGGCCGACCGAGGCGCGCAAGCTCAATGTGCACTTCACCGCGCAGGAATTTCGCGGCGACGACGTGCTGACCATGGCGGGTCTGAGCAAGCGCTACGGCGAGCGGACGCTCTTTCACGACCTGGACCTGACCGTGACCGGCGGCGAGCGCATCGCCCTCATCGGCGACAATGGCGCCGGCAAGACGACGTTTTTAAGGCTCGTCATGAACGAGGAGACGCCGGACACCGGCTGGGTGCAGCGCGGACCGTCCGTGCGCACGGCCTACCTGCCGCAGATCGTCCGCTTCGCCGTGCCGGAGCGCTCCATGCTCGACACGATGCTCTACGAGTGCAAGTGCACGCCGCAGGAGGCGCGCGACCAGCTCGGCGCCTACGGATTTTGCGGCGAGGATGTGCTCAAGCCCGTGTCGGCGCTCTCGGGCGGCGAGCTGTCCCGGCTGCGGCTGTGCATGCTCATGCGCCGGGAGATCAACTTCCTCATCCTCGACGAGCCGACGAACCACCTCGACATCGCCAGCCGCGAGTGGATTGAGGACGCGCTGAGCGACTATACGCAGGCGCTGCTGTTCGTGTCGCACGACCGGTACTTCATCGAGAAATTCGCCACCCGCATCTGGCTGCTCGAAAACGGCACGATCACGGACTACCGCGGGACGTATGCGCAATTCCGTGAATACCGCGCGCGCCAGACCGCCCTGCAGCAGACGGCCAAGGCCGTCGAACGCAAAAAGGAGCCGAAGCCGAAGCCGAAACGCGCCCCGAACACCACGCGCCAACGCGAGCGCACGGAGCGCGAGATTGAAAAGCTGGAGGGGCAGCTCGCGGCGCTCGACGCCGAGAGCGAGGCCAACGCAGCGGACTATCAGAAGCTCATGGAACTCGACGCGCAGAAGCAGGCGCTCAATGCGCAGCTCGAGGCGCTCTACGAGGCGTGGGAGGCGCTGTGCGAATGAAACACAAAGCATCCTCGATTCTCGCCATCGTGCTCGTCATCGCGGGTTGCGTGCTGCGCTTTGCGATGCCGGGGCACGACTTTCTGGGCTACATGCTCTGGGGCATCGCCGTGCTGGTGTTTCTGTTGGCGCGGCTGCACCGCGTGGGGCGCATCGTGCTGGGTGTGCTCGTGTGCGCGGGGCTGATCGTGTTCGCGGTCTTTGAGATCCCCGTCGTGCGCGACGCGCACACGGACACGGGCGCGCACCCGAACGCGATCATCGTGCTCGGCGCGGGCGTCAACGGCAGCACACCGTCGCTGTCGATGTGCAACCGGCTCGACGCTGCGCTGAACTATCTCAATGCGAACCCGGACGCGCTGGCCGTCGTCTCCGGCGGTCAGGGCGAGGGTGAGGACATCACGGAGGCCCGGGCCATGGCCGACTATCTGACGGCGCACGGCATCAGCAGTACGCGCATCGTGCAGGAAGATCAGTCGCGCACCACGCGTGATAATCTGGAAAACTCGTTCGCCATCCTCCGCGCGCGGGGGTACGACCCGGCGGACGGTGTCGGCATCGTGACGAGCGAATACCACCTCTACCGCGCCAAACGCATGGCGCGGGCGCTGGGGGCGGAGCCCGTCGGGATCGCCGCCGAGACCACTCTGCCGTCCATGCGCATCAATTACTTCATCCGGGAGGCCTTTGCCGCCGCGTACATGCAGCTGGCCGGCACCCTGTACTGAGAGGTGCCCTATGGAAAAAGTCAACGTATACGACTGGGACAAGACCATCTTCCCCGTGGACAGCACGGTGGCGTTCGTGCGCTGGTGCCTGCGGCGGCACCCCGGTGTAATCTGGCCGCTGCTGCGCGCGCTTGTCCTGCTGCCGGGCTACCTGCTCGGTAAGGTGAGCAAGACCGCCTTCAAGGAGCGGATGTACGGCTTTCTGCGCCGCGTGCCCGATGTGGACGCGGAACTGGAGGCGTTCTGGGCGAAGAATTTCGACCGCGTGAACCTGTGGTACCTCGCGCAGAAACGCCCGGACGACATCATCATCTCCGCATCGCCGGAGTTTCTCGTGCGTATCCCGGCGCAGAAGCTGGGTGTGCGGCTGCTGGCCTCGCGCGTGGACAAGCACACCGGCAGGACCGAAGGGGAAAACTGCCACGGCACGGAAAAGGTCCGCCGCCTGCACGAGACCTACCCCGACGTAGAAATTGCGGAGTTTTACTCCGACTCCCGCAGCGACAGCCCACTCGCGGAGCTGGCCGAGCGCGCCTACCTCGTGCACGGGCAGAAACGCACGCCCTGGTGAGGGCAGACAGAAGAAAGGAGAACGCCTATGTATTCCGCATCCGATTATCGCAGCATGGCGCGCCGCGCGCTGAAAAATTACTGGTGGCTCGCCGTCGGCGTGACGCTGCTGGCAAGCATCCTCGGCGGGACGAGCAGCGGCTTCACCCCGTCGTTCAGCCTCACGGTCAACGGGGACGACCTGACGCAGTATTATCCTGAGGCCCTGCGCCACGCGCTGCGCGTGTTTCTCCCCGTCTCCGGGATCGTCTCACTGGCGCAGTTCGTCATTGGCGGCAGCGTCTCCATCGGCCACAACCGCTTCTGCCTGAAGCTGGTCGACGGCGAGGAGGCCCGGTTTGAGGATCTGTTTTCCGGCTTTGACATCTTCGGCAACGCCTTCGTGCTCAATCTGCTCATCACGCTCAAGGTCATCGCATGGTCGCTGCTGTTTGTCATCCCCGGCATCATCGCCGCCTACCGCTACTCCATGGCGACGTACATCCTGGCCGAAAATCCGAACATGCAGGCCACGGACGCCATCGAGCGCTCCAAGGCGCTCATGGACGGGCGCAAGGGCGATCTGTTCTGCCTCGACCTGAGCTTCATCGGCTGGGGGCTGCTGGCCATACTGACCGCCGGCATCGGCAATCTCTGGCTCATGCCGTATATGACCGTGTCGCGCGCCGCGTTCTACCGCAGTCTACCGCGCAGCATGGGAGGCCAGACCCCCAACGGCTGGCAGCCGAACCCCGGCCCGCAGCCGGGCGGCGACTGGTACAGCCAGAACTGAACACGAGTGCAAAAACAGCCCCGCAGCGGAACTACATTCCCGCCGCGGGGCTGTTTCTTATACAAGGATTGACAATTCCCCTGTTTCCGGTTACACTCAAACCATAGATCTGTTTCGGACAACATCTTTGGGAAGGGAGAAAACACGATATGTGGAGAAAACTAAGCTGCCTGCTTCTGTGCATTGCCATGCTGGCAGGACTCGCCGGGTGCGGCCAAGCCGCCTCCGACACCGGAAAATCCGAGGGAAAAACCGTGGACAAAGTGACAAGCACCGACAACGCAGCGGCCGCCGACACGGCGGCGCAGAACAAGGCATACGGCGCCGCGCTGTGGGACATTTACCTCTACGGCATCCTCCCGGACAACTCCAAGCTGGACTATAGCAGCACACAGCAGGCGGAAGAAAACACCTTCGCTATCTATGATGTGGATCACGACGGCCGCGAGGAGCTGATCGTTCAGTGGAGCGCGCACGCTGCGATGGCCAGCAAGATGTGCCTCATTTACGGCTACGACAACGGAAAGCTCCATGAAGAGCTGTCCGAATTTGTTGACACGCGCTTTTACAGCAACGGCGCCGTGGAAGCAAGCTGGTCGCACAATCAGGGCCTGGGCGGCCGCATCTGGCCGTACAACGTATACACCTATGACGCCAAGACCGACAGCTACCGTCACTTCGGCGCCGTGGACGGCTGGGACAAGAGTTATATGAGCACATATTACGGCGGCGGTGAACCCTTCCCCGACGATCTGGATCAGGACGGGGACGGTCTCATCTACTTCCTCTACTCCGGCGAAGAGATCCCCACCTTCGGTGACGAGGCCAACGCGCAGAGAGTGGACGGACGGGAATACGAAGCCTGGCGGCAGTCGTACCTCAACGGTGCAACGGAGATCACCCTGCCCACGAAGTACATCACGCCGGACAACATCACGCCCCTCGGCTGCCCGATGCCCTGAAGCGCGCCGGTATACCACGGACTTCCATAAGTGAACCCCCTCCGCAGGTCGTATTCCTGCGGAGGGGGTGTTTTTTTCGGCCGTCAGACAAAATAGCCCGCATCCTCCCGCACCGGGCAGGACGCGAAAAGCTGGCGCACCGCGCTCTCATACTCGGCAAGGTCCTGCGCCTTGCGGATGCGGCGCAGCGGCCGCTCCGCGTCCGCAAAGCTGCAGCCAAGATAGCGCCACGCCTCCTTCATGCGAAACAGCAGCGCGCGCCGGTCGGGGATGCGCGCGCGCGTTTCAGCATAGAGCCGGTCATGAAACGCCTGAAACTGCGCCGCCGTCGGCACGGTGCCGGTGCGCAGCTGACCGATGAGACCGGGGTTGGCGGCCAGCCCGCGGCCGAGCATGATGCGCTCCACCGTCGGGAACCGCGCCTGAAACGCGCGCACGGCCGGGGCATCGAACAGGTCGCCGTTGTAGCACACCGGGGCGCGGCTGTGCGCGAGCGCGTAGGCGAACATGTCGAGATCCGGGTGCCCGTGATACTGGTCGGCCTGCACGCGCGGGTGCACGATCAGCTCGCGGATCGGGTAGTCATTATACAGCTCCAGCAGCGCGGGAAATGTCTCCGCCGTTGCCTTGCCGAGCCGCGTCTTGACCGATACCGGCAGCGGGCAGGCCGCAAACACGGCGTCGAAAAACCGCCGCAGCAGATCCGGCTCCGTGAGCAGACCCGCGCCCTTTTTCTTCGCCGTAACGGTGTTGGACGGGCAGCCGAGGTTGAAATTCACCTCGTCGTAGCCCATGTCGGCAAGCCGCCCCGCCATCCAGAGAAAATCCTCGGCGCAGTGGCCCATGAGCTGCGGCACGACGTGGATGCCCGCGTTGTGCGCAGGCTCGATCTCGCGCAGCTCGCGCGGAGAAAACGTGCGGTTCGCCGTCGGCGAGAGAAACGGCGTATAGTAGCTGTCCGCCGCGGGGAATGTCTGCCGCTGCGCCTGCCGGAACAGGTCGCCGGTCACGCCCTCCATCGGCGCGCAGAGATACTGCATGGTCATCACCTCATTATCCGGCCCATGATAGCGGAAAATCCACCCCGCGTCAAGCTTTACAAACCCGCCGCCGTCAGGTATGATAAAAGATACACGCATCCGAAGGAGGGGTTTCATGGAATATCGAAGCGATCTGGAGATCGCCCAGAGCTGCACGATGCAGCCGATCTGTGACATTGCACGCACCGTCGGCATCGACGATGCTGATATAGAGCCGTATGGCCGCTATAAGGCGAAGGTGGCGCTGTCCGTACTCGGGCAGCCGCCGCGCGGAAAGGGAAAGTTGGTTCTCGTCACGGCCATCACGCCCACGCCCGCCGGCGAGGGCAAGACGACCACGACCATCGGCCTGGCCGACGCGCTGCGCCGCATCGGGAAGGACGCGGCCGTCGCGCTGCGCGAGCCGTCGCTCGGCCCGGTGTTCGGGCGCAAGGGCGGCGCGACCGGCGGCGGCTATGCGCAGGTCGTGCCGATGGAGGACATCGACCTGCACTTCACCGGCGACTTTCACGCCATCGGCGCGGCGAACAACCTGCTCGCCGCCATGCTCGACAACCATGTCCAGCAGGGCAACGCCCTCGGCATCGACCCGCGGCGCATCACGTGGCGGCGCTGTGTGGACATGAACGACCGGCAGCTGCGCTGCATCGTCGACGGGCTCGGCGGCAGGGCCAACGGCGTGCCGCGTGAGGACGGGTTCGACATCACGGTCGCCAGCGAGATCATGGCGGTGCTCTGCCTGGCCGAGTCCATGGCCGATCTGAAGGCGCGGCTGGGCCGCATCATCGTGGGCTACACGTATGACGGCCGGCCCGTCACGGCGCGCGACCTCAAGGCCGTGGGCGCGATGGCGGCGCTGCTGCGCGACGCGCTCAAGCCCAACCTCGTGCAGACGCTCGAGGGCACGCCGGCGTTCGTACACGGCGGGCCGTTTGCCAACATCGCGCACGGGTGCAACAGCGTGCTCGCCACACGCATGGCCATGCACCGCTGCGACTACGCCGTGACGGAGGCCGGCTTCGGCGCCGACCTCGGCGCGGAGAAGTTTCTGGACATCAAGTGCCGGCTCGCCGGGCTGCGGCCGGACGCCGCCGTCGTGGTGGCGACGGTGCGCGCGCTGAAAATGCACGGCGGTCTGGCGCTGAACGAACTCGGCACGGAGAACCTCGACGCACTGCGCCGCGGCGTGCCGAACCTGCTGCACCACGTGCGCTGCATCCGCGACACGTTCGGTCTGCCGTGCGTCGTGGCCATCAATCGCTTCCCCACCGACACC
The DNA here is from genome assembly GCA_900317855.1 of uncultured Eubacteriales bacterium. GTDB lineage: Bacteria > Bacillota > Clostridia > Oscillospirales > Oscillospiraceae > CAG-103. Next base: position 21,057 of record ONIG01000006.1, on the reverse strand, counting down.
GACCGCGAAATCGCACTGCTGACGGAGCTGTGCGGGCAGCTGGGTGTCCGCGTCGTGCTGTCCACCGTCTGGGCCGACGGCGGCCGCGGCGGCGAGGCGCTCGCGCGCGAGGTCGTGCGCCTGTGCGAATGTGATAACCACTTCCGCTTTGCCTATGAGCTCGACGCGCCGGTCGAGGAAAAGATCGGTGCCGTCGTGCGCCGGGTCTACGGCGGAGCGGACGCGGAGATCCTGCCCGCCGCGCGCAAACAGCTCCGCGAGCTGGAGGCGCTCGGCTTCGGCGGCCTGCCGGTGTGCATCGCCAAGACGCAGGCGAGCCTGTCGGACGACCCGGCGCTGCTCGGCGCGCCCGAGGGCTTCACCGTGACCGTGCGCAGCGTGACCGTGTCCGCCGGGGCGGGCTTTCTCGTCGCGCTCACGGGCGACGTACTCACGATGCCCGGCCTGCCGAGAGTCCCGGCCGCCGAAAACATCGACGTCGATGACGACGGTCGCATCACCGGCCTGTTTTGAGTGTTTATGCCCGCACATAAAACCATGTGCGGGCGTTTTTCTGCACGTAGGGTGTGGTTATGTAAACCAACCGGCGCATACCGCGTCCATCCTGCTCATAGGATGAAGGCAGAAAGCCGGAGGTGGTGCAATGTACAAAGTGCGGCAAGCCGTCAGAAAACACCGGAAACTGCTGAGTGTGTGCGCGATGGTGCTGGCCATCGCGCTCATGTTCTGGGCGGTCAACAGTCCCGCAATCGTGGGCGTGAGCGCGGCCAAGCGCGTGCTGCCCATCTACTGCGTGCAGCGCGACGACCGCGTCGTGAGCCTGTCGTTCGACGCAGCCTGGGGCAACGAGGATACGCAGATGCTCATCGACATTCTCAACAAGTACAACGTCCACGCGACGTTCTTCGTCGTGGGCGAATGGGTGGACAAATATCCGGAGTCGGTCAAGGCGCTTGCGGATGCGGGCAACGAGGTCATGAACCACTCGTCCACGCACCCGCACATGGCGCAGCTGAGCGCCGAGCAGATCCAGACGGAGGTCAACACCTGCGCCGATAAAATCGAAGCCGTCACCGGAACGCGGCCGACGCTGTTTCGCTGCCCCTACGGGGAGTACAACGACACGGTCGTGAGCACCATCAACGGTCTGGGCATGCACGTCATCCAGTGGGACGTCGATTCGCTCGACTGGAAGGGGCTGAGCAGCGACGAGATCACCTCGCGCGTGCTCACGCGCGTGCAGCCGGGCAGCATCGTGCTGTTCCACAACGCGGCCGAGCACACGCCGGAGGCGCTGGCCGGCATCATTGAGGCGCTCATCGCCGACGGGTATTCCATCATCCCGATCTCACAGATGATCCTCCCCGGCGACACGAGCATCGACCCCAACGGCCGCCAGTGCCCGGCGACTGCGGGCGAGGGCGCATGAACAGGAAGCGAAAGCGGGGGTTACGCCCCGCTTTCGTTGCATTTTGCGCGCAAAAACGTTATAATGGAGAAAAATCACCGCCCGCCGGGCGGTTCAGGAGTAACATCTATGGAAAATTTCCAGAAAATTGCCGTGCTCATCGACGCCGACAACACGCAGCTGTCCAAGCTGGAGGCCGTGCTGCACGAGGTGTCGACCTACGGCCGCATCGTCGTGAAAAAGGCCTACGGCAACTGGCGCAAGGACTCGCTGAAAAACTGGGAGCCGGAGCTCAAGCGCCTCGCCATCCGCGCCGAGCAGCAGTTTGACTACGTCACCGGCAAAAACACGACTGACATCGCCATGGTCATCGGGGCCATGGATCTGCTGCACAACAATATGTACGACGCGCTCGTGCTCGTGTCGAGCGACAGCGACTTTACGCCGCTGGCCATCCGCCTGCGCGAGTCAGGCCTGTATATCATCGGCGCCGGCGTGACGACAACGCCGGAGTCGTTCAAAAACGCGTGCGACGACTTTATCCTCATCGATTACCTGTCCAAGGCGGACGAGAAGCCCGCAGCCGCCGAGCACGCCGCGGAGCCCGCGGCCAAAAAGCCCGCCCGCAAGACGAAAAAGGCCACACGCAGCACGAAAAAATCCGCGGCTGAGTCCGCCCCGGCCACCGAACCCGAACCGGAACCGACGCCGGAACCCGAACCGGAGCCGGAACCGAAAAAACCCGACATCCGCGAGATCCACAACCTGCTGCACATCGCGTCCGAGAAATATCAGGACGCCGACGGCTTTGTCAACGTCAGCTCCTCGGGGCTGTACATCAAGCGCGTGAAGCCCGATTTCAACGTGCGCGCCTACGGCTACAGCAAGCTGCCGGAGCTGCTGGCCGCCTTCCCCAACAAGTACCAGATCAAGCGCTATGAGGGCAAGGGCGGCGCGACGATCATCGCCTATAAATGCCTGTAATATCAAGTATTTGAAAGTCTGATAAGAACACGCTCAGATTTGCAAAAAACCCTTGATTTTTATCCCCGAGCGCGCTAGAATTCCTCTCCTGTTGGGGAAGGACACCACCGCGAAGCAACCCTCTTTCTTCGATGCCTCTGCGTCGGCACCCCCCGCAAATTTCAAGAAAGAAGGTTTTTTCTATGACTGCTCAAATCCTTGCGGCTGTCATCTTCGTCGGCATGTTCGCGCTCATCATCATGGACAAATTCGAGCGCCAGTATGTCACGCTTGGCAGCGCGGCCCTCGTGCTCGTGGTCGTGTTCGGCGTCTGCATGCACAGCTGGGACGCGATCAAAAATGCCCTGAATCTCGGCGCCATCTTCCGCGCCGGCTTCTGGTACGGCGCCTCGGAGAGCGCCAGCTCCGGCGTCAACTGGTCGACCATCTTCTTCATCACCGGTATGATGATTATGGTCGAGGGCCTCGGCAAATCCGGCTTCTTCCGCTGGCTGTGCCTGTCGCTGGCAAAGCTCGCGCACTACCACGTCGTGCCGCTGCTGCTGTGCTTCATGGCCATGTCCGCGTTTCTGGCCATGTTCATCGACAGCATCACGGTCGTACTGTTTCTCGCGACCGTCACGCTGGAGCTGGCGCAGATCCTGCGCTTTGACCCCGTTCCAATGATCCTGTCGGAGGTCTTCTGCGCCAACCTCGGCGGCGCCGCCACCATGTGCGGCGATCCCCCCAACATCATCATCGGCACCGCGCTCGGCTTTACCTTCACGGACTTCATTGAAAACACCGGCGTCATCGTCGGCATCAGCTTTGTGTTCGTGCTGATCTTCTTCTGGCTGTGCTTCCGCAAGCCGCTCAAGGCGAGCGAGACAGCCCGCCCAGCCGACGCTGTCTGCCCCGCTCCGGCGACCGCCATCGCCAACCGCAAGGCGTTCGTCGCGGACGTGATCGTGTTTCTCATCGCAGTCGCGCTGCTCGTGACGCACGCGCAGACCGGCCTGACCGTCGCGTGCATCGGCGTCATCGTCGCGTGCCTGACGCTGCTGGTGACCGTGTTTACCAACGGCGGCGCTGCGGTGAAGGAAGTCATCCGCGGTGTGGACTACAAGACGCTGCTGTTTTTCATCGGCCTGTTCATCTCCGTCGCGGGTCTGGAGCAGACCGGCGTGCTCAAGCTCATCGCGCAGTTCATCTCGACCATCAGCGGCGGCAGCATCAAGGTCGTCATCCTCATCATTCTGCTGCTGTCGGCCGTGTGCAGCGCGCTGATTGACAACATCCCGTTCGCGGCCACCATGGTCCCGGTCGTGCAGTCCATCGCGGCGACGCAGGGCATGGATCTGTCCGTGCTCGCCTGGGCACTGTCGCTCGGCACCGACCTCGGCGGCAACGCCACGCCCATCGGCGCGTCGGCCAACGTCGTGGCCACATCCGTGTCGGCCAAGAGCGGCCACCCCATCAGCTGGGGAAAATACTGCAAATACTGCGTTCCGGCCACCGTGCTGGTCGTTGCGGTCTCGCTGGGATGCCTGTTCCTGAGATACCTGTAATTTTACAACAGAAAGGCGGTAACGCATCATGAAGCAAATCATCGTGACCGTCGGCCGTGAACACGGCAGCGGCGGCAAGTACATCGCCGAACAGATCGCCAAACAGCTCGGCATCGCGTTTTATGATAAGGAGCTGCTGCTCGACAGCGTCTTTAGCGCCGAGGACGCCGCGCGCTATGACGAAAAGCCCGTGCACCTGCTGTGGTCGCGCCGCATCGGCGAGAACTTCAACGCGCCGGAGGATGCACTCGCACACGAGACGTTCGATTACATTCAGAAGCTGGCAGACAGCGGCGAGTCGTTCGTCGTGCTCGGCCGCTGCTCGGATTTTTTGCTGCGCAGCAACCCGAACGCCGTGCACCTGTTCATCGCCGGAAAACCTGACCAGAAGCGCCAGCGGCTCATGGAGGAAAAGTCCCTCACGGCCGATCAGGCGGCGCTGGAAATGCGCCGCGTCGACCGCGACCGCAAAGCCTACCACAACTACTACTGCGACACGAAATGGGGCGACGCGCGCGGGTATGACCTCGTCGTCAACAGCGGCAAGCTCGGCATCGAGAAAACCGTTGACACGCTCGTGACCTACGTGCGTGCCTATCAGGCGCAGAACGAATAAGTGTGAAAATGCCCCGGATGCCAATGCATCCGGGGCATTTTCTGTTTTTCATCCGCCGGTTTTCTGCGGCCAACAGGACGCCAGGATCCCAGCTAAAATCAGCGCGCCGCCGAGCAGGCCCGCGAGGCCGAAGTGCTCATGAAAGCACACCGCGCCCAGCGTTGCCGCAACGAAGGGATTGAGCGCGCAAAACAGCGCCGCGTGGTCCGCCGTTGTCCCGCTCTGCGCGACCGGCTGGAGCGTGAAGCCAAAGCCGCTGCACACGAGCGCCAGCGCCAGCACGGCCAGCCACTCCGTGCCGCTGCCTGGCAGGTGCGGCGTCTCAAACAGAAACGATGCGATGAGCGCCAGCACGCCCAGAAAGCCCACCTGCACCACGCCGGACAGCAGGGGGGCCGCTCCGGCGTGCGTGAGCCGGTCGGTCACGAGAATGGCCGCCGAATACAAAAACGCCTCCAGAATACAGTACCCAACGCCCGGCGTGAGCGCAAGGCCGTTGCGCAGCGTCAGCAGTGCCACGCCCAGCAGACACGCCAGCGCGCCGAGCAGCACACGGTGCTCCGGCCACCGGCGGCTGAGCACCGCCTGAACGAGCGGCACGATGACGACGGCCGTATTCGTCACGAACGACACGGTGGAGGTCTCCACCGTTTTCAGCGCCGTGAGCTCCGCCGTCATGACGCAAAAGTAAATGCCGCCCATGGCAAGACCGCTCAGCAGCGTGCGCCGGTCGATCTGCAGCAGCCGCCGCCAGAACAGCACGGCCAGAAACGCAAACGCCAGCAAAAACCGCACCGCCAGCAGCGTGAATTTGCCCATGTCCTGCAAGCCGACTTTTGTAAGCACATACGATGTGCTGCGCGCAATGATGACCGCTGCCAGCAGCAGCTCCGCCTGTGTGCGCGTCATGGTCCGGGTCTTCATCCGTATTCCTCCCGAAAATATCTTGACGAAACGATACCACGGTTATATCATTGCGTAAAGAGACAATGTTTCAATGGTTCCTTGCGTACTACGCAAGAACGGAGGCAGCTTATGGACACGGAAAAATGCCGCGCACTGCTGGCCGTGCTCGAGGCCGGGAGCCTCTCGGCGGCGGCGGAAAAACTGGACTACACCCCCTCCGGCCTGAGCCGGATGATGGCGGCGCTCGAGCAGGAGCTGGGCTTCCCGCTGCTGAGCCGCTCGCACAGCGGCGTGCAGCCGACGCGCGCCTGCCAAACACTGCTGCCGACGCTGCGGGAGCTGACGCACTGGAGTGCCCTGCTCGACGCGCAGGCGGACGAGATCCGCGGCGTCGAGACCGGCACCATCGCCGTCGGCTGCGTCTACGGGGCGTACTACGGCTGGCTCAGCCGCTGCATCGCCCGCTTCTGCGAGGTCTACCCCGGCATTGAGGTGCAGGTCCTGCAGGGCAACAGCAGCCAGCTCACGCGCGCCGTGAGCGAGCACACGGCTGACTTCTGCATCACGAGCTTCCGCGAGGGCGACTTTGACTGGATCCCGCTGTACGCCGACCCCATGGTCGCGTGGCTGCCGCCGGAGCATCCGCTGGCCGGGGGAAAGGCGTTCCCGCTCGCGGCATTTGCGACCGAGCCGACCATCGCGACCTATATGCACCAGGACACGGACAACGCGCGCGTGTTCGCCCGAGCAGGCATCACGCCGAACGTCCGCTACACGTCCGTGGACAGCCGCGCCACCTTTGCCATGGTGCAGGCCGGTCTCGGCGTGAGCCTGAACAATCAACTCATCACCCGCGGCTGGGACACGACCGGCATCGTGATCCTCCCGGTCGATCCGCCGCAGTATGCCGAGATCGGCATCGCCGCACCCGCGCCGGAGGAGCTGTCCCCGGCGGCGAAGCGGTTTCTCGCCTTCGCCCGGCAGACGCTGCGCACGGACCCCGAGGCCGCGGAACTTGGAAAGGAGCAAGCATGAAAGTATCCGAACTCCCCTACCGGCGCGTGACGCGCGAGGAAATGGCCAAAGGGCTGCAGCGCGTGATCGAGCGCGTAAAGGCCGCGCAGAGCGTGGAGGAAATTCTTGCCGCGCGAGCGGAATATCTCTCGCTCACGACGGAGTACGCCACAGCGCAGTCGCTGTCGTACATGCGCTACACGATCAACACCGTCGACCCGTTTTATCTGGCGGAAAAGGACTACTATGACGAGATCGGCCCGGAGGTCGAAAATCTCGCGCTGCAGTACACCTCCGCCGTGCTCGACAGCCCGTTCCGGAAAGAACTCGAGACGGCGCTCTCGCCGATCCTGCTGCGCAGCATGGAGCTGCAGCGGCGGAGCATGTCGCCGGAGATCATCGACGACATGGTCGAGGAAAACAAGATCGTCAGCGAATACGCACAGCTCATGGCGGGCATGCTCTTCCCCTTCCGGGGCGAGCAGCTGCCGCGGCCGATGCTGATGAAATACGCCCGCAGCGCCGACCGCGCCACGCGCAGGGAATGCTACGAGGCCCTCGGCACAACGCTGGAAGCGCACAGCGCGCAGCTGGATGATATTTTCGACCGGCTCGTACACGTGCGCGACCGGATGGCCAAAAAGATGGGCTATGAAAACTTCATCGAGCTTGGCTACTGCCGCATGGAGCGCATGTGCTACGACGCGCAGGCCGTGCAGACCTTCCGCGAGAACATCGTGCGCGACATCGTGCCGGTCGTGTCCCGGCTGCGGCTGGAAAACGCGAAGCGTCTCGGCATCGACACGTTCCGGCTCTACGACAACGAATTTTTCACCCCCGGCGGCGACCCAACGCCCTGCGGCAAGGACGAACTCTTCGCCGCTGCGCAGAAGATGTACGACGCCATGGGCGACGTGCCGGGCGCATTTTTCCGCATGATGTGCGAAAATGAGGCCTTCGACGTCGAGTCCCGCCCGAACAAATGGGGCGGCGGCTACTGCACGGAGTTTCCGAAGTTCCGGCAGCCGTTCATCCTCGCAAACTTCAACGGCACGTCCGGCGACATGGACGTCGTGACGCACGAGGCCGGCCATGCGCTCAACGCCTACCTGATCGCGGACAACCGCTTCGCGCTCGAGCTCGGCTGCGGCGGCATGGAGACCGCCGAAACGCACTCGATGAGCATGGAGTTTTTCGCCTGGCCGTATCTCGACGCCTTCTTCCCGAAGGCGGGCGACGCGGAGCGCTACCGCTTCCAGCACGCGCTCGATGCGCTCAGCTTCCTGCCCTACGGCACGATGGTGGACGAATTCCAGCACCGCGTCTACGCCGAGCCCGACCTCACCCCGGCCGAACGCAACGCCGTCTGGCTGGAGCTGGAGGCGAAATACCGCCCGTATATCGACCAGAGCGGCATCCCGTATCTCGAGCGCGGCACCCGCTGGCAGTACCAGATGCACATCTACGAGACGCCGTTTTACTACATCGACTACTGTCTGGCGCAGACGGCGGCGTTTCAGTTCCTGCTCGCGTCGCAGGACGATTATGACGGCGCGTTCGCCCGCTACCTGCACCTGTCGCAGCAGGGCGGCGAAAAGCTCTGGACGGACCTGCTGGCCGAGGCGGGCTTCCGCTCCCCGTTCGAGCCGGGCGCGCTCGCGCAGCTGGCAGCGCAGGTGGAGCCGCTCATCCGCAGGCACACCGTCTGATAAAGGAGGAAAGCACCATGTATGAACTGACCCAGGTGGCCGGAAACAGCTACTACATCCAGAGCCCGGCCAAGATCGGCCTCGTGCGCCTGAACGACACCGACGTCTGCCTCATCGACAGCGGCAACGACAAGGAGGCCGGGCGCAAGGTGCGCCAGATCCTCGACGCCAACGGCTGGCGCCTGACCGCCATCTACAACACGCACTCCAACGCCGACCACATCGGCGGCAACCAGTACCTGCAAAACCAGACCGGCTGCAGGATCTATGCCCCCGGCATCGAGAGTGACTTCACGCGCCACCCGGTGCTCGAGCCGTCGTTTCTCTACGGCGGCTATCCGCCGAAGGAGCTGCAGCACAAATTCCTCATGGCCAAGCCCAGCGACGCGCAGGAGCTGACCCCGGCGTGCCTGCCGGAGGGGTTTGAACTGCTGCAGCTGCCGGGGCACTTTTTTGACATGGTGGGCTTTCGCACGCCGGACGACGTGGTGTATCTGGCCGACTGTCTGTCGAGCCGCGAGACACTGGAAAAGTACCAGATTGGCTTCCTTTACGATGTGGCTGCCTACCTGAACACGCTCGAAATGGTCAAAACGCTCTCTGGGCGCGCCTTCGTACCCGCGCACGCCGCGGCCACGGAGGACATTGCCCCGCTCGCACAGTACAACATCGACAAGGTGCTCGAGATCGCGGACATCATCACGGAGCTCTGCCGCGCTCCGCAGACGTTCGAGGCGGTCTTGCAGCAGCTGTTTCGGCGCTTCGACCTCGTGATGAACTTCGAGCAGTACGTGCTCGTCGGCAGCACGGTGCGCTCCTACCTCGCGTGGCTCAAAGACAGCGGCAGGCTCTGCGCCGTCTTTGACGATAACCGCCTGCTCTGGCAGCAGGCATGAAATGCACACAAAAATCTCCGCATCCGATTGGATGCGGAGTTTTTTCATTCCAGAAGTCCGTACTTTTCTTTCACGCGCGCGAGCTTGGTGAGCAGGGGCTTATACAGCAGGAGCAGGAACACGGCCGTCGCGCCCGCGTGGATGAGGTTGAACACAAATCCCGACGCGCAGGTCGCCAGCCACAGCTGCCACGAGGGCACGGCGTTGTACATGAGCATGCTCGCCGTATCGAGCAGCACGCCGTAGACGATGAGCACCGAGAAAAAGCCGTAGAGCAGCAGCGGCACGAGCCGCACCTTCCGCCCGGCAAACAGCACGCCGCCGAGAAAGCCCACGAGCCCGAAGCCGAGCATCTGCCACGGCGTCCACGGCCCCTGCCCGAAGAAAAAGTTCGAGATCAGGCCCGCCGCCGCGCCGGTGACGAAGCCTGCCTCCGGCGTGAAGGCCACGGCCGTGAGGATCACGATCGCGCACACAGGCTTGCACTGCGGCAGCCAGTAAAACACCGCGCGCCCGGCCACGGCCAGCGCCGTCATCGTCGCGAGCAGCACGAGCTCGCGCGCCTGCGGCCTGCGGCCTTCAAACCGCAGCACGAACGGCACAAACATCAGCCCCACGAGCAGCAGCGACGTGAGGTAGTACTTCCGCTCGTCCCACACGCATACGAACACCGCCATCAGCGCCGGGATCGCAACGAGCAGGATGCCGAGCGCGGCCCAGGTGCGCCGCGTCAATCGGTGAGACATTGCACGACCTCCCCGCACAGTACCGCGCCGGGCGCAGCGGTGCGCGCGATGCGCGCGGCCGCCGTGGTGTAAAAATAATTGCCGGAGAAAAATGCACGCGCGGCGTTTTCCGTCACGACCTCGCCGCGAAAGAGCAGGCCGCAGCGGTCGGCGTACTGCGCGCAGAACTCCACATCGTGGCTCACGATGCACACGGCCGCGCCCTGCGCGCAGAGCGCGCGCAAAAGCGCGCCGAAGTCAGCCTTGAACGCGCCATCCATGCCCTTCGTCGGCTCGTCGAGCAGCAGCACGCGCGGCTGCATGAGCAGCACCTTCGCCAGCGCAGCGCGCTGCTGCTCGCCGCCGGAGAGGTCAAAGGGGTGCCGGTCGAGCAGCGGCGCGAGCGCCATCTGCCGCACGACCGTGTCCACCAGCGCGGCGTCCCTGCCAAGCGAAGCGAGATCGGCGCGCACCGTGTCGGCCGCGAAGAGCGTGCGCGGGTCCTGCGGCACGGCGGCGATGCCGTCGCGCAGAGGCTGGAGCGCGCGCTGCCGCTTCCCATTGAGGTACACGCTGCCGCGGTAGAGCCGCAGCCGCCCGGAGAGCACGCCGAGCGCCGTTGTCTTGCCGCTGCCGTTGCTGCCGGTGAGCGCGTAGAGCTCACCCGGGCGCAGCGCGAGCGAGAAATTGCGCAGCACGTCCGCGCTGCCTTGCGCGTAGCGAAACCAGCCGTCGCGCACGGTGAGCACCGGGGGCGTGCCCACGGGCGCGGGCGCTGCGTCCGGCATCGGGTGCGGAGAAAAGCGCCCCAGATACGCTCTGCCCGCGCGCACGGTGAGCGGCAGACGCTCCGTCTCGCCGAGGGCGGCGGCAATGCGCGCCGCCGTGGGCATGGCAGAAAAGATCGCATGACCACGCACCGCGGCCGCCGCCTCCTGCGGCGCACCGGCGGCCAGCAGCCGCCCCTGCTCGAGCACGATGAGGTGGTCGGCCAGCGGCACGGCCTCCTCCAGCCGCTGCTCGGACAGCAGGATCGTCAGCCCCAGCTCCTCGTTGAGCTTGCGCAGCGTGTGCAGGAAAGTACTCGCCGCGATGGGGTCGAGCTGGCTCGTCGGCTCGTCTAAAATGAGCACGTCCGGCCGCATGACCACGACGGACGCGAGGTTGAGCATCTGCTTCTGGCCGCCGGAGAGCGCGCCCACGTCGCGCGCGAACCAGTCGGCAATGCCGAAGTAGCTCGCCATCTCGGCGACGCGCAGACGCATGGTTTTTTCCTCGCAGCCGAGGCTCTCGAGCCCGAACGCCAGCTCGTGGAACACCTTGTCCGTCACGATCTGATCATCCGGGTGCTGGAGCACAAAACCGATGCGCCGCGCCTGCTCAGCAAACGGGATGTCCTTTAAGGGCGTGTCCCCGAGGCGCACCGTGCCGCTGACCGTGCCGTGCGGCGTGAGGCAGGTCTTGAGCTGGCGCAGGAGGGTCGATTTGCCGCTGCCGCTCTCGCCGCAGAGGACGGTGACCGCGCCCTCCGGGACCGTGAGCGTGAGGTCATCGAGCGCCGGGCGCGTCTGGCCCGGATAGGTAAACGTCAGATGTTCGAGCGCAAACGACGCCATGTCAGTGCCTCCTTTCCATCGAGCAGCAGCGGCAGAAAGCACAGCAGCGCAAAGCACACCATGCATACCGCGCCGAGCGCACCGTCGCCGCCGATGCGGATCGACGGATAGTAGCGCACATACAGCGCGCCGCAGCCAACGCCCGCGCACACGCCCGCAAGCGCGAGCGCAAAAACGGCGCAGAGCACACCGTCGCGCCGGGTGAAATGGTAATTGCCGAAATAGGTTCTTCTGCCGGCGCCGTAGCCCCGGCTCTTCATCGAGTCCGCCGCCGTGATGCCACTCTCTAGCGCCCACGAGACGGTGACAGACAAAATGCGCGCACCATTTTTCAGCCGCTGCCACGCATTGCCCTCGCGCGTGCCGCAGCCGAGCGACGCCTGCGCCGCGCGCACGGCGCGGATGTGCGCGGAAAACTTCGGCACGAACCGCAGCGCCATGCTCAGCAGCAGCGACACGCCCGGCAGCGCGCTGCCGAACACGTACAGATATTTCTCCGCCGTCATGACAACGTTGCAGCACTGGAACCACAGGATCACGGCCGCGAACATCGCCGCCGCGGCCGCGCCGTAGCACAGCGCCTCGCGCGTGACGGGGTTGCCGTTCGGCAGGTAGAACAGCATCGTCACGCCCGCATGGTTGAACAATGCGTTGAGCGCCGCCATCAGCACCAGAAACGGCACGAGCCAGCCGAGCGTCCGCCCCAGGCTGCGCCAGCCGCGCAGCACCGCACAGTAGCCCAGCGCGCCCAGCAGGCTCAGCGCCAGAAATACCGGGTGCAGCACGAGCATCGTCAGCAGCAGCACGGCCGCAAAATAGCAAAAGGTCAGCGCCGGGTGCAGCGCCGAGAAGGAATCGTTCATGGTTCTCCTTGCTGGGCGCCGACGTCGCGCCCGAGGTCGCAGGTATAGCTCCAGACGACGGTGTCGCCGTCGTGCAGCGTGTAGCCGCTGCAGCCGTAGTCCGGCCAGACACCGTTGACACTGTACATCCAGCCGGACAGCTCGCCGCAGTCAAATTCGTAGAGGTTGCCGATGCCCTCGATATAGGCGCTGTTGTATGCAGGCGTCCAGGTCGACTCCATGTGGAGGCCCTGCGCGCGGCAGACCCGCTGCAGCACATCGAACACCGTGTCCCCCTCCGAGAAGGAGACGGTCGTCTCCGGCAGGAGCACACCGTCAGGCGGGACGATGTCCGCCTTGCCGGGCTTCAGGTCGTCCATATGCTCCAGCACCGTGCTGCACTCGATTGTTACCGTGCAGTGCAGCGCGCCGTCATCCTCCTGCACCTGCCCGCCGCAGGCCGTGCACAGCAAAAGCAGCAGGCACAGCAGCAGACTGAGCGCGCGCCGCTTAGCCACGCTGCACCGTCCCGTTCACGACCGTGAGCGTGGCCGTCGTCGTGGCAAGGCTCTCTGATTCGTCCGCGGCGGCCAGCACGGCGTCCGACACCGTCAGCGCCGACTCCGTCACACCGTCGGCGAGCTGAAAGCGCAGCCGCACGAGCACGCTGCCGGTCGATGTGGCGAGTGTGCCGTCATCCTCCGGCAGGCACAGAGCGCGTGCGCTGCCGGTCTCGTTGGCACGCTCCGGGTCACTCTCCCACTCCGGGAGGCTGCCCATCACGAGCGGGATGTCCCCGTCCGACGTGCCGAGAAATGTGATCTGCGTCGGGTCAAAGGCCACGGCGAGGCTCGCCGCCGCATAGTGCGCGCCGTCCGGCAGGCCGGAGAGCACAACATCGACCGTGCACGCGCCATCAGCGTCCGCGCTCTGGCTTGTGAGCGTGAGCGTGGGGTCGGTGTCCGCGACGCTCTTTTGCCGCATCGTGATGCACAGCACCACAACGACCACGACCAGCAGCACGGCAAGCACGATGGCAATGTTCTTTTTCGTCAGGAAAGTCTTCATTGTCCGTCCTCCTGCGCCGTGGGCAGCGCCGTGTTGTGCACAAAGCCGTCGGCCAGCGCGCGCACATCCCGCGCGTCGACACGGCCGTCGAGATTCACATCCATCGTCAGCAGCCGCTCCGCCGCTGGGACCGCGCTGCCGGCACAGGCCGTGCGGATATTGATCGCATCCTGCACGTTGATAACGCCGTCGGCATTCCCATCGCCGACGGTCAGCACCGGGCCTTTTTCGTCCGTCACGGTATAGTTTGCCGTGTCATTGAGCGCGTCATCCGTCACGTCCGGCGCAAAGAGCCAGACCCACGTCGGCGTGTCGCTGCGCTCGGAGAGCACGGGGCTGTAGAGCAGCTGCGTCCCGTCGGAAAACGTGACCGTGCTGTCCGCCGTCACGTCCGGCAGGCACACGGCGACCGTGCGGTATCCGGCCGGGATGAGGCCGCTGCCGTCCGCCGTGCAGAGCACGCGCGCAACCGGTTCGTCCGGCTCGGCAGGCGTCTCGACCGTGGGCGTGTCCGTCTCCTGATAGAGGCCGCTCTGCCCGCGCTGGAACCGCGAGACGGCCACGAGCGCATACACCGCCTGCTCCGTGGCGAGACTGTCCGTGCCGCCGGAGGCCTTGTGGCGGAACGCGGCCGCGCCCGCATCATAAAACGTCAGCAGCGCATCGACCGCCGAGCCGCCGTCCTTGACGAAGCGGCTGTCCGTGTCCGGGTCGATGCCCAGCGCCGTGCAGGCCACGATGACCTGCGCGACGCTCTCGGCGTTGGCGGAGCCCCACGAGGTGAAGCCGCCGTCGCTGCTCTGCATGGCCGAGAGCGTGTCAATGCCGCGCGACACGGCCGCTGCGACGGCCGCCTCCCCGCGGTACGCCGCCAGCGCCTGCAGCACCATGGCCGTCACGTCCGGGTCGGCCGCCGCACCGCTCATCGCCCAGCCGCCGCCGGAGAGCTCCGCCGCCAGAATGGCGTCCACACACTGGCGGCGCACCGCGCTGCCGGACAGATAATTGCGGCTGTCGAGCGCGAGCAGCGCAAACACCGGGCCGTTGATGCCCTGATTACGTACCCAGGCGAAGTCGGCATATGGCGCGGTAAGGTCGCAGCCGCCGACCTGCGTCGCGTCGCGCCCGATGGCGGACAGCGCGAGGATGACGCGCGAATTGTCCGTGGATTTGTAGGCGTTGAGCGCACCGTCGCGCCCGGACGCTGCCGTGAGCTCCGGCGCCTTGGACGCAACGTCTGCATAGTAGCGCGCGAAATAGTCGCTGTCCACGGCGAAATACCCGCCGCGGGCAAGGCCCAGCACCGTCCACTCATCGCCGTAGCCCGGCGACGGGACGGCCGCCGCCTGCTGCGCCAGCGCGGCCGAGAGCACTGGCTGCACATCCGCGCCCTGCACCGCCGGCGCCGGCAGCGCCGCGCACACGAGCAGCAGCGCCAGACACAGCGCCAGAAACCGTTTGTTCGTTTTCATGATTTTCCTCCTGAAGGGGTCACGATGCGCGCGGTCGGCCCGCGCGCCGAATTCCGAAATCACGCAACATTATACCAGCCGGATCGCGCAAAAGCAACGCTCTGCGGCATTTCCCGCCCCGGCGATGCATGGACTTTCTGTCAGGTTTTCCGGCAGGCCGCTTTTGCGCAATTTCCCGCGCGCGGCGTGCTAGGATACCCACATGGACGTCATCTATCTCGACAGCCTGTTCGGGCTGAATCTGCTGATCGATTACTGCCTGGTGCTGGCCTCTGCGCGCGTATGCGGCGTGGTGCTGCGCCGCTGGCGGTACGCGCTCGCAGCGCTCACCGGCGCGCTGTACGCGGCGCTCATGGTCCTGCCCGGCTGCGGGTGGCTGGCAAACGGTGTGATGAAGCTCGCGCTCGGCGCGGCCATGGCGCTCATCGCCTTCGGCGGGGAGGCACATCTCGTGCGGTGCACGGTGGTGTTCTTCGCCGTGTCGGCCGCGTTCGGCGGTACGGTGTACGCTGCGAGTATGCTCGCAGGCGTGTCGCCGGGCAGCGGCGCGCTCGTGACGGTGTCGGGCCGGGTGCTGGCGCTGTCGTTCGCCGCGTGCTATGCGGCCGTGTCGCTCGTGTTCCGCCGGCGGGCAAAGGCCGCCGACCGCGAGGTGCGCACCGTGACGGTCATGCTCGCCGGGCGCAGCGTGACGCTCAAGGCCCTGCGCGACAGCGGCAATGACCTGCACGACCCGGTGTCCGGCCTGCCGGCGGCGGTGGTCGAGCGCGCGGCGGTGCTGCCGCTGTTTCCGGCGCTGCACGCGCTGCCGGACGACGCGGTGCAGACGCTGGAAGCGCTCAGTGCGCTGCCGGAGTGCACCGGCCGGGTCGTGCTGCTGCCGTACCGCGCGGTGGGCGTGGCCGGCGCGCTGCTGCCGGCGTTCCGGCCGGACAGCGTGAGGATCGGCGGCGCGGCAGAGCCGATGCTGCTGGCGCTGAGCGCGCAGGCGCTCACATCCGACGGCGCATTTGCCATGGTGCTGCCGCCAAAAAGCTGAGGAGGGGTTTTTCGTGCCAAGACTACTGGAAAGACTGCATACGCTCTGGGCGGCGCTGCGGCTGCGGCTGCGCGGCGGCGCGCCGGGGCTGTTTTACATCGGCGGGAGCGACACCATGCCCGCCCCGCTCGACCGCGAGGCAGAGCAGCAGGCCATCCGGGCGCTCGCCGCCGGGAGCGAGGAGGCCGCTTCCCTGCTCATCGAGCACAACCTGCGGCTGGTGGTGTACATCGCGCGCCGGTTTGAAAACACGGGCATCCACATCGAGGACCTGATCTCGATCGGCACGATCGGCCTCATCAAGGCCATCCATACCTTCAAGCCGGACAAGAACATCAAGCTCGCGACCTATGCCTCACGCTGCATTGAAAACGAGATCCTCATGTACCTGCGCAAGTGCAGCGCGCAGAAAACGGAGGTGAGCATCGACGAGCCGCTCAACACCGACTGGGACGGTAATGAGCTGCTGCTCTCGGACATCCTCGGCACGGACGCCGACGCCGTGAGCCGCCCGCTCGAGGACGACGCGGAGCGCGCCATGCTCCTGCGCGCCATCGAAACGCTCGGCGAGCGCGACCGGCAGATCATTCTGCTGCGCTTCGGCATCGGCGGCGCGCGCGAGGCGACGCAAAAAGAGGTTGCAGACCTGCTGGGCATCTCGCAGAGCTACATCAGCCGGCTCGAAAAGCGCATCATCGCGCACCTGCGCCAGGAGATGCTCAAACAGATGCAGTGCTGAAGATAAGATATGCAAAAGCGGCGGCTCCGGTCGGAGCCGCCGCTTCGTTTCTCATTTTTTCACGCGGCACTGAATGCGCTGCACGCCGCAAAAGAGCAGGAACACCACAAGGTCGACCACCACGACGCTCGCGCCGGACGGTGTCTCGAGCACGTAGGACAGCACCATGCCGAGCAGGAAATTCACCACCGACACCACGGCCGCGCAGATCGTGACCGAGCGGAACGTGCCAAACACGCGCATGGCCGTCAGCGCCGGGAAGATGATGAGGCTCGAGATGAGCAGCGCGCCCATCATGCGCATGCCCAGCACGATCGTGACCGCCGTGAGCACCGCGAGCAGCATGTTGTACGCCTGCGTGTGCACGCCGGTCGCGCGCGAAAACGTCTCGTCGAACGTGACGGCGAAAATGCGCGGATAGCACAGCACGAACAGCGCCAGCACCGCCGCCGACAAAATCAGGCTCAGGCGCAGGTCGGCCGACGACAGCGACAGGATGCTGCCGAACATGTAGTTATTCACATCGGTGTTCATGCCGCTGGTCATGGACACGGTCATCACGCCAATGGCCAGCGCACTGCTCGAGAGCAGCGCGATCGCGGCGTCGCCTTTGAGCTTACCGTTTTGCGACAGGCGCAGCAGCAAAAACGCCGCCACGACCACGACCGGCACCGCCACGGCCAGCGGCGCGAGATTGAGCGCCGTGGCGATGGCGAGCGCGCCGAAACCGACATGGCTCAGCCCGTCGCCGATCATGGAATAGCGCTTGAGCACGAGCGACACGCCGAGCAGAGACGCGCACAGCGACACGAGCACGCCCACGACGAGCGCGCGCACAAGAAACGGATACGACAGCATTTCAACGATGACTTTCATAGCTTCCGCCCTCCCAGGAACCGGCGCGCGGCGTCGCTCTGCTTGTACTCTGCCGCCGTGCCGAAAAAGAGCTGCTGGTGCCCCAGGTGCAGCACGTGCGTGGCGTAGCGCAGAGCGGCGTCAATGTCGTGCGTGACCATGATGACCGTGATGTCATTGCAGAGGTTCACGAGCTTGATGAGGTTATACAGTTCCCCCGTCGCCACGGGGTCGAGCCCCGTGACCGGTTCGTCGAGCAGCAGGAGCTTGCGCGTGGCGCACAGGGCGCGCGCGAGCAGCACGCGCTGCTGCTGGCCGCCGGAGAGCGCCTGATAGCTGTGGTGCGCCAGATCCTCGATGCCCATGCGCTCCATGTTCTCCTGCGCACGGGCGCGGTCAGCCCGCGAGTAAAACGGGCGGCCGTGCATCTGGTTGATGCAGCCTGAGCGCACGACCTCCGCCACGCTCGCGGGAAAGTCGCGCTGGAGCTGCGTCTGCTGCGGCAGATAGCCGATCTCATTGCGCACGAGCCCGTCGCCGAGCGTGATGCTGCCCTGCTCCGGTGCCTTGAGCCCGAGCAGGCCCTTGATGAGCGTGGACTTGCCGGAGCCGTTTTCGCCGACCACGCACAGCAGATCGCCGCGCGAGACCGTGAAGTTCACGTCGCGCAGCACCGTCTGCCCGTCGTAGCCGAGGCAGACGTGTTCACAAGTAATGAGTGCCATAATTAGTTCAATGCCTCCCGCAGCACCTGCACATTGCGCTCCATGAGCTGCAGGTACGTCGCGCCGCCTGCAAATGCCTGCGCCGTCA
Organism: uncultured Eubacteriales bacterium; assembly: GCA_900317855.1. Taxonomy (GTDB): domain Bacteria; phylum Bacillota; class Clostridia; order Oscillospirales; family Oscillospiraceae; genus CAG-103. The sequence continues at coordinate 2,808 of ONIG01000006.1, read as the reverse complement.
CGTTGTGACAGGTCGCAAACTCCAGTTTTTTCGCGCCCGTGGCCTCGCAGATCGTGTCGGCGAGCTTGCCGTTCGAGAGCTCTATCGTGAACACGACCGGAATGCCCTCCGCGCGCACCTTGTCGATCAGAAACGCCACCGTGGCCGCCGAGGGCTCGGCTGCGTCCGCGCAGCCGGGGTAGGCGGCATAATAGTCCAGACCATAGGCATCGGCAAAGTACCGCAGTGGGAACCGATCAGCAAAAACCATCGTTTTCCGCGCAGCATGCTCCACTACGTCACGAAATTTTGCGTCTAACTGGTTTAATTTCTCCACATAGTCCCCACACCGCTGCGCATACGCCGCCGCGTGCGCGCTGTCCGCCGCAGCGAACGTATCGGCAAGCTTCCGGCAGATGCGCGCCGCGTTGCGCGGCGAGGTCCAGACATGCTCGTCCGGCTCCGCGTCGGCATCCGCGTGGTCATGCTTTTCCGTCTGCATGCCCTCGACGGTCTCCTCGTCGAGCAGCTCCACGCAGTCCATGAGCGTCACGACGCGCAGGTTCGGGTTATCGACGCCGTCAAGCACGGTCTTCACCCACGCGTCCGACTCGCCGCCGACGTAGATGAACACGTCGGCATTGCGGATGGCGATGATGTCCTTCGGCGTCGGCTCATAGGAATGCACCTCGCAGCCGGGGCGCAGCAGCATCGTGACCGACACATCATCCCCGCCGACCTGGCGTGCAAAATCATAGGGTGCAAAGATCGTCGTGACGACGTGGAGCTTGCCGTCGTCCGCGTCCGGATTCTGCTGCACGGTGCAGCCCGAAAACGCCGACACGGCCAGCACTGCCGCCAGCAGCACACACAGGCTCTTACGCATGGCCGTCACGCTTTCTGCCGCAGGCGGCGCACGTGCCGTAGATCGTCGTGCTGCGGCCGTCGACGGTGAAGCCGGCCGCGCGCAGCAAGTCCGACTGCAGCGCATCGGACACGCCCTCGTCCAGATGGATCAGCCGCCCGCAGTCCACGCACTTGAGGTGCAGGTGCGCGTCGCAGTGGCTGGGGTCCATGGCCTGATAGGCCGCGCTGCCGCCGCTCTCGGGCGCGAAGCGGCGCACGGTGCCCTCCTCGACCAGGCGGTCGAGCGCACGGTAGACCGTGCTGCGGCCGGGGGCCTCATCGCCCATGGCCGCAAGCAGCTGCTCGACCGTGAACTGTTCATCCGCGTGCGCAGACAAAAACGCCAGCAGCGCACAGCGCTGCTGCGTGTGATAACTGTTTCGCATGGTTTCACCTCCAAATCGGGAATGAATCCCGAATTCAAGCCGTAGCATACACGCAGTTTGCCCGTCTGTCAAGGGCAAAATGCAAAAAATCCCGCCGGATACTGTGTCCGGCGGGATTCTGCGTCTGTATTCAGGCGAGGGCGGCCTCGGGCTCGCCGGCATCGCCGAGCGTGTCAGCAATGAACTGCGGCACCTGCTCGCGCGTCATGTCCAGCGCGACGGCCAGCTCCCCGTGAAGCATCTCCTCGGCGCGCTTCATATAGCGCTCGTCGACGAGGCCGAGCTTTTTGCCGCGCGCAGTCATCTGCTGGCGCTTGGCGCGCACGTCCTTGATCAGCTGCAGGAGATCGGCGCAGGTGTAGTTCTGGATGCACTGCTGATAATGCTCGTTGAGAAAGCGGAGGTTAGCGCTTTCATAGACTTCCGCGGTCATCTGCGGGATGCGGTCTATGAGCGCGAGCGCCTCCTCGCGCGTGATCACGGGCCGCATGAACACCTTGCTGTCCACGGGCGTGAACACCTTGCCCTCACGGTAAATGGGGGCAAGCGTATAGTAGTCCCGGTGCTTGTCCACGCCGGAGATCTTCGGCGTGCCGATCTCCTCCACACGGCAGACACCCTCGTTGCCATACACGATCAACTGACCAATTTCGTACATCTGAATATCCTTTCCTCAGCCAAACAAAACCAAAAACAAACAAAGCAGGGCGGCATTGCGGCCGCAACCCTGCCCCTTGATCAATAGTTTAGCACAAAATTTGCAAAAAGGTAAGACTTTTTTCATTTAGGACTTGATTTTTTTGTGGAAACGGATAGAATAAACAATTTATAGAGAGAAAAAACAGGAAAGAAAATCCGCATTTGCTACTTTGAGGGGGAAATCGGGATGCATATCGGATGGAGCCGCATCTGGAAGGTGCTGCTGGGCTGTGCCTGCGCGGTCGGGAGCGTTGTCCTGCTTGCCTGCGGGCTGGTCGGCTGGGGCATCGCGGCGTTGGAGGCGGCCGCGCTGCTGCTCGCGCTGCAATACGCGCCGCGCGCGGCGCGGCTGTGGAAAACGTGGTGGTTCGTGGAGCTGGTGCTCGTGCTCGCCGTCACCGTGGGGTACGCCGGCTTTGTCACCGTGCGTGCGGCGCAGACACCGGCGGCCGCCGTCGTCATCACGACAGCGCGCGACGCGCCTCAGGCCACGCCGGTACCGGAAGCCGAAACGCCGGAGCCGACTGCCGCGCCGGAGCCGACGCCCGCGCCCGACACGGTGGAAGCGACCTATGTCGCCAGCCGCAAGGCGAAGAAATACCACCGGCCGTCGTGCCAGTACGCCGCCAAGATCAAGGACGAGAACCTCGTGACCTTTGACAGCGCCGCACAGGCGCAGGCCGCGGGCTATGCGCCCTGCGGCGCATGCAAACCATAAGCAAAACCGCGCTCCCAATACATGAACCGAACCAGTAAAAACGGACAATAGACAAAACACCCCCTATGTAGGAAAATAAAAGAACTACATAGGGGGTATTGCTATGCCAAGAAAATATGA